>DATATB010000144.1:0-6313 GCA_036268995.1 Pirellulales bacterium | reverse complement strand
GCTCGGCAGGAGCCTCGCCCTCCCGAAATTTTACCGCTAGGCACAAATCGAACGGCGCTTCCGTCAGACCCAAATGTCCGACGTGCAATCGCCGTCGGGAAATCGCATCTCGTGGGCGCGGGCCGGTCCGCCGGGCTCTTTGCCGAAGTCGACGTAAAAATCTTCGTTCACGCGCAGACCGCCTTGCTGCGTGTCGCAATCCACCTGCAGCAGATACGAGCCCGAGCTGCCGATGCGCGGATAAAACTGGTCGTCCCAACTGCTGTACAGCGAGTTGGTGACGTACAGGCGCTTGCCGTCGAGGCTGAGTTGCAGCATTTGTGGGCCGCCGGCCAGCGCGGCTCCGCGCACCTTTTGGCCTTTGCCCAGCAGCCCGCCGCACCACAACTGAGCGGCCAGCCGCGGTTTGGCCGGATTGCTGATGTCGTACTGCCGAATATCGCCGTGCAGCCAATTGGAAAAGTACAGCCAGCGGTCGTCGAGCGAAACGAGTTGGTCGGTGATCAACCCCGGCACGGGAAACGGCCAGCCCTTGAGCTCGACCGGCTCGACCTCGACCACCTTTTCGACTTTCCAGCGATCGGCCGGCCGATGCCAGTGCCAGAGCGTGCTGCTGAGCGCCGCTCCGACGTAGCCGTGCGTGCTGTCTGGATCGTGCAGGAAGCGGACCTCGAGCGGAATCAACCCCGTCTCGCCCAGTTCGATGGACTCGAGCAGTTCGCGTTTTTGCCAATCCCAGAAGTGCAGCCGGCTGCCATACTTGCCGGCCTTGACGTCCTCCAGTTTGAACCCGGCCTGGAAGGTGCGCGGCGCGGCCCATTCGCTGCTGACCATCACGTTGTGCCGCGGTTGATACCAGAAGTCGTAGTTAAACCGCACGCCCATGCCTTTCGGCTCCCAGCGGCCCGAAATCTCGAACCGCTCGTCCAGCAGCAGGAAGCCGCCAGGCGAGTTGCCGTTTGCATCGCCGAGCATCGAGATCATGATCTGCCCGCTGGGCAGGCAATGCACCGTGTGCGGGGCCGAGAGGTTTGTCCGCTCGGCAATCTGCCGGGGCTCGAGCACCTTGTGCAGCTTGAGCGCCCGATGATCGGCGGCATCAATAATATGGATGCGGCCGGAACGCAGCCCGGGCACGACCAGGTATCGGCGGCAGCGCCCTTCGCCGTGGCAACTGGCGCACGTGTTCCAGCCGAAATGGTGCAGCTCGTCGCCGACCTCAGGCATGGCCAGGCGGCTGGCCACTCGCGAATACGTCGGCGATTTCGGATCGAGATCGACGGTGGCCAGATAGTCGGGCCTGGATTTCTTATCGCCGGCGGCAATGCACGTGACAAACAGCAGCCGCTCGCGTTCGGCCTGCATGGCCTGCCCGGGCGAAGCGAACGTGCGGCCTGCACACACGGCCCCATCGTTGGCGCCGAGGGCGGAAGATGTCAGCGAACCTAAGCAGGCGGTCGACAACGTGGCGGAGAGAAAATCGCGTCGGTGCATGGCGGTAAACTCCGTTTGTCGTAACGCAGGGACAAACCGTCTCCTTCCCGAACAGGGCGCCAGGCAATCGCCCGGCGTCATTCTAGCAAACGACGTGGCGCGCCGTGCGAGCGTCGTCTTTGTAGACACGGTCGCTCAGTGGTTCTTGGCCCCGAAGGGGCCGAAAGTCGTTAGCCAGGGGCGTGAGCCCCGCAGGGGCGGCAGTGCCTTTCGCCCTTTCAGGGCTGCGGAGTGTCTAGCTGCCCGCCTTTCCACGGGCTCACGCCCGTGGCTAACAACACTCGCCCCTTCGGGGCTGGTCTGCGATTTTTGCATCGCGTTCGAGACGCTTACGCCGGCCAGCAGACAATTGTCTGGACAACTATTGTCTGACGCGGTATCATCCAGGCATGACCGCCGCCTCGACGACTGCCGCCCGCCGCGCTCGGCGTTTCGATTCGCTGGAGCAAGAGGCGTTTCTCAACCTGTGGCGCACTTACGATCGCCTGCGCGCGGCCGAGGATGCCCTGTTCGGCGAGCACGACCTTACGCCGCAGCAGTACAACGTGCTCCGCTTGTTGCGCGGCGTGTATCCCGACACCTTGCCGACGCTCGCCCTGGCCGCCCGGCTCGTGTCGCGGGCGCCGGATATTACCCGCATGCTCGACAAGCTCGAGCAGCGCGGGCTGATTTGCCGCGTGCGGCCGGCCGACAATCGGCGTACGGTGATGATCGGGCTTACGCGTGAGGGGCTCGCGCTGCTGGACCGGCTTGATGAATCGGTGCGCGACTGCCATAGCCGGCAATTAGGACACTTGCGAGCCGGACAGTTGCGGCAGCTTGTCGAGCTGTTACGTGCTGCCCGCGCTCCGCACGAAACCGAGGAAAGCACATGGAAATAAAGCACGATTGCGACGTGATCGTAATCGGCGGCGGGCCTTCGGGCTCGACCGTCTCGACGCTCATCGCCGACGCCGGCCACAAGGTGCAGCTTTTCGAACGTGAGCACTTTCCCCGCTTCCATATCGGCGAGTCGTTGATTCCCGAAACCTATTGGGTGCTCAAGCGGCTGGGCATGCTCGAGAAGATGAAGGCCAGCCACTTTGTCAAGAAATACAGCGTGCAGTTCGTCGGCGCTAGCGGCAAGCTTTCCGAGCCGTTCTATTTCACGCAGCACAAGCCGCACGAATGTTCGCAAACCTGGCAGGTGGTGCGCAGCGAGTTCGACCAGATGATGCTCGAAAACGCCCGCGAGCACGGCGTCAAAGCTTACGAAGGCGTGCGGGTGCTCGAGGTGCTGTTCGAAGGCAACCGTGCCGTGGGCGTGAAGGTGCAGCACGAAGACGGCACCCAGCGCGAGGTGCGCTCCCGCGTGGTCGTCGATGCCAGCGGCCAGAGCGCGCTGATTGCCAGCCGCTTCAAGACGCGCGTAGTCGATCCCCTGCTCAAAAAGGGCGCCCTATGGACCTATTTCGAAGGCGCCTACCGCGACCCGGGCGAGGATGGAGGCGCCACGCTGGTGCTGCAAACCAAGGACAAACAGGGCTGGTTCTGGTATATCCCGCTGCACAACAACATCGTGAGCGTGGGCGTGGTCGCGGCGTTCGATTATTTGTTCGACAAAAGCCGCGGCGACCACGAAGCGATTTATCAGCAAGAGCTGGACCTCTCGCCCGAGACCAAGCGGCGCGTCTCGATGGGCCGGCGCGTGACGGACTTCTATGCCACTAAGGACTACTCCTACCGCTCGACCCGGGCGGCCGGGCCCGGTTGGGTCTTGGTAGGCGATGCGTTCGGCTTTCTCGATCCGCTGTACTCTTCCGGCGTGCTGCTGGCCCTCAAGAGCGGTCAACTGGCTGCCGACGCGATCAACGAGGGCCTGGCCCAAAACGATCTTTCAGCCGAGCAGTTGGGCAAATGGAGCCCGGACTTCGAGCAAGGCATGGAACGCATGCGGCGGCTGGTGTGCGAATTCTACGACGGCTTCAGTTTCGGCCGCTTCGTCCGCAAGTATCCGCACTTCAAAGGCCATCTCACCGATCTGCTGATCGGCGACTTGTTCAAGGACAGCGTGGACGAAGTGATCGAGCCCATGAACGACATTCGCCGCGACATGGAAGCGGCCAAAGCCGGCGGCACCACGCCGTCATAAAGCCGCGACCGCTGGTCGCGCACTGCGGCACTACTTTCACGCCGTCAATCCGTGCTCGCGGGCCCAGTCCTTGATGGCCGCGTCGGTGACTTTGTCCAGCTTGGTGTAGCGCGGATGGCGCGACTCTTTGTAGGGGTCGTTGCGGGCGGCGTTGTAGCAGCAGATCAGCGACCAGCGCGGATCGGGCGAGCGATTCTCGTCGGAGCGGTGCAACAGGTTGGCGTGAAAGAATAGCGCGTCGCCGGGGTTCGCCTCGATGTAGACCAGCTCCATTCGCTCCAGTGCGACGTTGACGCGCTCCATGTCGGCGCCGGTCTGTTCGCCAGCTTTGCCGTGGTCGATGCGGCCCATCTGCTGCGAGCCGCGGATGACTTGCAGACAGCCGTTGGCCTTGGTGGCTCGGTCGACCGCGATCAGGCAACTGGCCATCCAGGGAAACAGGCAGCCGTTGTTGTACCAATAGCCGTAGTCCTGGTGCCATTCCCAGGCTCCGCCGACGTACGGCTCCTTGAGCATCATCTTGCTGTGATAGTGATACACTTCGCCGCCGAGCAGTTGCTCCATCGGATCGACCACGCGCGGCGAACGCGAGAACATGCTGTACAGGTCCTCGCCCGGATGGTTCCACAAGGCCAGCCGCGTTTCCAGCCCGCTGGTGTCCTTGCGGGCGTAGGAGCCGGCCATCAGGGCCTCGTCGCGGCGGGCATAGGCCAACAGCAGGCCCATCTCTTCGGCATCGAACAGGCCGCGGACCAGCACAAAGCCGTCGCGGTCGAACTCCGCTTGCTGGGCCTCGGTCAGACGCTTGGATGTCATCACAATTGCTCCGGCTGGCGCGCTGCGCCCGTGCGCGATTCACTTCCCTATCGCGAAGTGTAGGGCGGCGGCCGGAAAAAATGAATCCCCGGCAGCTTGCGGCGAGCCAATGGCGTCAGGCGAGCCCCATGGCGTCAGCCTGGGGAGTCCCCCCGCCAGCGAACAGAGTCTATCGCGGCGCGGAAGCAGCCGGCGTGGCGGCCAGTTGCTGCTCGCGAAGCTCGGCCAGGGCCTTCCAGGCCTTTTCGAACTCGGGCCGGCTGGCCGATTTGCCTTCGGGCTTGGTGATCATGGCCCAATCAGCCGACGAGGCAATTTTACGCAGCAGTTCGCCCACCGGACGATCCATCTGCCGGGCTTCTTTTTCGAACTTGCCGATGATGGCCCCGGCGTCCGTCTTGTACATGCGCGTCATGCACTCCGACTGCAGCGCCCAAATCTTCAGGGCCTTTTCGCTGACCTCTGCCGAAATGCCCAGCGATTGCATCTGTTCGGGCACGAGCGCCAACATGGCCTTGACGCGATCGGGCCGCTGGTCGGCCGCCAACAAGTGAATCTCGCGGTAGCTCCGCTCCCAGCGATCCATCATAGCCACTAGGGCCTTGTCGTTTTTCAGCGTGCTGCGCAGTTGGCGATAAAGCTCCATCTTGCGCATCCGCAGACAGAGGTAATCGAGCAGGTCGCGGGCATTGGCGTCGTCGCCTTCGAAGAGTTGCTTGAACAGCGCCTCGTGCAGTCGATTGAAGAAGCCGACCACTTGCTTGCGCATGTTGGCATCGGCCACGGCGAAGTCGTCGCTGGCGATGTAGCGCAGCACCGGAGTCCAGAAGTCTTGCGTCTCCTGGATCGCGTCGGTGATGTTGTCCGGCGTGATCGTGATGCCGAACTCAGTGGTGGTGGTCAGTTCCTGGGCCTGGCTCGTTGCCAGCATGCAGACCGAGAGGACGAGCGCGGCGACAAAATTGCGCAGATGCATTGCTAGGGCACTCCCTTACCAAGTCGACGGGGACGCCCAAACGTGCGACACAAAATGGCCGGGCGACCCCTTTCGTTACATCGGCTCTGCGGCCTGGCGAACTAAAGTAAGGCCGGCGACAAATGCGGGCAGCCGGAACTTTTCCGCGCCGCTAGCGCCTGCATTGAAGGCGCTGATGGCGAGCCCCGTGGCGTGTCGTCCGTAGCGGAAGTCGTGAGACTTCCGGCCGGGAAATTCGAGTAACCTTTCGGAATTCTCACGAATTCCGCTACTTACGCGGGCGAGCGGTGGAAGTGCACGTGCCGCCAGCGGCCTTGCAGGCGTTGCCAGATGCGGGTTTCGTTCGCGGCGCTGAGGCTGGGCGTCTTGGCCGCGTCGGCCCGCTGCACCAGCCGGGTATAAGAAACCACGGCCGCGTCGGGGCCCAGCATGCGGACGTGCGGGCTGGCCATCGTCGTGTGATGCGGCAGGCCGCTGGCGCCCAGGTCGAAATAAAACTTATGAAAACACAGCCCGGCGATGAGTTGCCCGTGGGCTTCCGGCTCGAAGGCGGTGAGCGAATCGTCGCACAGTTCGCGATAGGTTGCCCAATCGCCAGCGGCAATGCTCTCGAGCAGTTTGGCATTGAGTTCGAGCAGTTCGTGGGTCGTTGCGTCGTTCATGATGATTCATCCAAAAAGAGTTGTCCTCATGCCGGGAGGGCGAGGCCACTGCTGTGAACAAGCTATCAGTGCAAACCGACCTACGTTTCTAGGGCTTTGACCGGGAGAAAGCGGTGCTTTTTGAAAATGCTGCTTGCTGAGTCCATCGCTCGTTGATGGTGGCGCAAAGTTCAGACGCTGCAACTGTCCGTCACATAGTGATTTGTAAAAACGCTAGCTTGTTCACAGCAGTGG
>DATATB010000143.1:0-103603 GCA_036268995.1 Pirellulales bacterium | reverse complement strand
TCGGGCGGCAATATCCTCGATCGCTGGCAGAGATCACGACAGGCTGCCGGCCCGGCTGGGCAGACCATCCAGCCGGCAACTGAACAGGCTGCCTCGCCGCAAGCTCCAGCGATGTCCGCTCCAGGTAATCCAACTGCGACTGAAGGCGGGGAAACAACCAGCCCAGTGCCAGTCGAGACCGCGGCGAGTGTGCAGCAGCAGGCGCCATCTCAACAGGGAGGCTGGGAGGCTAAGGCCGAGCGGAAGGCGGCCGAAGAACGCAAGCTCTACACGGATTTTTACTCTGATCCGACGTCGGCGGTAATGTGGGCCGAACAGAATCCGGCGGCCGCCCAGAAATTGGCGGAGAGCCCGACGCACACCGTACAGGTCATGCAGGCGGCCGATCCCGATCTGCCGCCGCTGCAAGGCCGGCCACAAGATGCCAAAGTCCGCCGGCAGTGGCTGAACTGGGTGCGTGAGGCGGTGGCCAATCCGCAGCAGGCGGCGATCCACGCCGAAGCGTCCGGCCCTCCAGGGCCTGGTAAGTGGCAGCGCGTGCCGGACGGCGCTCCGGTGCCCAATCATCCGTCGATCGAATCCGCCACGACTCCGCTGGGAACGTTCGCCAGGGTGCGGCCGCCGGCCGGATCATCCGCCCAGGCGCAGCCAACTGACACAGCGTCAGTCAAGACACAGCCAGCGCCGGCCGGGGTCGACCAGCAAGTTAATGCGCAACAGGTTGCCTCGACTGGGCAGTCAGCAGCGGCGCTCCCTCCGCAAACACCAAAGAGGCGGATGGGAAAAAAGACGACCAACACTGAGGCAGCGCCGGCGGTGGGCGCGACTCAAACACCGGCGGTGGCAAACGCAAACAGTGCAAGCGAACTATCTGGCGCTCTCGGTGCGATGGCCAGCGGGGTTGGCGACAGCTACGCGGACAAGCTCTGGAGCGAGGCACAGGCCACGGCAGCAAATACCACTAGGCCAAAGGCAACCGGTGGCCTGGTCGAACAGGTCGTTGATAAAGCGGCCAGGGCTGGGATGCTCGTGAATCGTGCCGACTTCGATCGGCTAATGAGTGGGCTCAAAGAGATCGAGGGTCGCGGCGGCGACTTCGGTAAACGTGCTGAATCCGCGGCTGCTCTCTTGAACGACCTGGCCGAGAAGGCTTCAACGTCCACGACGGCTGCCGCTGAAACCAAGAAGTTCAGTAGCACGCAGATCAACCTACCTGACGAAATCGCAGGGCGTGTGGCCAAGGCTGCGAAAAATATCTCTGCGGCGGACCTGGCCGAAGAAGGCCGGGAGCCCGAGCCGCACGTGACCGTCAAGTTCGGTCTGCACACCGACGATGCGGAGGCTGTCCGTAAGCTGATCGAGAGTGAACCACCCATCCGCGTCCGAATCGGCAAGTCGAGCGTGTTCCCGGCAACCGAGGCCAGCGGCCAGCGCGGCGGATCACAACATGACGTCGTGAAGCTCGACGTGCACAGTGAGGATTTGCACCGGCTAAACGCCAAGATTGCGTCTGCCCTCGAGCACACCGACACGCATCCGGAGTACAAACCGCATGTGACGTTGGCTTACGTCAAACCGGGGGTCGGCCAGAAGTATGTCGGCATGACTGATCTCGAAGGGACCGAGACCACGATCGATCATGTGGTATTTTCCGGTAAGGGTGGCCAGAAGGTCGAGATTCCGCTACGCGGGAAGCGGCGTATGGGAAGGCGCGCAGCGCCGGCCGAGGCTCAAACGCCGTCGGCGACCGGCGAGGACACCCAGCAGATTGCGCCGGCAAAGAAGCGCCGCGATGATGCTGACGGTAACATTGCCGACAAGTTGTCGGTGAATGACGAAGGCGGCGAGCACAAGGTTCTTGGGTTCGGTGCTGCCTCTGGCAAGAAACAGCCCGGCTCAAAGGTGGGGAGCACGCCGGACGCACTCCGTGAAATCTCGGGTAAGGCAGCGGCGTCGGCCGGCTCGATGACTGCGGCCGTGACTGAGGGTGCCGATCAACTACGTAGTCTGCTGGCGCCTGCCACGCGAGGCGAATCTGCAAAAGTGACAGCGCTAGCAACCCGTGAAATGGCCGCCGAACTCGCCAGGCGGAATGCGATTGTCGAGGCCAAGCTCAAGGGCGCTGGGCGATTCTTCGAACAACGCACACGTGAACAGAACCTGGCGTTTATCGACGCTGTGGAAACTGGCGCCGAACTGACCGATCCACAAGAGGCGGAAGCGGCCAAACAACTCCGCGAGCTGCTCGATGGCCGCCGGGACGAAGTAAGGGCCCTTGGCACCGGCAAGCTCGAACATTTCATCCAGGACTACTTCCCGCACATCTGGACCGATCCTAAAAAGGCCGGGAGCGTGATGCGGGCGATCGCCGGCAAGCGACCATTAGAGGGAAGTAAGGGATTTCTGAAGAATCGCACGCTCCCCACGACGAAGGCTGGTATCGAGGCCGGGCTTGAGCCGGTGTCGTTCAATCCCGTCGATCTCACGATGCTCAAACTGCGGGAACTCGACCGCTACATCATGGCCCAAAGGCTGTTGAACGAAGACCTCAAGCTCAAGGGGCTGGCGGTGTACGTCAAGGCACACGAGCAGCCTCCGGAGGGTTTCGCCAAATACAATGATCGGATGTTCACGGTCTATGGTCCCCCCACTGTCACTATAGCCGAGCATGTCGACGAGAACGTACTAAACGGCCTTGAAGCCGTGGCAAAAGAACTGGCCGTCAAACATGAACGACTGCCAAGCGCCGGCCGACGGGCGTTGGGCTTCTCCGTACAAGGAGGTAACCGCGTCGTCACACAGAACGCGGCTCCGCTTTCAGTGCTGGCCCATGAAATCGGGCACCAGATTGACCACCTGTTTGGGATGCAAAAGGTCTTCGGTCTGGAGGGCAAGGGCCGCGGCGGTGAACTCGCGGAAGAGTTACGCAACATCGCCGACCTGCGTTTCGACGGCAAAGACCCAAGCGAGGTGACAGCTAACGCCCGGGCCTACACGCGGAAGGCAGCCGAAAAGATGGCCCAGGTGGTGGAGGCCTACGTTCACGCCCCTGAGAGGATGCGTGAGGTGGCCCCACGCGTCTACAAAAAGTTTGACGCGTTCCTGGACAGCCACGACGAACTGCGGCCGATGCGGGATATCAAGACATCGCTGGCGCTTAAGAGGATCGAGTTCGAAAAAGCTCACGGCGGCATGCTGATTATGGGCTCGTTCTACGGGCCGGCCGAAGCAGTAAAGGTGCTCAATAACTATCTATCCCCAGGCCTGCGTGAGACCTCTGGCTTGTTCCGCGGATACCTCGGCGCCGCGAACGTGCTGAATCAGTGCCAGCTCGGCTGGAGTGCCTTTCACTTGGGATTCACGTCCGTCGACGCGGCAACTTCGAAACTGTCGCTGGCGATCGAGAATACGGCCCACGGAGAGTTGTCGCACGCGGTCAAGCACCTCGGCCAAGTGCCGCTGGCACCGGTCACTAACGCCATATTGGGCAGCAAGGTTTTGGAGGAATATTCAAAGCCGGGCAGTCAGGGCGGAGAGATTGCCGCAATCGTCGAGGCGCTGGTGGCGGGGGGCGGCCGGGCACACATGGACCGCTTTTACGCCACGGACATTGCCAAAAACGTAGCCAGGATGTTCCGCGAGGGCGGCTGGAAAAATTACCTGGGCGGTGTGCTACAAGCTCCGTTCGCGGCCACTGAACTCGCGGCCAAGCCGATCATGGAGTACATCGTGCCACGACAGAAGCTCGGCGTATTTGCCGACATGATGCGGGCCGAGATGCGGCGCCGGCCAAACATGACTCACGACGAGTTACGGGACGCTGCCGCCAAAGCCTGGGATAGCACCGACAACCGGATGGGCCAGCTCGTTTATGATAACCTGTTCTGGCACAAGGTGACCAAAGACCTAGCGATGGCCAGCACGCGGTCTGTCGGCTGGAACCTGGGCACGGTCCGCGAACTGGGCGGCGGTGCTGTGGATTTCGCCGCACAAGGCAAAAACCTGGTCATCGCACAGGACGTCGAACTGACGCATCGAATGGCGTACGTGGTCGCGCTGCCGATCATGGCCGGCATGCTGGGAGCGATTACCCAGTACCTATTCACCGGACTGCCGCCGGACAGTTTAAAGGACCTGTTCTTCCCACGCACGGGCGAGAAAGACGCCGAGGGGCGCGACGAGCGGGTAAGCCTGCCGACGTACATCAAGGACTTGTACGCCTACGCCCATGCTCCTGGACAAACCGTCGAGAACAAGCTGCATCCACTGCTGGGAACGCTGGCCGAAATGCTCTCGAACGAGGATTTTTACGGCACGGCAATTCGCAACGAAGATGATTCCTGGGTGCAGCAGGCTTTAGACGTGGCCAAGCACATTGGCGAATCTTTCGTGCCGTTCGGTGTCCGTGGGGCAATGAAGCTCTCGGACGAAGGGGCACCACTACACAAGAAATTCTTGCCGTTTGTGGGCGTCACGCCCGCCCCGTCCTCGATCATCAAGAGCCAGGCCGAGCAGCTCGCCCAATCGCTAGCGGCCGAGCATATGCCGAAGGTGACGCGGACCAAGGAACAAGCCGAGCGTTCGATGGGTAAACGCGACCTAGTGAAGAAGATTCGGACCGAGGGGCCGGCCGCGGAAGACGACATCGAAGCGGCAATCGAGGCTGGAACCATCAAGCCACAGGACGTGAAGGAACTTCGCACGCGGGCAGACATGTCGTCGCTGGAGGCTAGCGTGAAGCATCTGCCGGCTGACGAAGCAATGAAGGTCTACCGACTGGCTGACGAAGCCGAGCGCCGCAAGCTGTACTGGATGGTACAGGCAAAGATCGCCAATAACGAAAGCCACTCCCTGGCTGAGAAGAAGGCAATGGTTAAAGAACTCGGGGCACCTCCGGCCGGCGGCCACGAGCAGGCCAAGGAGCTGCGGGACGCGGCGGCAGAGTTTGCAGGGCAGATACTCTACAAGCTCACGGGTCCGCCGCTCAAGCGGAGACTGGGGGAAAATCTCGCTCGCTACCATGATCGGTTAGCGAAGCACGTCCAGGACGTTAAGGAGGCGAAGCAATCACTTGGGCTGTTGACGATGGATCGCCGCGCAATGGTCTCAGCGTTGCGGGGGGCCGCCAGGAAACGAGGGGACCAGACGACCTCCGACGCCTTCACGGCCAGGCTTCGCCGGCTGGGTGCGCAGATTGATTCTCGGGGGGCGGCCCGCCCATGATTTCAGAGGGGGATTGTCTCGTTTGCTTGACCTCCGGAGTTCTAACTGTAAGTTGCCGGCGTGTCGGATCAGGCGGCTGTGAATGGCGTTGATTGCTTCCGGCAAAGTGTCTGTCAGGGTTCGTTAAACGTCGTTTGTGGCGAGGTGTTGTGATGGGTCTGTCTGGAATGTCTGGGCTGTCTGGTTTGTCGGGAATCTTGGGCTTCCCAGAGAAGCCATCTCCTCCGACGAGCCTGGTGGCGACTCCCACCGGAATCACTTCGATTGCATTGACCTGGACCGCCGGCAGTGCAGATTCGACCGCCCAGACGCTGGACTACTCGACCGATGGCGGAAGTACCTGGACGAACATCAGTAGTTCGCTGGCGGGTAACGCGAACAGCTATTCCTTTTCTAGTAATCCTGGGACCGGGTATCTGTTTCGCGTGGCTGCCACGGACGCCGCCGGCGCGTCAAGCTACGTCGTCACCAACTCGGCCGTCGATTCGATCGTCTATGGAATGGTCGGCTGGTGGGACGGCTCGGACGCTACGTCGCTCTATACCGGCAGCGGCCATAGCAGCCCGGTATCCGCCAACGGCGACAGCATCCAGACCTTCGCCGACAAGAGCGGCAACGGCAATGACTTTGTGCAGGCCACCAGCGGCACACGCCCGACCTATGTGACGGGCGCCCAAAACGGCCTCTCGGGCGTGAACTTCAATGGCTCGCAGGCGATGCAACTCGCATCGCTCACACTGGGCACGCATAGCATCTTCATCGTGTTCAAGGCGACCGCCAACGGCCTTCTGTTCGAGCATTCGCCGAACACGAACAGCTACAACGGTCTTTTCCTTGCCACGACGGTAGGTTCGACGTTCAAATTACAGCGCGACGCCTCGCCGCTTTCTGATGGGCAATTTGGCACCGACTATGTTGCCAATTGGGGCATCACCGGCTCTGCAATAACCGCCGGCTGGATGAACGGCGGGACTGCTGCGACAAATCTGCTGTACGTAAACAACTCGCTCGTCTTAACAGCAGCAGGCGCCACGCTAACGTCCTGTCCGAGCGTCACGGACGCATTCAATCTTTGCAGCCGCAACCAGGACTCCATTTTCGTAACCGGCGTGATTTGTGAACTGCTGATCTACACGCCAATGGTCTCGGACGTATCGGCGATTTGGAGTTACCTCCGCAGCAAGTGGGCAACGTGGTAACCTGCTGGCCGTTACCAGGCAGATAACACTTAACTGGTTGTAACTATGGGACTCTCCGGGCTTTCAGGTCTATCCGGCATGTCTGCGCTCTTGGGAGCCTCGAGCAGCGGGACTCCCGGCTCAATTGGCCAGGTGGTGGAGACGGCGGCGGGATACTTCGAATATGACTTCGGGTGGGCTAACGCGTCGACCAGCGGCAGTCTGACCGTGAACGGTTTTACTCTCTCTGTGGGCGGCTTCGATGCGTCAGTAGTTCAGTCCTACCTCTCCGCCCTGGACGGGTCCGTGCAGGTCACTGGCGGCTGCGTAGACCTCGGTATCAACGACTCGTGGGGCAGCGAGGAATTTTCCGGGTCGTTCACCGTCCTGTTTAAGACACCAGGCGCCATTACGTCCTCCGCTTTTTCGGCAGTTATTTCAGACGCCAATAACGGCGACCAACCGCTGTCGGGTGCTGCGGGTGCCGGCATCGCCGAAGTCCAGACAATCCCAGTACCGACCGGCACTGGCACGTTCAAAATCGCTTGGACGGCCGCAGCCACCGGCCCACTGGCTTGGAACATCACGCAGGCTGCCATGGCCACCGCGCTCAATGCTCTCTCGGATATCTCGGCGGCAGGCGGTGTCAGCGTCAGCGGCAGCGATGGCGGACCGTGGGTGGTGACGTGGAATATTGCTGGTCCGCGCACGCTGCTGACCTGTGATGCATCTGGCTTGAAAGGCGGATAATGCCTCTAGCGATCATCAACCGCACACACCTCGAGCTGCAACGCTTGAAGTGATGACCTGAGAACCCTGCCGGCCGATCATCGCCGACAATTTGTCGGCGACTATAGAGACTGCTCTTCGCAGTGACCGAGGGAGCGAAAACGCTCCGCTGCCCATCAGACGTATTCCTTGATGCCTTTGAGCCGGGCCGCAACCGTGGCCGGCGTGGCCTCCGGCTCTTTAGCCGGCCCCGACTCGAACGCCACAATTGTCTCCGGCATGATCCGGAAGTGTCGCCGGCGCGAGCCAACCGGCGCTACGTCGACCGCCGTCATACGACCGCTCTCGATCCAGGACAGGACCGTTTTGCGAGTCACACGGAAATACTTGGCCACTTCTTCGACGCGGAACATGGCAATGACCTTTCAGCAATTGGAACCACACGCGGTTTAATGGCCGGCTGCTTCCCCCTATCTTAACAGCCGAATTTTGCTCGGCGATAAGAGAGAGGCTAGGTACCCCTCCCGCCGTGGGAGGCCGCCGGAGCTTGGTTCAAATTTCAGCCGATTTGGGTCCCCCGGTTTTATGCCGGGACGGCGCGATTCTAAAAGGTAGGCCTCGTCGAGCCCCACGCCACGCAGCACCGCGGCTCAACATCATCACGCTGGGCGGCAGCATGCGCGATGCACAGCTCGCTATGCCCAGCTCGATGGCCACGGCCGGCCGGCTGGGCGATCCACGCCAGGCGTCAAGCTGCTGACGCGTGGTGCGTCTCGACTGCCCGCGCTCGAGGTGGACGCGTGCATGGTCCGCACGCCACCGGCTGCTGCCGATCGACGTGGCCGGCCCGGCATGGATCATCCCGGGCACCTGGCACGGCCCGCGGTCGGCAAGTGAATCGAGGCGGCTGACGCTGTGACAGTGTCGCGGAGTGCGGCTCGATCGGTCAGGCCGGCAAATGGCAAGATTGACGCTCGCGGGCCAGTTATCAGCCGTAGGCGGTCCGTTTTGCCGAAATCGACCGCACAGGATTGCGCCTGCCGCGTTCCGATGGGCTGCCTTGACCTTTGATACCTACCGGCCGCGCGCTCGTCTATTGGACCAGCGTGATTGTCAGGCAACAGCGATCGCACGCCGTTGACGTACAGAATTAGGGCGAGTGAACGACACCTGGACCAGGGGACGTGGCCGCCCACGAATGAGAGGTGAAGCGTCGAAATTGGCGATCCGTAGCACTGGCATGCCGGCGTGTCAGTGAAACCGCGGCCGTTAGACTACTCGAGCTGCGGACCGTGGCGACCAATGGAGACCGACGCCAGAATGAGCCGGCTGCTGTCGGCCGGCCCGCCGGCCCGGGCGTTGTTCAGTCGACCCAGTAGCAGTCGCGGTCGCCGAGTTCGTACGCCTCGCCGAATACGATGATCCAGGCCGTAATCATCTGGGCGTGGAATTCCGCTTCGTACTAGCCCTGGCGGCGGATGCCCTTAATGTTTGTCGCGATGATGTCGCCGCAGTGGACCGGCTTGCCGGCGAGGTAGTGCCGCGGGCCGCAAGCCTCCTGTCGGAGTTTGAGCTGCATTGGTCGCTCACTTCGGCGTCGGTTGCTGGGCCGCCGCGACCAGCTTCGCGATCTCGGGTCGCAATGCTGGGTGCAGTGCGGCTCGCTGGGCGGGTCTGAGTGTCTGCCATGCTTCAACGATGGCGGCCAAGTCCGGGTCGACGGACTGGCCCGCCCATTGCTCAGCGGCAAAACTGGCCGAAACTGCACCGGATTTCGCAGCGCCTCTTGACCCTTCGCCCGTTTTTCCCGACGATTCCTGGGGTAGTTCGAGTCTTGTATCGCCCATTTTTTCGCAGAAACAGCCGGTCGCACCGAATGCGCCGGAAAAGCACTGCAATCCGGGAGGCACGCAAATGACAACCGGAAAGAAACCAGCGTCCAAGGCGTCCAAAGAACTTCGCAGCAAGTCGTCCTCAAAATCTGAAAAAACCGTGGCAGCCAGCGACTTGTCACAGGCCAAGCACCGGAAGGGGAAGCGTTAATCGTCCTCTCGGCAAGCGTCGGCGCAAAGCTGATGAACCTTGATTTGCAGCACTCGGCCGTGGCCAACGTCATGCGGTATTCCGAGGCGAAGTCTTCGATCAGTTTGTCCAGGGCTTCTTCCGTGCGGTGAACGTGACAGGCAGAGATGCCCTTTATTGGCGCGTCTCGAGCAAAGCCACGGAAATGGCGCGAGGCAAAACCCAATAACCATCGAGCCCTGGCCAACAACGCGGCGGGAATGGTGTACGACTACGGCGTCCTTCCCGACTTGGCCATCGGCGCTATGTGCTCCGCAGGCAGTCCTAAAAGCGGACGGTCACATCCACAACGGTTACCCGGGGTGTCGCACCGGGGCGAGCCAGGGAGCGGATGCTATCACACGCGCAGATCGGCCACGGTCCGCTTCGACTGGCGAAACACGGCAGGCGAAATACCGACCGTCCGCCTGAAATGCCTGGTGAAGGCACTGTGATCCGCATAGCCACAGTCGAAGGCGATTTCGGCAATGGCCTCGTCCGTTGCCAGCAGCCGCCGCATGGCTTCTTCAAGCCGCGACTTCTGAATGAACTGTGCCGTCGAGAGCTGAAAGATCTGACGCATCCGCTGATCGAGCTGGTAAGGCGACAGCCGGACCGTGGCCGCCAACTCACGGACGTGCAGTGGGTCGGCTAGGTGCAATTGCACGTACTTCACAACTCGGGCGACGAGCGAATAGTCGGGCGACTGCATTCGTGCGGCCAGCAAATCTCGCGAGATACCGACCAAGCCAACCACTTCGCCCTGTTTGCCGACAAGCGGCAACTTCTGCGTCAGGCACCAGCCCGTTCCTCCACCTGGATAAAGATGGAGTTCGAGTTGGTTGAAAATCGGTGTGCCAGCGGCGATCACCTTCTCGTCCTGGGCCTGATAGTGCCGGCTCAATGCCGCGGGGAAAAGCTCACGAGTCGTGCGACCGATCAGCGACGATTTGTCCAGTAGCCCACAGCGCTCGGCCAGCGTCTGATTGACAACGACGTAGCGCGCCTGCCGGTCCTTGATGAAAAAGACCACGTCGCTCAGGCAATCAAACAAGGCTTCGCCCGTGAACGGGACAGACAGTTGATCCAAGAACGATCGTTGGAATTTGGCGGTTTGCATGGGCCACTATGCGCAAATCGAAGTCCCCGCTCATGGCCCGGCTAAGGCTCCGGGCCACTCAGACAGATAGAATACCGCCTTTCCGCCCGATCGAAATACGGCCGTCCCCATTCCGGAGCCTGGAATCACGCCGCATTTAATGCTTCACGCACTACGGTGCTGCGTGATTTGCAGCGATTTCCGAGGCGCGATCGGCACAGCCGAATGGCCAGTGTGCGCAAAAAACAAGGAACCAGTTCGGCAGCACAACACGGCGTCGCAATAACCAGCGTACCTCTTCGTGCGATCATCCGCGACGCACACAGGGAACCCATCTGATGCATCCTCATTGGCAAGGCGTCTTTCCGGCGGTCACCACGCAACTCCGGCCCGATCAATCGCTTGACTTGGAAGCGACGGCTCGGCACATCGAGACGCTCGTCGCTTCCGGCGTCAGCGGCCTGATCATGTGCGGCTCGCTCGGTGAGAACCAGGCGCTGGACCCGGCGGAAAAACGCCGCGTCGTCGAGCTGGCCGTGCGTACGGCTCGTGGGCGCGTGCCGGTACTCAGTGGCGTGGCCGAAAGCAGTACGGCAGCGGCCTGTCGATACGTCGCCGATTGCGGACAACTTGGCGTCGCCGGATTCATGGTCATGCCGGCCATGACGTATCCGGCCGATCCACGCGAAGCGTGCGGTTATTTCCGCACGATTGCGGCCGCCACGACCCTGCCGTGGATGCTTTACAACAATCCCGTGTCCTATGCCGTCGACATCACTCCCGCACAGTTCTGTGAACTGGTCGACGTCCAGAACCTGGTGGCGATCAAAGAGAGCTCAGGCAATCCGCGGCGGATCACCGAATTGCGGCTGGCCGTCGGAGACCGCTTCGCCCTGTTCACGGGCGTCGACGACCTGATCCTGGAAACGTCGATCCTGGGCATCGACGGCTGGGTAGCGGGCGCCGGCATTGCTTTTCCGCACGAGAATCAGCACTTTTGGGAGCTGACGCGGGCTGGCCGCTGGGACGAGGCCCGGGCCATGTACCGCTGGTTCTCGCCGCTGCTGAAGCTTGACGTTCACCCCAAGTTTGTGCAGTACATTAAGCTCTGCCTGCAAGAGACCGGCCTCGGCGCCGAGTGGGTGCGGGCGCCCCGAATGCCGCTGGCAGGCGAAGAGCGCGAGCAGGTCCTGCGGATCATCCGCGCCGGGATTGCCGGGCGCCCCAGCCAATCCGAGAAGAGCTGACCCGATGCAAAAGATTCAAGTCGTCGATTCCCACACTGCCGGCGAACCGACGCGCGTCGTGATTGCCGGCGGCCCTGATCTGGGAGCCGGCACGATGGCCGAGCGGCTGGCCCGCTTTCGCGATCGACACGATCGTTTCCGTTCGGCCGTCGTCAATGAGCCACGCGGTAACGACGTGCTGGTGGGCGCGCTCTTGTGCGAGCCCGAGGATCAGTCGTGCGCAGCGGGCGTCGTATTCTTCAATAACGTCGGATATCTAGGCATGTGCGGCCACGGCGCGATCGGGGTCGTCACCACGTTGGCGCACCTGGGGCGAGTCGCTCCTGGAATCGTGCGATTGGAAACGCCGGTAGGAACGGTGAGTGCGACCTTGCACGGCGATGGCAGCGTATCGGTCACCAACGTCGCATCGTACCGCAAAGCAAAATGCGTGGTGGTCGACGTGCCGGGCCTGGGTCGCATCACCGGCGACGTGGCCTGGGGCGGCAATTGGTTCTTTCTCGTCGAAGATCATGGCTTGCCACTCGAACGGACCCAGATCGAACGGCTTACCGACTTCGCCTGGCGCGTGCGGCAGGCTGTGAACGCACAGGGGTTTCCCGAAGTGGACCACGTTGAACTGTTCGGCCCGCCAAAATCCACGACCGCGCACTCGCGAAACTTCGTGCTTTGCCCGGGCAAGGCCTACGACCGCTCGCCGTGCGGCACGGGCACAAGTGCCAAGCTCGCCTGCCTGGCGGCTGACGGCAAGTTGGCCGAAGACGTCGCCTGGGTCCAGGAAAGTGTCATCGGCAGCGAGTTCTCGGCCAGCTATCGGTGGCTGGACCGCGAGCTGAGAAAGGTTGTGCCGACGATTACTGGCCGTGCCTACGTCAATGCGGAAGCCACGCTGCTCGTCGATCCGTGCGACCCTTTCGCCTGGGGCTTGGGGAGCTGATCGTGTCGCAGCATGTTGTGGTCATCGGTGGTGGCGTCATTGGCCTCTGCACGGCATGGTATGCCGCGCAGCGCGGGCTGCGCGTAACCATCGTCGAGCGCGGCGGACCCATGCGCAGCGGCTGTTCGTTCGGCAACGCGGGCATGATCGTGCCGAGCCATATCGTCCCCTTGGCTGCGCCTGGCATGGTTGCCACGGCACTGCGGATGATGTGGAATCGCGAGTCGCCGTTTTACGTCAAGCCGCGTTGGTCGGCGGACCTCCTGCGCTGGGGATACCGCTTCTGGCGGTCCGCAACGGCGAAGCACGTGGCCCGCAGTGCTCCGCTGCTGCGAGATCTGCACCTGGCCAGCCGCGCGCTGTACGAGGAATTGGCCGATGGATGCAACAACGACTTTGATCTGATCCGTGCCGGCTTGCTCGTCCTATGCAAGACCGAGCGCGCCCTGGCCGAAGAGGCACACCTTGTCACACTGGCTCACGCGCATGGCATGCCGGCCGAAGTGGTCGATGCGGCGGCCATTGCGGCTCTCGATCCCCAGGTACGATACGACGTGCTGGGCGGCGCATACTTTCCGAAAGACGGCCATCTCTCGCCCGACCGTTTCATGGCCTCGCTACAATCGTGGCTCCAGCAGCGGGATACGGTGCGGTTTGCGTGGCACACGGGCGTCAATGCGCTGCGGCTTTCCGGACGCCGGATCGAAGCCGTGGCCACGACCGCCGGCGATCTGCCGTGTGATGAAGTCGTGCTATGCAGCGGGGTGTGGTCGGCGGGTCTGGCCCAAGGCCTGGGGCTTTCGCTCCCGCTCCAGGCTGGCAAAGGCTATAGCCTGACGCTCGATCAACCTCGACGATTGCCGCGGCTGTGCGCCATCGCTGCCGAGGCTCGGCTCGCGATCACGCCCATGGGTACTCGCCTGCGCGTCGGCGGCACGATGGAGTTCGCCGGGCTCGACGAGAGAATCACTGAGTCGCGAGTGCGCGGCATTGTCCGCAGCTTTGCGAAGTATTATCCCGAATTCCAAGAGGCCGACTTTGCGGGCGTGCAGCCTTGGAGTGGGTTGCGACCGTGTTCACCTGATGGGTTGCCCTACCTGGGCCGTCCTGCCCGCTTCGATAATCTGGTCATCGCGGCCGGTCACGCCATGCTAGGGCTGAGCCTTGGGCCGATCACCGGCAAGCTCGCGACACAACTGATTTGCCATGAATCCCCGGAGATCGAACTGCAACTTCTTTCCCCCGACCGATTCGAGCCCTAACTCGCGGACCGAATCTTTACTACCACGTATCAACGAACTCGTCGGCGTCATGCAGCTGCAAGAAGTTCCGGGACTAGATTAGCGGTAGACCGTGGAGATTGAACGATGACTCGGCTTGCCAATGTATGTTTCGTTTCCTTGGTATGCATCGTTACGGCGCGCGCGATGCCGGTCGTGCATGCCGCTGATGCGGACAGTGTCGCCCAGCGCTCGCATGCGGATTTCGAACACGCCGATAGCCTCCGGGCGCGTGTCGCGAACACCGTCTTCGGCGGGAACGTGAAGCCCAACTGGTTGCCGGGTAATACGCGCTTCTGGTATCGCAGACAGACGGGCGCGCAGCAGCATGAGTTTGTGCTCGTAGACATGACGGCGGGCACCCGCGTGCCGGCCCTTGACCATGTAAAGCTCGCGGAGGCACTGGCCAAAGCGGGTGAAAATGACGTGCATGCCGACCGGCTGGCTCTCGAGCAACTGGAATTCCGCGAGGATGGCAAGTACGCCAGTTTTACTTATCACGGCAAGGCCTGGCAGTTCGATCTGCCATCGGGGCCATTGCAGCCGTCTCATAAGAGAGCAACGCGATTAGGTCGAAACAGGGCACTGGCTAAAATTCCGCGCGCCACTACGCGCACGGGTGACGACACGCAAATCACCTTCGTCAACCTTACGGGTGCCGTGGTGGAGCTATTCTGGCTTTCAACCGCGGGTGAGCGCGTGAGCTACGCGAAGGTCGCGCCAGGCCAGCGCCACGAGCAGCATACGTTTTCCGGTCACATTTGGCTGGCAGTCGACGCAAAGGGCGACACGCTCGCCGCCTTCGAGGCCGGGAACGAGCCGTTCACCGCGGAAATCACCGCAGCGGGCATGCCCGTAGCTCCGGACACCAATCAAGGCAAACACCCCTCGCGGGCCACCAGTGGCACTTCTCCAGACGGCAAGTGGCGCGTTTTCGTGAAGGATTTCAACCTGTGGCTCGCCGACACTGCCAGCCGTGCGGAGATTCCCTTGAGTCACGACGGGCACGAAGGAGACAGATACACCAAGCGCTTTGCCTGGTCGCCCGACTCGCGGAAGCTCGTCGGCGTGCGTGTCGAGGTCGCGCCGCAGCGCCAGGTCACGCTTGTTGAGTCGTCGCCCAAGGACCAAATCCAGCCGAAAGTTATCACCTACAACTACTTCAAGCCGGGTGACACACTGCCACATCCCCGCCCGCAATTGTTCGATGTGGCGGCCAAGCGGCAGATCGCGGTGAGTGACTCGTTGTTTCCGAATCCGTTCACCGAAAGCGGCGACTTGCCGGTCCGCTGGGACCGCGATTCCACACGATTTACTTTCTCCTACAACCAGCGCGGCCACCAGGTCTTCCGCGTCATCGCCGTGGATGCGACATCGGGCGTGGCCCAGGCAGTGGTAAGCGAGGACTGCAAGACATTCTTCTGCTACAGCAGCAAGCAGTTTCTGCACTGGCTAGACGACACCCACGAACTGCTATGGATGTCGGAGCGAGACGGTTGGAATCACCTCTGGCTGTACGACGCCGCCACTGGACGCGTGAAAAACCAAATCACGCGCGGTGCATGGGCGGTGCGCGGCGTGGACAGGGTTGACGAAGAGGCTCGGCAAATCTGGTTCCGCGCGGGCGGCGTCCGCGCCGGGCAGGATCCTTATTACGTCCACCATTGCCGGATCAACTTCGACGGCACCGGACTGGTCGTGCTCACAGGGGGCGATGGCACGCACAGCATTGAATGGTCGCCGGATCGGAAGTTCTTCGTCGACACCTGGTCGCGGGTCGACTTGCCGCCGGTGAACGAACTTCGCCGCGCCGACGGCACGCTTGTCTGCGAACTGAATCGCGCGGACTGGAGTTCGCTGCTTGCAACCGGCTGGCATGCGCCGGAGCGATTCGTTGCGAAAGGCCGCGATGGTACGACGGACATCTACGGCGTCATCTATCGGCCGACGAACTTCGACCCGGCCAAGAAGTATCCCGTCATCGAATACATTTATGCCGGACCACATAGTGCGTTTGTGCCAAAGGCGTTCAACGCCACTCCGGGAGGTTGGGTGCGTGAAATGGCGGAGCTGGGCTTCATCGTCGTCCAGTGCGACGGCATGGGCACGAGCCATCGCTCAAAGGCGTTTCATGACGTGTGCTGGCATAACCTTGGTGACTCCGGTTTCCCCGATCGCATTGCGTGGTTGCGTGCCGCCGCCGCGAAGCATCCGCAGCTGGACCTGACGCGCGTGGGCATCTACGGCGGAAGCGCCGGCGGCCAAAGCAGCACACGAGCCTTGCTGGCGCACGGAGACTTCTACAAGGTCGCCGTGTCTGACTGCGGCTGCCATGACAACCGCATGGACAAAATCTGGTGGAACGAACAATGGATGGGCTGGCCCGTCGGCAAGCACTACGCGGAGCAGTCCAACGTGACGCAGGCCAAGAACCTCTCCGGCAAGCTCATGCTCGTGGTCGGCGAACTTGACAAGAACGTCGATCCCGCCAGCACGATGCAAGTCGCTCATGCGTTGGTGAAAGCGGATAAGGACTTCGACTTGCTCGTCATTCCCGGCGCGGGCCATGGCGCAGCGGAGACGCCTTACGGTAAACGCCGCCGTGCGAATTTCTTCGTGCGGCACTTGCTCGGCAACGAGCTTCGCCAGCCATACTGATAGATGGACAACAAGAGTTCGCTGCCGTGGCCATCCGAGTTCGATTCTCAACTACTCAACTGTTTCTTGGGAATTCCGGAAATGGACCGTTTCTCGCGGCACTGGTTGAGCTTACAACGGCGGAACTTGCGCGCGTCGGTCACATCGACCGACCTCACCTGGGGCGCACCTGAGGTTCGCAATCTCAAGCAATGGCGGCAACCACAACTTGCGATTCCGTTGCATGCGGTCCAGATAGTATAGCCGAGGCGCTTCTGCACTCGGGGCTGCCGGCCGACAATACCCTGGGGGAGGGCCGCCGGGGCCTTGCCGTCCATGCTCACTTGCTTTTGGCGGCCGTGTATTTCACGTCGTCGATGAACAGCTGCACGATTTGCCCGCCGGGATAAATCGAGAACAGCCCGAAGTGGTCGAGGGGGTAGCCGTCGCCGGCGGTTTTATCTCCCGGCTTGAGGTCGAGCGTGGCCGACTTGCCGCCCAGCGTCACGCGGATCGAGCCGGCACCTGCATTGGCGTCGGGATCATACACCAGCTGCCAGTCGTAGAGCTGTCCCGGCTTCAGCAACGGCGCCGGGTGCTGGAGTCGATGCGGCTGAGGGCCGTTGGCGAAAGCGGGCGCAAAGTAATGGCCAACGCGCGTGGGGCCTCCGACCTGCACGCCGACGAAGTTCGTGCGATTGGCCGGCGGATCGTCATTGCTGGCCCGAAACCAGCCGAGCGCCATGTCGGCATCGGGCGCGCCGGCCACGAGCACCACCTTGCCGCTCGCTTCCAGGCGCTGGTCGAGCGATAGCGGCCCGACGCGGTCGGCATAATAGCCCCAGTTCGATTCGGCGCGCCAGAACACTCCGCCAGCTTCGCCGCGGTGGCCGCCGGCATGGTTGGTGTCGCTGTAGCCGAAATTCTGCGCTCCACCGACGTCGCTGGCTGTGTACTCCACGCGGTTATTGTCGCCGTCCCAACCGGGATCGCAGGCGAAATCCTGCTTGCGGCCGTCGTATGAAAGGTCGTCGTAATAGATCCGCATCGGGGCGCCCGACTTCTGCATGTTCATCAGCCCGAAGTGGTCGAACGTTGCCCCCTCCTGCTTGAATCCTGGCGGCAGGTCGAAGTGGAAGCTGGTGGCGATCGGAAATCGACGGCGCGCTTCGGCGAGGTGCGCCGGCGGCAGATCGGCACGGTCGTATTCCTCGGGCAGCGGCGCCTTGCCATGCAGGGTGAACGTCACCTGCCCTTGGCCCCCCGCGCCGCCGGGGTCGTAGGTCATGGTCCAGGCGTAGCGCGTGCCGTCGTTCTTCAGCGGCGTCGGGCGGAACTTGCCGGGAATGAACGGCGTGATGAACGTGCCGCAACTGCGGTTGTTGGCGTTGATCATCCGCACGGCCAGCCGCGCCCCGTGCTTCTCGCCGTCGATGTGCAACCCCAGCGAGTTGATCGGCCGGCCCACACCGCCGGGCTGGCTAGCCCGAAACCAGCCGAAGAACTGGCCGGCGCCCCCTTCGGTCGCTGTAATTGCAAAGCTACCTGAGGCGGTCAGCTTGTCCTCGAGCGTTCGCGGCTCGATCTTGTCGCCGTAATAGGCCGGCTCGTAGGCACGCGTGACTAGCCCGCCCAATTCTCCCGCCTGCTTGCCGGCAAAATTCGTCGGACTGTAGCCAAAGTCCTGAACGACAGTCGGATAATGCTTGGGAACAATGTGGTTGTTGTGCTGGTCCCAGCCCGGGTCATGGTCGAAGGCTTGAGATTTGGTGATGGTTTGGCCAGTCGCGGTCGTGCAACAGGCCGCGAGCAAGCCAACTGCCAGGGTGAGCGCGAGCCGGCGAGCGATCGTTTTCATATCGTGCAACTCCAGAGCGTGCGAGTTTCGATTCAATCATGCGGCGAGATGCTTCGAACCATAACTTTCACCGGCCGGCGGGCGGATTGCCTCGATTATGCATGGCTCGGCTTTCCCCAATGGCCGCGATATTCACGCCGCACCAGTGCGTCGGCTTCCGCGTCGCCAACAATCCGTTCGCTGGCCGCATCGAACACGAGCGAGCGGCCGACGCGCGTGGCGATGTTGCCCAGGTGACAGAGCGACGTCGACAAGTGCCCGGTCAGGGCATCGGCGTTTAGCTTGGCATTCTCGCGAATGGCGTCGCACAAGTTGTGCACGTGGAGCACGTCGTTTTGCGGCTCGGGCTTGATGGCGACGTCGATTGTCGCGTTGCGATCGGCGCGGATTTCGATCTTGCCGCGGCGGCTGAGGAACATTTGCCCCTTGGTGCCGTAGAACTCGGCGCCGCTGTCGCAGTTGTGCGGGTAATTGGTGCTCCACAACCGCTGCTCGTACACCAATAGCCGCCGGCTGCCGAAGGTGCCGTCGCCCGGATATTCGAACGTCACCTGTTGCGTGTCGGGAAACTGCCCGTCGTCGTCGAGGTAGAACTTGCCGCCCAGGGCCGAGATGCGCGTGGGGTGCGTGTCGACGCCCAGGCCCCAGCGCGTATAGTCGACGTCGTGTACGCCGTCGTTGCCCATGTCGCCGGTGCCAAAGTGATACCACATCGTCCAGCGATGGTGCACGCGGTTGGTGCGGTAGGGAACCATCGTGGCCGGGCCGACCCAATTGTTGTAATCGAGCTCCGGCGGCGGGGCAGTGTCTTTGCCCGGCGCCAGCGGCTTGCGTCGCTGCACGTTCCAGCATTTCGCTTCCAGCACGGTGCCGATAACGCCCGAGCGCAGCAGCTTCACCGCCTCGATCATCATCGGCGTGCTGCGGCTTTGGGTGCCATGCTGCACCATGGTCTTGTTGTGGGCGGCGGCTTCTACCAGGAGCCGGCCTTCGCGAATGTTGTGCGAGACGGGCTTTTCGACATAGACGTGCTTGCCCGCTTCGCACGCCAGGATGGCGGCGGGCGAATGCCAATGGTCGGGCGTGGTCACCAGCACGATGTCGACCGCCTTGTCGTCGAGGACGCGGCGCATGTCGTCGACGATTTGCGTCGAGTCGAGACCCAGCTTCTGGGCCGTTGCTTGCCGGCGCGCGGCGTCGACGTCGCAGGCGTAAGCCAGCTTCACGTTGGGCGTCTGCTGAAACAGCCCGGCATCGTGCGTGCCGCGGCTGCCGCAGCCGACGAGCGCTACGACCAACTGGTCGTTGGCGCTCCTGGCGGCCAATGCGCGAGAGTGCGACACAAGGGTGGCGGCCGCCGCCGCGCTAGTTGACTGGAGAAACTGCCGGCGGTGAGTGTGCGATGGCATAACCTGCGCTCCTTCGATTGTTTTCGGGAAAGTGATTTGCCTTTTAGCGGTCGCGAACGAACACGAAATATTTACCGTGCCTCCACGCTGTGGCCCGCCGTCCAGAATAGGGCATTGGCCAGCATGCGGCGGAAGTCGGGGTTGCGAAATGTCTCCTGGGCGCCGAGCGACGTGTAGAACACACGGCCACCGTTCACATGCCGCGTCCAGGCCAGCGGCTCGCTCGGCTGCCCCTCGATCGTGCCGCGCAACAGCACGTTGATATCGGTCGCATGCCCCGAGTTCTTGTAGAGTGCGTCGCCAGCCGTGCTCAACGTGACGCCGGCGAGAATCGGGTTTCGCGCGGCCCCCGGGACGACCTCGATCCTCGTCACCGGCCCAACTGGATGGTGGCTATGATAATTGCCGCCGAGCACGGCATGATCGAACTCCAGCCAGGTCAGCGAATGATAATGCTCGTCCTGGTGCTGTCGACCGTTCACCATGCTGTTGCGGTTGTACAGACAAGATGGACATAGTTGCACAGACGGCCGCCGACGCCGCCGCTCCCGGTGAAAGGCACTATCCAACGTGGATTCGGCACCACAGCCGTCACAGCGAACGGTCATGTCTGTAGGCTCATATCTGCGACAGTGAAACCAGCGGTGCCATCGGCCTGCCGTCCATCGCTTGAACCAGTCCGGCACTAATGAGAGCATGATTGTAATCGAGGTCGGCAAGCGGAAGCCACTCTCCGGACGCTCATGCGAGCCAACGACCTATGCCGCCCCGAGCCGGCCGCCATTGCACGGGCCGGAAACCACGAGTACGCTACGCACTTGTTTCAGGATCGTTCCAAGTCAAAGGAGTGCAGAACCATGGCGAAGAAAAAGGCCGCGGCCCGCAGATCGAGCGGGACGGTGGGCATTCAAACCGTTGAAGGCGATGAGCAAATCGGCAACCACGTTTCGGCGGAGGAGTCGAGCGAGGCCGGATCGGAAACGACTGCCGCCGAATCGAACGGAAAGCCCGGTAAAGCCGAGCGAAAGCCGAAGGCCAAGCTTGAGCCTCAAACCAACGGAAGCTTCGGGGTCGGCGAGATTCGCAAGGCGGCTCAGTTCGCCAATTCGACTGGCGGCCTGGACAAGGCCCTCACCCTGCTTCAAATTTTGAAGGTGGCGAAGGAAGTCCAATAAGCCGCTGTCCGGAACACCGAATGCCGCTGCTAACGGCCGGTCGCGGTCGGCGCGCGGACTAGGGCGGCCTCGTTCCGCTGTTCATTCGCGTCGAGGCATTTGACGAATAATTCCCGAGTCCGCGGCCGATCGATGACAATCCGATACTCGTCCGCATGTTCCAGCAAATAACTGCGGAGGTAGCCGTCGTAGTGCGCTCGGTTGACCAGCACGTAGTCGACCCGCTGACGGCGCAACCAGGCGCGGGCTGCCGCATGATCGACGCGGCGGGGCTGGGTGCTCAAGCCGCCGACCGCCTTGGGCGGCGGCAGCAAAATATGGCGGCCGGCAGCGATCTCGCGGCGCACTTCCAGGTCGCGAACCACGGTGTTGACCATCGATATCGCCATGTAATGCGGCGCATAAGCGTCGAGGTAGTTGGCGTCGTATGGATAGGCCAGAATCCGCTGTCCCGGTCCTAGCGCGCGAACCGCCGCGATCAGTTCGCTCGAAAAACCGAACGGATTGCCGCTCTCGTTCCAATGGATCTCGCCGCGCGGCGACCAGCGACCGGAGCGAATGTCGCCGCGGACGCCATCGTAGGCGGGCACCAAAAAGAAAGCTGCCAACGGCAGCGCGCCCACAAACACGCGCCGCGCGGCCGGCCGGCTGCCGGTTCGATCGCGCCAAAACACGGCCACGAGCACGCCGGCCACCATCATTCCGCTCAACACGACAGTGACCCAATACAGGAGCGAATGGCCAGGCACGAGTTTGGGGTGCCAGGCCTTCAGGCCCCAGCCAGCCAAGCCGCAAACAGCGGCTGTCGCCCAAGCGGCGGCAGGCCCTGCCGCCGCGACGGGCCCAAGCTGCCGGCCACGCCGCGTAGCCAGCCAGTGGCGGCAGTGAATGAAGAAATCTTGCAAGCGCCCGGCGACGATCCGCAATCCGGCCATGATTGTCAGATACGCCAGCAGGTAGAGCAGACGCGGCGACGTCATATAGAACTCGCTATACGTCAGCGCCAAAATCAACAGCATGCTGAAGTTCCAACACAGCGCGACAAACCAAAACACGAAGTAATACGTCCCCAGTCTACGATCCCGACGCTCGCCCAACAGGCACAGCACGGCCATGGCCAAGGCCGAAGCCAGCAGCCAGCCGTCCGATTGCCAGGCGGGCGTCACCAGCCGCTGGTCGACTTCCTGCCAGCTCATGATCTGCTCCGGCGAATGCGCGCCGGAAAGTCCTAAGTGGAAGGGAAAATGAAACAGATTGCGCCCACCCAGCACGTTCTCGGGCAGCAGTGCATAGCGGACGGCCGCCTTCTTGATTGCCATTTCGTCGTAGCCGTGGCTCTCTTTGCTCACCAACCACGCCGACAAGCCAAGAAACATTACGGCGGCGGCAACCATCGTGGCTGTGGCGACGAGCCAGTTGCGGGCCGCGCGCCAGCGGCGCATCGACGGCATGGCCAGAATTAGCAGCCCGAAAACACCGACGTAAAGCGCCAATTGCAAGAACTCGCGCGGATGCCACAAAAATGTAGCGGCCAGCGTGGTGGCCCACAGAAGGACGTACCGCGGCGTGGCCCGGCGGAAAACAAGCAAGCCTGCGGCCATGGCCGGCGTGAGCAGGACGTCCATGGCCGAGTCGGCATGATGAGTCGAACCGAGGAACTGCATCACTCCGCGCGTGGCATCCTGGGCGGTGATCCAGGCGAGCGAAGGCGAACGCAGCACGAAGCCGCCGATGCAGGCACAGATGACGCCGGCCAGCAGCACTTCGCTTTTGCGGCGCGATCCGAAGATCGATTGAATCAGCAGGTACATGCCCGACAGGCCTAGCACGGGAATCACGGCCCGCGAGCGGAAAAAGACCGCCAGCGGCTCGGTGCCGGTCAGCCGTGCCCAGGCGGCGATCAGGAATTCCCAAATGTTCACCAGGTTCGGCGGAGGGAGATTGCGATCGATGCCTAGGTCGGAAAGCCGCAGCGGCAAGTCGTGATACATACGCACAAACGACATGTGAAGCAGCTTCTCGCCGTCGAGGTCGAAGAGGTCTTCACCCCAGCCATAAGCCAAGGCCGCCAAGGCGAATGGTGCCGCGCACACCAGCAGCGACCGCCACTGCGTGCTTTTCAGCCCGGCGGGCAGTCGCACGAGCGGCAGCAAGAACCGCGGCTCGTCTCGTTGCCAGCGCCAAAACACCAGCGCCAGTAGCAAGCCGCTAGTGCCCTGCACCAGGGCCAGCCAAGTACCGATTCCGCCGTGCCAGAAAAACGGCGGCAGCATGCAGAGGATTTCCACCGTCAGCGACAGCACGAAGCCGACCGCGAGCGTTTCCAGTGGATGACGCGAGCGGAAGCCCAGGCATTCGCCCAACACCAGCCCCGGCAGCCAGAACACGCAGACGGCCCCGCCGATGATTCGCAGCGGCGAAGCAGTCGGCTGTTGCTGGCCGAAGAGCCACCAGCAAACGTTCATGCACAAGACTGCCAGCAGCGCGGCAGCCAGCGCCCACTTGGAGCAAGAACGAATGGCTGGCATCGAGCAACTTCCTGTCGCCAATGACGCGAAAAACGGATCATCCATGTCGGCCGGCACGAGCCAAGGCGGCCCAAAAGCCGCGTGGCGAACAATAGATCCACATGCTAGCAGGGTCAAGCTCAGTTACGGCCGCTGGCAATGGCATTGCATCGCTAACTAACCCGTTGTAAGCAATGACCTTCAGCGGGTTCTTCATTTCTTGTGCTACGCCCATGCCCGAACTTATTGCCTACCACGAAGCGGGACATGCGCTGATGGCCTGCCTGCTGGGCGGCGAGGTGCGGCTGGTGACGATCGAGCCGGATCGTGACGACGGCCCAGACCGCCAGGGAGATACCCAGGTGCTGTGGCGCCGATCGGGCATCAGCGACCGGGAGTTCGCGAAAAAGGCCGTGCAGGTCAGTCTGGCCGGGCCGGTCGCCGAGATGATTTATTCCGGCGATCCGTACCATCCCGGCCTGGTTGCCGAGTGGGCTGCCGACTGGCGCGAAGCTTGGGCGGCGGCCACTCCGCTGCACTGCGACGAGCGGCAGCGGCTAGCTTATCTCGAGCAGGTTTCGATCCGGCTCTATCATCAACTCAAGCACGACGACGCCTGGGCCGCGCTGGCGGCGCTGGCCGATCATCTACTGGCCTACGAGACGCTCGACGGCGAGCAGGTCGCGGAGATCGTGGGCCAGTGGCTTGGGTAATGTGGGGCGCAGGCCGACATGCCGGCTTTATCGACTGCCTGCCCCTGGGCAAACTTTGCGACCGCCGCAGCAGCCGTGCGCCTAATTGCTCGGCTTCAGCTCTCGAATGCGAATGTTCTTCCAGCGGACGCTGTAAGGGCCGGTCCCCTTCTTGATGCCGTGGACTTGCAGGCCGATGAAGCCGCTGGCGTCGGTCGAGTCACGAAAATCGGCACAAGGCACGCCGTTGACCCAGGACCGGATGTGGTCGCCTTGAGCGACGATGCGATAGTGGTTCCACTCGTCGTTCTTCAGCGCCTTTCGGGCATCGGGCTTGCTGGCAAAGCTGTCCAACCATTTGGTGCGGCGGCCTTCATCCCAAAAATTTCCGGACGTGCCACCTTCGCTCGCGGCCGTTTCGCACTGGTAGCCGTAGACCTCGCCCGCCTTGCGAATTCGCTTGGGGTCCGAGGCTTGCGGCGTGTCCTGCTCGTAGACGTGGCTGCGAATCTGAATGCCCGAGTTCAGCGGCTTGTCGCAGCGGACGTCGAGTTCCAACTCGAAGTCGCTGTACGGACCGCGGCACAAGAACGTGTTGGCACTTCCATCGACCGTCGTGCCAACGATCATGCCGTCTTCGACCTTGTATGTCGCTTTGCCCCCTTTGACCTCCCAACCATCCAGCGTCTTGCCGTCAAACAGCGACACCCAACCGTCGTCGGCAAACGCAGAGGCGGCAAACAAGCAGACTAGAGCGGCGGCAACAAATCGGCAGGTTTTCATGGCATGCTTCTCAGGGTGGGGCTTGAGCGTGGCGGGCAACCCCAGCAGGATACTCGACGGAAGAGGCCAGTGCCAACCGGCTGGCGGCCATGAACGCTTGGTCCGGTCGCGCGAAAGTTCGTCTCGACGGAGCCAGACGGCTACGGTGGGCAAGACCGTTGCGGCAAACCACCGTACGCATCCCGCTCCGCCGGGATGCATGATACCACCAGCGAGCCGGCGGATCGTAACTACGGGCAGCGCCAAAGTTAGTCTCGACGGAGCGAGACGGCTACGGTGGGCAAGTCGCTTGCGGCAACGGTCGCGAGTAATGCAACGTATCGCCCGGCGGGAGCTTCGCTCGCTCGGGATTGGCGGCAATGTAGCGCCGCAAGAATTCGAACTGCTTTTCGCTGCGCACGAGGTGATCGAACGCGTCGGACTGCCAGAAATGGCTAGTTTCGCCCAGGCCGCGGTTGATTTGTCGAGCGGTGTAGTGCTTCCACGATTCGCACTGGGATAGCATCGCGGATTCGTTTGGAAATGATGCCAACAAATGTAGGTGGTTGGGCATCACGACGTAGTCCAGCAGGAGATAGCGGTCGCCGTCGAAGTGCCGCAGGCTTTTGCCGACGACTTCTGCCAGCTTCGGACGGCGCAACACGCACGCGCCATGGCACGCGTCCAACGCATCGTGCCAGCGGTTCCACTGCGTATCGAGAAATTCCTTTCGAATGTCTGGATCGAGTTGATCGAGCAGCTGACGCCAGTCTGGCTTACGGTCATCGACTCCGTGCGCCTTGAGCCACCGCTGTCGGTCGCCTCGCCACTCGTCCAGCACCTTCTTCGGCATCGAATCAACCGTGCGCCAGGTAACGAACGCAATGGCACCGGCTTGCCCCCAGTGCGGCAGCGAGCGGTGAACGATCAGCACCTCGGCATCGCGATCGAAAAGATGAAAAGGCAACGGCTGCCGGCCAGCACTCATATCACGACCGTCCTGATGCACGAGTCCGTAGCGTCTTCACCGTACGCATCCCGCTCCGCCGGGATGCATGATACCACCAGCGAGCCCGCCGAGACCAAACCCTAGTCGCGCGATCGTTCGTCTCGACGGAGCGAGACGGCTACGGTGGACAACACCGTTGCGGCAAAATCACCGTACGCATCCCGCTCCGCCGGGATGCATGATACCACCAGCGAGCCCGCCGAGACCAAACCCTAGTCGTGCGATCGTTCGTCTCGACGGAGCGAGACGGCTACGGTGGACAAATCGCTTGAGGCAAACCACCGTACGCATCCCGCTCCGTCGGGATGCATGATACCACCAGCGAGCCGGCGGATCACAACTCCGCATGCCCTACGCACTATCGGAGGGTGCCGCTGCCGGTGTCGAGCAGTTGCGAATTGGAAACCGAATTGCCGAACGTGTCGAAGCGGTCGAAGGTCCAAACGACCTTCTTCGTCGCCGGGTCAATCTCGACGAGCAGTGGATTGCCCTTGCCGGCGTGGCAATTGCCCAACACGTAATGACCGTTGGGCAAGACTTCGAGCGTGGTGACCCAAGCCAGGGTGATGCCTGGCAAGTCGTGCTGATGGATGGCCCAGACGATTTGCCCCTGCGGCGTGACTTCCAGCACGCCGTGCCCGTTGCCGATGCCCAGCAGCGTGTTGCCATTGGCCAGCCGCACGGCGGAAAAGACTTTGTTGCCAAAGGCCTCGGGCCCGTGGCCGCCGTGCGACTCTTGTCCGAACAGCGGGACCGCGTATTGCCACACAATCTTGCCCGACGGCGCGTACTCGCGCACGACGCCGTCGCCTTCGTGACACACCAGGTAATTGCCGCTGGCCAGCTTGCGGACCAGGCGCGTATCGGTATGCGGATTCGGATGGTCGACCTTCAGCCGCACTTCATGCAGCAGCTTGCCGGAGCGATCGATTTCGATGATCCGGGCTGGCCCGCTTTCGGCAATCATCATCCGATCGTCGGCCAGCGGCTGAAAAGCGTGGACCTCGACGCGGCGGCCTTGGTTGCCATTGCTCGTGGCCGAGTCGTAGCTCCAGACAACGGCTTTCTTCTCGGGATCGATCTCGACGACTTTGCTGGCGCCTTGCTGCACCATGATATGGCCGCTGGGCAGGACGTACAGATCGTGGATGCCGCCCCAGGGCATCTCCCATTCGATGCTGCCATCGGCCGCAACGATGGCCAGCTTTTGATTGCCTTGCACCACCAGCCGATGCCCAGCCCGCGCCTCGGCCCCGCCGGCCAACAGTGCGGCGACGGTCAGCAGCCCGAGCCACGGCGTGATTGTGTTTTCTCGGCGGTTGCTCATTTACGGCAGTCTCCATTGCGTGCGGTGACGAAGCCATTCTACCGTCGGCCGGGCGGGCGTGCTCGATGCCGGCCGGAGTTTTCTACGGCGGAGATACAATTTGCCCCAAACACTTGCATCGCTGGCCCGTCCGCTTACGATTGGCTGCACGTCCCTCCCTCCACTCGCCCGCCTGAGATCAATCATGAACATCAAACCTCGTTGGATGTGCCGTGTCGTCGCAAGCACCTGCTGGCTTTTGGCGGCCTGGTTGCTGGTGTGCTGGGGCTCGCAGCTTCGCGCCGATGAGCAAGCTGCCGAGCAACGTGTGCTGCGGGCCGGAGCTGCGACCAGCAATATCACGCCGTTCATCGGCGAGAACATCGTGGGCGGCTTCTCGCCGGCGCCTTCGAAGAACATCCACGACGAATTGCAGGCCCGCTGCCTGGTGCTCGACGACGGCAAGACCCGGCTGGCCATCGTGGTGTGCGACAATCTACACATCAGCCGCGAGATTTGCGACGAAGCCAAACGCCTGGCGCACGCGGCGACGGGTTTGGCCATCGACCATATTTTGCTTGCCGCCACGCACACACATTCCGGACCCAGTGCAGGTGGCAACCCGATTCCCGAGGCCGAGGGGGCCTACTCGAAATTGCTGGTAAGGCGAATCTCCGACGGCCTGGTCCGGGCCATGAGTCATCTCGAGCCGGCGCGCATCGGCTGGGGCGTGGGCAGCGTGCCCGGCCAGGTGTTCAATCGCCGCTGGCGCATGAAGTCGCTGACGCACCTGGGCAATCCGTTCGGCGGCGTCGACCAGGTGCGAATGAACCCGCCGGCCGGCAGCCCGGACCTGCTCGAGCCGGCCGGGCCGACAGATCCTGAAGTCGCCTTCCTTTCGGTGCAGGCCAAAGATGGCCGGCCGATTGCGCTGCTGGCCAATTATTCGCTGCACTATGTTGGCGGCGTCGGCGGCGCGGACAATTCGGCCGACTATTTTGCCGTCTTCGCCGACCGCATCCAGCAGCTTTTGAATGCCGACCGGCTGGATCCTCCCTTCGTCGGCATCATGAGCAACGGCACCAGCGGCGACATCAACAACATCAACTTCCGCAATCCGCGCGGCCGCCAACCGCCTTACGAACAAATGCGCCGCGTGGCCGACGAAGTGGCGGCCGAAGTTTTGCGCGTTCAGCAGACGATCAAATTCCACGACTGGGTGCCGCTGGGCATCGTCCAGCGCGAGCTGAAGCTGGCCACGCGCCGCCCCAGTGCCGAGCTGATCGAGCGGGCCAAGAAGCTCGTTTCCGGCGAGCTCAAACCCGTTCACAAGCTTGACGAGGCCTATGCCCGGCGAACGCTCGCCATGGCCGAAGGGCCGGCGGAGGTGACGATCGTGCTGCAAGCGCTCCGCATCGGCGACGTCGGCATCGCCACCAGTCCGTTCGAGACGTTCGCCGAGACCGGACTGGAAATCAAAGCCCGCAGCCCGTGGCATCCGACCTTCACGATCGAGCTGGCCAACGGCAGCTACGGCTACCTGCCCACGCCCGAGCAGCACCGCCTGGGCGGCTACGAGACGTGGCTGGGCACCAACCGCGTCGAGGAGCAAGCCTCGCGCAAAATAACCGACCTGCTGCTGTCGATGCTCGACGAATTGAAGCGCGCGGATAAGGACGCAGGCAAGTAAAAAAGATTGGACGATGCAGGCCAGCGCCGAGGGGGCGAAGAAAGTGGCCGGCGCCCGCGCCTACAAATACGACGCTCATGCGGCGCCGCGTCTTTCACTTCCCCTTCGGCCAATAGCGAGTCAATTCGAGCGATTCGCCCGTTTCGAGCAGACTCTTGAGGCTCGCCAGGATCGCCGGCCAGCCTTGCGAGACGCCGTCGATGAGCTTCGAGCCCGGCTTGTCCATTTCGTGAATGACGGAGAGCTTGACTGTGTCGCCTGCCGGTTCGAGTTCGTAGGTCATCCGCGAAAAGCCCTCGGCGTGCAGCTCGGGCATGAATTGATTTTGCCATGAAAGCACCAGCCGCCGCGGCGGATCGATTTCGAGCACCTGGCCGCTGTCGCCCACGCGCCCGTCGGGAATCATCAGCCGCCAACTGGCGCCCTGTTGCCAGGTGCAATCCTGCCAAGTCTCGCACCAAAATTGACGCGTGAACTCCGGCTCGATTAGGGCCTGCCACAGCTTCTCGGGCGTGGTGCGAATGTACGTCACGTAAACGAATCGCGATTCAGCCATCGGCGTCTCCTTCCAATTTTTTCTTGAGATCTGCCAGTGCGCGCAGCCGGCCCCGCTCGAACTTGCCGATCCAGCGATCGGCGATCTCGTGGATCGGCACCGGATTGAGGTAGTGCAACTTTTCGCGACCCCGCCACTGCACGACCACGACGTTCGCGTCCTCGAGCACGGCCAGGTGCTTGGCCACGGCCTGCCGGCTCATGTCCAGGTGCTCGCAGAGCGCTCCCAGCGTCTGACCGTTTTGGGCGCGCAATCGGTCGAGCAGCAGCCGGCGTCCGGGATCAGCCAGCGCCTTGAACACTTTGTCCATGTCCGCGTCCACGCGGATATTATGCAACCAATTGGTTGCATATCAAGAGCATGATGGTCTAAAAAACATCTTTCCGTAGCCCAGCCCTTTAGGGCTGGGGCCACCCGGTCGCGCAGACTTCTTTCCCCTTCCGATGCGGCCAGTGGCCGCATCGGAAGGGGAAAGAGGGGTCCAATCGCCGGCAGTAAACCCAGCCCTGAAGGGCTGGGCTACAGAAAACGCCGCCTTCTCCCACTTACAAATGGGACGCTCAAAAGCCTCAGCCCTTGGTGCGATAGCCGAGGCCGGCCAGGAGTTCGCGAACCGTGTCGAGATGCCGGCCCTGGATTTCCAGCAGATCGTCTTTGATGGTACCGCCCGCGCCGCAAGTCGCCTTGAGCCGGGTCAACAACCCCGGCAGGTCGTTGTCATCGGCCGGCAAGCCGCGCACTACGGTCATCCACCGCCCGCCCGGTCGTTTTTCCAGCGAGATGCGCGCCGTCTGTTGCTGCGGGGGCGTGCGCGCCGGAGCGGGAGGCGGCAGTGGCGGGCAGCGGCACTCGGCTTCCAACTCGCCGCAGCGCTCGCACCGCGGAGGTCGATCCCAAGGCGTGCCTTCGAACAGCCGCATTGCCGCCCCGTCTCCACGTGCCAGATTGCTAATGGAATAACATCGCGTACGGTGCCCAGACGCCGCACGAACTTCGCGATAAGCCGGCACAATCTAGCTTGCCCTGCCAAGTGAATCAATTATTTTGGTGCGTCGACGATCGGTCGCGACGACTTCGCGGCTTGCCTCCCCTTTCAAGTAACGATGATGCACCTGCTCGATCAGACGTTTCCGACGCCCGAGGAAAATCTGGCCTGCGACGAGGCGCTGCTGAACGCGGCCGAGCAGGCCGGCGAGCCGCGCGAGGTGTTGCGATTTTGGGAGAGCGATCGGCCGCTGGTCGTGGTCGGCTACTCGTCGCACGTCGAGCGCGAGGTGCATCAGGATTATTGCCGCCGCAGCCAGATTCCCATTCTCCGGCGCACCAGCGGCGGAGCGGCGGTCGTGGCCGGGCCGGGCTGCCTGATGTACGCCCTGGTGCTGAGCTACGAGCTTCGGCCGCAACTGCGCGATCTCGGCGTCGCCCACGACGTGGTGATGGGCCGCATGCTCGCGGCCCTGGCCCCGCTCGTGCCGGATTTGGAGTTTCGCGGCACGTGCGACCTGGCTTTGGACGGGCGAAAAGTCTCGGGCAACAGCGTCCGCTGCCGGCGCGATCACTTGCTCTATCACGGCACGCTGCTCTACCGCTTTCCGCTCGAACTGCTCGACGCCTGCCTCGCCATGCCGCCGCGCCAGCCCGACTATCGCAGCGGCCGCGGCCACAGTGCCTTCGTCGCCAACTTGCCCCTGAACGCGGATCGCATCAAATCCGAGCTCGCCCGCGCCTGGCAAGCCAAGACGCCCGGCACACCACCCTCGCCGTCCGAACTGCACGCGCTGATCGCCGAAAAATACGGCCGGCCCGAGTGGAACTTTAAGCGCTAGGGTGTGGTCGCGAGGTTCAATGGTGGTGAGCATCCGACTTCAAAGATGCGACCACCGCGATGTTTGGCCGATTTCTTCGTCCTGAAAGGGCCGAAAGTTGTTAGCCCGGGGCGCGATGAGGACTGGCGGAGTAATCACGGCCGATTTTTGCACGCAGATCCCACGAACCCTCACCCCGGCCCTCTCCCAAGGGGAGAGGGGGGCAGGCAGTCGGGCGTGACGCCTAATGGCCGGGATAATGAAAATGCGGTGGACGAATCTGGTCGGCTAGCCCGCCGGCCGCTTTGAAGCCGCCGGGCAACTCGTCCTCGACGCGCTCGACTTCGGGATGCTTGGGCATTTCAGGCTCGGGCTCGGCTGCGGCTTCCTGCCGCGCACGATCAAGCGGTTCCATCGGGTCGGGCTCAGGCTGATGAGAATCGGTCATGATGGTCAATCCCCTCACTTTGCTTTGTAATCGCTTCCACACTCAGTGCAAATTGCAAGCCGCTTGGCACGCCATCTGCCTAGGCAGCAGCCCTGTCATTTTGCGAAACAGTTATCACCCATGCAGGCCACACGGATTCCGTGGGGGAGGCGGCGTTGGCGCGCATCAAGGGAGTGCTGCTGGACATTGATGGGACACTGCTCGAGTCCAACGAGGCACACGCCCGTAGTTGGGTCGAGGTCTTCCTGCGGCACGGATTCGAAGTCCCCTTGGACAAAGTGCGGCGCTTGATTGGCAAAGGCGGCGACAAGCTGTTGCCCGAGGCGATCGGAGTGGAACATGACTCGCCGCTGGGCAAGAAACTTTCGCAGGAGCGATCGGCACTGTTCAAAGAGGCTTACCTGCCCAAGCTGCGGCCGACGCCCGGCGCTCGCAACTTGCTGCTGCGTCTGCGCAGCGAGCGTCTGACGTTGACGGTGGCCACTTCGGCCACGCCCGACGAATTGAATCCACTGCTGGATGCCGCCCGGGTGCGCGATTTGGTGGACGAGCAAACCACTTCCGGCGACGCGGCAAAGTCGAAACCGGACCCCGACATTATCCATGCGGCCATCGAGCGGTCGGGCCATGCGCCGCGCGAGCTGATCATGCTGGGCGATACGCCCTGGGATATCGAGGCGGCGAGCCGCGGCGGCGTGAGCACGATCGCCGTTCGCTGCGGCGGGTGGGACGATGCCGGCCTGGCGGGCGCGGTGGCCATCTACAACGATCCGGCCGACCTCCTGGCACATTACAGCGGCTCGCCGCTGGGGCGTATGGAGTAGATGGTCAACGCTCGTCTGGCATTTGGGTTGCATTGCCGCGAGGCGAGATCATGCGCTTGCCTTAAATCGGCCGGGAACGCGTCTATTTGGCTTCTGGCAGACCAAAGCGGCCGCTGAACGCTCAAGCCTGAAGCGAGTTCGGCACCTTTTAAGATGAGAAGCTGAATGGCTCTGCGAATCGAAGACTATGCGTTGATCGGCGATTTTTACACGGCCGCTCTGGTGGGCCGCGATGGCTCGATCGATTGGCTGTGCCTGCCGCGATTTGATTCCGGCGCTTGCTTTTGCGCCCTGCTCGGTAAGCCAGAGCACGGCCGCTGGCTGCTCGAACCGGCCGTCCCGGTGCGGCGCGTGACGCGGCAGTATCGAGACAGCACTTTGGTGCTCGAGACCAACTTCGAAACGGACGACGGCGCCGTGACGGTTGTCGACTGTATGCCGCCCCGGGTTCGCGAGCCGGCCGTGGTGCGCATGGTGGTAGGCCAGCGAGGGTGCGTGCCGATGCACATGCAGTTGGTCTTGCGACCCGATTACGGCGCGACCATTCCCTGGGTCCGCAGCACGCCCCGCGGCCTGCGAGCGGTGGCGGGGCCGGATACGTTCTTGCTCGACACCCAGGTGGAGTTGCGCGGCGAGGGCTTGACGACCGTCGCGGAGTTCGACGTGACGGCCGGCGACCAGGTGCCGTTTGTGCTGAGTTGGCAAAGCTCGATCGAGCCTGATGCCGAACCCTTCGATGCGGCCCAGACGATTCGCGAAACCGACGAGTGGTGGCGCGAGTGGTCGAGCCGCTGCACGTACGAGGGTCGCTGGCGCGAAGCCGTCGTCCGCTCGCTGGTGACGCTCAAGGCGTTGACCTACGCGCCCACCGGCGGCATCGTGGCGGCCGTCACCACGTCGCTGCCCGAAAAAATCGGCGGCGTGCGAAACTGGGACTATCGCTATTGCTGGGTGCGCGACGCCAGCTTCACGCTGTTCGCCCTGCTCCGCAACGGCTACACGGAAGAAGCCATCGCTTGGCGCGAGTGGCTGCTGCGCGCCGTGGCCGGCGATGCCGCTCAAATGAACATCATGTATGGCCTGGCCGGCGAGCGGCGACTCACCGAAACCGAACTCGACTGGCTGCCTGGTTACGAAAATTCCAAGCCCGTGCGGATCGGCAATGCCGCGCATCGGCAATTTCAACTCGACGTCTTTGGCGAAGTCATGGCCGCATTGCACCTGGCCACCCGCGAGGGGCTGAAGCCCGAAGACGACGCCTGGCACGTGCAGCTCGAGCTGTTGAACTTTTTGGAACAGGGCGGCTGGCGAAAGCCCGACGAGGGCATTTGGGAAGTTCGCGGGCCGCGCCGCCATTTCACGCACTCCAAAGTCATGGCCTGGGTAGCGTTTGATCGGGCCATCAAGACGGCCGAGGTCCTCCAACTCGAGGCGCCGCTGAAGCGCTGGAAGGCGCTGCGCGGGCAAATCCACGACGAAGTCTGCCGGCAGGGCTTCGATCCGCAGCGGAACACGTTCGTGCAGTATTACGGCGGCCAGCCCTTGGACGCCAGCTTGCTGATGATCCCGCTCGTGGGATTTCTGCCCGGCGACGATCCGCGGGTGCGCGGCACGGTCGAAGCGATCGAGCGCGAGCTGATGACCGACGGCTTTGTGCGGCGCTATCCCACGACCGAAGACGTCGACGGGCTGCCGCCGGGTGAAGGGGCATTTCTGGCCTGCACCTTCTGGCTGGTCGACAACTACCACTCGCTCGGCCGCACCGAGGAAGCCGAGCGGCTGATGGAGCGGCTGCTCGATCTGCGAAACGACGTCGGCCTGTTGGCCGAGGAATATGATCCGCACGCCGGGCGGCTGGTCGGCAATTTTCCGCAGGCGTTTTCGCACGTCGGCCTGGTGAACGCCGCCCGTCGGCTGCTGGCGGCACCGGGCTCGACCGGGTCAGTTTAGTGCGCCCGCGAAAGGCACGCCGACTCAACTTGCCTCAGTGCCGGTGGCCAACAGCAAGGCCATGCGGCACGCGTGGTCGAAGGCGTCGAGGTTCAGGCGCTCGTCGAGCGTGTGAACGTCCTGCTGACCGCAACCGAGCGTCACGGTGGGAATCCCACGGGCCGTCATCCAATTGGCATCCAGACCGCCGTTGCTCACGTAGCGCAGCGGTTCGAGGCCCACGGCTTGCGCCGCGGCTTCGGCCGCCACGACGCAAGGTTCGTCGTCGGGCAAGTGAAACGACTCGTAGTCCAGCCGGCTGTTGATCGTGACCTTGCCCGCGGTGCCGTCGGCGCTGCGCACGCTGGCGGCTGCCGTGCGAAAGGCCTTTTCGATCGCCTTTACGATCATGCGGCGAAAGGCCGGATCGTGGCTGCGGGCTTCGGCCTTGAGCTGCACGTGGTCGGTGACCACGTTCGTGGCCGCGCCGCCGTGGATGATGCCGATATTGCTGGTGCCGCGACGCGTGCCTTGCCGTCCGCCGGGCTGCCGCACGTCGCCCAACCAGCCGCCGTTCGCCAGGTCGGCGATGGCCAGCCCGGCGATGGTCACGGCACTGACTCCGCGCTCGGGCGCGGCGCCGGCATGGCTGGCGCGGCCGTGAATGTCGATCGTGAGCCGATACGCGCCGGTGGCGCCGATCGTGATTTTTTCGGCCACTCCGCCGTCCCAATTAAAGGCCAGTTGCGGCCGGCCCAGCAGCGCAAGCTGACCGTAGTGCGCGCCGAACAGTCCGACCTCCTCCTGCACCGGCCAGAAGCAGGCCAGCGGCGGATGGTCCAAGCCGCGTCGCAAAATCTCGAGCGCCGCCGTGAGCACGACGGCACAGCCGGCCCGATCGTCGGCTCCCAGTCCGCTGGCCGGATTGCCCGATTGCACCGCGCGGCCGCGAACCACCGGCTTGGAGCCGACGCACAGCGGCACCGTGTCCATGTGGGCCATCAGTAGCCGGCGTGGCGCACGGCGCGTGCCCGGCAGCAGGAAGATCAGGTTGCCGGTTTGTCCCTTCAGCGGCGATTTGAGATGTGCCTGATCGGTGCGGATGGCCGACACCGCGGCGCCGGCCTCGCGCAATTTCTGCGCAATGCACTCGGCCACGGCCGCTTCCTGCCCGCTGGTGCCGGGAATGGCCATTAGCTCGAGCACCAGCCGCCGCGCCGCTTTGAGATCCGGTTCGAGCCGTGCGGCGCTGGGTTGTCGCTTGATCGTGCGTTGTCGTGAAATTGCCGGGGTTGCCATACCGTGCCTGATCGTCTCCGCTATTGCTGGATTGCGTATTCGCCGCGCGACGCCTTATGTTAACGTCGGCGTGGGCCATCCGACTTATTTTTTAGGCGATTCCAGTTTTCTCATGCGAATTTTTCTGGCCGGTATCATGCAGGGCTCGCACCTGGGCGCGACGCTGCACAACCAGGACTACCGCGGCCGCTTGCGGCAACTGCTGACGGCACATCTGCCCGCCGCCCAGTTGTACGACCCGCTGGCCGATCATGCCGATTCGCTCAGCTACGACGACGCCCGCGGCCGGGAAGTGTTCTTTCACCACAACCGCATGTGCGGCGAGGTGGACGTGGTGCTGGCGTTTGTGCCGCAGGCTTCGATGGGCACGGCCATCGAAATGTGGGAGGCCTACCGCCACGGGCGGATCGTGGTCTCGATCAGTCCGCTAGAGCACAATTGGGCCGTCAAGTTCCTCAGCCACGTGCTCTATCGCGACGTCGAGGAGTTCGAGCACGCCCTCGCCACCGGCCATCTAGCCGAGCGTCTGGCAGTCATCAGCAACCAACCAAGACGCCAAGCAACTGACCACTGACCACGGACCACCCGCTACTTCGCCTGCTCGAACATTTTCTTCAGTTGGTCTTCGGTGAATTGTTCGTAGGGCACGATCATCATGATCATGGCCGGCCCGCCTTTGCCCTGGAACGTGCCCACGATCTGCCAGACCAAGGCTTTGGTGTCCTGGTTCTGGGCTTTGGCGAATTTGAACGACGCGTCCTTGCCGCGCATTTTGAGCGTGACGGTCTTGGATTCGAGGACATCGAGCTTTTCGTTGGCATTGTTTTGGACGCTGGCCCGCATTTGTTGCAGGAATTTTTGGCGCTCGGCCTCCGACATTTCTGCGTTGAATTCGCCCATCATGAACAGGCCGACGCCGTTTTGATTCGAACTGTAGAGCACGCCCTTGAGCTTCATGGGCGTGAAGGGCACGGTCATATTCAACGAGTATTTCGGCTTGAAGCTGGCCGGCAGCGGAATCTCGGCGATTTCGGTGGCGATGCCGCGAATCACTACCGGGTCGTCGCTGGTCGACTGCTTGAGCTTGGCCGTCCCCCACCAACTGACGCCCACAAAACCGCCGCAGCACAGCAGAATGAGCACGCCGCAGCCGATGCCCAGGCCGAGCCAGATGCGACGACTGCGGTTGGGAGGAGCGGCACCGGCGCCGGCCAAGGGTGGCTGATACGGCGAATTGGGGTCAATGGACATGGCTTTTTCCTCGATTTGTGCAGTCCGTGCAGTTGCCGAGCCCGGCCCTGGTGGAGGCGCACCCCCTCCGTTGGGCAGCAAAAGTGCAGAATCTCGCATGGATCGGCCCGCCTGTCAAATCGCCGGCCCTATTCGGCTGGGAGGGCGAGGCTCCTGCCGAGCCGGAACCGTCGGTCGACGCGACATCCCACGCGGCTCGGCCGGAGCCTCGCCCTCCCGTTTGCCTCGCCCTCCCATTTGCAGCCCCCGCAAGGCTTGAAGCCGGGCAGCGCGGCGTCAGAATGAAAGCTGGCCGTTTTTTTGCGATCCACGAGGGGGCATTCGCCGTGCAGCACGTGTTCGATCAGTTTGCCGGTTCCTTGCCAGCCTGGCTGGCGGAGCGCGGCTTGCCGGCCTATCGGGCCGAGCAGATCCAGCGCTGGCTGTTCGAGAAACGCGCCCAGTCGTTCGACGACATGAGCGACTTGCCCAAGGGCCTGCGCGCCGACCTGGCCGGCCACTATCGCATCTGGACCAGCCGCATCGCCCGGCACACGCAAGCGGCCGACGGCACCGAAAAGCTGCTGCTCGAATGGCCCGACCGCCAGCAGATCGAATGCGTGCTGATCCGCGAGCGCCACCGCCGCACGATTTGCATCAGCACCCAGGTGGGCTGCGCGATGGGCTGCGTGTTCTGCGCCAGCGGACTCGATGGCGTCGCCCGCAATCTCTCCACCGGCGAGATCGTCGAGCAGATGGCTCGGCTGGCCCAACTGTTGCCGGCCGACGAGCGTTTGAGCCACATCGTGGTGATGGGCATGGGCGAGCCACTGGCGAATCTGAACCACCTGCTGCCGGCGCTCGAACTGGCCGGCGACCCAACCGGGCTGGGCATCGGTGCCCGGCGGATCACGATCTCCACGGTCGGCCTGCCGGCGGCCATCGAGCGGCTGGCCGCCTTGGGCTGTCAGTATCATCTGGCCGTTTCGCTGCACGCCCCCAACGACGCGTTGCGCGATCGGCTGGTGCCGGTGAACGATAAGATCGGCATCTCGGCGGTGCTGGCGGCCGCCGATCAATATTTCGAGTCCAGCGGCCGGCGGCTGACGTTCGAGTACGTGCTGCTGGGCGGCATCAACGACCGGCCCGAGCACGCCCGGCAACTCGTCGGCCTGTTGCGTGGCCGCACGGCCCTGCTCAACGTGATTCCCTACAATCCCGTCGCGGGACTGCCGTATCAGACGCCCGCCGAAAAGGACCAGGAGCGATTCTTGAGCCTGCTGCGCGCCGGCCACATCAACGTGCAAGTCCGCCAGCGCAAGGGCGACAAGATCGACGCCGCCTGCGGCCAGTTGCGCAGATCGAGCCAGGTGGCGGTGGTCAGTTTGGAATGATGAAGGATGAATGCGGAATGATGAATGAGATAAGAGAGGGAACACTAATTCCGCTAATTCTCACTAATTCCGATTAGTGTCAATTAGCGCCGATTAGTGTTCCTAAATTGAAAGTCAGCAACTTGTGACTTCTGTACGCGTCGTATGAGGACCACTGTACACTGGTTCGGTTCATGAGAAACTTTTCCGCCTGATCGGGGTTGCATCAGCAGATAGTCGTTGTCGTCCTTGTCTCCGGCATTCATCATTCCGCATTCATCCTTCATCATTTCCTCTCGGTGTTCCGTTGGCTACGAGCGAATCCGCCGCCCTGCGCTACGCGACGCTCGATCCGGACGTGCGGCTGATGCTGCAGGTCCGCGACGACGATGCCGCGGCGTTCGAAGAGCTGATGCTCCGCTATCAGAATCGCCTGATGACGGTGCTCGAGCACCTGGTGGGCGATCGCACGCAGGCCGAAGACCTGGCCCAGGACGTCTTCCTGCGGGTCTATCGTTCGCGCAAGAATTACGTGCCGGGCTCCAAGTTTTCGACCTGGCTGTTTACGATCGCCAACAATGTCGCCAGCAATGCCCGGCGCTCGCGATCGCGGCGGCGCGAAGTGTCGGTGCAATCTTCGCCGACGGCCCAGCAGTCGCCCGCCAGGCTCGACGAACTGGCCCAGGCCGCCAGCGGGCAGATGCCGACCCGCGTGTTGGACAAGGCCGAGATGCAGGCGATTGTCCGCCTGGCGCTGGAGTCGCTCAACGAACGGCAGCGGATGGCGGTGCTGCTCAGCAAATTCGAGGAAATGAACTACGCCGACATCGCCGCCACAATGGACATGACGCCCCAGGCAATCAAGTCGTTGCTCTCGCGTGCCCGGGCCAATCTGCGCGAAGTGCTCGAGCCCTACCTGCAAACCGGCCAGCGGCCCGAGGCCAGGCCCCAATGAACAAACCAGCAGCCGTGCCTGCCGAGTCGCTCGATCTGCTGTCGGCCTATCTCGACGGCGAACTGGACGGCGACGCGCGCCAGCGCATCGAGCAGTTGTTGGCCAGCGATGGGGCGCTCCGCGACGAGCTGGCCAGGCTGCGGCAATCATGGGATCTGCTCGACCGGCTGCCGCGGTCGCAAGTGAACGTATCATTCACGCAGACCACGGTCGAAATGGTGGCGCTGGCCGCGGCCGACCTGCAATCGCCCACGAAACGGCGGGCGGGCCGGTGGCTGGGGCCGCTGGTGCTCGCGATCTGCCTGGCGGCGGCCATCGGCACCGGCTTTGGCCTGGGCCGGCTGGCGTGGCCCGACCCCAACGAGCAACTGCTCCGCGATCTGCCACTCGTGGAGCATCTGGACGCCTTCGAGCAGGCCGGCAGCATCGACTTCCTCCGCGAGCTCGAGCGCGAGCGATGGTTCGCCGACGGGGAGGCCGCCCATGCGCAATGACCTGAGACGGTTGCGCGGCATGAATGATTGGTCTGCGTCCGCCGCCGGCTCTTCGCCCCGAAGGGCGGATATACACGCTCGGACTATTTTGCAGGCGTCCAAATGCTGGCGTCTGCTCTGCATTTTTTTGGCCTTAGGCTGCGTGGCGGCGGCCGACGTGCTGTCGGCGCGGCGCGAGCGGATTGCATCGATGACGCCGGAGCAGAAACAGACGCTCGTCGAGAATCAGCAGCGGCTCGAGCAGCTCGAGCCCGACGAGCAGCGCCGGCTGCGAGAATTTGCCGCGGCGCTGGAGCAAGACCCGCAGGCGGATCGGCTGCGCGCGACGATGCTGCGCTATGCTGCTTGGGTTCAGCGGCTGCCGGTGGAAAAGCGCTCGGAGTTGCTGCAACTGGCCGGCGATGCCCGACTGGAGCGCATCAAGCAGTTCATCAGCCAGGAATCCCGGCTAGCGGCCGAGCGGCTCGGCGCGCACGACGAGCAGGTGGTGGCCGCCTGGATCGAACATCGCATTCTGGAATCCGTGGCCGCCGAGCAGCGCGCGCGGCTCGAACAGGCGCCGGAAGCGGAGCGGCACCGCATGATCGCGCGGCTGGTGTGGCAGCGAACCCAGCAGCCCGGCATGGGGCACGGTGTCGGATTCCGTCCGGCCGATTTTCAAGCCCTGGCCGAAAAGCTGTCGCCCGCGGCCAGAAGGCAATTGATCCAGGCCGTCGAAGCCCACCGCGCGGCGCAACTGGTCGGCGATTGGATCCGCCAGTCGTTGGGCATCTCCGGCGGACCGCAGCGTGGCGGACCGCCCCCGCGCGGCGGACCGCACGAGCGCGGCGGCGGTGAATTCCGCCGCTATTTCCCGCGCGAAGCAGACGACCGTCCGCCGCCGTCGGGCAAGAATCCCCAGCAAGGCACGCGCCGCCCATAGTTGTCAGTTGTCAGTGGTCCGTTGCTACTGACAACGACCACGGACCACGGACCCCGAGTAATGGCCAAACAACGCAAAACCGCCCACCGCGCCCCATCGCGGTCTACCGAAGCTGCGTCGTCGCCTCCCGCGTGGCTGCCGCTGCTCGGCATCGCCTGTCTGACGCTCGTCGCCTACGTGCCGGCCCTGTCGGCCGGCTGGATCTGGGATGACGATCACTATGTGACCAAAAACCCGCTACTGCACAATCCCGCCGGGCTGGTGAGTATCTGGCTCGATCCGACGTCCACTCCGCAGTATTACCCGCTGGTCTACACGACCTTTTGGCTCGAGTACCAACTCTGGCAGTTGCACCCGCTGGGCTATCACCTGGTCAACGTTCTGTTGCACGCCGCCAACGCGGTGCTGGCCTATCGCGTGCTGCGGCTGTTGGCGCTGCCCGGCGCGCTGCTGGCGGCCGTGATCTTCAGCGTGCATCCGGTCGAGGTCGAGACGGTTGCCTGGGTGACGGAACGAAAGAATCTGCTTTCGACGTTCTTCTATCTCGGCGCGCTGGGCTCGTTTCTGCGGTACTGGCCCGCCGAGCAGCCCGAACCGCTCGCCGGGGCCAACAAGTGGTACCTGGCCTCGCTGTTTCTGTATTCGGCCGCGCTGCTCAGCAAAACCGTGACGTGCTCGCTGCCGGCGGCCATTCTTCTCCTTCAATGGTGGAAAACCGGCCGCGTCAGCAAACGGGCCTGGCTGCTGACCGCGCCAATGTTCGCCATCGGCGCCTACCTGGCGGCACTCACCGGCTACCTGGAGAAGTACCACGTCGGTGCGCTCGGCGTGCCGTGGAACCTGTCGTTTGCCGACCGCCTGCTGATCGCCGGTCGGGCCCTCTGGTTCTACCTGGGCAAGCTGGCGTGGCCCCACAATCTGACGTTCATTTATCCGCGCTGGCACATCGATACGCATGCGTTGCGGCAGTGGATCTTCCCGATCGCCTTCGCAGTTCTCATTGCCGGCTGCCTGGCATTGCGCCGGCGCATCGGTCGTGGCCCACTGGTCATGCTGTTGTTGTTTGCGGGAACCCTGCTGCCGGCGCTGGGTTTTTTCGACGTCTATCCGATGCAGTTTTCGTTCGTGGCCGATCATTTTCAATATCTGGCCAGCCTCGCATGCTTCGCCGGCGTCTCGGCGCTCGTTGCGACCAGGCTTGGCGTGAAGGCCGTGCGAGCCGTTGGACTGGTGGCGGTGATCGTGCTGGTGCCGCTCACTTGGCACCGCATTCAGCCGTTTCGCGATGCCGAAAGCCTGTGGAACGATACGCTTGCCAAAAATCCCGACGCCTGGATGGCACACAACAATCTCGCCACCTTGCTGGCACAGCAGGGGAGACTTGCCGAAGCGGCCAAACATGGTTCGCAGGTCGTCGCGCTCAATCCCAGCGACGCCCCGGGCCACAGTAATCTGGCGGTCCAATTAGCCCGGCTGGGCCGCAACCGCGAAGCGGAACAGCAGTTTCGCGAGGCGCTGCGCTTGCGGCCCGACTACGCAGAAGCCCATTACAATTACGGCAACCTGCTGGTCAAAGAAGAAAAATACGCCGCCGCGAAAGACGAATATCAGCGGGCCATCCACGACGACCCGCATTTGGGCCAAGCGCATAACAACCTCGCCGCGCTGCTCATGGCCGAGCACAAGCCGGCCGAAGCCGCGAAGCATTTCAAGGCCGCCATCGCCGCCGGCCTGCCAGGCACCGAAGTCCGCCGCAACCTGGCCGAAGCCTTGCGCCTGCTCGATCAGAATTAAAAGGGGTCAGAACTATTTTTCAAAAAATAGTTCTGACCCCTTTAATTTGGCCCCTTTAATTTGGCCTAGGGGTTCTTTCGGGGGACGCGATCGAACTCTTGGAATGTAAGCATGCCGCTCGAGTCGCTGTCGAGCTTGGCGAAACGCGCTTTGGCCTTTTCGGCGTCTTCGCCTTTGGCCTTGCCGACGAATTCGGCGCGCGTGAGCCTGCTGTCATCGTTGGTGTCGAGAAGTTTGAACATCTCTTCCAGCGTGCGCGATGGGGCAGCGGAAACTGACACGCTCATGCCTGCCAGGGCTGCCATCGCTAAACATCCAAAAATCAACCGTTGCATAGGATCTTCTCCTCAACTCCGTGCAAATGAGACAACTCGGGGCTATTGCCGCCTATTTTCCGAGCACTTTTTCACGTCCTCGGCAATCGGAACTGCCGCGTTCACGCGGGCTCGAGGTTAGTCCGGCCTGGCACTCGATGGCCCGAGCCGAATAGCAATTTGTGTTCCGAAAGAACGATCTTTTGGCGGTCTACCGCTCGAAATCCGCGCGGCTCAACGCGCACTGCGACGCCCCGCGCCGAAAATCCGCCCGTCAGGGACCGACGGCCGCACCGAAGAAGCGCGTGAGAATCGTGGCGAATTGGTCCGCCCGGTTGATCTCGATGCCTCGGCCCTGCATGGATGCCACGGTGGTCCGATACACCAATTTCCTATCCCCATTCGGCGTTGGCATGATCTTCTGCGCGCGGGCAATGAATTTGGCAATCGCCCCGATTTTGACGGTGACGCGCAGCCCGGAGCCCTCGACGTGGCGCAGCTCGACGGCGTCGAATGCGTCGCACAATTCCCCGATTTTTTTCGTGTCCGGCTTGTCGGCCTTGAGCCATTCCGGGGTGAGCTCGCGCACCAAATCCGCCGTCGCGATCAACTCACGGGAATCGCGCGTCGACGTAATTGATGAAGTTCAGGACATCCGCGCTGATGCACCCACCGCACGCCACGAGGCAGGCCGCAACGACTAGAGTCCAGCGACGTAATGCATGCGCGCCCATTGATCAGGTCTCCCGATGATCGTCGGCCGCCGAAGACATGATGCCACCGCCCGGTTTCGCGCATAAAACAAGCAGACGAATCGAGATTTTCGCGGTCGGTTTTGGCGGCGTCAAGAGTTTTTCGCGGCCTGTGCCCCGGGCCTGCTACGCATTTGAATTGGGCTCGGTTAGAATGGGGCTGACCCGCAAGGCGTCGCCACCGAGCCCACCTTTGCCTGGCACTCCCCTCCGCTTTCATTTGGAAGTCAACAGCATGCCGCACCGCGCCTCACGTCGGACGTTCCTCAAACAAAGCGCCATCGTCACGGCCCCGCTCGTCATCTCCTCGCGGGCTTGGGCCAACCCGCCGAGCAAATCGCTGAACGTCGGCTTCGTCGCCGCCGGCGGCAAGGCGCGAACTCACATCGACGTGGCCAAGAAGGCCGGGCTCAACTGCATCGCCTTTGCCGACGTCGATCGTGATCAATGGGCCAATGTCCTCAAGCACGAGCCTTGGAACAAAGCCGCGGGCTACACCGACTGGCGCAAGCTGTTCGAGAATCATGCCAAAGATCTCGACGTGGTCTTCGTGGCCACGCCCGATCACAGTCATTTCGCCCCGTCGATGACGGCCGTCTCGCTGGGCATTCACTGCTACACCGAGAAGCCGCTCACCTGGAGCGTGCGCGAGGCGCAGTTGCTGGCGCAGGCATACGCGAAGAATCCCAAGGTCGTCACGCAGATGGGCAACCAGGGCCACGCCGGCGACGGCTGGCGCCGGGCGTACGAAATCGTCAAGACCGGCGTGCTGGGCGACATCGTCGAGTTTCACACTTGGACAAATCGGCCCATCTGGCCGCAAGGCGGCGGCCGGCCGCCGAAGGATTGGGAGTGCCCCGCTCCGGCAAATCTCGATTGGGAGGGCTGGATCGGTCCGGCCGCGATGCGTCCTTACGCCGCTTATCCCGAATCCGAGCTGACGGCCAAGCAGCGGAAGCGCGGCCGCGGCGTTTACCACCCGCACAATTGGCGGGCCTTCGTCGACTTCGGTTCCGGCGCGCTGGGCGACATGGCCTGCCACACCACCGACGGCATCTACGCGATCATGCAGCCCGGCTACGCCGAAACGGGCGAGCCGCTGTTTCAGACCACGCCGGTTTCCGATCAGTGGCAGCAGGGCATGAAATTCAAGATGACGTTCCGCGCGACGAAGGACCGCCCCGGTTTCGCCACCTATTGGTACGAAGGCACGCGCAGTGACGGCTCGCCGATCGTGCCCGAAACGCCCGAAGAGTTGCTGTCCGACGGCCAGAAGCTGCCGCAGACTGGCAACCTGGTGATCGGCACCAAGGCCAAGATGCTGGTCGAAGGCGACTACTGGAACAAGCCTCGGCTGATACCCGAATCGAAGGCCGCGAGCTTCGGCACTCCGCCGGAACTGCTCGAGCGCTCGCCCGGCCATCACGAAGAGTTTCTCATGGCCTGTCGCGGCGAGAAGCCGCGCGAGTTCAGCCGTTCGAATTTCAGTTATTCCGGCCCCATGACCGCCAATATCCAGCTAGGCAACCTCGCAGCGCGTGCCGGCAAGAAACTGATCCTCGACCCCAGCGGCAAGATCACGAGCGACCCAGCCGTGAATGCGTTAGCCTGGCGCGAGCCACGGCAGGGCTGGGGCCCGCTGGAGATGAAGGTGTGACCGGCGGAGTCGTCGCCGACGGAAACCAGGCGGTAACGGCAGAATTCGCCTGAATCGTCCACAATCAAGCGCCGCGCGAGACCTCGGCACGCGCCCGGGCAGGCCGACTTTTTCGGCCAAAGATATACCCGGAGGGTGTACATCTCGTTCGCTGGCATTACATTGGTCATGGCCCGCGGCCGCTCGGATTTGGGTTTCGAACCGGCCGGCGCTAGGGTCATAATCATTGGGCCAGTCCGCCTCGACTCGCGCGACCGGCATCGCCACGCTCAATTGCCCGGGACTGGCAGGCCCCTGCGGCGGAAAAGGCTCGATTGGCTGCAGGAGTTTCTAGCACGGGCGCACCGACCGTGTCTCGAGCCCCCAATTTCACCACCGAAGGGCAGACATCTCAATTGGTCATGCTGGATCACGAATCAGTACAAACCGCCGCGGCCTCCTTCACCGTCGTTTCGGCGTCGTTACCGCAGCGGATCGCCAGCCATGCCGCGCGCACCCCGAGGGCAATCGCGGTCGTAGATGATCGTGGCGAGCTCGCGTTTGCGGAACTCGAAAGCCAGGCCAATCAGCTCGCCTGGCAATTGCGCGAGGCGGGGGTCGGACCCGATGATTGTGTGGGCATTTTCTGCGATCGCTCGGCGGCCTTCGTCGTCGCGGCCCTGGCCGTGCTCAAAAGCGGCGCGGCGTATTTGCCACTCGATTCCAGCACGCCAGCCGACCGAGCGCAGTTCATGCTCGACGATGCCGGGGCGCAGGTCGTATTGACGCATCGCGACAAGTGCCGCGACTGGCCCACGGGGCGTTGGCGCGTGATCGAGCTCGACAGCGAAGCCGATCGAGCGACTCCACCGATCGAAGTCCAGCCGGCCTCCGACAGCCTGGCCTATGTCGTTTACACCTCGGGCTCGACCGGCCGGCCCAAGGGCGTGGAAATTACGCATGCCAACTTGCTCAACCTGATTGACTGGCATCAAACCGCGTTCGGTGTCACTTCGGCCGATCGCGCCAGCCAGGTGGCCGGCCTCGGCTTCGACGCCGCGACGTGGGAGATATGGCCGCATCTGACGGCCGGCGCCAGCGTACACTTCGCCGACGAGCTGACTCGCCGCTCGCCCCATGCCCTGCGCGACTGGCTCGTTGCCGAGAAGATCACGATCACCTTCGTGCCAACCGTGCTGGCCGAGCAGTTGCTGCATGCCCATTGGCCGGCCGAAACGCCCTTGAAATTTTTGCTCACCGGCGCCGACGTGCTGCACCGCCGGCCCGCCGCCGGGTTGCCCTTTGCCGTGGTGAACAATTACGGGCCGTCGGAATGCACGGTCGTGGCCACCTCCGGCATCGTTGCGCCTTCGGCCGATATCGCGGGTCCGCCCTCGATCGGACGCCCCATCACGGGCGCCAAGGTGTTGATCCTCGACGAACACTTGCAACCTGTCGAGCGAGGCGAAGCCGGCGAGTTGTGTATTGCCGGCGCGCCCCTCGGCCGCGGTTATCGAAACCTGCCGGAGTTGACCGCCGAGCGGTTTGTCGCCGTGCAGACGGACAGCGGCAAGTCGCTGCGCGTGTATCGCACGGGCGATCGAGCCCGGTGGCTGCCCAATGGCGAGCTGGCATTTTTGGGCCGGCTGGACGAGCAGATTAAGATTCGCGGCTACCGCATCGAACCGGGTGAGATCGTGGCCTGGCTCGACCGTTATCCCGGCATCGAGGCCAGCGCACTGGTTGCGATTCCTGGTGAGGCTGGCCCGGAACTCGTGGCTTATGTCGTCGTGGCCGCCGGTGTGCAATTGGTTGCCGCGGATTTGCGAGATTTCCTGGCGGCGCGGCTGCCGGATTATATGCTGCCCACGCACTTCGTTCGTCTCGCCGCGTTGCCGTTGACGGCCAACGGCAAGATCGACAAGTCCGCGCTGCCGGCTCCCAGCCTCGAGAAGCAACTGCCGGGGCAAGCACCGACGAACGTTGTCCCCGGTCCCGCCGACGACGTGCAATCGCAGGTTGCGGTCTTGGTGGCCTCGCTGCTCAACGCGGAGTCGGTCTCGCCCGACGACAATTTCTTTCTGCTCGGCGGCCATTCGATGTTGGCGGCGCAGCTTGTGACGCGTGTCCGCGACATGTTCGGCGTCGACGTCGGCCTGCGTCAGCTTTTCACGTCGCCGACGATCGCGGCTCTCTCGGCCGAGATTTTGCGTCTGAAGGGAACGACGCATGGCTGACGTGCTGGCCGGGCAGCCGCTGAGCCTCTTTCACCTCCTGAACCCGGAAGTGCTAGCCAATCCCTACCCGCTCTACGAGCGGCTGCGCACCGAGGCGCCGGTGCACTGGGATCCGTATCTGCACGCCTGGATCGTGACGCGTTACGAGGACGTGATCACGGTGCTGACGCGGTTCTCGGCCGATCGTTCGCCTTCGCCCGAGTATTTCGAGTCGCTGGGCGCGCGGGAAGTCGGCCCCATTGCCCAGGTGATGGTCAAGCAGATGCTGTTTCAGGACGGCGCGGCCCATAGCCGCGTGCGCAAACTGGCGAGCGGAGCGTTCGTCCCCAGCCGGGTGCGGGCCTTGCGCGATCCGATTCAAAAAATCGCCACGCGGCTGTTGGACGACATCGAAGCCCAGGGCACCGGCCGATTCGACCTGCTGGCGGCATATGCCGAAGCGCTGCCGGCCATCGTGACGGCCGAAATGCTCGGCGTTCCGACCGAGGACCACGTCCGGCTCAAGAACTGGTCGGTCACGTTCGCCGAAATGTTGGGCAACTTTCAGCACAACCCCGACCGGCTGCCCGGCGTGCTGAAAGCGGTCGAAAACCTGAAGACCTATTTCTACGCCGCCATCGAGACCCAGCGCCGCCAGCCGCGCGAAGGGCTGATCCACACGCTCATGACCGCCGTCGTCGATGGCGACCACTTGAGCGACGAGGAAGTGGTGGCCAACTGCATCGTGACGATGGTCGGTGGGCTGGAGACGACGACCAACCTCATCGGCAACGGCCTGCTCTCGCTGCTGCGCAACCCGGACCAGATGACCCGGCTTCGCAACCAGCGCGAGCTGATGCCGGCCGCGATCGAGGAGTTGTTGCGCTACGAGAGTCCCAGCCAGCACACCGCGCGGCTGGCTCCCGACGATTGCATGCTGGGCGGAAAGCAGATTCGCAAGCGCCAGGCGGTGATCGCGGTGATGGCCGCTGGCAATCGCGACCCGGAGCGATTCCCCGATCCCGACGAGCTCGATTTCGACCGTCCCGACAACCGGCATTTGGCCTTCGGCTGGGCGGCCCATTATTGTTTCGGGGCGCCGCTGGCACGGATCGAAGCCCAGATCGCTTTCCAAACACTGCTGGATCGTTTTCCGGTGATCGAATTGACCGACGAGCCGCTCGTGTGGCGCGAGAATCTGGGCCTTCGCGGACTGAAATCGCTGACACTTTCCTACCGCGCGGGGGCATGCGTATCGCGACCGTGACTCAAGCGCCGCAGCTTCGGCTGGCCAGTTTCGACGATTACGAGCAGATTGCGCGCCTGGAGGCGGCCAACGGTCTGACCAGCTTGCCGCCCGACGACTGGCGTCATCTCTGGCTGAACAATCCACTGTGGGACCGGCTGGGCCAGCGCTGGCCGATCGGCTGGGTGATGGAAGACGCCCGGGGGCGGATTGTCGGTTCGCTGGCGAACATTCCTTCGCTCTACACGTTTCAAGGCCGCGAGCTGCTCTGCGCCAATGGCCGCGGCTGGGTGGTCGCGCCCGAGTTTCGCGGCTTGGGCCTATGGCTGATGAGCGAATATTTTGGCCAGACCGGCGCCGACCTGTTCATCAACACCACGGTGGGAACGCTGGCCGAGCCGATGATCGCGTCGTTGTCCGACCGCATTCCGGTGGGCGATTTGCAATCCATTGCTTTCCGACCGATCGCCTATCGCAGCCTGGCCGAAAAAGGCCTGCGGCAAATGCAGATCCCCTTGGCCGGACTGTTGTCGTATCCCGCCGCCGCGGCGCTGCGCGTGCGCGACGAGTGGAAGCTTCGCTCGTTTCCCTCGGCGCCCAATGGCGTGACGATCGAAAGTACTGCGAGCTTTGACGCCCGTTTCGACGGCTTTTGGCACGAACTCGCCGCGCAGAATCGCGACACGCTGCTGGGCGTTCGCGACGCCCGCGCGCTCAACTGGCACTTCGCGATACCGCTGCGGTTGGGCTACCTGTGGATTCTCACCGCCAGCCGCCACGGCCTGCTGCGTGCGTACATGATCGTCAAGCGTCACGAACTGGCGCAGCGCATGCGCCGCATGCGCGTCATCGATTTTCAGACGCTTGACCCGCAAGACGACTTGTTGCCAGGCTTGCTTCGCGCGGCGCTGGCCCGCTGTGCCGCGGAAGGCCACGACGTGCTCGAGCACGTCGGCTGCGGATTGCCGAGGATGCGCGACTTCGATCGCTTCGCGCCGTATCGCCGGCAACTTCCCTGCTGGCCCTTTTACTATCGCGCCGTCGATCCGGCGTTGCACTCCCAACTCGCCCAGCCCGAATTCTGGTCCCCCTCCACCTTCGACGGCGACGCGAGCTTCGAGTGACACAGTAGTAGGCGCACTCCGTGTGCCGTAGCTGCGCCAAAAAAGCGCGCTGCTACGAAAGAGCCGGTGGTAAGCAAGCCGCGGCTCAGGCGACGGCACACGGAGTGAGCCGGCTACTTTACGCGCGACCGACGGCCGCGCACAGCGAGGCGATTTCTCACGCCTCCGACGCGAGGAGCGCTTCGAAGCGCGCGCGGTTGCGCTGCCGATACTCGTCGGTGCGCTCGACCAGCGGCTGCGGGTCGCTGTAGCCCAGGGCGTGGGCCAGTTTCGAAAGCTCGACGGGGCTGTCCGGCAGGTCGTCGCGGGCGGTGGTGCTCATCAACCGCAGCCGGGCCTCCATCGTGCGCAGAAACCGATAGCTGTCGGTGAAGAACTTGAAGTCGTCGTTGGACAAATGCCCGGCCTTGAACAAGGCGGCCAGCGCGGCGAGCGTGCCCGGTACGCGCAGCGAGCGATCGTCGCGGCCGAATTTGAGTTGCAGCATCTGCACCAGGAATTCGATGTCGACCAGGCCGCCCCGCCCGCGCTTGATGTTCGAGGCGTGCGCGCTGGCCTCCAGCCGCTGGCGCATTTCGGCGATCTCGACTGCATCGGCGGCCTCGAATTGCGGTTCGAAGGCAGCCTGGTGCGCCGCTTCGAGCGTGCGCGCAGCGGCCTCGGGCGAGCCGTACACAACTCGCGCCTTGCACAGCGCCTGCCGTTCCCACAGCCGGCCCTGGCCTTCCGTAAAGTAGCGCACAAACTCGGCCAGCGGCATCGCCAGCGCGCCGCTCTTGCCGGTCGGCCGCAAGCGCGGATCGATTTCGTACAGCCGGCCGTAGGGCCCCAGGTGGCTGGCCGTTTTGATGATCCGCTGCCCCAGCTCGCTGAAGAAATGCTGGTTGTTGGTGGTCTCGCCCTTGCGGCCGCGGCGATTGTGAACCGTCATGCCGTCGGCCTCGTAGAGAAAGACCACGTCCAGGTCGCTGTGATAATTCAGCTCGCGGCCGCCCAGCTTGCCCAGCGCCAGAATCGTCAGCTCGCAGCGCTGGCCGGCGCGGGGGCCGGCCGCGATGGTCGGTTCGCCGAGCTTTTCGGTCAGCTTCTCGTACTCGCTCTCGGCGATTCGCACCAGGCACGCTTCGGCGATATCGGATAGCGCGCCCATCGTGGCTTGCACGTCGTCTTTGCCCAGGATGTCGCGCACGCCAATCCGCAGTTGCTGCGTGTTTTTGAAGCTGTGCAGGATCGGGTCCAGGTCTTCGGCCCCGCGCGTGACGTCGGCCATCGTCTGGTCGAGCAGTGCCCGGGTGGGCAGCTTGTTCAGCACGAGGCTGTCCATCAGCTCGTCGATCATGCCGGGGTTGCTCGTCAGAATGCCCGACAGAAACGGGCTGGACGCGCACAGCTCGACGTACAGGTTCATCGTCGGCGGGTTGAAGCTGAAAAGTTCCCACAGCACGCCTTTGCCGCCCAGCGAATCGCTCACCTTTTCCAGGTTTACCAGCGTCGAATCGGGGTCGGGCATCGAGCCGATGGTCTTGAGCAGCCGCGGGGCGATCGAAGCCAGAAAATGCCGGCAGCGCCGCGTGGACAAGAATCGAATCCGCTCCAGGGCCAGGGCCGACAGGTTCTGATAAGCCAGCTTCACGTTGCGGAATCCGTGCCGGCCCAGCACTTCGGCCAGCCGCTCGGGCGAGGGATCGGGATCGAGCACGAGGTCCACCTCGGGCTCGGTCTCGGCATCGTCGCCAAAGGCGTCGTGCAGCAAATGATCGAGAATCTTGCGATTCAACTCGGTCTTGGTCTGGTAGTCCGACTCGAAGGCCTCGAGCGCCGCTTGCTGCGGCGCGTTGGTGTAGCCCATGCGCAGGGCCAGCTTGCGCATCTCGTCGGGGTCGCTGGGCAGCACGTGCGTCTGCAAGTCGAACATGATTTGCAGGCGATGTTCGATCTTGCGCAGGAAGCCGTAATGTTCTTCCAGCAGCGAACGCTCCTGGGGCGTCAGGCAGCCGCATTTCTCGAGTTGCGCGATGGCTTCGAGCGTGTTGCCGGTGCGCAGGGCGGGCAGATCGCCGCCGTTGAGGAGTTGCAAGAACTGAATGACAAACTCGATGTCGCGGATGCCGCCGTGGCCGGTCTTGACGTTGCGGCCCTGCGCGGATTCGCGCACCGCGCGGTGCTCGATGCGCCGCTTGAGCGCCTTGATGCCCGTGATGTCGGCCAGGCCCAGGTAGCGGCGATAGATCCAAGGCTCGAGGTATTCGAGAAACTGCCGGCCCAGGGCCAGGTCGCCGGCGACGGGCCGGGCCTTGACGTACGCCTGCCGCTCCCAGGTGCGGCCGGCCACGTCGTAGTAACGCATGGCCCGCTCCAGGCTGTGTACCACCGGCCCGCGCTCGCCTTCGGGCCGCAGCCGCAGATCGACGCGGTAGGGATAGCCCAGCGCCGTGGGTTCCGTCAGCAACCGCACCACGTCGCGGGCCAGCCGTTCGAAATACTCGACGTTGCCGGTAGGGTGGTCGCCGTCGGTCCGGCCGTCGGCTTCGTACAGGAAAATCAGATCGATGTCGCTCGAATAGTTCAGCTCCGTGCCGCCGAGCTTGCCCATGCCCAACACCACGAACTGCGACGGCTGCCCGTCGGGCCGGCGCGGCGTGCCGCGGCGCTGGCTCAAGCGCCGGCGGGCAAAGCGCACGGCCGCCTCGACTACCGCGTCGGCCAGATACGAAATCTGCTGGGTGACCATCTCCAGACGCTGCCCGCGGATCAGGTCGCCGTACGAAATGCGGAGCGTCTCGCGCCGCTTGAAGCGGCGCAGCGCGGCCATCACGGCGGCCTCGTCGGTCAAGGCGTCGATTTCGGCCGCCAACTCATTGGCCAGCGTGTCGCGATCGACCGGCTGGCCCTCGGTCATCCGCAGCAGGTCGTAGCTCTCCTGGTCGAGGATCAGCAGATCGCTCAAATGTTGGCTGGTGGAAAAGATCTGCAGCAGGATCGGCAGGCCGGAGCTGTCGCGCTCGAACAGCGAACCGAGCGACAGCGGGTTGCGGGCCGCTTGCACGAACCGGTCGAGGTTGTTCAGCGCCCGATCGGGATCGCTGACGCGGGGGAGGTGCTCGGCCAACTGCGCGCAGATCGCTTCCAACAGATCGAGCGTCAGCCCCGCCGCGGCCATGCTCATGAGATTGGCATGTCCGCGCCGCGGATTCTCAAGACCCCACCCGGCCAGCCGGCTCTCCGCCAAGGCGGGCTGGTCGAGCAACTCGCGCAACTCGTCGGTTTGCATTAAATTCCGAGCGGCAACAACCACCAGCCTCGCGCCCACGGAGGCCGAACTTTAAGGCGGAAAAACCAAAACCATCATAACTTCAAATCGGGCAAAGCAACACGCCCGGCGGGCGGGATGTTCTTCATAAAGCCGCGACCGCTGGTCGTGGGACTTTGTACGTCGCGGCCGGCGCGCACCGCGACCACCGGTCGCGGCTTTATGGTTCCCCCATTCAGCATTCCGCATTCACACTTCCGCATTTCCGCCCTACAGCGTGTAGACTTCCGGCCCCACGTGGCCGGTCAGCACGGCCCCGAACAGCGTGAACGCGTTGGCGTCGTACACGGTGATCGGCATAATCTGGCCGATTTGGCGGCGATTGCCCTCGAACACGACGATCCGGTCGCAATTCGTCCGGCCGGTCAGTTGCAGCTGGGGGCCGTCCGCTTCCTGCTTGCGGGCCGTTTTGCTGGGGCCCTCGACCAGCACCTCGACCTGGCGACCCAAAAAGGCCTGGTTGTCTTCTTCGCTGATCGCGTTCTGCACCGCTAGCAATTCATTATTGCGCCGCCGCTTGGTTTCTTCCGGCACGTTGTCGGCCCAAAGCTCAAAACCCTTGGTCCCCTCGCGCGGACTGTATTTGAAGATGAAGCTGTTTTTGAAACGCGATTCGCGCACCAGCTCGACCGAAGCCTGAAAGTCTTCCTCCGTCTCGCCGCAAAAACCGACAATGAAGTCGCTGGTGACCGCCGCGCCGGGCACCGTGGCCTTTACCCGGACGAGCATCTCGCGATACTCCTCGACCGTGTAGCCCCGCTTCATCCGTTTGAGCACCGAGTTCGAGCCGCTCTGCACCGGCACGTGCAGATACGACGAGCACTTGGGCAGGTCGCGCACGGCGTGCAGCAGATCGTCGGTCATGTCGCGCGGGTAATTCGTCACGAACTTGATGCGGTCCAGGCCGTCGATATCGTGCAGCCGAACGATCAAGTCGGCCAGCCGCGTCGTCCGCTCGCCGGACGTGTAGCGGTAGCTGTTAACCGTCTGACCCAGCAGCGTGATCTCGCGGCAGCCTTCGGCCGCCAGCTTGCGGGCTTCGGCCACGATCTCTTCCGGCGGCCGGCTTTGCTCGGGACCACGCACGCGCGGCACGATGCAATACGTGCAGAACTTGTCGCAGCCGATCATGATCCGCACATACGCCTGATAAGGCGAAGGGCGCATCGCCTCGTCGCGCAGCGGATCGTAGCTCTCGAAGCTCCGCTCGACTTCCTGGCGGCTGCCGGCCTGGCGATCGAGGCTCACTTCCATCCGCTGCCCGCTGCCGGCGGCGATCTCTTCCAGCAACTGCGGAATTTGGTGCAACTGGCCCGGTCCGACCACCAGGTCCACGTACGGTGCCCGCTCGAAAATCAGCCGCTGGTCCTTCTGGGCCATGCAGCCCAAGACGCCGATGATCTTGTGCGGATGGTGCTTCTTGGCGTGCTTGAGCCGGCCAAGGGCACTGTAAATCTTGTCCTCGGCGTGCTGCCGCACGCTGCACGTATTGAACAGAATCGTATCGGCCTGCTGTGGGCTGTCGGCCAGTTCATAACCGACGCGGCGCAGACTGGCCACCACCAGCTCGCTATCGAGCATGTTCATCTGGCAGCCGACCGTTTCAATATACAAACGCTTGGCCATCACACTTCCACGCGAACCTTTCAAGCGGCTTGATCTTGCTGCAGTTCTTCGGCGGCCTGTTTACGCTTCTTTTCGGCGGCCACCTGCTGCTGGAGTTCTTTGATTAACTGGTCGCGGCGCGCCAGCATCAGCCGCACCAGGCCCATGATGGCCACATAGCTGGCCCCCACCAGCACCGCGACGCTCCAGCTATCCATCGGCGTGTCCTTGCCTGTTGCCTGGCGATCCCATCAGCAGGTTTTTCATCTTAACGCAGCCAGCCCCCGCCCCGCGAGAGGGATTTCGCGATTGGGTGGTGCTATCGTGCCGGCGGCTCGACCAACGTAGACATCTCGCTCCGCCGAGATGAATTCGTCTCGCGGAGCGAGACGTCTACGGACATTGCAAGCCCCCGGCTTAGAACCAGGCCGCTTTGTTCACCACGTTCACCAGCGGCTCGTCGCGGACGAAACGGCGGATATTGGTCACGACCACGTCCAGGTGCCGGGCGGCGATCTGAGGGCCATAGCCGGCCACGTGCGGCGTGAGGATCACGTTTTCCATCTGCCACAGCGGATGCTCCGACGGCAGCGGCTCGGTCTCGAACACGTCCAAGGCCGCACCGCCCAGCCGGCCGTTTTGCAAGGCGGCCGCCAGCGCCGCCAGATCGACAATCGCCCCGCGGCCCACGTTCACCAGCACCGCGCCGGGCTTCATCTGCTCGAACTGCTTCGCGCCGAACGAGCCGGCCGTCTCGGGCGTGTGCGGAGCGGCGATGACCACGTAATCGCTCTGCTCGAGCAGATGCTGAGCTTCGGCCGGCGGCCAGCAGGCCTCGACGCCTTCGATATGCTTCAACGGCCGCGGGTCGACGGCCACCACGCGCATGCCGAAAGCCCTCGCCCGCCGGGCCACTTCCATGCCGATGCCGCCCAGCCCAATGACGCCCAGCGTGGCACCGGTCAACTGCCGATGGGCCCGATCGATGGGACTGACGAAGGCCGGGCCGAAGGTGTTTTCCACGCGGCCGCCCTCGCCCCCCAGCGGCTCCCAGCGCCGCGTGGCCTGCCGGCGGATGTAATGGTGCAGGTTGCGCGAGAAGCAGAGGATATAGCCGAACACCTGCTCGGCAATCACGTCAGAAAAAATCCCACGCATGTTGGTCAGCACCGCCGAGTGCTCGACCAGTTCGGGAAACACGTAATGTTCCAGGCTGACCGTCGGCGATTGCACCCAGCGCAGCCGCCGGGCCGCGGCCAGCAGCGGCGCCGTGATCTTGCCGAACATGGCATCGGCATCGCCGATGGCCGCCCGCGCCGCGTCCTCATCGGCCGCGTTGACGACCGACATCGTGCCCGCCGCGCGCGTGATCGCTTCCAAACGCCGCTCATCAACCGCCGGATAAAGCAGTAGTTTCATAGTCGCGGCATTATGCCATTTCGCCGCCGCGCGTGCGAGCCGCCTTACCGCGATCCATTTAGCCGGCTCATTTTAGCCGGCTCATTCATGAGCCGTTTCCTACGCCAGCAGTTCGCGCACGACGTTCCCGTGTACGTCGGTGAGCCGCATGTCGCGGCCGCTGAAGCGGAAGGTGGTCTTGGTGTGGTCCAGGCCGAGCAGGTGCAGCATGGTGGCGTGCAGGTCGTGCATTTCCATTTTGCCCTCGATGGCCTTGTATCCGAACTCGTCAGTCGCGCCGTAGATGAAGCCGGGCTTCACGCCGCCACCGGCCAGCCAGACGGTGAATCCGAAAGGATTGTGGTCGCGGCCGTCGGCCCCCTGGGCAAACGGCGTGCGCCCGAACTCGCCGGCCCATACGACGAGCGTGGAGTCCAGCAGCCCGCGGCTCTTCAGGTCCTTGAGCAGCGCGGCGATGGGTTGATCGACGGCCAGGGCGTTATTCTCGTGCCCTTCGCGCAGCCGGCCATGCTGGTCCCAGCGGTCACCGCTGACCTTGGGGCAGGTGAGCTCGATGAACCGCACGCCGCGCTCCACCAGCCGCCTGGCCAGCAGGCATTCGGCCGCAAAAATGCGCGTCGGCTCGAACCGGGCGTCCAGGCCGTACAGCTTCTTAGTGGCCTCCGACTCGCCGGACATGTCCACCAGCTTGGGCACGGCGGCTTGCATGCGATAGGCCAGCTCGTAGTTGGCGATGGCCGATTCCACGGCGTCGACGTGCCCCAGCCGATCGGCGAAGCCGCGGTCCAGCCGGCCCAGTAAGGCCAGCTTTCGCTGCTGGGCGGCGGCGTTGGGCTCGCTGCGCTCGATATTGTCCACCGGCACGCCCAGCGGCCGAAAGATCGAGCCCTGGTACGAGGCCGGCAGGAAGCTGCTGGCGAAGTTGTCGAGCCCGCCGGGCGGGATCAGGCCGCCGTTGATGACCACGAAGCCCGGCAGCTCCTGCGACTGGCTGCCCAGGCCGTACGTGGTCCAAGCGCCCATGCTGGGGCGGCCTTGCAAGCCGCTGCCGGTGTGCAGGAAATAGTTGGCATTGGTGTGCTCGGAAAATTTGCTGGTCATCGAGCGGACGATGCACAGGTCGTCGGCACAGCCGGCCACGTGCGGAAACAGCGAGCTGACCGGAATGCCGCTCGTGCCGTGCTGCTTGAACTTCCAAGGGCTGGCCAGCGTCTTGCCGACGTTGTTGAACTGCGTGGCTTCGATCCGAGCGGGAAAGGGCTTGCCGTTTTCGCGGTCCAGCCGCGGCTTGGGATCAAACGTATCGACCTGCGACGGGCCGCCGTCCATATACAAAAAAATCACACGCTTCGCCTTGGCCGCAAAATGCGGCTGCCGCGGCGCCAGCGGACCGCTGCTTCCGGCCGGCGCCTCATCAGCCAGCAGCGCCGAAAGCGCCAACGCGCCAAACCCATGCGCACAACGCGTCAGCATTTCGCGCCGCGAAACCGGCGCCGCCACAAATCGACCGCAATGATGCACGTTCTTCATTTTTCACTTTTCACTATTCGCTTTTCACTATTCGCTTTTCACTGTTCACTTTTCACTTCCCATTCATTCCACAAACACGAATTCCTTCAGATTGAACATCACGTGGCACAAGTCGGCCCAGGCGCGCGCTTCGGCGGCCGGGGCGGCTTCGCGGGCGGCATTCAGCCTGGCCTGCTCGGCCACAAAGTCCAAGGCCTGCTTCTGCTCCTGGGCATTCGGCTGGCGGCCGAAGGCGGCGAGGTACATGCTCGCGACGCGCGGCTCGCCGGCCGCGGATTCGACCATTAGACGCTGCGACCAGATGCGGGCCTGCTCGACGACAAACGGATCGTTCATCAGGATCAGGGCCTGCGCCGGCACGTTCGACTCGCTGCGCCGGCCGACGGTGGCAAACGGAATCGGCATGTCGAACGTGAGCATCATGGCCGGGATGAAATTGCGCCGCACGCCGATGTAAATGCTCCGCCGACCCGCGCCATCCAGCGGACCGCTGGCCGGCCGGCCGCGGCCCGTGAGAAACGGCGAGAGATGCGCCGGCACGCTCGGGCCGCCCAACTCGGGCTTGAGCGTCCCGGCCACGGCCAGGATCGTGTCGCGGAGGCTTTCGGCTTTCAGCCGCCGCAGCGGCATGCGATGCCAGAGCGCGTTTTTCGGATCGAGCGCTTCGGCCCGGGCGTCGGCCGGCCGGCTGGACATGCGATAGGTCTCGGTAAGCACCAGCAGCTTGATCATCCGCTTGAGCGACCAGCCTTCGCGCGGCAGCCGATCGGCCAGGTAATCGAGCAGCTCCGGATGTGTCGGCCGCTCGCCGAGCACGCCGAAATTATCGACGCTGGCCACGATGCCCCGGCCGAACAAATGCTGCCACAGCCGGTTGGCGATCACCCGCGTAATCAGCGGGTTGCCCGGGTCGAGCATGCGCTCGGCCAGTTCCAGCCGCCCGCTGCCATGCTTGATGGGCGGCTGCCCCGTGCCGGCGATGGCTTCCAGAAAGCGGCGCGGCACGATTTCGCCCGGCGTGCTCGAATTGCCGCGGATCAACACCGGTTCGTCTTCCGGCGTACCGTCCTGCATGGCCAGGGCCAGGTGCATGTCGGGCTTGATCTCGGCAGCCAATCGCGCGCGCTCGGCCAGCCAAGGGGCGGCCGCCTGCTGCCACGGATCGTCGCCGGCAGCGAACAATTCGCTATGGGTGAGCCAGTCGACGAGCCCCGCCCCGTCGGCCGCATCGGTCGACAGTGCGTTGCCGCTCCATTCCTGCAACACGCGCTCGAACAACTTTTGCAGGCCCGTGGCCAGGCTGGCGGGCGTCCCGCCCTGTTGCCCGAGCAGATCGGACATCAACGCACTTGGCCGCTCAGCCGGCAGCGGTGGCGGCCGGTCAGCTTCGACCACCATCGCCAGGGCGAAGCCGGCTTTGTCTTGCGGCGTGAACTCCACATGTACGCTGCGGCCAGGATAGGCGGTCAAATCCTGCCGCACCCAGCGGAAGCGGTCGCCCACGTCGAACTTGGCGATCAGCTTGCCATGCAGCGGCCCGGCGTTCAAGCGGTGCGAATCGACTTCGGCATAAACGTGGCAGCTTCCGCGCAGCAGGTAATACACGTTGCCGCTGGTGAGCCGGAAGGTCTTGGTCTGGAGCGTGCGGCCCGCGCGCACCCAGGCGCCGGCCCGGTCCGGTTCGTGCTCGACGCCCTCGGCCGGCCGCAGCACGTCCCACAGCGGATCCCTTTCGGCCGCGGCGCAGGTGGCGACTGCGAGCACCGGCCGCTCACGGCTTCCGCTCACATAAACATCGCCGGGCTGCGCCGGCCGCGGACCGAACGCAAAGCCGTCCTGCAACCAAACCGCCGGATCGCAATTGGCGTAGTCGACCATCACGCGCACCGATTGCATATTGGCTTGAGCCGCAGTCTGCTTTTCGTGCCAGAGGTCGAGTGTCTTCTCGATGGCCGCCAGCCAGCGGCTTGGATCGTCGGTTGCGCGGTCGGCGGCCAACACGGCCCACACGTGCAATGGATGAAACTTGTCGGCTTTGGCCGCGAGCAGGGTTTCGACCCACTGCGCCAGCCGCTTGCCGTCGACGCCATGCACACCTGCGATCGTGCCCACCTGGCTGCGAAACGCTTCGCTCAGCCGCACGGTTTTCGCTGCGGCTTCTTTTTCGCTTGAAACCAGATCAGCCGGTTTAACTGCCCGCAGGGCTTCGCGCGCGGCCAGCAGATAATCGGCCGTGCGCTCGACTTGCGGCTCGAGCGCCGCGGCCACCGACGAGCGAACCTGCGATTGATGATGGTCGGCGGTTTGGGCCAATTGGTCGGCGACGCGCCGGTTCGCGCCTTCAACATCAAACGCCGCCAGGCGAAAGCGGCTGCTGTGCAGGAACCCGAACAGCGCGTAGTAGTCCTTGGTCGAAATGGCGTCGAACTTGTGGTCGTGGCAGCGGGCACAAGCCACGGTCAGGCCCAGGAAGGTCTTTGATAACGTGTCGACCGCGTTGTCGAAGCGGTCGGTCTCGTCCTTGCGAACGTCGACCGGCGAATGCGTGCATTCGCCCAAGAACCAGAAGCCCGTGCCCAAGATGGATTCATTGAAACCGGCTGCCGGATTCAACCGGGGCCGCGCGAGCAAATCGCCGGCCACTTGCTCGCGGACAAACTGGTCGTAAGGCACGTCGGCGTTGATCGCGCGGATGACATAATCGCGATATTGCCAGGCATTGGGGATCGTGTAATCGAACTCGTGGCCGCGGCTCTCCGCATAGCGGGCCAAGTCGAGCCAGTGCCGAGCCCAATGCTCGCCAAACCGCGGCGAGGCCAGCAGCCGATCGACGGCCCGTTCATAAGCACTCGGAGAATCGTCGGCCAGGAATTCGAGCATTTCGGCCGCCGTCGGCGGCAAGCCGGTCAGATCGAAGTACACGCGGCGCAATAGCGTCTTCCGATCGGCCGCAGGCGCGGGCCGGAGTCCGGCCGTTTCGAGCTTGGTAAGGATATAGCGATCGATCTCGCCGTCTGGCCACGATGCGTCGCTCGTGCTGGGCGCCGGCCGCACGCTGACCGGCTGCCAGGCCCAATGGGCCCGCTTGCGGCCTTCGAGATCGAACGCGGCCTTGGCAACTGGCGCGCCGCCTTTACCGGCCTCGTTCGGCCAGGGTGCTCCCAGCTCGACCCACTTCGCGATCGCGGCGATCTGCTCGGGCGGCAACTTGCCGTGCGGCGGCATTTGCAGTGCGACGTCGTCGTAGCGCACGGCCTGCACAATCAGGCTGTCGTCGGGCTTGCCCGGAACCAGGGCCGGGCCGGTGTCGCCGCCGGTGAGCAGCCCCTGCCGACTATCGGCTAGCAGGCCGGCTTGCAGTTTTTTGGCCTGGGACGAATGACACTTGTAGCACTGATCGACCAAGACCGGCCGCACGTGGCGCTCGAAGAATTCAACATCCGCAGCCGACGGAGCGGCCCACGCGGCTGCTGGCGGCAGCACGAGCAACAGGCCGGCCAGCAGGCTCCAGTAGCGCGCGGTCTGGGGCATGGCAGAGCAAGACGGGGTGTCGGTTACGCCAGAATTGGATGCACGACCTGGCCGAAGACGTCGGTCAGGCGGAAGTTGCGGCCGGCGTAGCGGAACGTGAGCCGCTCGTGGTTCAAGCCCAGCAGGTGCAGGATCGTGGCGTGCAAATCGTGCATATGGACTTTGTTCTCCACCGCCAGGTGGCCGAACTCATCGGTCTGGCCATAGGCAAAGCCGGGCTTCACGCCGCCGCCGGCCAGCCACATGGTAAAGCCGCGCGGGTTGTGGTCGCGGCCGGTGCCGTTGCGTTCGGCGTAGGGCGTGCGTCCGAATTCACCGCCCCACCACACGAGCGTGTCTTCCAGCAGGCCGCGACGCTTGAGATCGGCCAGCAGCCCGGCGATCGGCTGATCGACCGCCTTGGCATGGATGGCGTGCTTTTCGATGTTCGAATGCTGGTCCCAGGCGGGATTGGCACTGCTGTCGCCGTAGGTGACCTGGATGTAGCGCACGCCCGACTCGCACAAGCGCCGAGCCAGCAGGCATTGCCGGCCGAAGTTGTCGGTCTCCTTCTGCCCGATGCCGTAGAGCGCCATCGTCTCGGGCGTCTCGCGGCCGATGTCCAGCACTTCGGGGGCGTGCTGTTGCAAGCGCCAGCCCAGCTCGTACGAGTTAATCACCGCTTCCAGCTCGCTATCGCCGGGCCGTGCGGCCGCCTGCCGGGCATTCAAGTCTTGCAAGAAGTCGAGCTGCCGGCGCTGCGCCGCACGATCGGGATCCGCATTTACCAGGTCGTGGAACGTGGCCTCGCGAGCCGGTGCGCCGGCCTTGCCCAGCGCCGTGCCTTGATACACGGCCGGCAGAAACGCGGTGCCGTAATTGCGCGGTCCGCCGTTGCCATTCGAGGGGCCGATCGAGACAAAACCCGGCAGGTTCTCGTTCTCGGTGCCCAGGCCGTACGTGATCCACGAACCCATCGAAGGCCGGACAAAGCTGGTCGAACCGCAGTGCAGAAACAACGTGGCCGGCCCGTGGGCGATGCCTTCGGTGTGCAGCGAATGGACGAAGCACAAGTCGTCGGCATGTTGGGCCGTGTGCGGAAACAGCTCGGAGACCGGCCGGCCCGACTGGCCATATTGCGAAAATTTCCAGCGGCTTTTCATGATGCGGTGCGAAGTGCCGCGGACGCCGCGATTGGCCAGCGCGCGATCGTCGTCGAAGGGATGGGCCTGGCCGTCTTCCTTGTCCAGCAGCGGCTTGTGGTCGTACGAATCGACGTGGCTCACGCCGCCCTGCATGAACAGGAAGATCACGCGCTTGGCCCGCATCGGCAGCGGCGGCGTCTTGGGCGCCAGCGGATCGGCACTGGCCGCCGAGACACCGCCGGCCGCCCGGGCCGCAAGATCCGCCAGGGCCAGGTAACCAAAGCCGCAGCCCGAGCCCAGCAGCGCCTGGCGGCGCGTGAATCCAAGTGGTTCGTTCATGGCGCTTGCGGGGCCTCTAGTTCAAGTAGCGGAAGTCGATCGAACCCAACAAGGCCTGCACCACGCGGGTCCAGGCCTCTTGCACGGTCGCGGGACTCTTGCCGGAGAGCAATTCTTGCAAATAGGCGTCGGTACGCTCGAGCTCGATCGACGTGGGCGAGCGGCCCAGCACTTGCAAAAACGCGCTGCGAATCTGCTCGTCCCGCGGTTTGGTCCCTGCGTCCAACAGCCTCTTAGCGGTTAGCTCGGCCTGCTGACGCACGAAGGGATTGTTCATCATGAACAGCGCTTGCGGCGACACGGTGCTCACGTTGCGCACGCCGGTGACCATGCTGGGATCGGCCATGTCGAACGCGGCCAGCAGATCAGGCAGCGAATTGCGGAACATCGGCAGATACACGCTGCGGCGCGTGCTGGTCGATACGAAGCCGTAGTCGGCCGTCTTGTCCGCCGGAATCGTCGTGCCGCCGGCAGTCAAATCAAGCTGGCCGCTGACGCACAGCATCGCATCACGAATGCATTCGGCATCGAGCCGGCGGCGGTTGGCGTGCGCGAGCAAGCGGTTCTCGGGATCGGCTGCCGCCAGGCGGGCATTGCCCGTCGAAGACAGGCGGTACGTTCGCGACAACACGATCTCGCGCACGAGGCGTTTGACCGACCAGTTCTCGCGCACCAGCCGCGTGGCCAGGTAATCGAGCAGCTCGGGATGCGAAGGCTTTTCGCCCGCGGCGCCAAAATTGTCGGTCGTTCGCACGAGCCCCGCACCCAGCAGCCAATGCCAGATGCGGTTGACCATTACGCGGGACGTCAGCGGATTGCGCGGGCTGGCGAGCCAGCGGCCCAGCTCGAGCCGGCCGCTTTCATTGCTCGGCATTTCGACCGGCGAATCGTAGTTGGCGACTTGCAAAAAGCCGCGCGGCACCAGGTCGCCCTGGTTGTGGACGTTGCCGCGCACGCAAATGTGAGCCTCTTCAATCGGGCGCTCTTCGTCGACGCTGATCACAGTCGGCCGCCGCGGCCCTGTTTTCTTCAGCGCGGCCAGTTCTTTTTCCAACTCGCGCAGCCGGTCGGCCGCGTGCTGGGCTTCCGCCGGCAGCTTGCCGGCGAATTTGGCCTTGGCCGCTTTCAGCAACTTGTCGGTGGCCTCGAAGGGAATGAACTGCACCGCGTCGGCCGTCACGTAGCCGTCGGTGCCGTCGTTCGAGACAATCACGAAGCCCTGGCCGTTGGCCTCGAAGGTGTACACGCCCAGCGAGATGAAGCGGCCGTCGAAGTCCGGAATCTCGCGCATGTTGACCCGGGCCGTGTGCTCGCCGTCGGCACTAAAAATCGTGACCGGCACGGCTGTCGCCCGCTTCGAGCTGGGCGAGTAGGCCAGCCGGACTTCGTACTTGCCGGCTTTTGTGATCTCGGGGACGAACGTCAGCGTCTTGGTGCCTTTGCCCGTGTTGTCGTCGTGCCGATAGCCCTCGCCGATGTAGCGGCGCGTGAACTGCGAGACCTTCCACTTGCCGACCGGCTTGGCCTGGCTGTCGTCGACCACGAGGCCCGGCAGATTGTCGGGATCGAGGACTTCCGGCTGCTGGCCGCCGGCTTTGCCGTCGGCGGTGGCCAGTGCCGTTTTGAGCGCCTCGCGCTCGTGGCTGATGCGGACTTCGAGCTTCTGCACGCTGGCATCGTGGGCCGCGTAGGGGACTTCTTCCTCCGGCTCCAGCGGCAGCGGCGATTCGATCCATTTTGAAACATTGGCTGGCGTGAGCGTGCGCGTGCTGCGCAGGATGCCGGCCAGCGCGTAGTAGTCGCGCGTGGGAATCGGATCGAACTTGTGATCGTGGCAGCGAGCGCAGCCGATCGTCTGGGCCAGCAGCGCCTTGCCGATCGTATCCAACTGCTCGTCGACGACGTCCATCCGCAGTTGCTGCTTGTCCTGCTCTTCCAGGTTGTTGTTGCCGAGAGTCAGGAAGGCGACCGCAATTCGCTGCCGCCGGGCGTCGGCCGGCTTGTCGGCCGGCAGCAGATCGCCGGCCACTTGCTCGAGCAGGAAGCGGTCGAAAGGCCGATCGGCATTGAACGCTTCAATGCAATAATCGCGATAGCGCCAGGCCGTGGACAACACAAAGCCGCGCAGCGTCAGGCTTTCGGCAAACCGCACCACGTCGAGCCAATGCCGGGCCCAACGTTCGCCGAAGCGCGGGCTGGCCAGCAGCCGCTCGACCAGTTCTTCATAAGCCTGTGGTGAACTTTCGGCTACGAACGCGTTGATTTCGTCCGGTGTCGGCGGCAGGCCGATCAGATCGAAATACAGGCGCCGCACCAAAGTCGTGCGGTCTGCGTCTTCGACCGGCGCCAACCCGGCGTGCTCGAGGTGCGCCAGAATCAAGCGGTCGATATTGCCTTGCGGCCAGTTTTTATTAGTCGTGGGTGGGATCGGCGGATCGACGACCGGCTGATAGGCCCAATGCTTGCGGGCCTTTACCAGATCGAGCGGCTTAGCTTTTGGCTTGGCCGTCAGCCCGGCATCGCCGCCGCGGGGATCGATCGCGCCGTGAGCCACCCAACGCTCGAAGTTTGCGACCACCTCGGCCGACAGCCGGCCCTTGGGCGGCATCTGCACAAAGTTGGGGTCATAGTGCAGGGCCTGGAGCATGGGGCTGTCGGCGGGCTTGCCCGGAATGACAGCCGGGCCGGAATCGCCGCCCGTGACCCAGCCCTCGCGCGAGTCGAGCCGCAGGCCGCCTTTGACCTGTTTTTGCGAATGGCACTGCAAACAGTGCTCGGCCAGCACCGGCCGGATCTTCCGCTCGAAGAATTCGACCTCGGCAGCCGGCGGCGGTGGTTCAGCCCAGGCCGCGGCCGACGAAAGTGCCACGAGCAGGCCACTTAAGAGGCCGCCGAAGAACCGGCCACCGAGCACGCTTTTCCAGCGAGCCGTCCGAGGCATGGCACAAGCCAATGTAGGGTAGGACGGGAGTCGTACTGACCCCCGCTTGGGGCGGGTATCCGTGCAGGCCTATCATAGCAAAGGTCCGCCCCCGCCGGCAATGTTTTTTTGCTGCTCCGATCCGCGCTGATCCGCGTTTATCCGCGGCTATTCTTCTTTCGGATCGGGGCTTGCGGCGCCCGGTGGCTGGCTTGCCCGCGGGCGGCCGAGGTATGCAAGGGCCAACAGGACGAATAATAGTGCAATTACTCCAATGGCGATCGCGACTAGGATTGCACCCTCCGTGTCGTGATTGCTGCGTGCGTTCTCCGACGAGCTGGGTTGCAGTGAGTCGGGATTTGCTGCCACAAGCTGTTTAAAATGCGAGATCCGCTTCAAAGCCAGATCCCGCCTTGGCACGTGATATTCAAGCGCCAGGTCATAAACGGGCAGCGCGTGTTCAATGATGCCGTCAAGGACAATTAGGGTTCCCAGATCGGCCAGCAAGTCTCCGACGATTGGATTGGGCGGCGGCACGAGTGGGATGCGTTCGTGCAATTGATGCCGAATCGCCGCCTCCACGTCCTTGGGATCGTGCTTGTTTCCCAGATCATCGACGACGGCCGGCGGCGCGTGAGGGATCAGCTCTGGGCCAAAGTCCAGTGCCAGCACGCCGTGCTCTTGAAGCCACTTTGGATCCTTTTCGAGCTTCAGTTTCGCTTCCAGGATCCGGACGTGTACCCATTCGGTCCCCTCGTGTGACCCTGGGTTGCGGTGAATCGCCTCCTTGATCCACTTGAGAGCGAGATCATTCTCGCCAGCGAGTTCATACGCGGTGCCGAGATTCGCCGCCGTGGCATATTCACCGGGCCGCTTGTCTTCGATCGACTTCAAAATGTCGATTGCACGCTGTGCTTCGCCCGCTCGAAGAAGGTTCACGGCAAAGTCGTTCTGTTGCTTGTAATCCTTGAGCTTTGCCTTGGTCTCTAACCAATCCAGGTTGCGCGCCCAATGCTCGCGATCCAGGCGCGGATGATGCGCCTCGTAGACCAGTTGATCGACATTGTCGACTTTTCCACCGTTGAATGTCTTGGAGTGCCCCTCCGGATCGGTCCCATAGAGCCAGAGACAGGCATAGAGGTGCGACACGCCGCAAGCCAGAAAGCTTGCGACCAGGACGCCGCAGACCCAAATTCGACGAAGGTTCCCAGTCGAGAGAATTGAACGGGGCACGCGGTTTTTCCTGCTGTGTGATCTTTTCGACTTTCTTGCCGCCCGTATTTTGTTCTAACCAACATCAGCAGGTGCCGCGAGGAAAACTCGCTTCGGCCGTGCCAATAAAAAAACCCACGGACCGCAGTCCGTGGGCTTTGGGGGTGGCGCGAAAGGGGCCAGTTGGTTTTGCTGGCGGCCGATTACTGGGCGGCGACGGTCGTGGGGGCGTAGAGGCCGAGCGAGTCGCGGCCTTCGCCGGTGAAGTCGGCCACGAAGGGCTGATCGCCGGCGGAACCAAAGTGGACCACCTGGTCGTGGCTGTCGAGCACGCGATCGCCGTTGGTGTCGAGGTGCCAGACGCCCTGGTCGTAGACGCCCACTTCGTCGCGGCCGTCGCCGTTGAAGTCGCCGACGATCGGCGTGCCGCTGGCCGGGCCGAAGTCGAAAGCCAGGTCGCGATCGGTGTAGCGGCCGTCACCATCGGTATCGAGCACCCAGTGGCCGTGGCGGAAGATGCCGACCGTGTCGATGCCGTCGCCGTTGAAGTCGCCGCTGACGGCCCGATCGCCGCTGGCACCGAACTGCATGACGTGATCGATGACGTCGGTGCGGACCTGGCCGAAGGCCGTGAGCTGCAGGTCGCGGGAACCGAAGGCGGCTCGCGACAGCGGGACGTTCTTCGGCCGGCCGGTCAGATTGTTGTCGGCGTCGGGCAGGCCGGCACCGAGCATCACGGCTTCGCGATCGCCCGACCAACTGCGGCCGAAGACACCGATGTCGGCCTTGCCGTCGCCGTCCCAATCACCGAGGATCGGCTGATCGCCGGCATCGCCCAAGCGGATCGACAGATCGTCTTCGTCCCAAGCGCGATTGCCGTTGATGTCAATCCACCAGCGCCCGGCGGCGAACAGGCCGAGCTCGACCTGGCCGTCGCCATTGAAGTCGGCACAGACCGGAGTGCCGCGGGCCAGGCCGAACGTCGTGGGATACTCGGTCGCGTTGCTGTCGTCCAGCGAGCGGAATTTCCAAGTCGCCTGCACCATTGATTCACGCGGCCACACCGAGCGGGCCGAATCGATCACGCGGCCGGGCAAAGGCGAAACGTCATGCGCACTGCGCGGCTGACCGCCGTTGAGCACGCTCAAGTGCCACGAGGCGGGCAGCGGCTGCTGAGCAGCAAACAGTTGCTGCTGCGCCAGCGTGCGCATCGCCTTGGGCACCACGGCCGGCACGAGCGGTTCGTCCAGCGGCGGGAGATACGAAATCTGCTTCAGCGTGATCGCTCGCGACGCCTGCGCACGAAACACTTCGGTCCGATCGGCGCTCGATGCCGACGCGCCCAACGACAGTCCGGATAAACAGACGACCAAAAGCTTCGACGAGCGCGCAATCGAGACACATGCTGACATGCAGGAACTCCCGGATGTGAATCAAATGATGCAAGAAATGATTATAGAGCTCGAGCCGTGCGAACCGCAAATGCCGACGACAAGGACTTTGGCAAATACAGCTAGCCGGACCAAAAGGACCGAACGGTCCTGTGCGAGGCCGAAGACCTTCGTGCCTCGCATTGAAAACATAGTGCGCGCGGGTCCCCCAAAACCGCGACCGCAGGGAAATATTCCTGGCTAAGTAAAGCTTAGCGCCTGCAGAACCCCTATCGTTTGCACAAAAACTACGGAAAATAGGGTTTTTGCACCTAATTGTTTCAAGTCTGGCCGCAGGCCCGTCCGGCAAACCTATGGGCCGGCACCGCACCAGGCTGCCGGCCTGCCGGTTATGATGAGCGATTGGCTGCGGTTGATAGAGAGCAGGCCGCTTGCGTGCTGATTCAATCAGCAGCGGTCGTGAACCGAGAACGATGATTCGAATGGGAGGGCGAGGCTCCTGCCGAGCCGGGGTGTGATGCCGAGCGTGATCCTCGGCTCGGCAGCAGCCTCGCCCTCCCGGCAGCAGCCTCGCCCTCCCGGAATTCAAACGATGCCTGTCGATAAATCAGCAGACCGAGTGCGGCGGATGTTCGGCGAGATCGCCGGACGTTACGACCTGCTCAATCATCTGCTCTCGTTGAACGTGGATCGCTGGTGGCGGCGCTGCACCGTGCAGAGCGTGCCGCCGCGCGGCGATGGGCCGATTCTGGACTTGTGCACCGGCACCGGCGACCTGGCCTTGGCGTATTACGAAGCCACGGCCGGCCGGGTGCCGATCGTGGCCGCCGACTTCTGCCATCCCATGCTGAAGCAAGGAGTGCAAAAAGGCCGGCGGCGCGGCACGGACGGGCGGATGATGTTCATCGAGGCCGATGCCCAGCAACTGCCGCTGCCCGACGACTGGTTCCAGATCGTGTGCGTGGCTTTTGGGCTGCGAAATGTGACGGACACCGATCGCGGACTATCCGAGATGGTGCGCGTCTGCCGGCCGGGCGGCCGCGTGGCCGTGCTCGAGTTTTCGCAGCCGACGTGGCCGGTGCTTGGGCCGATGTACGGCTGGTACTTTCGCCAGGTGCTGCCACGCGTGGGACAAATGCTGGCGCGCAACCGCAACGATGCCTATCATTACTTGCCGGCCAGCGTCGGCGAGTTTCCCAGCGGCGAAGCTTTGGCCGAGCGGATGCGCGAGGCCGGGCTTGTCGAAGTCCGCGTGCGGCCGCTGACCTTGGGCGTGGCCACATTGTACGTCGGCGTTAAACCCGCACACGAGTCTGCCTAACCCTTCGAGCCGTCGTGATCAATCTCTCATCATCGCCGCAGCATCGCCCCAGCGTCGTGGTCGGCATGACCGGCGCTAGCGGTGCGCTGTATGCCGTGCGACTGGTCGAGGTATTGCTGGCGGCCGGCTGCCAAGTGCAGCTTTCGATCAGCACGGCCGGCGCGGCTGTATTGCAGCAGGAAATGGGCCTGCACGTCGACTTGCAGCGGTTTCGCGCTGAGGCACTGCTGCCGGCCGAAGGCATGTGGAAACAATTCGCGCACCTGGCGAGTGGACGAGATGATCGAAAGCACGCACGGGCTGCCTCTGAGGTTCAAGCCGATTGGCAGCGATTGCACTATTATCATCATTCGGATCTGATGGCGCCGATGGCCAGCGGCTCGGCCCGCTCGGTGGGGATGGTGATCTGTCCTTGCTCGGGCGGAACGCTGAGCGCCGTGGCGCATGCCGCCTCCGGCAATTTGATCCAGCGGGCGGCCGAGGTGCATCTCAAGGAACGTCGGAAGCTGATCCTGGTGCCGCGCGAAGCGCCGCTGTCGCTGGTACACATCGACAACATGCGCCGGGCAACCGAAGCCGGGGCCGTCGTGCTGCCGGCCTCGCCGGGTTTTTATCACGGCGTGCGAAACGTGGCCGACCTCGTGGATTTTGTCGTCGCCCGGATTTGCGACCAATTGGCCGTCGAACATCAGCTGATGCCGCGCTGGGGCGAGGCGTCGGGGGAGCCGGCAAGCCCATGATCGCACTGGTGCGAAAGACGCGGCTGATGCTCGAGATGATCCGCTTCAGCCACACGCTGTTTGCGCTCCCCTTTGCGCTGTTGGCGGCCGTGATGGCGTGGAACCTGGAGCCGCGGCCGGTGTGGCGCTGGCGCGATCTGCTGGGCATCGTGCTGGCGATGGTGTTTGCTCGCAGCACGGCGATGGCCTTCAATCGGCTGGCGGATCGGCGGCTCGACGCGCTCAACCCGCGCACGCGCGGCCGGCATTTGCCCGCCGGGCTGCTGAGCGTGCGCGCGGTGACGTGCTTTGCCGTGCTCTGTGCCGGCGGCTTTGTGGCCAGCACGCTGTTGTTCTGGCCCAACCGCTGGCCGCTGATGCTTTCGCTGCCGGTGCTGGCCTTCTTGTGCGGCTACAGCCTTACTAAGCGGTTCACGTCGCTGGCCCATTTCTGGCTGGGCACGGCGCTCGCGTTGGCGCCGCTGGCCGCCTGGATTGCCGTGCGCGGAGAACTCGCGTGGCCGCCGGTGGTGCTGGGTGTGGCCGTGCTGCTGTGGGTCGCCGGGTTCGACATTATTTATGCCTGCCAGGACTACGAAGTCGACGCGCGCGAGGGACTGCGCAGCATTCCGGCCCGGCTGGGCATCGCCCGCTCGCTGCATCTGGCGGCGGCCTGTCACCTGGGCATGGTGCTGGTGCTGTTGGCCTTGCCGCTGGTGCTGCCGCGGCTGGGGGTGATCTACCTGACGGGCATCGTGGCTGTCGGCGTGCTCTTGGCCTACGAACATTGGCTGGTGCGGCCCGACGATCTGACGCGGGTCAACTTGGCCTTTTTTCATGTCAACGCAGTGGTGAGCATCGGCCTGCTGGCCGTGACCGCGCTGGATTTATTAATCTGAGTAAAACTGTTACGATTTGACCCATGATTCAAGCTACTCAGCCCACGCTCGATTCCATCCGTGCCAAAGTCGAAGCCGGCCAGCGTCTGAGCTTTGACGACGGCGTGTTTCTCTATCGGCCCGAAGTGCCGTTGAACGAAGTCGGCGAATTGGCCAACCTGGTGCGCGAGCGCATCAACGGCAACTACGCCTACTACAACATCAACACGCACTTGAATCCCACGAACGTGTGCGTCTATCGCTGCACGTTCTGCGCGTTTCGCTCCGATTTGCGCGACCCGAAGGGTTACGCGATGAGCGACGAGCAGATTCTGGCCCGGGGACGCGAGGCGGTGGACAACGGCTGCACCGAGATGCACATTGTTGGCGGCCTGCACCACCAGATGAAGTTCGATTGGTACAAGAACATCGTCCGCATTCTGCACGACGCCTATCCGCGGCTGCACTTGAAGGGCTGGACGGCGGTCGAGATCAACTGGTTCCAGCATCTGACCAAGCTGCCGGTCCGCCGCATCCTGGAAGAATTGATCGACGTCGGGCTGGGCAGCCTGCCGGGCGGCGGGGCCGAGATTTTTCATCCCGAAGTGCGCGACCGCATCTGCGAGCACAAGGCCGACGCCCGCAACTGGTTCGAGATCCATCGCACGGCCCACGAACTGGGGCTGAAGACCAATTGCACGATGCTCTATGGCCACATCGAAAACGCGTTCCATCGCATCGACCATCTCGTGCGGCTGCGCGAGTTGCAGGACGAAACGCACGGCTTTCAGACGTTCATCCCGCTGGCCTTTCATCCCGACAACACGGGCTTGAGCCACATCAAAAAGCCGTCGAGCCTGATGGACCTGCGCACGATGGCCGTCAGCCGGCTGATGCTCGACAACGTGCCGCACATCAAGGCCTACTGGATCATGCTCGGCATCGGCACGGCTCAAACCGCGCTGGCCTACGGCTCCGACGATTTGGACGGCACGGTGCGGCACGAACACATCTATCACGATGCCGGGGCCGAAACGCCCGAGATTCTTTCGGTCGACGACATTCGCCGGCTGATCGTGGAAGCCGGCCGCGAGCCCATCGAGCGCGACACGCTCTATCACCGCGTGCACCGCGACGGCGCCAATTGGCAAACCGGCGAAGCGATCACCGCCGCGACGGCGTGAATTTTTCATAAAGCCGCGACCGCTGGTCGCGGGGAGCGTGTCGCAACGTGTAAAGTCCCGCGACCAGCGGTCGCGGCTTTATGCCGCTCACCCCACGTCGCCGAGGTCGAGCACGCTGCTGTAGCGATGGAGGACCATGCGACGCAGGGCGGCGTACTCGGGCTGCGCGAGTTCCGGGTCTTCGTCGATCATTTGCCGGGCAGCGGTGCGGGTTTCGGTCAGCACGTCGACGTCGCGCACCAGGTCGGCGATGCGCATCGGCGGCAGGCCGTGCTGCCGGGTGCCGAGCAAGTCGCCGGGACCGCGCAGGCGGAAATCGATTTCGGCCAGCTCGAAACCGTCGGTCGTGCCGACAAAGGATTTCAGCCGTTGGTCAGCCTGTTCGCCGGCCACGTCGGCAAACAGGCAACAGTAGCCGGGCTGATTGCCGCGGCTCACGCGGCCGCGGAGCTGATGCAATTGCGACAGACCGAAACGCTGGGCGCCTTCGATGGTCATCAGGGTGGCGCCCGGCACGTCGATGCCGACTTCGATCACGCTCGTGGCCACCAGCACTTGCAGCCGGCCGTCGCGAAAATCGGCCATGATCCGCTCCTTCTCGGCGGAACTGAGCCGGCCGTGGATCAGCCCCAGCCGAAAGTCGGCTAGCGGCCCATTGGCCAGCGACTCGTAGCACGCTTCAATGCTGGCGAGCTGGCCTTCGTCGGCCGCGTCGTCCGAAGCATCCGGCTTGTCGTCCGGGGCATCGACCAATGGGGCGACGACATAGGCTTGCCGCCCTTCGCGCAGCTTGCGGGCCAAGAACTGCCACCAGCGCTCGCGCTGCGAATCGTCGGCCAGATAGGTGTGTACCGGCTGCCGGCCGGGCGGACTTTGGCGGATCGTCGAGATGTCGAGATCGCCGTAGAGCGTCATCGTCATCGTGCGGGGAATCGGCGTGGCGGTCATCACCAAGTAATGCGGCGCGATGCCGGCCTGCTTAAGTGCGGCCCGCTGACGGACGCCGAACTTGTGTTGCTCGTCGATTACCACGAGCGCCAGCCCAAAGAATTGTACGTCTTCTTGCAAAACCGCCTGCGTGCCGATGATCACGTCCAGCTCGCCGGCGGCCAGTTGCGCCAGCAGCGTGCGGCGCTCGGCGGCGGGCACGCCGCTGGTGAGGCAGGCCCAGCGGACGTGGCTTTCGGAAAGCACCATGCCCAAGGTGGCGGCGTGCTGCCGGGCCAGAATTTCCGTCGGCGCCATCAGCACTGCCTGGCGGCGATGGGCCACGGCCAGCAGCAACGCGTACAGCGCAACCACCGTTTTGCCGCTGCCCACGTCGCCTTGCAGCAGGCGGTTCATCGGCTGCGGCCGACCCATGTCTGCGGCCACCTCGGCGATCGCCCGCTGCTGATCGGCAGTGAACTCGAAGGGAAACAGCCGGCGGATCCGGGCATCGATCTTGGCTGTCGCCTCCAGCGCCACGGCGTGCGCCCGATCCTGCTCGCGGCGACGCCGTAGAGCCAAGGCCAGTTGCAACACTAACAATTCTTGATACACGAAACGTCGGCGGGCTTGGGCCAGGGCATCCTGATCGGCCGGAAAATGGAGTTGCTCGAGCGCTTGCCGCAGCGGCCACAAATTGTGCTCGGCAAGAAACGACTCAGGAAAAACCTCGGGCAGCACGTCGAGATAAGCCTGCAAAACGGCCTTCATCGCCCGCCGCAGGGCATGCTGGTTCAAACCTTCGGTCGATGGATAGACGGGCAGCAGTTGATCGCCCCATCGGTCCGACTGGTTGTCCGCGTCGGCCTCGATCCACTCGACGTGCGGATGCGACAATTGCCAGACGCAGCCGCGCATCCGCACCTGGCCAGAGAGCAACACATCCTGACCCGGCTTGAAGCGCCCTGCCATCCACGGCTGCCCGAACCACAAGGCCCGGACGCGGCCTTGTCCGCAGCCCACCAGCACACCGAGCATGTCGCGGCCATTGGATGTGGTGCGGCTTTCGGATTCGAGCACCGTGCCGCGCAGCCGCACGAGTTGCTTGTCCTCTAACTGGTCGACCGAGTCCAGCCGCGTCAGATCCTGGTAGTCGCGGGGAAAATGAAAGAGCAGGTCCCGGGCCGTGAACAGCCCCAGGCGGTGGAACAGTTCGGCCCGTTGCGGACCGATTCCGCCGACTTGCTCCAGCGGCGTCGCCAACTGTTGCCGGCTGGCCTCGAGTTGCTCTTCAAGAGTCATGGGGGCATTGTAAGCTGCCAGGCGCGGCCGTGCCGCATCGCCGAGCCGAACGTTGAAACGGGGAGGGCGTTGAAACGGGGAGGGCGAGGCTCCCGCCGAGCCTTTTGGAGTCGGCGGTCGCATCACGGCTCGGCAGGAGCCTCGCCCTCCCGGGCGGCCGTGCGTTCGCATCACCGCTCGGCAGGAGCCTCACCCTCCCGGGCGGCCAGGGCCAGCGCGCCGTGTACGACCATCTCTTCGCCCAAGGCGGCCGGCACGATCTTGTAAGTGCCGATAAACGGCGGAAACACGAACCGCTCGACGGCCGTGCGCAGGGGATTGAAGAACAGCTCCTCGCCGGCCAGCGACACGCCGCCGCCGATGACCACGGCCGCCGGAGCCAGCAGCGTAATCATCTGGCCGATGCCCCAGCCCAGCACCTGCCAGGCATGATGCAGCACGTCCAGCGCAATGGCATTGCCGTCGGCAGCCGCCTGCACGACGAGCTTGGCGGTCACGCGGTCCAACTCGCCGTCGCAACGCTCGAGCAGATCGGCCGTGTACTCCTCGCTGGCTTCTTCTTCGGCAATCAAATGCTGACGCAGTGTCTCCGGCTGGCGGCCAACGCCCATAAACGGCGTCAGCCGGTGCGATACCGGGCCTTGCAGTTGGGCCTGCGCGGCGGCGGCGATGCCCCAGCCGCTGGCGACCGCTTCGATCGTCTGTTCGGGCCGATCGGCATTTAAGCCCGGCCGGAGATGGCCGAGTTCGGCCGCACCCAAGCCGCTGCCGCAGTAGACCTGGCCATTGACGATCAGCCCACCGCCAATGCCGGTGCCGACGGTAATGTAGAACACCGGGTTCGCGCCTTTGCCGGCCCCGAAGCGGGCTTCGGCCAGGCCGGCCAGGTCGGCATCGTTGCCCAAAGCAACCGGCAAACCGAAGGCGGTGCGCATCCACTCGACCAGCGGAAAATCCTGCCAGCCTTCGATCTGATGGCTCTTGAGCACGCGGCCGCTGGTGGGATCGACGGGTCCGCCGAAGCCGACGCCGATGGCCCGCACGCCGTGACGCAGAATCAGACGTTCGGCCGAGCTTTGAATCTGGCTCAAGATGCCGCCGGCGCCGCGTGCCGGCTCGACATCGTAGCGCTCCAGCGCCGCCAGAGGCGAGCCGTCGCCAGGCCCGACGCCGAGTTGCAGCTTGGTCCCGCCGATTTCGATGCCCAGCAACATAAGCGGCCGAAAACGTGGCAAAAGGATGAAGGAGGCCGGCGCCGCGTTATGACCGCGCGTCAGGATCACGCGGCACAAGTGCCGCGGCTAAGTTGAGTAACGCCCTTCGCCGTTGATGCGGGCGTAAACGTCGTTCAGCACCCAGTGAAACGCGCACAGATGGATGCTTTCGACCATGCCCATGTCGGATAGCCCCACGTGCAGGCCCGATTGCGCCATGGCCCGCAGCTTGCCGCCTTCGAATCCGGTGAGCCCGAAGGTTTTCAGCCCGTGCCGATTGGCCCAGTCGACGGCGGCCAGCACGTTGGGGCTGTTGCCCGAGCCGCTGATGGCGATGGCCACGTCGCCGGGCCGGCCGTAGTTCATCAGTTGCTGGACGAAAATCTGGTCGTATCCGACGTCGTTGCCGACGGCCAGAATCCAGCCGAGATTGTCGGTGAGGCTCATGACCTTGAGCCGCTTTTTGGTCTCGTCCTTGAGGTCGCGTTCGCGGAGCGAGCTTTTGCCCAGGTCTTCGCACATGTGCGTGGCCGAGGTGCCCGAGCCGCCGTTGCCGAAAATATAGACGAATTTTTCGTCGCGCCAGGCGTCGTAGATCAAGTCGGCCATCTGGTGCATGTGGTTTTGATCGATCCGGCCCAGTTCCTTTTGCAGCCGCTCGATATACTGCGGCGCTTGCAAAGTCGCACCTAACATTCGAGAATCCTCCGCGTCGGCGATAGTCAAAACCTAGATTCTATCGAATGGGGCGGGGGCATGGAAACGGCTTCCGTACAGGGCATGGAAACGGGCAACCCGCCCCCGGCAATGGATTCGGCCTCGATACGTAGCGCCCGGCTGTCGCTGGCCCTGCTGCTGTCGATCAATTTATTCAATTACATCGACCGCTATGTCCTTTCGGCGGCGCTGCCGGTAATCCAGGGCGAGATCCTGCAGGGCGACGTGCATGCCGACGAGCGCGCCGGCGACCTGGCATCGGTCTTTCTGATCGCCTATATGTTTGCCTCCCCCGTGTTCGGCTGGTTGGCCGACCGGACTTCGCGCTGGCTGCTGGTCGGCGGAGCCGTGGTCGTCTGGAGCCTGGCTTCGGGCGGTTCGGGCCTGGCCATGTCGTTTGTGGCGATGCTGGTCACGCGGATTTTCGTGGGCGTGGGCGAGGCGGCCTACGGCCCGACGGCTCCCGCCCTGATTTCCGACCTCTACCCGATCGAGCGGCGAGGCCAGGTGCTGGCCTGGTTCTACATGGCCATTCCTGTGGGCAGCGCCATCGGTTATGCCTTCGGCGGGCAGATGGCAAAACACGGCTTGTGGCGCGAGGCCTTCTACCTGGTCGTGCCGCCAGGCCTGCTGCTGGCGGCGCTCTGTTTTCGGATGCGCGACCCACGGCGCGGGGCGTCCGAAACCCATCCCGTGGCCGCTCGCTCGGCCCGGCTGCACGACTATGTCATCTTGGCCCGCACGCCGTCGTACGTGTTCAACACGATTGGCATGACTGCGCTGACGTTCGCCATCGGCGGCGTCGCCTTCTGGATGCCCAAATATATTTATTTTCGCGGCGAGCCCGACCTGGGGCAGATCGGGCTCAAATTCGGCGCGATCACGGCCATCTCGGGGCTGACCGCCACGCTGTTGGGCGGCATCGTGGGCGACAAGCTTGCAGCCCGATACAAAGGTGCCTACTTCCTCGTCTCGGGCACGAGCTTGCTGCTGTCGTTCCCCTTCTTTCTGCTGGTGCTGCATCGGCCGTTCCCAGAATCCTGGGGCTGGATCTTTCTGACCGAGTTTTTCCTGTTCTTCAACACCGGCCCGTCCAATACGATTCTGGCCAACGTCACGCACCCGGCCATGCGAGCCACCGGTTTTGCCCTCAATATTCTGATCATCCACCTCTTCGGCGACGCCCTTTCGCCCAAGCTGATCGGAAAGCTCAACGACAGCCACAACCACGACATGAACGTCGGCTTTCGCGCCGTTTCGATCGCGATCGTCGTCGGCGGAATCTTCTGGCTGATCGGCGCGCGCTACCTCGGCCGCGACACGCAACTGGCGCCGACACGCATCGACAATTAAAAAACCGGCGAGCCGGGAGCGTTAACGACCGGAGGAATGGCGAGCCGGGAGCGTCAGCGACCGGAGGTTTCAACCATGGCCGAAAACGTCTGGCAGCACCTGGTGGGGCAAGTCGTGGTGCTCGATCTGAGCAGCCCGTTTGTCTGCATCGGCCAACTGGCCGAGTCGGGCCCTGATTTTGTCGTCCTCGTCGACGCCGACGTCCACGACCTGCGCGATACTTCGCTGACGCGCGAGCAGTACGTGATCAAAAGCCGGCAGTACGGCCCGATCGTCAATCGCCGCCGAGCCTGGATCAATCTGCGCGAGATCGTTGCCCTGGCACGGCTGGAAGACGTGAACCTCGATTGAATCGCGCCGGAAATTCAAAACAAGCCCACGGACTGGGGTCCGTGGGGGCCCTTCCACCGATGGCCCGACGCGGCTTGCCCGCCTATATTAAGTCGTAGGGGCCGATCATATTTTCGAGTCGCCAGGTGAGCAGAAGTCCCGTGGCCGAACCGCCGCAAACCGAGCGACGCGAGGTGCTGTTCTCCGGCCGTGTGCAGGGAGTCGGTTTTCGCTACACGGCCCGCGGCATTGCCGAGCGTTTTGCCGTCGTCGGCTATGTGCGCAACCTGCCGGACGGCCGGGTGCAACTCGTGGCCGAGGGAGCAGCGGGCGAAGTCGATCGTTTTATTCAGGCTTTGAGCGACGAAATGGACCGCCATATTTCCCACGTCGAAGCGACCCGCTCGGCGGCCAGCGGCGAGTTCGCAGATTTTTCCGTTCGATTTTAAGAGTTCTGCCGCCGCCAGTCCCGAAACTGAAACCATGTCACATTCGCTGCTCTTTGCGCCTTTGCTGGCGGCCCTGCCGTTGTGGCTGGACACACTGGTGGTCGCGGGGGCTTGCGCGGCGGCCGCCGTGGCACTGCTGGTGGCCGTCTATTTCGGCTTGAAACTGGTGGCGCCGCGCGTCGCCGCGATTGCCCGCACGGGTGCCAAGGAAGCCCAGACGCAGCCGCTGTTCTGGGGCGAAATCGCGCTGGGCTCGCTGGCCCTGCTGCTGTTTGCGCTGATTCCCTACAACACCTTCGGCGACGACCTGAAGGTGATGAAAGACTCCGGCCTGACCTTGATCACCGTGCTGGGCATCCTGCTGGCCGTGTGGTCGGCCAGCGTGTCGATCGCCGACGAGCTGGAAGGCCGCACGGCGCTGACGCTGCTTTCCAAGCCGGTCACGCGGCGGCAATTCATCCTGGGCAAATTCCTGGGCGTGCTGTCGCCCGTCTACGTGATGTTCGTGGTCTTGGGCACCGTGTTCCTGTTGTGCATCGCGTTTCGCGTGAGCTTCGAGAGCATCGAGCTGTCGCGGCGGGCGGCCAGCATCGAACAATGCCGCTACGAAATGCTGCAAATCGTGCCGGGCCTGGTGCTGGCCTTTTTCGAGGCGATGGTGCTCAGCTCGATCAGCGTAGCCATCAGCACCCGTCTGCCGATGATCCCCAACCTCGTGATCTGCGCGGCGATTTACGCCCTGGGGCACCTGGGACCGCTGTTCGTGCAGTCGTCGATGGGGCGGTTGCCGGTCGTCACGTTCATCGGACAATTCCTGGCGACGGTGCTGCCCGTGCTCGACCACTTCAACATCCAGGCAGCGATTGCCGCCGGCCGCGAAGTGCCGCTGGAGTACCTGGCCTGGGCCTTCGGCTACGCCGTGCTCTACAGCGCCATCGCCATGCTCCTGGCCCTGGTGCTGTTCGAAGACCGCGACCTGGCGTGACGGAGAACGACGAAGACAATAAACGACGAAGACAATTGAACAGAAGATCGCGAAGGACGCGAAGAAAAGGAAAGGAAGGTAAGGAAAAGGAAAGAAAGGTCAAGGCGGCTGAGCGCCCATCAACCGTGGGGAAGGTCAGTCACAGTCAAGGTCACCGCGTCGTTGTCTCTCCTACCACTTCTTCTCCTTTTTTCTTCTTCTCCTTCTTCCTTAGCGCTCTTTGCGACCTTCTGTTCAAACTCCTCGTCTCTTCTTTGGAATTCTCCCCGCTCCCTGTTGCCAGCTCGCGGCCTACCGAAAGGGCGGCGGAAAGGGGAACGGCCCGCCGCCGGGCGGCATGCGGCCGGGGCCGCCGGGCGGGCCGCGGCGATTGTGCGGATCCATCGTGCCCCAGTAGCCGCCGAGGAGATGCGGAAACTTGCCGGGCGTCACGTGATAATGCCAGCCACGCTCGGGGTCCGAGTGGCCGTTGAACTCGTTGAGCGGGTTGTCGCGTGCGTCTTTCGCCAATTGGCCGGCCGCCTCGTAGGGGCCATACACGGCAAAACCGTCGAAGGCGAAGCCGATGACCGGCGAATGGTCCGTGCCGTCGTCGGTCCACGGTGATTTCACACACACCGGATACTTGTGGTAGTGGTACTCCCACATCGGATTGGGATGCCCACAACACCGGTCGAGCCGCCACACCGCGTCGCCGTTGGCGATGTGATCGAACGGATTGAAAAAGATCACGCCGTTGACCGCCACGCCAATCGCCCCGCCCGGCAGGGCCCGATTCGAGTTGGCGGGGTCCATCGCGACGTGCTGCGGATTCTCGCGCGGCTCGAGCGGGATGTAATGCGTGAGGTCTTTTTCCTGGATGTAGTTCGGATTGCCGTCGAGCGCTCGCCAACGGTCGGGAAACGTGGCTGTGGGATGATTCGGCAGATTGTGGCTGCGGATCACCAAGTGGCTGGGCGTGACGCGGAGGATCACGTTGTCGGGCACGTAGCGATCACGCCCGACCAGCTTGCCGGCCGCGTCGAGCCAGCCCGCACGCAGCCAAGCGGTCGTGTTGCCGGCAAACGGCGTTTCCAGCCGGCCACTGCGATACACCAGCCGATCGGCATTGCCCGCGTCGAACTGCGCAGGCGGCTGCCGATCGCCGCCGCGCGGATCGTAGTACCAACGGCCGCCCAGCGGCACGAGCCGCGCGAGCGCGGCCTCCGTCAGCGGCGAGCTGCTCGACCGGCGCGGTGCATAATCGGCCGGCTCGGGAATCGCCGCGACGTCGAACTCGTTGATCCAGAACTCGGCCTGCGGGCCGCGTCCGGCGCCTTGCTCGAACCCGGCACTCAGCCGCAGCGTGTCGACTTCCGGAAACGGCGTGCGGAATTCCAGGGCAAAGTGCCGCCAGGTGGCCGGGCCCAACTGGCGGTTGGTGCCGGCATCGGCCAGATCGCGGCGGTCCTGCTCGACCTGGGCGTAAACGGTCTTGCGGACCATATCCAGCGAGTCGCGTCCCTGGTCCTTGAAGAGTTCGACCTTCAAGTACAGCAACTCCTGCTTGACCGCAAAACCCTCCTGCGCCAAGCCGCGAACATGCAGCCGAAACCAACGGCCCGCATCAGGCCGAATGCCCTTCAGCGTGTACGCCACCGCCCCGGCCCGCTGGCCATCGCCATTGAGATCGCCCCCTGAAAACAGCCGCACGCCACGGCCGCTCGACTCCCGATGCGCATCCCCCAGCGGCCCGAACCGCGCATCGCCCACAATTTCAAACCCCTCCGGCGGCTTCGCCCCGCCGGCCGCGTCGAACCGCGCCCGCAGCAAATCGCCCTCGCCAGTACCGCCCAACACCGGCCCCGCGACCGCCAGAAACACGACCATCCAGCCCATCATCCGCATCCGAAAGCACCTTTGGTCTGTCGTTGCGCGCAGATCGCCAATCCATAATAACGCAGCCGCCAGCCCGGCGAGGACATTTTGCGGCCCGGCAAAACGGTCGCCCATCCGTAGGCCCGGCGAGCCGAGCCGGGCCATCGCGCGAGCCGCCATCAAGCGTGATATCCGGTGCCGCTCGGCTCGCGGCACCTACGGAGCACGGCACGCACGCAGGTGAGCGGACTGACTAGTACGGCGCGCAGGCGGCCATGCCGCTTGCGCGCGACACCGCTCTCAATCTCACGGCTGGATCCAACTGTGGCAGAATTTGATCAATTCTGGCCCATCCACCTTGAGCTTGTGGTCCTTCAGGTACTGATCGCCCGCCATCAGCATGTAGCCGCCCTTGCGACTCGTCTTTGCGACGGTTTGAAAATCTGACCAAAAGTCCGCGGCCGCCTTTGGGTCGTTGAGTGCCCATTTGACCCAGATGTTATCCGACAGTGTTTCCTCTGCGGGGAACGGGACCGGCGTGGCAACCGTCGACGCCCCCAGATATCGAACGTACAGGGCTCCATCGCCCTTCCAGCCGCGCCAACCTGACCGGAAGCCTTTGACGAGCAGCCACTGGGATTCCGCATCTTGAACCGGTGCCAAAACAGCCAGTTCCCTTAGCCGAACCGCCGTCGGGTGTTCTTGGGGAGGGCTGCATCGCTCTGACAGCAAAAAGCCGAATAGCCATGACCGCGTACGAACGCATTCTCGCATCCGAAGGTTAACGCCGTCGAACTCAAATGTGTATTCGGACGTCGGGATAAAACACGCCCCGACGACGGCAACGATCGCGATCACCAACAGGCTTTTACGCCACATCTTCTACTCGGCTATCGTTCCGAATTAGCCGTCGCCGGCTAACGGAGTTGCGAAACTGGAGGGGCGACCTTGGTACTCTACTGGTTTAGCCGCCACAGTCACTCCGTCGGCAGTTCCGGCACGCTGGAGGTCTGCCGGGAGAGTTCGGCGTAGACGGCGGGGAGCTCGAGCATGAAGCGGCTGCCTTTGCCGGGCTGGCTCTCGACGGAGATGTGGCCGCCGTGCTCTTTCATGATCTTCTGGCTGACGGGCAGCCCGAGGCCGGTGCCGCGGCTGCCTTTGTGCGAGACGAACAGCGAAAAAATATTTTCGAGATCTTCCGGGGCGATGCCGTCGCCGTTGTCTTCGACGATCACGCGCGCCAGGCCCGAGGCGGCTTGAAACTCGGTCCAGACGTTCACGCGGCCGGCCACGTCTTCGCGGCCGGTCAGCTCTTTGTCGCAGGCGTCGATGGCGTTGCTCAGCACGTTGAGCACGGCCCGGTGCAGGCCTTCGGGATCGAACGTGAGCTGGGGCATGTCGGCGGCCGGGGCAAAGTTCAACTCGACGGAGCGCTCTTTGGCCCGGGATTGCATCAGCTCGACGACATCCAAAGTCACGTTGTTCAGGTTCGAGGGCAACAGCTCGGGCTCGCGTTCTTTGCTGAAGGTGAGCATGTCCATCACCAGGCTCGAGATCCGCTCCTGGTTTTTCTCGACGAACTCCCAGCCCTTGCAGACCATCGATTCGTTGTGGTGCTGCAAGCCCTCTTTGATCAAAAAGCTGCCGCCGCGAATGCCTTGCAGGATGTTCTTGATGTGATGCGAGAGCGTGGCGATGGTCTGGCCCACGGCGGCCAGACGTTCGGCCTCCACCATGGCGGAATAATACTGCGTGTCTTCCACGGCCAAGGCCGCCTGGTGGGCGATGGCGATCATCAGCTTCAGGTGCTCTTCGGTGAACTTCGTGGCCCCGCCTTGCTGGACCATTCGCTGCGGCGAGGTGGAAGTGTCGATATAGATCACGCCCACCGTGTTGTAGCGGCCCTGCATCGGCACGCAGATCGCCTCGCGAATGCCGAGCTGCAGGATGCTGGCGGCCGGGTCCCAGCGGTTGTCCTCGCGGGCGTCGCTGGTGAGCACGCCCTCGTTGCGCTCCTGCACGTAGTCGAGAATCGTCTTGCTGATCGTGATCCGCTCTTCGGGATTCACGCCCGTGCGATTGAGCCGCACCTGCGGTTCGAGCTGCCGGGTGTCGGGATTGAGCAGCATGATGCAGCCGCGATCGGCTTCGACCCACTCGAAGATCAACTGCATGATGCGGTTGAGCAGTTGGTCGATATCGAGCGTGTGGCTCACGGCCAGGGCCGTGCGATACATGATTTGCAGGTTGCTGCGTGCCCGGGCCAGCCAGGGGCTTTGCGTGCCTTCGGCTCCCAGGTCGAAGATGCGGCTCCCTTCCTGCTGGCTGATCGAGTGTACGATCCGCGAGCGGTCGCCGGGCTGGTGCCGGGTGATGATGTCGATTTTTTCGGCCAAGTCGCCGCTCGACTCGTCGCCGCCGGAGCCGGTGAACAGCATCTGCGTGCTGCCCAATTGCACTTCGTCGCCGCTGGCCAGCTCGTGGGCGTCGTCGATGCGCTGGCCGTTGACGAAAGTGCCGTTGCTGCTGCCCAGGTCGCTGAGGCTGAAGGTCTTGTCGACGCGGCGCACCTGGGCGTGGCGGCGCGAGACTTCGGTGTCGTGCAGTTGGATGGTGTTCGAGCTGTCGCGGCCCAGCGAGGTGGTCTCTTCGTCCAGTTCGAAGCGAACGCCCTGGTCGTTGCCTCGGAACACGAACAGAGAAGGCACGGCTGAGGGCTCCGGTGCAGCCAGTACGTTGGGAGCGAGCGAAGAATAACGGGTCGTGCGAACCCTCACCCCGGCCCTCTCCCACAAGGGGAGAGGCGGAACGAGTTTTTACGGCCCCTCACCCCGGCCCTCTCCCGGAGGGAGAGGGAGACGGAGACGAGGACGCGTTATTTTTTGCTCGATCCCAATGTCGCTGGCCGATAGCAGGCGCGGCGGCAAAGGACACAGCTTGCCGCTCGCCCCAGCCGGGAGCGCCAGACTCGCATCAGAGGTCGCCGGCGGCGGCGATTCAGGCGGCAGCCGGCGGCCGCATGGCCTCGTCGAGCAGCGCCTCGATTTTACGGATCAGCGGTCCGTAATGATAGGGTTTGGCCACGAACTGCTCGCCGGCCACCGACTGCCGCCGCCGGGCGTTGCCCAGCAGGACCAGCGGAGTGTCTTCGAGCTGCGATTGGCGGGCGAACTCGCCGGCCCAATGCTCGTTGGGCGAGGCGTCGGACTCGAGGTCGAGCACGATCAGGTCGGGCGCTTCCTCGCGGGCCAGTGCCAAAGCCTGTTCGGCCCGGCTGGCCCCGATCGTGCGCAGGCCGCGCTCTTCGAGCGCCGTGCGCAGGACTTCCCGGGTTTCGGCCGTGGGATCCACCACCAACACGCTACGTCTGGGGGTCAAGCGGCAACCTCCATGTTGTCCGATTCACCCGACGAACTCGCCTCGGCGCGCACTAGCGGCAGGCCGATTCGGCCAGCCACCCCCCAGATCAGTCGCGCTTTCACGAGCTAAAACGTCGGCAGTGATTTACAGCCACCAAACAGCCGGGCATCCATGCCTTGGCCGGAACCCAAACGCACGTTCGACCGAAAAATAACTTCCGTTTTTTCTGACCCCTCACCCGGCCTCTCCCGCAAGGGGCGAGGGGGGACGCGGAGAAGTTACTTTTCGGTCGAACGTTTTCGCAGTCGTTCGGGTTCCAATTGGAGGGCAGAGCATATCGAGCCGGGCCGCTTGTGTCAAAAGGGAAAAAGCTGCTTGACGCTTCTGCCGCAAACGTCAAGAATTTCAACGGTTTACGCTGCGAACCCCCGCCCCAGGCTCGACTGCCGTCGCAGTGCTCGACTGACGAAACCGCGGCGTGGCCCCCCCGGAATCAACCAAACCTCGATCTTGGATATCCGCATGCTTGTCTGGCGCTCGCGAGTGATGGCTGGCCGCTTTGGCGTAATTTACCCGGCAATGGCCCTGCTCGGGCTGTTGCTAGCGGCCGCGCCGGCCGCCGAGAAAACGGCAACTCCGGCCGCCGCGGAAGCAAAAAACCCGGCCGCGGCCGCGGACAGCGAGTCCCGCCTGCAAGCCGCCGTCAAATACCTGGCCAGCGACGAACTGGAAGGCCGCGGGGTGGGCACCCACGGCATCGACCTGGCGGCCGATTACATCGCCCAGCAGTTTGCCGCCTTGAAGCTCAACACTCGTCTCTTCGACGGCACGCCGTTTCAGAAGTTCAAGATCACGGCCGACGTGCAACTGGGCAGCCCGAACCAGGTGAGCCTCGTCGGGCCGGGTGACAAGGCCGGCACGACCAAGACCACCAGCTGGAAGCTGGGCGAGGATTGCAATCCGCTGGCCATCGGCGGCAGCGGCAAGTTCGACCTGCCGCTGGTGTTTGTGGGCTATGGCATCACCGACAAAGACGACCATTACGACGACTATGCCGGCATCGACGTGCAGGGCAAGGCCGTGATCGTCATGCGGCACGAGCCCGAGCAGGGCAATCCGCACAGCGCGTTCAACGGCACCAAACCCTCGCAGCACGCGCCGTATTCTCGCAAGCTTTCCAATGCCTACGAGCATGGCGCGGCCGCGGTCGTGTTTTGCACCGACGAGTACGAGATCGAGCAGAATGTGGCCCGGCGCAACAAGCTGTGGCAGCAGGCCATCGACGAACTGGAGCAGGCGGCCGCCAAGTTCAAGAAGGTCGAGCATCCGTCGCTGGAGCAAATCGGCCGGCAGCGCAAGCTGATCGACGAGCTGGCCAGCGTGGTGCGCGAACAGGGCGACAAGCTGGCCGCCGAGTTTGATCCGCTGCTGGGCTTCAAAGGGGCCGGCTTTGGCGGCGAGCCGGGCCGCATTCCCGTCATCTTCTGCCGCCGCGAGGCGCTGGCCGGCATGATCCACGCGGCGCTCGGCAAGGACCTGGGCACGCTCGAGAGCGAAATCGACAAGGGCCTTAAGCCGCATAGCGTGGCGCTCAAGGATTGGCGGCTGAGCGGCCAGATCACGGTGAATCGCCGCGAGGCCGAGGTCAAGAACGTGGTCGCGGTGCTCGAAGGCGAAGGGCCGCATGCCGACGAAACGATCGTGGTTGGCGCCCATTACGATCATCTCGGCTTCGGCGGCGAAGGCTCGTTTTTACCAGACAAACGCGAAATCCATAACGGGGCCGACGACAACGCCTCCGGCACGGCCGATCTGATCGAGGTCGCCCGCCGCCTGGCGACGCTGGGGCATAAGCTGCCGCGCCGCGTGGTGTTCATCGCCTTTACCGGCGAAGAGCGCGGGCTGCTGGGCAGCGCCTACTATTGCCGCCATCCGCTGTTTCCGTTGGATAAGACCGTGGCCATGCTCAACATGGACATGGTCGGCCGGCTGAGCGACGCCAAGCTGACCGTGCAGGGCGTCGACACGGCCAAGCAGTTTGGCGAAGTGCTGGACAAGGCCAACGCCGACTACGACTTCAAAATCACGCGGCAGAGCGGCGGCTTTGGCCCCAGCGATCATTCATCGTTCTATGGCCACAAGATTCCCGTGATGCACTTCTTCACCGGCATCCACAAAGACTATCACCGGCCCAGCGACGACTTTGACAAGATCAACGTGCCCGGCATGCGGCAGGTGGCCGGTCTGGTCACCGACGTGGCCTTGGCCCTGGCTGAGGCCGACAGCCGGCCGACGTATCAGGAGACCAAGCGGCCGGCAATGGCCGGTGGCGGCGGAGGCGATCGCCCGTACTTCGGCAGCATTCCCGACTTCGCCCCAACCGAGCCCGGCTATGGCATCAGCGGCGTGACCTCGGGCAGCCCGGCCGACAAGGGCGGGCTCAAGGCCGGCGACATCATCATCAAGCTCGGCGAGAGCCGCATCGGCAACCTCGAAGACTTTGACAGCGCCCTGCGCAAGCACAAAGGCGGCGACAAGGTGCCGGTCATCGTCCGCCGCGCCGGCAAGGAGCTGACGCTAACCGTGACGCTCGATTTGCCGCGCTAGCAAGTACCGCTCGTCCTGACTGAAGTTTGCAGTTTGTAGGATGGGCACCGCCCACCGCTAGGTAACTCGCAAGCCGTCCTCGCGACGGTCAGCCAGCACCAGTGCGACCGCCTCGCGCAAGCTGGCCCGACACTCATCCAACGTCCGCCCTTGACCGTTCGCGCCCGACACTTCGGCGCAGTAACCGATGTACCATTCACCGTCGCGCTGGAAGACTGCGGTGAACTCGCTGTGCATGATCTTCTCGTGCAGCTTGACCGAATTTGTCGCTCGCCCCGTTTTCGATGATACCAAGACGGCGAAGCGTTTTTGTATTTTCTTAGCGTCCTTCGCGATCTTCTGTTCAATTCCCCTGCTTTAATCTCTGTGACAAGACGACCGCAGCCACCAGCGCCGCCGCGCCGACCAGGTAGATCGCGCCGCAGGCGGCGATGGCTTCGCTCATATTGTCCATCTCGCTAGTGTGCCGGCCGTGCCTGGCGATCAAGCCAACGACCAGCGGGCCCAGCGCACCGCCGCCCCAGCCGATGCAGTTCATGACGCCCGCGGCGCTGGCCCGGGCCCGTGGCTCGATCACGTCGTACAGCGACGCAAAAATGTTCGAGTCATAAAAGCCTTTGCAAAATCCGAAACACGCCATCGCCACCAGCAGCGTGCTAACGGTGGGCGTGATGCCGACGAGGAACACGAACACGGAACCCACGAGCAGCCCCAGGGCTTGCACCACGATGCGGCCACCGCCCAGGCGGCGTGCCAGGCGATCGGCGAGCATGCCGGCCAGCGGCACGCTGAGCGCACTGGCGAGATTGATGAAAATGCTGCCCGACAGGCCGGCGGAGCTGAGGCCGAAATGGAACTTTTCGAACAGGAACGTCGGCGTCCAGGTCAGAAAGACCGTGGCCACGCTGTTGGCGCCGAGAAACACGGCCATCAGCAGCAGGGCCACCGGACTGCGGCAAATCGCCAGCGCGGTGTCTTTCGCGGAGAGCGGGTTTTCCGGGCGAACCCCGTGCGCGGCAAGCTCGTCGCGATCCGCGTCGGCCGCGCCGCGCTGGGGCTCGCGCAGGAATTTGTACAGCGCGAGGGACAACAACATTCCGGCGCCGCCAAAAAAGTAAAAGCCGATGCGCCAGCCAAAATGCTCGGCTAGCACGGCGCCCAGCCAGCTTCCGCCGATCGTGCCGAGATAGACGCTCGACTGGTGCAGTGACATGGCCAGCGATCGCGTGCGGCGGCCGTGATAGTCGCTGAGCAACGACATCGAAGCCGGCAGGTAAAATGTTTCGCCCAGCCCCTCGAGCGCCCGCACGCTGACAAATTGCCACAGCCGGCCGCACCAGCCGGTGGTGACCGTGACGAAGCTCCAGACCAGGCAGCCGCCGAGAATCAGGTCCTTGCGGCGCAGCCGGTCGCCAATGAATCCGGCCAGCGGGGCACCGACCGCGTAGACCCACATGAAGGCCGAGCCGATCAGCCCCAGTTCGACCTTATCGAACTTGAACTCCTCGGCCAGCACGGGAAACACCGAAAAGATCGACTGTCGATCGGCGTAATTGAAAAAGCAGACGAACCACAGCATGCCCACGACCGCCCACTTGTAGGCGGGCCGTGGGGGCGCCGAACCGTCTGCTGCCGGCATCGCGGTCATACGTGCGGCGCCTTGGGGTACGCCACATCAATGCCCGTGGTGCTGGTGCTCGTGGCCGCCGCCTCGGAACAGCGGGCTGTCGGCGTTGCCGCGGCAGGCGATGTAGGCCACGAGGTCGGCGATCTCCTCGCGCGACAGCTTGTCGAGCAGGCCCTTGGGCATGATCGACAGCGGTGATTTCTCGCGGGCCACGATGTCGGTCTTTTTGAGCTCGATCGGCTGGGCCTTGGCCAGCGGGTTCTCGATCACCTTGACCGTCGTGGGCGTTTCCTCGAGCACCAGACCGGTAACGGTCTTGCCGTCGTCGGTGGCGAAGATCCAGGTCTGAAACTTCTCGTTGATGCGGATCGAAGGATCGAGCATCTCGCGCAGGATGTCGATCGGCTTGAGCTTGGGATCGAGCTTGGTCAACTCCGGCCCGAACTGGTTGCCGACGTTGTCCAGCCGATGGCAGGCCACGCAACTGGCGACGGTGAACATCTGCTTGCCGTTGCCATGCGACCGGCCACCAGTCATGCCCTCGATACCGGCGGCCAGATCCTCGAGCTTCCACTCGGTGCGCGGGCGGCGATCCTTGAGCAGCTCGTCCTTGATCGGCAGCGGATGGCTGGCCAGGTAGGCGGCCGGGTTGGCCAGGTAGCCGTCGAGATCATCCACGACGTACATGGCTCCATACATTCGCCGCCAGTGGCCCGGATACGTGCAGACATACGGATACACGCCCGGCGCGGTGGGAGCGACGAAGTCGAGCTTCTGCGAATCGCGCGGCAACAGCAGCGTGCTGGCCAGCAGGATCTTGTTCGAGCGGGGCACGTAATTGCGCTTGGCCGCATCGGGGCTCGTGGCCGTGGCTTCGGCCGCCAAACCCAGTTCTTCCATGGCGCCGGGCTGGGCGATGACGAAGTTGTGCGGCATGAAGTCGCTGTTTTCGAAGATGAACTGCACCGGCTTGCCGGCGCGCAGCACGATCATGTCCTTGTCGTAGCTCATACGCTCCAGCAGCGTGCCCATGCGGATCACGCGCACGCCCAGCTCGCCCAGTTCCTTACGCGCGCTCTTGGCCCGATCGGCCGGCAGCAGCGACACCAAGGCGTCGGCGAATTCCAACTCATCCAGCGCGGCGGGCGACGTGCGATTGGCCGGCGGCATGGCGCGGACTTCGGCCAGCACCACGTCCAGCAGCGGGCCGGCTTGCTCCTTGGGCCACGACGCGCGGGGAATGCGCTCCAAGGCTCGAATGGCGGCCAGGCGGTCGACGTCTTCGCGCACGAAACGGGCCAGCCGGTCGAAGGTTTTTGCTTCCTGCCCACGCACCGAGGCCAGCGCATTCATGGCGGCCCGGCGCACGAGCGCTTCGGGGCTGGCGCCGGCCAGCTTGAATTCTGCTTTGGGTTGCGGCGCGGGGATTTTGTCCTTGTGCAGCACTTCATGCCCGCGGCTATCGAGCACGCGAAGGGTAAAGCGGTCGAGCCGCTTGCCCAACTTCCCGTCAGTGCGGTTGTAGATCACGATTGAATCGATCGGATAATCCGCGCCCAGGTCAACTTGCCACCAAGGCTTGGGGCCGTTCTCCTGCGTGTGAGTCTGGCCGCCTTTGCCAAAACTGCCGCTGGTGTTGCCATCGATGGCTTTGGCCGCATCGCCGCCGCCGGCCGTCGTGCTTTGCGTGGCTTTTCCGCCGCGGGCCAGATTGCGGCCCATGCCGTAGACTTCGACTTCGGCCAGCGTCAGCGTGCCTTTGCGCGGCAGTTCGACGCGCACGTAGCGGCCTTCGCTGCCGGCCTTCTTGCTCGTCTTGGCGGCTAGCTCGGGCGGCAGTTTTTCCAGCAGCGGCTCGATCTTGGGATACAGCTCGGCCCGCAGGCTGGCGTCGGGCACCAGCGGCATGGCACTGACCAGGTCCACGAGCGTGGGCACGCTGCCGGCCGCCAGTTGCCAGGCCGGCTGGACCGAATTGTCGACACTCACGAGCGCCACAAAGCCCACCTGCCGGATGAGCGGCGTCTTGGCCTTGGTGGCCAACTGTTCGAGATCGCTGCGCACGGCCGAAAGCTCGCGCGCGTTGCGGCCGTGCAACAGCCGTACCAGGTCGAACAGTACCGACTCGTCCTGGCCCGTGGTCTTTTCGTCGTTCGAGCGAATCGTGTCGATCAGCACGCGGGCCTCGCTGATGCCCGCCTTGCGGGCCAGCGCCGTCACGGCCTCGCGGCGCACGTCTTCGCTGACGTGGGGCCGCGACAGCAGTTCTTCGTACACCGGCCGGATGCGCGGCAGGGCCAACAGTTTTTCCAAGGGCGTTTCACGCAGGATAAACCGCGTGGCGGCTTCGCTGGTGACCGGAATGGTCACGCCCGCGGCCAAGGCCGGCTTCCAATACGGCTCGAGCGCCCGCATCGTTTCGGTGCGCACGTAATCGAGGTAATAGTCGGTCGAGCGCTCGGTGGCCATCAGCGGAATGTCGATCGCCTCGGGCACGCGGAAAAAGCTGGCGGCCCGCGTCGCTTCGAGCCGCACGCGCGGATGCTCGTCGGCCGCTTGCTGCTTGAGCAAATCCAAGGCGCCGGGCACCCGGTCGCGCCAGTAGCAGAGCACGCGCGTGGCCGCGGCCCGAGCGTGAAAGTCCGGCGACCGCAGCACGCGCTCCAGCAGCGCGACGTCGACCACGTTGTGATATTGATGCACCCACAGGGCTTCGAGCTGATGGTGCGCAAAGTCCGGATCCTTGGGATCCAGCGCAGCGGCCCACTTCTTGGCGGCCGCGGCCACCTGCTGGCTGTCGCGGGCGCCCAGTTCGATCTTGGCGCGATAGCGCACGCGGTCTTCGGGCTCTTTCAGCAGATCGAGCAGCTTCTCGATCGGTTCGCCGGCAATCTTCGTGGGCTTGAGCAGCGGCCGGCCAATGCACGTCACGCGGTACACCCGGCCGTGCACGCGGTCGCGGCTGGGATCGCGCAGGTTGTGCTGCATGTGGCCGATGATCGGGTTCTGCCAATCCAGAAAATACAACGCGCCGTCGGGTCCCATTTCCATGTCGGCCGGGCGGAAGTTCGGATCGGACGAAAACACGATCGGCTCGACTTCGTCGGCGCCGAAGCCCGAGCCTTCGTCGTGCAGCTTGTACTGAAAAATGCCTTGGAAGCCGATCACATTGGCGTCCAGGTAGTTGCCCTGGTTCTCGGGCGGGAAGTGCCGGCTGGAAATGATCTCCGTGCCGGGGCACGGCCTCGAGCGTTGTTTATAAAACGCCTCCATGCGCGGGTGCTTGTCGGGAAAGTTAAGATGGCCGGAAAAGCCGGCCGCGAAATAGTTCACGTTGCCGGTGCCGTCGGTGATGAAGTCCTGGCCCCAATGGTCGAAGACGTGGCCGTGCGGATTGGCAAAACCGTAGGGGACGTAGACCTCGAACTTTTGCGTCCGCGGCTCGTAGCGGTAGCTGGCGGCATTGGCCGAGCGCGTCGCCGCCGCCCAGGGCGTTTCGACCTGCGTGTGATGGAACGTGCCTTCCTGGAAATACAACGCGCCGCCCGGGTCGAGCGTAAAGCTGTTGAGCGCGTGGTGCGTGTCGGCCGAGTCCATGCCGTGCAGAAATCGCTCGCGGTAATCGGCCACGCCGTCGCCATCGGTGTCTTTGAGGAACACCAGGTCCGGCTGCTGGCCCACCAGCACGCCGCCGTTGAACAGCTCCAGCCCGGTGGGCACGTGCAGCTTGTCGGCAAACACGGTGCATTTGTCGGCCCGGCCGTCGTGATCGACGTCTTCGATCACGAGCACCTTGTCGTTCATTTCTTCCTTGGGCTTCCAGTGCGGATACGAAGGCATGACGGCCACCCACAGCCGGCCTTGCGGATCGAACGTCATCTGCACGGGCTTGGCCAGGTCGGGAAACTGCTCCTCGCTGGCGAACAGATTGACTTGCATACCCTTGGCCACGGTCATCTGGGCGATGGCCGCCTCGCCGCCCAGGAACAGGTGCTCGCCGTTGGGGCCGTTGCCGGGCTTGTTGGTGATGACCGGGATGAACGGCGGCGTGTTGCTGTCGTCCACCTTGCGGTCGCCGCCGCGGGCCACGGCCCAAATCCGCTGGTCGCGGTTGGCCGTCATCACGTCCAACACTTCCATCTCGCGCTTCATCACTTCGCGATTGGTCTGGCCGTTGACGAACTTGAGATCGGCTCGGCCGCCAAAGATTGAGTAGCCATCGACGGTGCGGTAGCGGTTGAACCAGATAAAATCCTTGTCGAGCACTGCCGCGCGCAGCTTTTCCAACTTGCCGGCATCGACGGCCGCTTCGCTGGGGCCGAACAGCGCCTCGTCGATCACTGGCGCCAACAAGTGGTCGCCTTGCACGGTGAGATGAATGCCGTTGATCGTCAGCGGCCGCGGGGACTTCGCATACAGCTCAATGCTGGGGCGGAACAAATCGACGAAGACCACGTGGTTCCGCTTGGCCGCTTCGTACATGGCATTGGTGTAGAGGCGGATGCGCTCGTTGTTTTCGCTGCCGTCGGGCAGGTTGCGATTGTGCAGGTCCTCGTGCGCGATGGGCGAAAAGATCACCAGCTTCGGCGGGCTCGATCCGTTGTACTTCTGCTCGAGCGTGTGCTTGATGAACTCGTCCAGCTCCTTCTCGAAATTCGCCAGCCCGGCCTCGCCGCCGAACGACTCGTTGTAGCCGAAGAAGGCCAGCACCACGTCGGCCTGGCAGGCGGTCAAATGCTCGTCGGGCGTGCCGAAGCCGGCCGATCGCAGCCGCAGGACCAACTCGTCGCCTGAAAAGCCGAGATTGCGGACGACCAGCTCCTGGTCGGGAAAGCGGTGCTGGAGGTAGGTCTCCAGCCAGCCGTGGTGCTGCATGTTCTCGGCCAGCGTGTTGCCGATGATGCAGATGTGATCACCTTTGGCCAGTTCCAGCGGCGCGGCAGCGGCGGCCGAAGCTGAACAGGCGACGACCAGGGCCATGACGATCCACTTCATGAATCGTTTCCTTTCCGAATATTTTTGGGGGCGGCGATGCGATTTTTTGCGGCGAGACGGCACGAGGCGGGGTAGCGCGGGCCGGCAACCGGACACCGGCAAGAAACGCATCATAACTTGCCAAAAGCCTCGAAGCGAGTAGCCGGAAACGCTTCGCATCAGCCACGGCCGATGATTACAGGATCGAAATCGTCGAGTCGGCCGGATTGAACCGCGGCACGAGGTCGAAGCGATCGAGCTGGGCCGCCCAGGGAATATCGGCCTGGAGGCCTTCGGCCAGAAGATTGCGGCCGCCTTGCGTGTCCTTTAATTCCTCGGATAGCAGGTCCGAATCGACTCCGCGAGCGGCCAGCACCTGCCACGCGGCGAGCACCAGCAGCGCCTGGTCGTTCAACTGCCAGCCGCCGCCGGCTTGGGCCATGCCCGCTACCAGGGCACCGGCGCACAAGGCATCTTCGCGCGTGATCTGGCCGCGCGTGCCGGCGCACACCAGGTCGACTCTCGCTTCGCCCGACAGTGCCTGCACCACCGCCTGGCGATTGACCAGCGATCCCAGCAGCACTTGCCGCGCTTGCCGGCAATGGAGCATGGCGCGCGTGCCGTTAGTGGTGGTGAAGATGAGCGTGCGGCCGCCGATCGACTTGGGCGTGTATTCGCTCGGAGAGTTGCCCAGATCAAAACCTTCGATCCGCAGCCCGCCGCGCTCGCCACCCAGCAGCGGCCGCTGGTCGGCGAGCGATGTCGCGATGCGTCGCGCTTCGTCGACTTCCAAGCAGGCGATCACCTTCGCCGCGCCGGCAGCCAAGGCGTACGTCAGCGTGGTCGTCGCCCGCAGCACGTCCATCATCACCACCGCGCTGCCGGCCAGCGCGTCTTCAGCGACGAGATCCGGCAGCAGATGGACGTTGATGCTTGGCATGGTGATTAGTCGCGTCCTCCGGTCGCTAACGCTCCCGGCTCGCCACGAAGAAACAGCGTGCGTGCAGCGTCATGGCGAGCCGGGAGCGTTAGCGACCGGAGTTCGTCTACAAATACGTGTTAATCAAATTCTCGAGCAACTCCTGGCGGCCGCTGGTGTTGGGCGTGACGTCGCCCTTGGCGAGCATGTACTTTTCGAGCGAAGCGAAGCTGGCTTTGCCGGCCTCGATCTCGGCGCCGACGCCGCTGGTCCACGAGCTGTAGCGGTCCTTGACGATTTTCTCCAGCGCCCCGTCGGCGCGAATCGCAGCCGCGATCTTCAGCCCACGGGCGAAGGCGTCCATGCCGCCAATATGGGCGTAGAACAAATCGACCGGCTCGAAACTTTCGCGCCGCACCTTGGCGTCGAAGTTAATTCCGCCCGGCGCCACGCCGCCGTACTTGAGCAGCGCGAGCATGCACTGCGTGGTGAGATAAATGTCGGTGGGAAACTGATCGGTGTCCCAACCCAACAGCAGGTCGCCCGTGTTGGCGTCGATCGAGCCCAGCAACTTTTGCATGCCGGCATAGTCCAGCTCGTGGTGCATCGTGTGGCCGGCCAGCGTGGCATGGTTGGTCTCGATGTTCAGCTTGACGTGATCGACGAGGCCATAAGCCCGCAAAAAGTTCGCGCAGGCGGCGGCGTCGAAATCGTATTGATGCTTGGTCGGCTCCTTGGGCTTGGGCTCGAACAGGAACTGGCCCGTGAAGCCGATTTGCTTGGCATAGTCGACGGCCATGTGCATGAAGGCGGCCAGATGGTCCAGCTCGCGCTTCATGTCGGTGTTCCACAGCGTCTGGTAGCCTTCGCGGCCGCCCCAGAACACGTAGTTCTGGCCGCCCAGCTCCTTGGTCACTTCAATGGCCTTTTTCACCTGTGCGGCCGCGTAGGCAAAGGCGTCGGCATTGGGGCTCGTGGCCGCGCCGTGCATGAAGCGCGGATTGCTGAACAGGTTGGCCGTGCCCCACAGCAGCTTGATGCCCGTCCGCTGCTGATGTTCCTTGAGTGCCTTGACCACGGCGTCGAGATGCTTGTTGGTCTCGGCCAGGTTCGCCCCCTCGGGCGCCACGTCGCGATCGTGGAAGCAATAGAACGGGGCGCCGAGCTTCTCGATGAACTCAAAGGCCACGCCGGCCCGAGCCACTGCGTTGTCGACCGAGTCCTTGGCCGCTTCCCAGGGCCGCAGCATAGTGCCGGGACCAAAAGGATCGCTGCCCGTGCCGCGGAAGGTATGCCAATAGGCCACGCTGAATCGCAGGTGGTCCTTCATCGGCTTGCCTTCGACGACTTCGTTCTCGTCGTAATGCCGGAAGGCGAGCGGCTTCTTCGATTTCGGACCCTCGAAGCGAATCTTGCTGATCTCGGCGAATGCGGCCATACCAAACCTTCTTGCTGGCAAGCGTGACGGGAATGCGATGAGCGAAAGAGAGCATGTTGCCACATGCGGCGACGATCGGCAACCGGTGGCACAGACGGGGCCTGTGGCAAAGCGACCCCTAGCCGCTGCCCCGTAGAAATGCCGCGAAGGGACGCCGTGTGAGCGCCTTGTTTGTTGGTGCGCCCGCTGGATGTTTTCTTCGCCCCGGAGGGGCCGAGAGTCAATAGCCAGGCCCGTGAGCCCCTGGACTTCCAGCGCGGAAAAGTAGCCGAGCCCTGCAAGGGCGGTAGTCCTCTGCCGCCCCTTCGGGGCTAAGCCATTGATCGTCGCACGTTTTCCCAGGGGCTCGCGCCCCTGGCTAACGACTTCCGCCCCTTCGGGGCTCGCCTGTATTTTCCACCTACTTTCGAGACGCCTACACTGGGACGCCGTGATGGTTGACCTAAATGTAACTTAAAAGTTACAATTGCCGTATGATTGGAGTGCTCCCCCATTATTTCGCGATGGTCGGTCGAACGACCGTGCTCTTGCTCTGTGGCGGCGACAAGCGAAAACAAGCGGCCGACATCAAACGGGCCATCGAATACTGGCGAGATTACAGATCGAGGACGCGCAAAGCATGAAACGCAAGGCAAGCATTTCGCATGATGAGGCATTGATTCGCGAGCTGCGCGGCGATCCGGCCTTTGCCGTTGAATACCTCCGTGCGGCGATCGAGGATTCCGACGAGCCGCAAGTGCTCTTAATTGCCTTGCGGCAAGTCGCCGAAGCGCGGGGTGTTGCAAAGATTGCCAAAGCGGCAGGAGTCCAGCGCGAAAGCCTCTATCGGGCGTTGTCACGTAAGGGTAATCCACGATTGTCGACGCTGAGCGCCGTCGCCAAAGCGATCGGTCTCAAACTGACCGTCGAAGCGCTGACGCATTAGGCGATCACTGACCTTTTCTTGGTGCCAATGGCACCTTTTCGCCGGGCGACGGGCTCTTTGCGCCGACGGCCAGCGGCGTGTGGTCATGCCCCCCGCCGGTTGACCGGGTTTGGCTAGCGGCCGATAATGCCGCCGCCGCATCCCAAACCCCTGGACTGTCTTACGAGTGAAACTGGTCCGCAATCTGGCTGCGCTGCCCGACGAGCTGCGCTCGGGGGCGGTGGCGATCGGCAATTTCGATGGCGTGCATCTGGGGCACGCCCGGATTGTCGGGCGGCTGATCGCCGCCGCGCGTCGCTTGGGCGGGCTGGCGACCGTGTTTACCTTCGACCCGCATCCGGTGCGGCTGCTGCGGCCGGCCAGCGCGCCGCCGCCGCTGACTTGGACGGCCCGCAAGGCTCAGTTGTTGGAAGCGCTGGGCGTTGACGCGGTGATCGCCTATCCGACCGACGAGGCGCTGCTCAAGCTCACGGCCCGCGAGTTTTTCGATTCGATCATCGTGGACCGCCTGGCAGCCAAGGCCATGATCGAGGGGCCGAACTTCTTCTTCGGCCACGACCGCCAGGGAACTATCGAGACGCTGCGCCGCTTTACGGCCGAGGCCGGCATGACGCTCGAGGTGGTCGACGGCGTGGCGGTCGATGGCGAGATGGTTTCCAGCTCCCGGGTCCGCAAGCTGCTCTTAGACGGCCGCGTCGACGATGCCCGGCGGCTGCTCACCGAGCCGTATCGGATTCGCGGCATGGTCACGCACGGCGCCGGCCGCGGGGCCAAGCTCGGCTTTCCCACGGCCAATCTCGACGCCATCGACACGCTGCTGCCGGGGCCGGGCGTGTACGCCGGCCGGGCCTGCCTGGCCGATGGCGACTGGCCGGCAGCCATCAACGTGGGGCCCAATCCCACGTTCGGCGAACATGCCTTGAAGGTCGAAGTCCACCTGATCGACTTCGACCGGCCGATTTATGGCGAACCGCTGGAGGTTGAATTCCTCGCGCGCTTACGCGACATTCAAACTTTTGCCGGGGTCGATGCGTTAAGGGTCCAGCTCCAGCGGGACGTGGCCGCCGCGCGGCAGACCGCCTAGCCTCTTATTCACCTCTTGCAAAGAGATACGACTCGAATGAAGGTCAATTGGACGCGGTTTGCGGAAGTCGTGCGATCGCACCAGCGCTGGGTGCTCACCAGCCACATACGGCCCGATGCCGATGCGCTGGGCAGCGAGTTGGGCATGGCCGGCGTGCTGGAAGCGGCCGGCAGGCGGGTCACGATCGTCAATGGCCAGCAGACGCCGCCTAACCTGGCGTTCCTGGACCCCGGCCGCCGCATCCGCACGATTGGCGTCGACATCACTCCGGCCGAATTGGCCGATACGGACGCGATCCTGGTGCTCGACACCAGCGCCTGGATTCAGTTGGGTCCGATGGCCGACGTGCTGCGCGCCAGCCAGGCGAAAAAGTACATTCTCGATCACCATGTCAGCCAGGATGACCTCGGCGCCGAGGCCTTTAAGGACACGACCGCCGAGGCCACCGGCCGGCTGGTGCTGGACGCCGCTCGGCATCTGGGCGTGCGGCTGACCCCGGACATCGCCACGCCGCTGTTTGCCGCCGTCGCCACCGATACCGGGTGGTTCCGCTTCGCCTCGACCGGAGCCGGCACCTATCGGGCCGGGGCCGAACTGATCGAAGGCGGCGCCGTGCCGGCCGACATTTACCGTGCGCTCTACGAGCGCGATTCGCTGGCGCGGCTGCGGCTGGTCGGGTGTACGCTGGCTCGGGCCCAAACGGAGCTTGGCGGCCGGCTGATTTACACCAACATTCGCCGCGAGGATTTTGCCGCCACCGGGGCCGTGCCGTCGGACACCGAAGACATCATCAACATGACGCTGCAAGTCGCGGGCACCGAAGTGGCCGTGATCTTCGTGGAATTGGCGGCCGGTGGCGTGAAGGTCAGCTTTCGCAGCCGCGGCGCGGTCGATTGCAGCAAGCTGGCCGAATGTTTCGCCGGCGGCGGGCACAAGGCGGCGGCCGGCGCCACGCTTGCCGGCACCGTCGAAACGGCCCAGGGCAAAGTGCTTGACGCTGTGCGCAACGCAATGCGATAATTTTGTTGGAAAACATGCCCCGAAACCCGGCGCAAGCAAGTTCGCGCCGCCTGCCCCTCGAGCGAGTGTGATCCAATCAATCTCTGATGAGCGGCTGGTTTCCGAATCGGCCGCTGGCGTGAGTGCATCCGCTGGCCGGTCGGCAGGCGCGAGTCTTCTGATAAGGAAATGACAATGGACGAGATTCCTCTGGCTCCCGCGCCTCAGACGCCCAAGCTACGGCCGACAGCGCCTGTCGCCAAGGCGCCGCTGCCGGCTGTTCCGCCCAGGCGCGGATTTTTTGGCAAGGCTTTGGCCGTGGTGATCGGCTCGTTGGTGGGCGTGGTGCCCGTGGCCTCGGGCCTGGCCGTGTTCCTCGATCCGCTGCGCCGCCGCCAAGGCCTGCACGAGCCGATCCGCGTGGCCACGCTCGACGCCCTGCCCGACGACGGCATGCCGCGGCTGTTTCCCGTGATTGCCGACCGCGACGACGCCTGGACCCGGTATATCAACCAGCCGGTCGGAGCGGTGTATCTGCGGCGTTTGCCCGGCAGCTCAACGGTGCAGGCCTTGAGCGCCACCTGCCCGCATGCCGGCTGCTTCGTGGAGCTTAAAGAAGAACGCAAGCAGTTCCAATGCCCTTGCCACACCAGCGCTTTCCAGCTCGACGGCCAGCGCGTGATGCCCTGCGTCGCGCCGCGCGGGATGGATGAGCTCAAGTGCGAGGTTGTCACCCGCGACAAGGAGCAGCAAGTGCTCGTGGACTACCTCAACTACTACAGCGGACTGGCTGAAAAGAAGCCCAAGGCATGAAACCACTCGTTGATTGGTTGGACGATCGCACCGGTATTCGCGGCCTCGTGCACGAAGCCCTGTACGAGAACATTCCCGGCGGGGCCCGCTGGCGCTATGTCTGGGGCAGCACGCTGGTGTTCGCCTTCAGCGTGCAGGTGATTACCGGCATCTTTTTGTGGATGTGCTACAGCCCCAGCGGTCAGACCGCCTGGGAAAGCGTGGCCTACGTGCAATACGAAATGTTCGGCGGCTGGCTGCTGCGCGGGCTGCACCACTTCATGGCCCAGGCCATGGTCGTGCTGCTGGCGCTGCACTTGTTGCAAGTGGTGATCGACGGCGCGTACCGCGCGCCGCGCGAAGTGAACTTCTGGCTGGGCCTGATCCTGATGCAGATCGTGCTGGGGCTCTCGCTCACCGGCTACCTGCTGCCCTGGGACCAGAAGGGCTATTGGGCCACGCGCGTGGCCACGAACCTGATGGGCATTGTTCCCGGCGTCGGCGGACAATTGCAGCAACTGGTCGTCGGCGGCGCCGATTATGGCCATCTGACGCTTACGCGATTTTTTGCGCTGCACGCCGGAGTGCTGCCCGGCTTGCTGGTTTTCTTCCTCGTCTTGCACATCGCGATCTTCCGGCGGCATGGCATTCATTGCCGCAAGCCGGGCCGCCGTCCGGATTGCGCGTTCTGGCCCGACCAGGTGCTCAAAGACGCGGTGGCCTGCCTGGCCGTGTTGTGCGTGGTGCTGTTTTTCGTGTTCAAGCCGGCGATCATGGGCGGCGGCCTGCACGGCGCGCGGCCGGGCGACATGCTGGGCGCCGACTTGGGCGCCCCGGCCGACGCGGCCAATCCGTATTCGGCGGCGCGGCCGGAATGGTACTTCCTGTTTCTGTTCCAGTTTCTCAAGTATTTTCCCGGCGATCGCGAGATCATCGGCGCGATCATCGTCCCCAGCATCGTGATGCTGATGTTGTTCCTGATGCCGCTGTTGGGCCGCTGGAAGCTGGGGCACGTCTTCAATATCTGCCTGCTCGGTTGCCTGCTGGTGGGCGCAGGCCTGCTTACGGCCCAAGCCTGGCACGACGACAACCAGGCCAATGGCTCGAGCATGGCCGTGCAACTGGCCAACCGCGTCATGCCCGCGAATCCCAAGCAGCTTGAAGAATCCGAGGGCTATCTCGAAGCGGTCGAGGATGCCGAAGCCAGCGCCCATCGGGCCGTTGCGCTGATCCGCGCGCCCGAGGGCATTCCTCCGCTGGGTGCCATCGCGCTGTTGCGCCGCGACGCCAAGACGCAGGGGCCGCGGATTTTTGCCGAAGCCACTTGCACGGCCTGCCACGATCGCGTCGATGCGCAAGGCCAAGGCCACAAGTCCGCGAAACCCTCGGCGCCCAATCTGTACGGCTTCGCCAGCCGGCAATGGCTGCGCGGACTGCTCAGCCCCGATCCCAAGTCGGGCATTTCGAGCCCTCGCTACTTCGGCAACACCTCGCATGCCGACGGCGACATGGCGGGATTCGTCAAAGGCGATCTGAAGAAGCTCAAGCCGCAGCAGGTCGAGCAGATCGTCGTGGCCCTCTCGGCCGAAGCTCAGTTGCGGTCGCAGGCTGCCGAAGACGCCAAGGACGGAGCCACCATCGCGGCCGGCCGCAAGCTCATCCAGCAGCAATGCACCGACTGCCACAAGTTTCACGAAGCCGGCGAGTTGGGCAGCTCGCCCGATCTGACCGGCTATGGCAGCTACGAGTGGATGCTGGGCATGATCAGCCAGCCCGAGAGCGATCGTTATTACGACGGCAACAACGATCGCATGCCGGCCTCGGCCGCATTCAAGGAACCCGAGCGCAACCGGCTGAACCCGCTGGAGCTGGAGATGCTCGTCCACTGGTTGCGCGGCGAATGGTACGAGCCGGCCGCCCCGGCCATCGCCGAGCCCGAGGCGATTCAAGCGGGAGCGCGATAAGCGCCCCCCACGGACCGCAGTCCGTGGGCTTTGGATCGCGCGTCATCTCTGGCTTCTACAGTCGGGTGGCGAGCGTGGTGAGGTGGTCGATCAAGGCCCGCTCGGGGTTGGGAGCGATGCGGCCGATGGTCTGCGACAGCGGCTGGGCCGTGCCGTGCTGCCGCAGCGCGAGCAGGTACTGTTGCAGCAGCTCGCGCCGCGCGGGCTCGGTCTCCAGCATCCAATGGGCCCAGAGCCAGCTCTCGGCGTAGTCGTCCTGCGTCATGTCGCTGGCCGAAGGCAGCGTTTCCAGCCGCGCCAGGTTCGGCCGCCAGCCCTGCTTGGTCAGCCGGTCCACGAGCAATTGCACGTGCGGCCGGTTGAGCCCTGCGTTGCCGCGGGGCACTTCGAAATATTCGGCCAGCCCCTCGTCCAGCCACAGCGGGATATCACGCACGACCGAATGCAGGTAGCCGTGGGCCACTTCGTGCCGCAGATCTTCGGCCACGCGCTCGCCCCACTGGGCATACACGGCCAGCCGCGTGTCGCTTTCGACAAAGAACGCCCGGCGGGCGGGAAACTCGGGATGATACTCTTCCAGGAAGTCGCTGAAGCGGTCTTCCGATTCGAACAAGTAGACGTGAATCGGCTCGTCGGAGGCCGGCAGGTTGAGCTTGGCCAGCACGTCGCCCCGCTGCACCCGCAGATCGTTCAGCAGGCGATGGTTGTGCGGCAGGTGAAAATTGCTGTGGATCACGAGTTGGTCGAAGACCACGGCGTTGCGCGCGGGCAGTGCACTGGGCGAGTCGACGACGCCAATGCAGCCGTGCACCGCCAGGGCCAGCAGCATCGTGCCGCCAGCCATCCACAGCCGGGCATGCCTCAACTCGAGACCTCCCGCGGGAGCGCGAAATGCGGCCGGGGCACTGCGTGGCTTTCAGAGTGCGGCGGTTGGCCGGCCACGCGGTCGATGAACGCGGCAAACCAACTGGCCCAGCGGCGGACGCTGTAGTGCTCTTCGACCATCGCCCGGCCGGCGGCTCCCATGCGTTGCCGCAGGGCCGGATCGGCGGCCAGCCGAGCAATCGCTCCGGCCCAATCCTCGGCCGACTCGGCCAGATAGCCGTTTTCGCCATGCACGATCATTTGCCGGTTCATGCCCACCGGGTTGGCCACCACCGGCAGGCCGGCCGCCATGTATTGCAGCACTTTGAGCCCGCACTTGCCCTGGCTCCAAGGATCGTCGGGCAGCCAGCTCACGCCGATGTCGGCCGAGGCGATCTCGTTGGCTTCGGTTTCGGACGACCAGACGCGCGGCAGCACCGTGATCTGATCGAGCGTCGGAAAACGGTTGCAGATGACTTTCAGGCTCAAACCCGGCAGGCGCGCAGCGGCCGCCGCCAGCAGCGGCTGGGCAAAAGTCAGGCAGGGGAGCGTGCTGTGCTGGCCAATCCACACCAGCCTGGTCCGGGCGCCTTCGGCATGATGGCACGCCAGCGGATAGCGCTGCGGATCGACGCTCGTGGGCATCCAGTGTACGCGGTCCGGCTCGATGTAGCTGGTCGCCTGCGCGCGGAGATAATCGTTGCCGGCCAGCACGGC
>DATATB010000142.1:0-4111 GCA_036268995.1 Pirellulales bacterium | reverse complement strand
CCAGCGGTCGGGCAGGAGGGCGCGAAGTTGATCCGGCGATGGAGAGGCGGCCAGGAGGATCGGTAGTCGAGCGTAGACGTCCCGCAGGTAGGCGAACGGGTCGTGCCCGTGACGCAGACAGCTGGCGATGACGCTAAAATGTCAGCGGGCGGTCAAATGCCGCCTCATGGGGCGGAATGAAAAGCAGCCATATTGAGTGGAGCGCAATTCGCCGGCGGTGTTCGTCAACCAGTTCCAGGTTGACGGAGACCGCTCGTGTCGAATCACCTCAAGATGGCGATTGTTCAAGCGATATTACACCTACGTTCGTTACATTGGAGCCAGCGGCGGATCGCCGCCGAGCTGGAGATCGACCGCCGGACGGTGCAACGGCACCTGGCGCGTCATCGGGCGGGCTCAAATGCCGCCATTTCGCCCGCCGGCTCTTGGGGTCCAAATGCCGCCACGTTTCCCGGGCTCCCGGCTTGCCAGTGGGAGACGTCAGATCGCGCCACAGGTAGCGATCTTGCGGCCGCCTCAAATGCCGCCATTCCGCCCGCCGGCTCGGTGAGTGTGAGTGGGGCGTCAAAAGCCGCTGACCAACCTGCGGTTGGTGCCCCGCCCACCGGCTCAGCGACCGCGGCGCGTGGCGTAAACACGACGCGCGCCGGCCGGCGTAGCGATTGCGAACCCCACCGTGAATTGATCCTGGCCAAGCTCGACCAGGGCCTTTCGGCGCAGCGAATCTGGCAGGACCTGGCCGCCGATCATCAGTTCGCGGGCGGCTACGACAGTGTGAAGCGCTTCGTGCGTGGGCTGGGGTTCGCGCCTGCGGCACCGTTTCGTCGGATGGAATGCGCCTCGGGCGAGCAGGCGCAAGTGGACTTTGGCTCGGGCGCGCCGATCATCGGCGCCGACGGCAAGCGACGCAAGACGCACGTCTTTCGCGTCGTGCTCAGCCACTCGCGTAAAGGCTACAGCGAGGCGACGTTCACTCAAACGACCGAAGATTTTATTCGCGCGTTGGAGAACGCCCTCGCGCACTTCGGCGGCGTCCCCAAGACGCTGGTGATCGACAACTTGAAGGCGGCCGTCGCGCATCCCGATTGGTTCGATCCGGAACTGGTGCCCAAGATCCAATCGTTCTGTCGACACTACGGGACGGTGATCCTGCCCACCAAGCCCTACATGCCTCGGCACAAGGGCAAAGTCGAGTCGGGCGTGAAGTACGTCAAGAACAACGCCTTGAAAGCGCGTACGTTCACCAGCTTGGAGGAGCAGAATCGGCATCTGGCGCACTGGGAACAGGCGGTGGCCGACAAGCGGATCCACGGCACGACCAAGCAGCAGGCCGGCAAGGTCTTTGTCGAGGTCGAACGGCCGGCTCTGCTGCCGCTGCCGGTCGAGCGCTTCCCATGCTTCAGCGAAGCGCGACGCATCGTCGGCCGCGATGGTCATGTCGAAGTGGCCAAAGCTTATTACTCGGTGCCGCCGGAATACCTGGGGCGCACGGTCTGGGCGCGATGGGACGCGCGGCTGGTGCGCGTGTTCAATCATCGTTGGGAACAGATCGCCGTGCACGTGCGACACGAGCGAGGACGTTTCAGCACCCACGGCCAGCACCTGCATCCGCACAAGATCAATGGGCTGGAGCGCGGCGTGGGATACCTGCTCGGTAAGGCCAGCTGGATCGGGCCACAGACGCATCAGTGGGCTCAAGCGATGCTCGCGGCGCGGGGCATCGAAGGCACGCGCGTGCTGCAAGGACTGGTGAGCCTGGGCCAGAAGCACGCCAGCGAAGCCCTGGAAAAAGCCTGCGAAACGGCCCTATCCTACGGAGCGTTCCGGCTGAAGACGCTCCGCCAGTTGTTGGCGCGCACTGCGCCGCGGCAGGAACCGCTGCCATTTATCGACGAGCATCCGATCATCCGCCCGCTGGACGATTACGCCCAGATCGTGGCCCGGGCGATCCATCGCCAAGCGAGTCGCCCCTCCCTGGACGAAGGTTTTACGAGGCATGACTCGGGCGTTCGAGGCGCGGCTGAAAACGAACACAGCCCCGGTCCGCCAGCGGCGTCCCAGAGCTGTGAACCAAGCGCGGCAATCTCGACGCGCCCTCGGCCCGGCTATCCCTTGTCGGGGTGCTCCTCAGCAGAGCCCGACTCCGTTTCACCGGACAGTTGCAGCGTAGTTCCCCCTTCCTTGTTTCACCAGGAGAAAGCACCATGAATGATCGTCTGTTATCCGCCCTGCGCCAGTTACGCCTCTCCGGCTTGGCCGAAACCTTGGACGTGCGACTGCAAGAAGCCGCCGGCCACCAACTCAGCCACGCCGAGTTTTTGGAACTCATTCTGCAGGATGAACTGCTGGTCCGCGATCAGCGGCTGATCGAACGCCGCGTGAAGGCGGCCGCCTTTCGAGAGCTGAAGCCACTGGATGAATTCGACTGGTCCTTCAACCCCAGCTTGCCCAAGAAACAGGTCTTCGACCTGGCGACGTGCCGCTTCGTGCGCGACCATCGAGACGTGCTGCTCATCGGTCCGCCAGGCACGGGCAAAAGCTTCGCCGTGCAAGCGATCGGCTACCAGGCCATCAAGCAGGGCTTCGTGGTGCTCTACCGTTCGATCTTCGACGTGGTTTGCGAGTTCATGATGGACGAGGCCGTGGCAGGCCAGGAGAAGGTGCTCGCTCGCTACCTGAAACCCGATCTGCTGATCGTGGATGACATGGGAATGAAAAATCTGCCGCGCCAGAGCGGAGAAGTGCTGTTCGAGATCATCATGCGGCGCTACGAAACGCGCTCGACCGTGATGACCAGCAATAGGCCGCTGGAGGATTGGGGCAAGCTCATCGGCGACGTGCCCAGTGCCACAGCGATTCTCGACCGCTTCTTGCATCACGCGGAAGTGTTGCCGTTTCAAGGCAAGAGCTATCGCCTGCGGAACCAACAGCCATCCCCGCCTGCCGCGGCCGAAGACGGGTCAAATGCCGCCATTCCGCCCACCGGCTCAAAACGCAAAAAAGGTGGTTCCCCACCGCGGCCTGGTGCAGCCGACCCTTGCCAAGAGTAACATGTTTAACGAAGTTTTAGTCCCTACAACCCCGGCTGCCCAATTCCGCCCGGCCATGGCGGCATTTGAATCGCCCGATGACAACAGAGCCCAGATTCGCAATGCGACAACCGTACGCATGTTCACTCAGGATTCGCTGGACCGGGACAGGACACCATTGAATGTAATGATCCTCAAACGCAGAGAAAGTCCTCCACGGAGCAAGTTAATTACCTTTATCCCGGTATTGGCTCTCGACGAGGAACCCAAATCAACCGATTATTGTGTGAACCTGGATCTTCGTGAGTCCCAACAGCAATTAATGTACCATCGTCTCGGGTGAGATACATGTCGCAATTATCATATGAAAAGGCCGCAAGTGCCTCGTCCTTGTCGACACGGAACCCAAGTGAACCGGGGGCGCCAAATGTTTCAGCGACTTGTGCAGCGAACGGTTTGTTGTTCGGGTGAGGGTCTACGATCAGAATGAACTCATTGTCGTGCAATGACGAAAGCAATTCAGCGGCTTTCATGCGGACTCCGGCCACGCCAGTCGGTATGGTAGTTATTTGGTCGAAAATATACCTACCCGGCTGAAGTGTTCCATCACCGTAGTCGGTTACGATCTTTGCTGCTATCGTGCCACATTGACTTTGATCGAGAGTAACCATAATGCAATGCCTCATTTAACCAGACGGTTGCACGGATTGGATCTGCAAGTGCATCTTTGTGCCCGAAGCAGTTGTGTAGTTTATATGTGGAAAATCGATGTTCCCAGCGACCGGGCTACCGGCATGTGACTCGTCGATTCGGACGACTGTACCACCAGCCTCCTGGATCAACCTAATGCCTTCCTCCTGTGTAGGAATCTTGCCAGCAACATTTCGTATAATGCCCGTTTCATTTGCGGCTCCAACTGTGTTAACCGCGCTGTTCCAACTCGGACTTCCGGTCCATCCCCATTGTGTCATAACTGGTGTGGGTCTGCCGCCACCCCCGCCCCCGCCTTGACCCGTGGAGAAGACATTCGTAAGCGAGTTCCAAGCGTTGTTCAAAAGCCCGCCGCCGACGATGGCTTGGGC
>DATATB010000141.1:0-8355 GCA_036268995.1 Pirellulales bacterium | reverse complement strand
TTGCGCCACCATCAACGAGCGATGGACTCAGCAAGCAGCATTTTCAAAAAGCACCGCTTTCTCCCGGTCAAAGCCCTAGAAACGTAGGTCGGTTTGCACTGATAGCTTGTTCACAGCAGTGGGGCGAGGCTCCTGCCGAGCCGATGCGTCACGCTACGGCTCCGGTCTCTAGGTGATTCGATTCGATGCTCCGTACAAAACTACTCGTCGGGACGGCTGTGGCGCTTGCCGCAGCCATTGCCGTGCAAAGTTTTGGCCCATCGGTATACGTGGCTGCCGAAGCCCGCTACCGGCAATGGAAAGCCGACCAGGAGCACCAGCAGGCGGCAAAAGAGGAGCAGCAGGAGCAAAAGATCGTCAACGCCCAGACAACGAAACTTCCAAGGGTGGACTCAGCGGTTGTTTGCGTGCTGGGTGAGGACGATGAATCTCCTAACAGCTTTCCAATTTGGCCGGACAAGCGAAACCTCGAAATACTGAGTCAGGCCGAGCTAAGGGGGGCTCGGGCTGAGGATCTCGCGAAACTCTGGCGCTCGCGCGAGTTCGGCAAGGACTTTGTGATGTGCCATGACCCGATTTACGGCCTGCGATTTTACTCGCAGGGCAAGTTGCTCCTCGAAACGAGTCTCTGCTGGAATTGTTTTAACTGTTACGTCCAGCTTGGCCCGCAAAGTTATCGCTTCATTGCCTTCGGCGACGAAAACGACAGCCTGCTCAATTACCTGCAATCCGTCGCTCCCTTGCCGCTGCCGACGCAGGCCATCCTCGCGCTCAAGGCCGCGGATACGCACATCGCGTCTGGCGAATATCCTCAAGCCCAGCAGGCGATCGACGAAGCGCTGCAACTCGACCCGAAAACCGCCAGTGCGAATTACACGCAGGGCAAGCTTTACGACTTCTGCGGCGAATACTCGCGCGCCATCGAGGCCTATTCGAAGGCGATCGACAAATTGCCTGAGTTCGGCCGCGCCTACTGGAATCGCGGCGAGGTAAAAGCTAAGCAAGGCGATCAACCAGGCGCAATCGAGGATTACACGCTCGCCCTAAAGTACGGCACCGACGACGGCGTTTTAGAGGACCGGGGGCTGGCGTACGCGCAGCTCGGCGACGCCGACAAAGCGTTGGCCGATTTTTCGCAGATCATGGGAAAAGCCGCCGGCGAATACTATGTCCTCTATTTGCGTCAGCGCGCGGCCGAAATGGCGGCCAACTCGCCGCCAGAACGACTCCGTATCATGGCCCAGGCTCGAATCAAGCTTTACGCGGATGCCGCGGCTAAACTGGAGCAGGCTCTCAAGACGCGAAAGCCCGCCGGGCCCATCTCGCCGGACGGCCGATTCGTCCTGCTTACGGCCGCCGGCGGGAAGCAAGATGCGGAAGTGATGTTGATCGTGCAGACCGTGGATGGTCGCGAGATATGGCGCGGAAAGACGGAAGTGTCCACCAACAGCCCCTGGCTCGTGGCCTGGGGAAAGGACAATCGGATCTGGCTGGGAACCGGCGACGCGACGCTGCTCGCAAATTGGGTTCAAATGTCGCGCAACAAGTGGGATCGCGCGCCAGAAACGATCGAGGATGCGATCAACGCGCCGGAGGAAGTCAAACAGTTTGCATGGCAATGACAAGCACGGTAGGTCATGCACTCTGTGCGAGACGCACGGGGGGGGCACGAACACTTGTGAGCGTACGCCGGTAAATGTAGTTAGCACTCACCGGGTGCATGACCTACGGCGGGGCACGCCGGGTCTGGCGGCGACAATGAAACGCTTCAGCCTCGTATACCTGATCCTTGGAACCCTGACCGCGGCCGCCGAGATCGTCTTGGTCACGCGTTGGACGATTCCCGGGCAGGTCGAATTCGGGTCGAATTGGAAGTTCTTGATTCCGCCGGCCGTCTGCGGCGCCGCTTACTTGTTGGCACGCAAGTATCCTCGCCCGCTTGTGCACGCAACCGCGATGCCCGTCTGCGTTTTGATCTGCGCAGCATGGCTCTCGCTGATTGTCTTCGCGCATGGCTTTCAGATGGCACTGGCTCCCGTCACGGACACCGGCCAATACCAAACCATTCTCAATACCCGCTGGAACCTCAACGGCGACTTCACAGCGCATTTTCCGCGTCCCATTCCGCGCGGTGTGCAAGACGTGCGTTTTTATTACCAGCCAGCATTCGGGCAAGGAGCCGAAATCATTCAACTCCGCTATCGCACGACGCCCGCTGAAATATCGGAGCTCTACGACCGATTTGCAGCACTGAAAACGAAGGCGTCCTTCGGTGGCGAGAATGATTTGCACATGAACGAGCCCGAGGGAATGCCGACAACCAGTTTCTGGACAAGCGGATCAGACGACCGAAGATTCCCGCTCGATTTCGAGATCATGATCTTCGACAAGCTGCTAATGGAAAAAGACTGGCCGGAAGGATTCTATTGGAATCACGGCTCAAGCCACGGCGTCGCCATCAGCAAGCAGCGCAACGAAATCGTATATTGGGCAGAACGGTGGTAGGAGCTAATCAGGCCATTGGCCGGGCAATTCAACTACGGTCCATTCACCGATTCGCCGCCAGCACGCCTGGGCTGACGTTGAAATAGTCGGCCAGCGTTCGGATGATCGCCTTGCTGAACGGCTTCTTGCCGGCCAGGATTTCTGAGATTGTCGATTTCGGGATTCCAGCTTGCTGGTGCAACTGGGTCTGGGAGACTTCTTTCGCATCCATCAGGTGCCGGAGCATGTCGGCATCGGAAGCGGCTTCGATCGGGTAGTGAATATCTTCGTAGGTGGCCACCAAATCGCTCAATGCGTCGAGGTACATCTCCTCGCCTGCGTCGAGCTTGCCTTTGGCCAACAGCCGATCCATGACCTTCTGGGTCGCATCCAACTGCGCTTCCGACCGGATCGAAACGAGCGGAAACGCCGCCACAAGGTCTAGGTAGGCTGAGAGCTTCTTCGACGCTTGTTTTTGGGGTTTCATTGGGAGGTCCTCACCGCGTCCGCTCTGCATTCCCCTCTGGCCATCGCGCGGGGGCCGGCGACTTCGTACAGATGATACTCCGCATAGACTTCGTTGCGGAACCAACTTCCGTCCAACGCGCGGCCGCGATAAAAATCGTTCACCAGGTCGGGCGGACCGAGGAAGGGAACGTTTTGGGGACTGATGAAATGCCGCAGCGGGTCGGCAAAGGGATACGTTGCCGAACAGACTCCGAGCTTGCCGAGCGAGCGTTTTTCGACTGCGTAGCGATGCACAAACGGATGGCGATCGGCGGTTTTCCAGGGCAAACGTGGGAAATCGCAGTCGAGCAAATAGACGCGCGAGCGCGGGGACTCGGCCGCCACCAACCGCTCGAATTTGTACGGCTCGTCCACGACGCACTCCGGCCGGTTGACGCCGCCGGGCATCGACCACAGATTGCGGTAATGGTCGCCGGCAACCCATTTGATTTCGACGCCGTGGATCACGTTGTTGAGGACCACCGAACCGCGGGCCGTGCGCTCGCGCAGCTCGGCCGCCACCGCGCGAATCGCCGCGGTTTGCCCCTGCATCACTCGGCGCGTGCCGTAAATCACCAGCATCTGGTCGGCCACAATCACGCCCAGCGCCAAGGCGAGCGCATAGCGGGCCACTCGCAGGCGGCCCGGCCAGGACGCAACCCACTGCCATAATGATTCCATCATGCAGGCCATGATGATCGACGTGGGCACCAGCACGTAAAGAAAGTGTACGGTCTCTTGCACCACGCGCATCAGCGGCACAAACGACAGCAGGAACCAAATCACCAGGAACACGTCGACCTGCATGCCGACCGCCGCAACGTACAAGCACAGCGTATAGCCCAATCGGTCCTCGCTGCCTTTCGCGAAATACAACGTCGCGATGCCCAGCCACACGCACGGGCCGACACCGCAGGCGAAGTATTCAAGGTATTGCCAGATGCTCTTGTTCCAATCCGCCCAGCGACGCGGCAGGCCGGCGATCACTTGCCGGCCGGCGAGGCGCATGCCATTGCATGTGGCCAACAGCACGAGCAACGGCGGCAGGAGCGGCAAAAACATCCAGGCCATTTCCCAGTGAATGCCGTGAAACTTACTGGCGTGGCCCAGCGAGCCCATTTGCGTCACGCTCAACAGCGGCAGGTCGGGGAAGAACAGCCATTTGATGAGCGCGGTCGGAAACACGGCATGCAGAAAGAACAAGCCCGCCATCGCCATTAGGGTCGACCGAAGAAGCACTTCGTCTTTTCTCGCCCCCTCACCCGGCCCTCTCCCGCCAGGGGAGAGGGGTTGCGGAGAAGTGCTTCTTCGGTCGATCCCGAGCGGAATAGGCCGCAGCGCCCGGCGGAGTTCGAGAAAACCGATCAGCAAGCAACTAATGCCGCAAAACTCGCGAAACCAGGGACCGATCAGCAGCACCACGCCCAGCGCCAAGAGCTTGAGCCAGCGGCCGCGCGGCGATTCCACAATCTGCCAGTACAGCAGCAAGGCCGAACCGATCAGCAGCGGCACGGTGGCCTGATTGCTGGCGACGACCAGCCACGAAGGGGTCACCAGCGGCGGAGCGCCGAACAAGAGCACGACTGCCAGCAGGGCGGTCGCAGGGTACTTCGTAAATCGTCGGGCCAGCAGAAACATACAGCACGCCAGCGCGCCGTACACAACGCCCCCCAGCAGCAACTGCACGACCGAGGGACCGCCGCTGCCAGAGATGCTGATCGACAGACTACTTTGCACGGCATCCAGCGGACGATACCCGCTGCCGCCGATTGTCCCAAATACTTGCAGACGCCTGGTGAGTTCGCCTATCGGGTTGTGCCGCCAGGCTGCCGTCGACGCGGCCTTCCGCTGATCCACCGCCGACCACATTTCCAACTCGGGCCGGGCGTCGTACACCAGGCTGGGCGTGTCGTTCCACACATAAAAGTCGGCATCCCTGTACAGCATGAAACCGCCGGTCACCAGGCAAAACAGCAGCGGCAGGGCCACCGAGCGGCGCTGAAGCAATCGGTACACGGCTCAACATCCTTGCTTGGCACATGGACTTGGCAGGCAGGTGGCCGGCAACCACCCGGCGGCACCTTAGTCCATCCAGCAAGCTGGATCAATTCCGGCCGTCGGGCTGCGGTACGCCAGCAAGGCATCATCGTAGGTGCCGCGAGCCGAGCGGCACCGGGAGCACCGATTGCGCCGCTTAGCAGGCCCGGCGCGGCTCGCCGGGCCTACGGAACCAGCGGAGCTTCACAGTAGCCGTCTCGCTCCGACGAGACGAAGAATCGCAACTCGGCTGGACGCTGGGCTGGTCGATGGTCGCGCCTGTTCATCCCGGCGGAGCGGGATGACTACGGTGGGCCGCGCTGGTGACACTCCAGGGCGGGAAATCTTCGCAAAAAAATAGTGGCAAGCACGGGGCAAATGTTTAGAATTACGTTACTTGGCTGCTGCCGGCCGAACCCTCCCACCGAATACCCCCCGCGCCGGCGAATGATGTTTCCGCAGCAGGCGCGAAGCTCAGCCGGTCCCGCACTTACGACTCACGCCCGTCAATGGTTGCTGCCCCCCAGTTAAGGGCAGGAGGATCCCCTGATTAGCCGCCCGACTTATCGCACCGCCACGATCGTGATGCTGGTGGTTTTGCGCCTCAGCATCGGCTGGCATTTTCTGTATGCCGGGCTGGAAAAGCTTACCAACAGCAACTTTACGGCCGACGGCTTCTTGGGTCAGGCCAAGGGCCCGCTGGCCGAGTTCTTCCACAGCCGGGTGAACGATTGGGAAGGCCGCGAGCGGCTCGATCCGGAGTTCCAAAACCGCCGCATGGGCTCGTATCTCGACCGCTTCGACGAGCATTACCATCTGACCGACGCCCAAAAGGCGACGGCCCAGACGATCCTGGCTCATCACGAGGGCGAAGCCAAGCAGTTGCTGGACGAGAAAAAGGACGACATCCTCACCTATCAGCACGAGCTGGACCGCCTCGAAACGGCCAAGGCCGACCGCACGCGCAACACGCCGTATCAGCAAAAGCGGAATTGGGACAAGCAGATGCAGCTTCGCGGGCAATTGGCCGGCTGGATCTCGGCTCTGGATGAGAATTTCAACGATTTCGAAAGCGACTTGAACGATCTGCGCGACGCCGGGCAGCGGACCATGCCGGCCGTTCCGCCGACGTCGGCCGAAATGTTCAGCCAGGACAACCTGATCATGGCCATGAACATCGCGGTCGGCCTCAGTTTGATGCTGGGACTATTCACGCGTTTGGGGGCGCTGGTGGGCGGGGCGTTTTTGCTGTCGATCGTGCTGGCCCAGCCCGACTGGCCGGGCTTGTATCCGCTGCCGCCCCCTTCGGCCGGCCGCACGTTTTTGATCGGCAAGGAATTCATCGAAATGGTGGCCATGTTCCTGCTGGCGACTACGCCCGTCGGACGCTGGGGTGGCCTGGACTTTTTCATCCATAACGTGGTGGTCCGCCCGCTCACGGGCCGGAAGGAAACGACATGAACCTGAGTGCTGAAGAAAAGGCCATTGGCAAGGAAAACTTTCAGGCGGCCATCGGCAGCCCCTTCACGCGGCGCGATTTTCTGGCCGGCGCGGTGGCGGCTGGCGTGGTGTCTGGCGCTGGCTTGGGGTCGTTCTACTTCGGCTACAAGAAGGTGAACGATCCGGTCCGCATCGGCGTCATCGGGACCGGCGACGAAGGCAACGTGCTGATGGGCGCGATCACGCCCGACTACTTGCAAGTCGTGGCGATCAGCGACATCCGCCCGTACAACGTGTACCGCGCCTTTCACGGCGATCATTCCAGCCCCAATGCCCTGGCCGTGCGCTGCGGCTTGATGAAGAAGTACGGCTGGAAGAGCGAAGACGATGCCCGCAAGCACGTCAAGGTTTACGAAGACTACAAGGACCTGCTGGCCGACAAGCAGATCGAGGGCGTAGTGATCGCCCTGCCGCTGCACCTGCACGACCAGGTGGCCATCGAGGCGATGAAGGCCGGCAAGCACGTGATCACCGAAAAGCTGATGGCCCACAGCGTCCACCAGTGCAAGGACATGGCCCGCGTCTCCGAGCAGACGCAAAAGCTGCTGGCCACCGGGCATCAGCGGCATTACAGCATTCTGTACGACAACGCGGTCGATACGCTGCGTCGCGGCCTGCTGGGCGACGTGCATAGCATCCGCGCCCAGTGGCATCGCGGCAATTTGCCCCACCACGACAGTTGGCAACAGCCGCTGCCGGCCGACCTGCGCAAGCAACTCGCGAAGCTGGAAAAAGACCTGAGTTCGACCAGCTCCGGTTCGGCCACGGCCTTGATGAAAAAGAAAGAGCTGCTCGAGAAGCAAGTGCTCGACGAAGCCGTGGATGCCTCGAAGTACGGCTACCAGTCCAAGACTTTGCCGGGCGGCTACATCTGCTCGCCGCTCGAGGAGTTGATTCGCTGGCGGCTGTGGAACCGCACCGGCGGCGGCCTGATGGCCGAGCTCGGCAGCCACCAGCTCGACGCGGCCGGCATCTTTTGCACGGCCCAGCGCGAAGACCATCAAAAAGCGCTGCCGCTGTCGGTGTCGGCCGTCGGTGGGCGGTATATTTTCCCGCTCGACCGCGAAGTGGACGACCACGTGTACTGCACGTACGAGTTCCCGGCCCCCGGCTACAAAGCCGACGATCCGGAGTTGAAGCACAAAAAGATCGGCGTGACGTATTCGTCGATCAACGGCAATGGCTTTGGCGGCTATGGCGAAGTCGTGATGGGCACTAAGGGCACGCTACTGTTGCTCGGCGAGCAGGAGGTGATGCTCTTCAAGGATTCGGCCACGACCACGAACATCAGCGTGGTGAAGGGCAAGGGTGGCGGCCCCACGTTGGACACCACCGCCAGCGGCGGCGGCCCGGCGGCCGAAGTGGGCAAGAAGGCATTGGACACCGGACCGGTGAGTCGCGGCTACACCGAAGAGCTCGAGCATTGGGCCTGGTGCATCCGCAACTTCGACTTCAAGGAGAACCAGCCCAAGTGCCAGCCCAAGGTGGCCATGGCCGACGCGATCATCGCGCTGACCACGAACCTGGCCATCGAGAAGCAGCAGCGGATCGAGTTCAAGCCCGAGTGGTTCGACATCCACAGCGACGAAACGCCCGAAGGCGTTAAGCCCAGCGTCAAGGCGTGAGCGCTGGCGTCGCGTCGCGGGGGGACTCCGGTCGCTGACGCTCGCGGCTCGCCGACGCGCGTGAACAATACCGATTGCCGCGAGTACACAATCCATTTAGCCCCGGGCCTCGGCCCGGGGTTTTTTCGTTTCGCCGCCGCCTGCTGGACAATCGTGACCCTACGGTTAATACTCTCGGTGCTCGGCGCTAGTGCGCGCCGCC
>DATATB010000140.1:0-243622 GCA_036268995.1 Pirellulales bacterium | reverse complement strand
GGCTAGCCGGGGTCCAGGGGCGGCAATGAGCCCCCCTGGTCTGCGTGAACGCCAGAAACAACTGCGGCGATAGCCGATCCACTGCATTCTTCGCCTTCGTTCAAACAACGCTTTTCACCCACAGATTCCGCTGAAGACCCCCTTAAAGAGGCTCGTGTCTATTTGACTTGGGACCGGCTTTCACAGAATCTAGCAAAACTAAATGAACGCGACCGCCTCATTGAAGAACTCGTAAAGGTTTACCCCGATGCAAAGCCCAGGACGATTCAGAATTGGGCGGGCCAAGTGTGGCCGTTCGCGCACGAAATGAAGGTGGCCGACTTTGTCGTATTGCCGCTCAAAAGCCAGCCGGCAATCAACGTGGGAGAGATCACAGGGGACTATCATTTTGAGCCAAAAGGTCCCAATCCATTTTACCACTGGCGATCTGTGAAATGGATCGGCGAGGCGATTCCGCGTTCACGGTTTGGAAAAGACTTATTGCACTCCTTCGGCGCATTCATGACCGTCTGTCGGATCAAGCGCAATAATGCTGAAGCGCGGATTCGTACGATGTTCCAGAGCGGATGGAAACCCGATCCTCATTTGCAGGCGGGAAGTGTTGAGGAGGCCACTGACGAAACGGCTGAAACAACGGACCTCGAAGAACTAGGCCGCGACCAAATCGCGCAGCTTATTAGCGCGAAATTCAAAGGGCACGGGCTAGCACGCCTAGTCGAAGCTGTTCTCAAGGCGCAGGGCTACACGACATACCGCAGCCCTGACGGTCCCGATGGCGGCGTCGACATTCTGGCTGGCGCAGGTCCGCTTGGGTTCAGTGCACCACGTCTCTGTGTCCAGGTGAAATCCCAAGACACGCCGGTCGAATCCAAGCTGTTAAATGAGCTTCGTGGCGCGATGCAAACGGTTCATGCCACGGAAGGCCTGTTTGTTTCTTGGGCTGGCTTCAAAAGTTCCGTTGACAAGCAAGCGGCACCGAGCTTCTTCAGTATTCGGTTGTGGACGCAAAAGGAACTGCTCGAAGCGCTGTTCGCGCACTATGAACAGCTCGACGACGATCTAAAGGCAGAGTTGCCTCTCAAACGGATTTGGACAGTCGCGGCGAAGGAAGAAGACTAGCCGATCTGCGAGGCGCATGTGGACCCCCATGACCTTGGCTGCGCGATTTTCGAGACTCTCGATCTTCTTGGTCAGATCGCTTGCCTGCACGATAAACCGTTTGGGCTACGAGGATTCCCAGAATTCGCCGGAAAATTGATTATCAAAAAGCCGTATGAGGAAGGCCGAGAATGGGAGGAACAGATCTGCCTAGGCCTGCGGTTAGCGCTTGAGAACACCGGCCGGTGGAAAACCGACGGCGAGCGGCGCTATCCAGACAGTCCTGGTGTCGGCGATATGATCGTCTGGAGTGCCGATGATCCAACAGAGAAGATGTGGATCGAAGTTAAGCTCGCCTTTTTTAGAAAGCTCAGGCGGCTGCACAGGGCTGAGTATTGGTACGACTACTCCGGGACACTTCACGAACCCGATGGCTGGCACCATAGCGTCCTGACTATCGCAAACAAGGATTACCCGAACCTTGTAACGCTTAAAAGAAGGGATGCGGCGTACGTAGGCATCTTGCTGCTCGGGTTCGAGCAATTCCAAGGTTACTTTCCGATGGCCAATGTGTGGCCGTGTCTTCCAGACGGATTACGACGATGGACTCGAGTGCATGAACATGATGCCGGCCGTGTGATAGAGGATGCATATCACGTTAGGGCGAAGAAACATTTCAAGCAGCGGTATTGGTTTTGGTGGAATCGCACGAAGCCCTAGCCACTTGCAAGCTGCTTAGCTTCCGCCACCGCTGCGTGATCGTCCCCAGCGCTGCCTGTTGACTCCCGGTCCCTATAGCCGCTCTTTGATCGACTTGAGCTTGTCGATCAGTTGCTCGGCATGGAGCAGCCCACCGACCTTGGTGACAAACTCGAACGCCGAATCGAGGGCATTATGGGCGACTGCTGGGGCTGTTCCATTGGCACCGGCCTTGTGGCCCGGCTTACGACCTGGTTTGGCCTTTGGTTTCCCGGGCTTCTTTTTCGACGTGGCCTTGATGTTGTAGATCAGGCCTGGAGTGACCTTCAATTCCTTGGCCAGTTCGGCGACGGGCTTCTTAGGATTGGCGGCTAATGCTTCACGGACTTCGGCAGACTTGCTGGTTTTGGCTTTTGCCATTTGGTCATCTTCCTGCTGGTAGGAGCGTTCGACAAGTCTACGAGGATAATTGGGCTGGGCGCGCTTTGCTATAAAGTCGCGGTAGATTTATAGACTACGAGATGGCTCGTGCCACGGTCCGATGGGTAACGCCGAATGCCACTAATGGCGGATGGTTTGGCCGCGCTGCCACTGTCCAGTACCGAGAATCGGTAAAGGCCGAGGGCGGCGTGGTCGACCAATGGCCTATTGGCACGAGCGACGAGCGCAGCGTATCTTTGTCATTGCAGCCGAAGTGCCCGATTCCCTTTGAAGCATCGCCACTACGGGATATGCGATATGCTCAAGATCGACCGAACCGCCAAAACCTTTTCCCGACTCGAAACGCCGGCGCTGGCCGATGCCTCGATAACTGAGCGGTACGACTTGCAGGAATTTATCTGCAACAGCCCACAAGCGTTCTTCGAGGAAATCGGCCAAGAACTGTTTCTGATCGGCAAGGAGATCGCGCCATCGCCCAACGTCCAAGACCGGATCGACGTGCTTGCGTTGGACAAGGAAGGCTTGGCAGTGATCATCGAGCTGAAACGCGGGAGCCACAAGCTGCACATGCTTCAGGCAATTACATATGCCGGCATGGTGAACAAGTGGCAGGCCCAGGACTTTACTCAACGACTCGACGCAGCACGCCAAGATGAGCTAGCCGATTTTCTTGTTGGGGAAACGGACGACATCAACCGGCAGCAGCGGATCATCTTGGTGGCTGAAGCATTCGATTATTCCGTGCTTGTTGCCACCGAATGGTTGACTGAGCAATACGGCGTGGACATTCAATGCTGCCGGTTATCCTTGGCCTGCGATAAAGCGAACAAGAGCGATTTTGTAGTATGCTCGAACGTTTACCCTGCCCCAGAGCTGACGGGTATCGCAGCGCCGCGCGTGCATGGGAAGGTAAGCAAGCCGCCAAAATGGCCGGACTGGACAACGGCTCTGGCAAACATCGCCAACCAAGCTATGGTTACATTCTTCAAGGAGGAATTGCAGAACAACCAGGAAAACTACTTGCCCAAGCGGTTTCTCAAATACCGTATTAATGACAGGTGGCGATGGTCGGTTACGGTGCGGAGCGGCTACGCTTACGTTTGGCAGCGGGGTCGATTTGACGGGGACGATGATTACTGGAAAGAACGTCTAAGTAAGCGAAGCGACGTTGTCCCAGTCCAAGATGCCCGAGCGTTGCGATTTGTCCTGGAAACAGCCGGTGACTTCCAAGCGTTCCGCGAAGCCGTAAAGAAGGACCTCATTACGCGGACTTGGCTCACGGCCGACGAAAGTGAGGTTGACGACGGCGGCACTGGGGAGGACGGCTGAAGCCGCATGCAGCACTCATGGGCCTTCTTGACCGCTTCCTCAAACCGCCAACGCAAGAAAAGTTTGCAAGGCTCCTGGCAGCGGCCTTACGGGCTGCCGGCGATCCACGGACCTCGCGCTATGACGCTGGAAATTCCCGGCTCGAGTTCACCGAAAACGGCAAACCCGCCGGCGTGCTGAACGTGGTCAATTTATTTGGCGAATATCGTCGCGGTCCTAGCTTTGGGCTCCCCGCCTGGGCCTCGAACGCAGCGGGCCATATGGTCACCGGCGCAAACCGGCCGGTCCCCGGAATCGGCAGGCCGATGCCGACACCTTGCAAAATGCTAGCTGCGCACTCATGATAACGCCATCCGGTCGCACCCCATAGCGCAGTAGGTAACATAGCGAACATGGCCAAGGCAATCGTCCTGAAAGAACCCGAAAAGCTTGAGCGGTTTCTATCGCGGCGGCGACTCGACGGTCGAGTAGTCGATATGTTGAAAGCAGCGAAGGACGCTCACGACCTAAAGCGGGGCGAAATCACAACCGCCCAAAGCGCCACCTACTCGAAGCTGACGGAAGACCTCATCAAAGCCGTCAACCAAGGGTGGGTGGGACGTGACAGCGTGGTCGCGATGCTGGACAACTCAGAGATTGCTGGGAGGCAGCATGTCTGTGTTTTCCAATTGCCGACGACTGGGCAAGGAAAGATTTTGGATGTCTTGCGGGCTCCGCATACGGTTTACTCGGGACCGGTTAGCATCGAAGAGTTCTACGAGGTACCGTCCCATTCGATGGCACGGATCATCAAAGATACGGCCGACGAAGTGATCGTCAAAATTGTTGCGCAGCGTAGTTATTGGACTAGCGAACTCCTGAAGGACTTGCCCGACGAACAGCTAATCAAACGCTTGCGTCACCAGGAACGTTCGGCATTGATCCTCACCTGCAACAAACAAGCCGGTCTGCTGCAAGTTCGTGTTCAACCGAGAGAGAAGGCTCAAGCCGATACGGCGAAGAATGTGAACGACTTCATGATGGACACTATTAAAGCCCATTATGACGTGAAGCCCAAGAGCTGGTTTTACCAGCTACGATTCTTCCCAATAGCCGACACGTTTCCCAAGCTGCTGAAGAATAAGGCTGAATTCGTTCTGAAGTATGACACACCCGAAGACAATGAAATTAAGGCGTCGATGTTTCGCAAGGGCGACCACAAAGACGGCGCGGACCTTCGAGACGATCCTAGATGGTCTTATAGTAGCGGCTACTCTCGCAACTCGCTCCGGGGCGTATGGAAGTGCAAGGGTGGCGGCGAAGTATATTTGCATTTGAATCAGGATGCGATTCGCATCAGCGCGACCACGACTGTGGATGTGGCGAGAGTGTTCGTCCCCGGGCTTTGTTCCGACAAGGATTTGGATCATGCCATCCGACGAATTCATGAGCATCTTTGACAACGCCGCTGCAATAGTTGAGAAGCGGTGTCGGGGGTTGAATGGTGTCGATATATTTCTAGCCGACCTACGGGCTCGCTCGCAGGTCGCGACTGAATTCAATCCCGTGCGAAACCGATCCCTAATGGTCGAGCCGAGAATTGAGGCGCAACGACTTAATATCCCAGGGACGACAGTAGATCGTGTGGCTTCGGAACTGCACGGCCTGAACATTCTCCACGTTTGGGCTCGGGCGTCGTGCCCGAATGTCGAGCCCGGTGAGCCAAACACAATTACTGAGACGGACGACGTAAAGACATTTCAAGCCGCGATCACCTCGCCCTGCTTGCATTGCGGTCAAGAGCATGACGAGTTGTCATGGGAAAACATCGAGACGTTTTATGCAATACACTTCGAGGACGAGCCGGATGACTTCCAATTAAGCAAACTGCTTCGCCGCAAATCGAAGTCGCTCAATGGGAACACCACGACTACCAAAACGCCGTGGTACAAGAAGCCGCTGGGCGCGTTAGGAAGCGCGTTCGTGTGGTTTAAGCCAAAACCGAAAACGCCAATAGCAGCAGTTTCTCGTGCTCTCGAACAAAATGCACCCCTTCAACAGATTCCGGCGGCACACGTTCTGATTCTCAAGTTGTGGATGTGTGTTATCGGCTACGCATTGCTTTCGATTGCAGTTTCCGTCGGAGCGTATTTGGTGTTTGGTATCGTCGTCGGGTTGCTTGTGATGGTGGCGCTGCTAGGCATGTTCGCCGTCGTCAGCTACTTCACGATCCGCTTAATCACCGCTACGCCGCTGATTCAGAAGCTGCTGATCGGCGTTGGCTACGGCCTGTCAGTTCTGCTGTTCGCCCAGTCACGATTCAATTTCGCATTCAGCATCTCTGAAAAGAGTTCCTGGTTTCTCCATGTCGATTCGCAGGAAACCGATCCGCATTCAATCTATGGAGCCTGCTTCTTGGTCCTCATCACGACCGGGGGTGCACTGCTTCATCACTACGCCAACGTTTCGAATCGCTCCTAAAGCGAAAAACGCTCTAACGCGATTCAAGCAATTGGGCGGCGGGACCGACGACTATCACGCGAAACAGCAGCTAAGCCATTTAAACTAGCCGCCAGCGAGTTGCCTCGGCTTCCATCGCCGCTGGGTAACTGCGCTCAGAGTCCGCTTGGTCTTTCGAGCTGCATCTTGCACTGGCAAGGCCAGGATCAAGCTGTCTTCCTCCGCTGACCACGCGCGGCCTGCCTTCGGTGGCCTCGTGCCACGCCGGCGGTGAGCCTCGCTCATCTTGCGGCGGGTTTCGTCTGTGTGGCGTGTGCCTAGCTTCGCTTGCCGCAGCTTTTCTACGACCGCAGCCGACCGTCGTTTACCGCGCATGGCAGCGGAGATCTTTGCGCGTCGGGCTGGATCTTGCGCTTTAAGAACGCCCGCTGCTCGAGCCTTCTTGCCGGCGGTGCCCAAAAAGCTCAGTGACCGTACGGCCCGCGTTCCATCGGTGTCACCGGAGACGCCCAGCAGCCGCTTCCATTTTCGAACTGTCGCCGGGCAGACGCCCCACCAGTGACACACCGCTGGGCCCGATTCTTGGCGGATCGCTTTGGCCAGCCCTTTGAACACGACTAGCGATCTTTGACCGCCCGCTTGGTACGTGGGCCAGGGAATGCGGCCGCTGCTCAGACCTACGATCTTTACCTTGCCACGGACTTCATCGACGACGCGGGCGCCGTAGCGGAATTGGGGTGTCTGGTAGTTGCCGAAGCGAAGACGAAGGCGTTCCTGGCTGAGCATAGTAAGATGAGCACGACGGTCAAGAGAGCTATCGCAGCGTTCCGTCAACGGCTACGGCTTGGCCTTCGTCTGGCGAATGGCCATTGAATTGCTCGTGGCTCAGGCGCTCACAGAAGGGGCATGCGAATTCAAATAGCTGAAGCCACGCTGGCATAATCTCGAACCTGACGACAACATCTTTGCGGCAGTGTTGGCAGTGGGCGTTTACTTGTACAGGCATGGTAGTTCTCCGAAGGTGGCTGTCCACGTAGAATCCTAGCCTTCAAACGGCCCACGCAAAACGATGACAAGCAGTCGTTGCTAACTTACGTTGCATGCCCCAATTTGGCACCCCATTAAATCCCGAGGGGCGGTAAATGGCCCCTATTTCGGTGAGAGCCGTCGACGTAAGTTTTTTTCGGAAATCCGAGCTAGCCCGGACCGTCGCACTCTTGTTCCAGCTTCACCGCGATGGTCGAAAGGTAGTTCTGCATCTTTGCCAACTGATCGGAGAGATTCTGCAAGCTGAAATCAACGGGGAGTTTTTCAGGACTGGGAGTCTTGTTGTCGTTGAGCATCCAGTAGCGAAACCCTTCTCCGGTTTCGTCGATAGTATGAAACTCGTTGATGATCGCCTCCACTGCATCCAGCGTTTCGCGCGATTCGTTCGGATAGAGTTTCAGAATTAGGATGCGAGCGCGTTCCCACAAATCCGTGAGGAAATGCCCCTTCCGCTGCTTGGGCGTGGTCGTAAATATACCGCTCTCGTTGCCCAGAAATAGCCGGTACTTGAGTTGCAACTCAAGGTAATGACGGTACAGGTATCCGACCGGAATGACCATTTGGTATCGCCTGTGGGCGTCCGGCCCGAGGATTGACTGAACCAAGGTGTCGGCTGCGGCCTTGAAACCCTCGATGTACGAGCGGTCAAACTCAATGACCTTCAGGAATGCCATCCCATGCTTCACGTCGGCTGGCCCCGAGAACGCCATGTCGCCCTTCTGCGGAATTGCACTCATGCGCAGACCTCCATTTTGATCGCCCCAGACACGCCCTGTGGCAGGAGCAACCACCAAGGAATGATGTTGCGGTTCCACGGATTAACGATCACCTCAACATCCTGGTCGAGCAGATCGCCGGTGAAAAGTTTGATTTCCATGGGAGTGGGGTGCCGGTCTGGCAGCGGTTTTTGCTTGTGCGGGCTGGGAATAGTATAACGCCAGGATCGCGGTGGGCACGCATCCCGTGCGTTCATGTTTGGTGGTTCGGCCCAGCGGCCAGCAGGACGTGCGTGGTCCGCAAATCCTGAGGGCCGCGTGGCCGAAGATCGGAGCTTCCTGTGCATTACCCGGATCGAACGGCTCGATTTGCCTGTGGAACTGGACATGTCGGTTTGAATGATGATCGAGCCGCGTGAGACCGCCTGCCCCTGTTAAGCAGGACTTCAGCGGATGAACATTCCCGACCCTCATCTGCCCTGTCACTATCGGATTCTGATTATCCATCTCGCCAAATAATGTCGCGGCAACGTGTTTGAAGTGCCAAGGCTTATTGGCTCCCAAATCAAATCGACGTTACCACTAAGAGCTGGCGTGTAGTCGTAGCCGAAATAAGTACCGGGCACGGCGGCCATCGTCCCGCCGTACGGATGGCCAACCTTGGTATCAACAAAGTAGTTCGGCCCACCGTTTTTGGGAGAGTAGTTGCCGTTGCGATTAAACTCCCCGACAAACCCGCCCTCTTGAGCCGAGCCAACACCAGCAGAGATGCGTAGAAGTTTTACGTCCGGCAATGTGAATGTCTTCCCTGCTATCGTCTTTTGTTCGATCTCTATATGGCCACCTGTAAATTTACGACCAAGAAGCTCCTGGTCCCCGGTGCCGCCAATTAGCCACCCGTTCATATCCGGTACGAGGGTGTTTCGGAGCTTCTCCGGAACCCAGGGCTCATTTGGCCAATTCGTCCTACCGTCCGCCCATACGAACTGTTCTGGCAATTCTTGGCCAAAATATGGGAGCATTGCTCCTATGGGAACTTCGAGTTTGAGACGATCATAGTGTCGCAGCGTTTTTTCGGCCGCCGCTAGGTCGTCCTTAATGTGTTCAAGCCGCGCGGCCGCAGATTCAAGTGCTGTGATCTGCGTTTGGATACGCTCTTCAGAACTCTGGAGAGCATCAACACTCTTCGTAATTGATATGGCGCGGGCTTCGGCATCATTAGCAATTTTAATCGCGCGGCTCGCTGTATCTTGCGCCGAGAAGGCTGAGCCACGAGCCTTGTCGACTTCGTCAGTTTGAGTCTTCAGTTTGTCATCGATGTAAGCCGCCGCTATGTAATTCAATAAGGGAAAGCCCAAGGCTACAACCAAAGCATTTATGACCACAATTGCAATGATGATTGGCCAGAACTGTTTCTTGACTTCTGTAGCAATAGTCGTTGCTGCGGCAAGGATATCGTGTTGCATTGGAGTCGGTTGCGCTGGAGTTGCATGTCCGGCGTTCGGATCGCCCATGGCCTGAGTCTCCGATTAGGTTGTACGACAATATGCCCGCCAAACTATGAGACGACCGGGGGAAGGTCAATAACAGCTCAATTAGTCCTACCGGTGAATGGGCCCAGGCGGCGGCCCCAAGGCCACTTTTACGCCCATGTCGGCTGGAGATCGCCGCTTCTGGGCCGCGCCCTGATGCGCCCCATTTTGTCGCGTTGAAAACGCGTGCTAAGCGGCCGGTTATCTTGGGCCGTTTTCGATGGATTTTCGACGCAGTTTTTGGCGACGGAGGGGGCCGAAATGATTTGCTGATGTGCAGCGTTTTTCCTCATTCTCAAGGGCTCCATCGGCACCACGATTATGGGCCGATTTTCTTGGGCGTGCGCGCAGTAAGCGGGCAGCAACGTCTGTTTTTGGCGGAAACGGGCCGTAAGTGGCCTGAAAACTTCGATGCGTTCGGCGCTTCAGGGCAGCCGAGCTGACGACATTTTGCTCGTCGCCAGCCCTAACAAGACGTGTACGGGTTCTTCGGCAGTTATGCCGCAGCCTGGGTCCACATCTGCAAGCTCTTGACCGTCGTGCCACCGCCACGCTTGCTGACCGAAATGCACATACCCGGCGGCACGGCGATTCCCGAGGATGCCTTGCAGTAGAAGATTGCCACGACCTCATCCACGTCACCCAACGCGTGGGCAGCGACACCGTGCTCGAGAACGTCCTGCGGCTCTGCTTTTGGGTCCGGAAGCTCAAATCGATCATAGGCGTCGAAAATCACGACAGGGCAATTCTGCGAGGTAGCGATCTGCTCGAACCCTCTTTTGACGGTCCAGAGCTTGGTTAACGTTGGGCGGTCAAAACGGATGGGACTAAATGGATCGCGGCGCTTTGGACGGAGCAAATGCGTCAAAGAATCAACGACTACCAGCATTGGCCAAGATTCCTCGATTCCCGCGAGGTTCTCCAAAAACTGCTCGTAGTCAGTGTCTTCAGAACAACGGAAAGTGGAGCAACGCGAGCTGTCAAATCCAATGAGGGACTTCGCCTGCCTGGGATCTTGTGGCTCGGGTGCGTGCCGCAGATAACCGTCAGAAATGAGCCGCCTAACATCGCCCTGTTTGATGTGGTTGCACAGGAGCAGTTTCGTCTTCCTGCACGGTTCGACCAGAAACGCACCAATTCCATCGAAGGGTATCCAAGACATGGTAGGGCTCGGTAGCAGGACGACGGTCACTCCACCGCATAGCCAACCGCCTGCGGTATCGTCGAGGCTCTTCCAGTGGCTCACGAGCCGACCTGGTTCGCGGTTGGGCTGCTTGCCGCCGACATCGAATGACGGGGCAGTGGATGGTTCGGTGGATATTTCATATACTTCTGTTTCAGACATAGCGATCTCCTTTACGGCGGCTTCCCGGCTTCAAACGGTGCCGCCGTTTGTTGTTAATTACGCGACTACGGCTCTACCCCGCAGCCAGTTAACAATATTCTGAGCGTTCCAGCGCAGGGCTTTGCCAACATGAAGCGGCTGGGGTAACGCGTTGCGTTTGACCAGCCGAGTAATCGTTCGTTGCGATACGCGCAAAAGCCCTGCAAGGTCACGTACTGTGAGCACGGCAGGAAGGTACTGTGGTTGTTCGTTCATAGGCACACCTCATGTACGTGTAGTCACTCGATATGACACATGCAGCCATTGCTGCACTACTGCGACCGTACCAGATTCTGGCAGCCAGCGCAACGCCGCATGCGTGACGTGTTGGTTGCGCAGCCACCGGCCGACATGTGCCCGCGTGCATCAGGCTCGTGAAGGCACCGGTTCGTTACTTGAGAAGGCCCGGCGTGGTTGTAGATCGCGATAGGGCTGATGCACACGCGACCGGCAAACAATTACCGGTAATTAAAGCGCGGCTTGTACTGATGTGCCGGCAGGCCGAAGTTGGCAAGTGCCGAGAGATCGGCAAGTGCCGGCTTCGGCCTGCAATGCGCCAGGAACGAGGAGTGATCGTTATCAACCAGCCTCCACCGAGTGTTCTCTGGCAATCAGAACATCGGCGAACCACGTTCTTTGAAGAGGACCGCTTGTGGTCTCAGGAACCGCGATTTGGGGTAAACACCCCGGGCCTTTGCAATAGCGGCCAAATCCCTGGCGTGGACGCGGTCAAGTCTTATAATCCCGTTTGGTTCGTTTGCTGTAGGTTTTCGTCCCGCTATTTCGAAGGCCACGAGGAGAGAAGCGATGTCTCAAGCAAAGGTCGCTACCCTAACACTGACGATCTTCCTGCCATCGTTTACTGTCTGCGCTTTAGCGGTGTTCGCAGGCGACAACAAGTCTCCCGTCGCCATACTCGTGCCTTCTGGTGCTGTGGTTCCGAGCGATGACTCTGCCGGGAATACCCCAGGCCTTGCCGCAAGCTTTCCCGACAAATTTGCCTGGATGCTGTTCACGACAATTAATCAGAAGGCACCGCAGCAGGGGCCGGTTGGTGGAGTGCAAGGAAATCCCCAATCGAACGATGCGCTATGGGAAACATGGGCCGATGACCCCCAGACATTTCCAGACGCTCCAAACCCTGCACAGAAGCCGCAATGGCCAACGCCTACAAAGGCAAAGCGATCAAAGAAGCTGTTCCGACGTGCGCTGACACCAAAGGTAATTGGTCAGAAGCCGTCATTAAGGCTAGAAAGTGTTCACGTTCCAATTGTCGGACCAAACAAGAATGGGGAAGAGGTACATCGCAACCAGGTGGCCTTTGACTACATCATCAATAACGACCTCTGGTATCAGGAGGGAATTGCAACGTTCTTTTCAAAGGCGGCGAATGCCGTCGGTGACGATGTGGCTTTCACCGCAGCGAGCGTCAATTTCCCTCGCGCGTCCATCGAGGTCAAAGCGAACTGGATCGCAATCGACCCAAAGGACAAGGACAAATACCACTGGAACTACAACTACATCGAGGGCTCCAACGGTTCTTCCGAGACCACTCAGCTATTAGGCCTCGTCGCGATGCATATTATCTCCAAAGACCTGCCAAACTGGATGTGGTGCACCTTCGAACACATCGACAATAAGGGGCGCGGTGACTATATCGGAATTCATGACAGCTTTGGAGCCGATCCAGCCCATACCCCGTCCAATGCTGATACGCCAGCCACGATCTACCCGGCAGAGACGCTCACGCCAGCGGTGCTGGCGATGTTCGAAACCAGCGGGATGAATAAGGACCAAGATTGGGGCAAGCGGTGGAGGAACTATCGGCTAAAGGGATCGCAGATCGACTTCACCGATTCCAACGGTCGGCCGCTTCTGCTGGGCAATTCTGTAACGGAAGATGGCTTCGTACAATCCGCATCCTGCATTACCTGCCATGCGCGTGCTGCGGTAACGTCTTGCGGTGCGAAATCGTTTCCGGTGTTTGGCGAGAAAGCAACCCTGCCATTGGCCGTATCCGGAGCGGACACGTACAACGGTGTGCCTGATCCTAACTGGTATTTCCTAGAGACTGGAAAAATGACGACCCTGCTCAATCTCCAGACGGATTTCGTGTGGGCCATTCCAATGCGCGCGCAGTCGGCGAACGGGACACAATAGCCGCCGTTCTACTCGGGAAAGCCAAATAGAACTCTCTAGCATGCCGAGAGCGCGAGCTGGGCAATTACCGGTAATTCTCGTTGCGGCTGTGTTGATCGGTCGGCATGCCGAAGCTGGCAAGCGCCGAGAAATCGGCAGGTGCCAGCCACGCCGAGGCCGAACGGTTATTGGCGCGTGCGAAAAAGGTCGTCATCGGGCTGCCGGTGCACCTCGTCAATCGTGACGAAGCTGGCGTTGTCGCCGTTGAATCGTACTTAAATTGCGTACGTCAAATCGAGGTTCTGCACCTTTACGGAAATCGCCGTGCCAGGAAAGGTAATCAGGTTTGCCCCACCGAAACCCGATCCACCGAAAACGCTTGCTTCCCATGCTTTGGGGTATCTGTCTTGTGAAAATGCCATGCGAGTATGTAAGCACGACGTGCTGGTTTTTCCAGCCGACATTGATACACCCGTCTGCTTGACTGGGCCAATTCTGCGTGTAGTATCGACACTGCGTTTTCTCTCACGCAAGGACTTGCAGCAATGGCAAAGAACGTGGCGGCTGGAACGACGGTGAAGGCCAAGGCAGTAACCGAAGTCGACAAAAAGCCTGAATGCTTCGTCATTATGCCGATGCGAGCAATAGCTGGCCGTGACCCGAATCATTTCGAGCGTGTTTACAAATATCTTTTCTTGCCTGCTTGTGAAAAGGCTGGGTTCGTTGCGAACTCGCCTTTCGAGGAAGCGCACACTCATTTAATCCATGAAAAGATCATTCGGCGGCTGGTGGAATCGCCTATGGTCCTATGCGACATAAGCACACATAATCCAAACGTGTTGTTTGAACTTGGCCTACGACAAGCATTTGACAAGCCAGTGACAATAGTTAAGGAAAAGGACACGGAGCGACTTTTCGACATTAGTGGCCTGCTTGATAAGGATTACGACAAGCTATTAGCTCCGTGGACGCTTGAGGAAGACATTCCCAGAATTGCGAACACGCTCCGGCAAACCTGGGACGCAGTAAATGATCCGACGACGGCCAACTCCCTTATGAGTTTATTGAAGATAACTATGGCACCAATACCGGAACTTGGAGAAGGAACAAAGTCTTCACTCGCCCGAGTTATCCTTTCTGAATTGTCCGATATTAGGGAGCAACTCGGAAAGGCCCGCAATCGACTGGACCGGCCGACTGTGTACACCAATACTACACCAACCGAACTAGGCGACGTTTTGTACGAGCGACTTATAAACCTAAACATACCCCATCCAGACGCACTGGAGTTTCGCCAAAACATTCTTGCGGACATACCTGACGGCTATTTATTACACGATGTAAAGGAGGTATTCAAAAGCTTTTTGGAAATGGACGATATAACTCTTTTGAAACTAGCCGGGCCTTCGTCCCCCTGACCATCTGCAAAACAATCTCCGACTGGGCGGGATGCCTACACGCAGGATGTGTGTGTGTGTTATGATCCATCGATTGGATTGCATAACGGCTTAGGCGGCACCATCCTAAAAAACCACGCGATGATTGTTTGGCAATTCGGCCCAATGTTCGTTGCCTCGCTTCTTGCTCGTGATCGCCTTTCTCGACGAGAATTGGCGATCTGGGCTCAAAGCGAGCTTTCCACCGACGGAGGGATAATCGCCTCCATCAAGAATTGGACGGGTAGAATCACCAACGACTGTGCCAATGTCCTGAAAGGGTTTGAGGTCGCTGCAACCAACCGCATGCGTTCGATGAGGGAGATCAACCAGTGAAAACCTACGATCTGGCAACTCGACTAGCGTTGAGCTTTTCTCGTGCTGCGGCAAGCCACGCGGACATTGCGCTGGGAACTTCAGAAGGCCGGTTGCTCGTCGCACGTTGTGCGCGCCAACGGCGCTCTAATGCGTCGGAAGGTAGAAGTGGGCTCTCGACAGCTTGGAAGGGCTCGGATCGCGTAGAACGGGCGCGTAGCGCGTTTAACGGGGCTATGGTCGCACGCGCCGCCGCCCGAATATCGAAACAGTCGATAAACGGGCGCAGGCGCGATTGCTCAGGTTGATCTCATCGCCGAAATCTGGGCAGGGCGCTGGCTGACCGGTGAAGCCTGTCGATGACCGCCAAATGGCGGGCCGCACGGACGGATGGGACGGACGGGCCGGATAGATAGCAAGTATTCTCCGTGTTGGAAATAAAGTAGTGAGCGGGGCGGAGGGACTATCCCATATAAATATGGGATTAGTCCGTCCCACCCATCCACGCTCACGGCGCGACCTGTCCGGCCCGTTGCCGTGAGGCCGCTTGAGTCCACCGCTGCCAGCGTCGCGGCACCACCATTTGGTGCTTCGCCCACCATTTGGCGATCACGACCACCAAATGGTGCCGTCCGGCAATTATCTGTAATTCGTCTCTCGCCTATTTCGCCTGCTTCAGCTTGAACCCCGCGTACTGCCGCGAACCTGCGGAACCAGCACCTTTCGTGACCTTGACCTGCTCCACGTGGCCGTCTTCAACGAGCTGAGCGAGGAGCGGCTTTGCTTTCCCCCTGGGCACGCCGGCTTTATCGGCAATCTCGCTCTGCGTTTCTCCCTCGGGGAATTCCTCAAGGGCCTTAAGCAGCTTGTTCCTGTCCTCGGCGTCTTTGCTTGTCTGTTTGGCAGCGGTTTTCTGGTGCTTTTGCTCAGCCTTGATCGCTGCTTCAGTCGCGTTCACCTCGGCCGCTGTTCTGACCTGCACAGACCAGGTCCTACCTGTGAAGTCCTCGTGTAGCGTTCCCTCGTTGACATCGACGGCCCACATGCCCGAAAACCCAGCCGAACCGCCAACACTCAACCACAGCTCGTGCCTGCCGCTGCCCGCCTCATACGCCTTACGCCGGCCCAGCAGCATCCACTGTCGCGCGAATTCAGATATCCCTGAGAAGGCCAAGTCGTCGAGTTCCATCGGCCCAAAGTTATGCTTCGCCCCCTGGGTTTTGCGGCTGTGATGAATCACGAGCGGCGTTGCCCCTGCCTCTAGGCATGCGTCGGCAACGCCCTTCAGCAGCGGTCCAATCTGGTACAGGTTGCTGGCCTGGATGTTGCTGTTGCTCGCGAGCAGGCTCAAATACAGCGGATCGATGGCGACCACCTCGAAGCCATGATCCTGGATCGCCTTGCGGAGTGATTTCAGATCGCCCTCGTCGCTCAATCGCGGCACGGAGAAGTTCCAGAAAATCGGCAGCTCTGCCAGATTCAACCCCTTAGCGTGGCAAACCCGCTTGGCTGTTTCCTGCAACGTTGCCGGCCCACTTTCACCGCTGATGAGCGCCACTCGCTTTGCCTTTGGCACCTTGAACTTCCCCAGGAATTTCACGGCCCCGCCCGAGGCCAAGCTGACCCCGAGATCGATCATCAAACTGGTTTTCAGTGTCTTCTTCATGCCGCCGATTACACCCGGCTGGTTGGCCACTAGCACCTTCTCGACCAGCCATTCGTGCTTGAACGAGTGCGTCGAGAAAGCGGCCGAGTCCATAAACGTGCCGGCTGCTGGCAAGCCCGTTGCCCCTGCTGGAACCGCGTGCGCATACTGTTCCAGGTGCTGCACGAGCTGCTGACCAAGCGCGGGTAAGTCAATCGCCATCGCTGGTTCCTTGCTGACTGAACCACTCACGAACGTCCTTAGCACCCTTCGGCGGCAGAGCCCACTTAATTTCTCGGCCAAGTCGTTTACTCAGCTCTTTGGCCACCTTCTTGGCCGCATCACGCCCAGGCCAACGGCCACCCTCTTTCATGTCCCACTCACCCACTACGATCACCTTGCGCTTGTCCTTCTCCAGCAACGTGGCTAGCTCCTCGACGCCTCCGGTCGCGTTGGGCCGGCCAACAACTGCCAAGCCCATCGCGTGCGCCGTTGCCGTGTCGGATGCACCCTCGACCACCAAGATCGGTCCAGGCCGCGATTTAAAGCCTTCCGGCAGATAAAGACCACGCTGACCGCCGGGCTGGAACGATTTTCGGCCACCGTCGAAGCGGCGCACGATTCCGATCACCTTGCCGACGGCATTACGTTCAGGGAACACATAACAGCCTGCGGTGTTGTCCCAGCCAACGCCAAGCGCCGCGAGCGACTCGGCTGGCACGCCAAGCTCCGCGAGCGACTCGGCTGGCACGCCAAGCTCCTTGGCCAGCTTCTGCCGGCGATCAGGTATCATTGCTGCTCGATACTGCTCGGCGTCTTCCGTCAAGTCGACATCCTTGCGAGTTCGCTGTGCTGATGGCACCGGCGTCGACCGATATTGCGCGCGTTCGGCCGGCTTCCTGCCCGACAGGCCGGGCATGAAAAGCTCGCTCTCTTCCATGTCCAATTCCTTGAGGATTTCCTCGTTTTTGCAGCCGGCGTGGCAGTGCATGAGCACGCGGCCGTCTTCGCCCTGGGTGATCGAGAGACTCGGGTTGGTATCTGCATGGGCCGGGCACCGTGCCCGATAGCTCTCCCCGCTCACGATGGGCTCACGTACATCCTCGAGTTTTGCGAGGATTGCACGCATCGGTGCCGATAACGATGGATCGTTGAACTTCATGGCTTTGTCCGAAAATATTGGGCAAGAGCACCGCCCCGTCGGCGGTTGACCCAACGGGGCGGTGCTTTGAAGCTGGTTAGGATTGCGCTTCTTCAGCCTGCTCGGGCGCAACATATTCAGGTGCAACAGCCTCATCAGGAATAAGCGCCTCCTGAATAATCTGCTCGTCGATTCCCATTTGGCGCAGCCGGTCGCTCGCCGCGCTGCCCGGCAGTGAGCCCTGCCCGGCATCACGTTCTTTCTCCTTCAGCTTCTCCAATTCCCAGCGCTGCTGGAGAATTCCCTCGAGCTGCTCTGCCCCGCTCGAAAGGCGGAGCACGACCTTGGCCAAATCCGCAATAGGCATCTCGCGTGGATCGGCTGAAAGGGAAGCGATCTCAACCTTGTCCTCACGCACGACCACTCGATACTTAAAGGTCGCACGCTCCAGTGGCTCGTCGCGTTCGAGTGCAATTTTCCATGCGCCGATCTGCTCGCGAGTCATGTAGCGTTGCGGCCATCGTTGAACGGCAGAGAGAGGCTTATCGTCTTGAGCAGCACGCCTTGCCTCCTCGCGCCGAATCTCTTCCTTGATATCGGTAACCCATGCAGCGATTGCCTTCAGCAGGTCAGGCATGCGACCTTTATCCGTTGCCAGCTTCGCTACGGCGGCTGCATCCGTGGCGGCAATTTCGTGAGCACGGACTTGCTGTAACAACTCGTCGTTTGACACGACCGCAAGATCGCGACGAAGCGTGCTCTCCGACACTTGCAAGGACTCAGCAATATCGGCGATGGAATTGCCGGCCTGGAGCATCGCCAACGCAAATCGGCTACGCTCAAGTGGTGAATGTGCCAGCCGCGCGAAGTTCGTGCCGGCGGCAAGCCGCAGGGCATCGGCTTCATTGGTTTCGGCGGCCATCACTTGCACGGGGACAAGCATCTCGGTCGAAAATCCGTCTCGCGTTTGGACGAGATGTTCAAGGGCAACTTTACGGCGGGTGCCGTCGTAGATGCCGAAGGTGCCATCACCCATTGGCCGAACGATCAACGGCGTCCCGAGTCCATTTTTGGCAATGTCCGCTGCGAGCGTAGCAATCGCTACGGGCAGCAATTGTTCGTCCTCGCGGAAACTTCGGTCAATAAATCGCAGCTTCGAGTATTGCACGAAGTCGAGATCGAGCTTGACTGGATGACGCTCGACCTTTTTCTGTTCAGAAGATTTCGCGTTCGCGTTCATTTATCCATTCCTGTGTTAAGACAGATCCGGTGAATAAGGGCAAATTTGAGAGCCACAACATCTTGGTTGTTCCTGGTCGTTCACCTCCTTGCCGGCGTTCGGCCATTGGTCGTCGTTTCGTTCAGGTAGCGCAGTAGCTCGTCGCGGCTGTACACCGTCCGCTTGCCGACGCGCTTGCCGCTTAGTTCGCCGCGCAGCCGGGCATCGCGAAGGACGTGCGGTTTGACACCAACGAGGGCGGCGGCTTCGGGCTCCGTATATGCCAGCCTGTCGCCGTGGTGCCGCCTCTGCTGCTCGACCCTTTCGAGCGTGGCCACAACGACGAGTTCGATAAGTTGTGTCAAGACGGTGTCGTCCAGCTCGATCCGCATGACGCCTTCTCCAAAGCCCTTTTGCCCCGCCCTGGCGAATTGTTGGGTGGTCGGATGGCTCGGAAAAACTCGCGATCCGTCGGCAATTAATGGCGTTCGCAAGTGCGCAGACCGTCGGGTTCCGAACCTACTCAGGATCACTTCCGAGCCGGTTCCGAACGCGACAGAATCCGAGTGGCGCGGTGTAAACAAGAAAAATATTCCGGTGGACACTTCGCGGACGCGACAATCGTCCCGGTTCTGAAGATTCCGACCCGCGTGCGGGCGCGACTACCGCCACAAACGAGGTGGCGGCCTTGTGGCGATTTGCCGGATGGTGACCTGCCTGGAAACTGCTCAAAGCGCGTGGTGGCCAACACTCCATAAACACTCCGTAGCCAGGCTATGCGGAGCGAGTGCCGGCGAATGCAAAGAAGGGATTTACCCGAGAAAGATGGCTTTGCCGACGCGGACTGGTGCTGAGCGTAGGGGGCAGGCTAGACTTAAAATCCCGTGAGGGGTAACCCTCGTGCGGGTTCGATCCCCGCCTCGGCCATCTGACGACAAAGGACTTGCGGCGATTTCGTCGGGAGTCCTTTTTTCTTCCAGCGGAAATCTGGATCAAAGCCTGACGACTCGGAATCCTCGAGAAGCCAATGTCATCTGTGGCCGGGCCAATGAAACTCTGGTGCTGATCGAGCGGGGACGATTCTTCGATCCGCAGATAAATGGAATGGCAGGCGGGCTGCCTGGACCTTCAAGCTGTTGCACCGACTGCGCGCTTCATCCGGCGGTGGCGCGAGTGATTGTCCCATCTGACGGGGGATGGTACACTCGGCAGGCACGCTGCCGCTTTGCCAGGCACGTGTCCCGCCGCTGGTTTCGATCGCAGTTCCCGGGCGAAAACGTTTCGTTTGGAAGCTGCGGTTGCGGCCACGATTTTGCCACACACTGCGTTCCCTCCCTTGACCCCGGTTGAGCTTTGGGGGTTGCCATGAACGAGCGCCGCGTCGCCAGCGGTTGTCAGCAGTTTCGCGACATGCGCGTCGGCCGCCGCGCGGCTTTGCAGGTCGGGTTTTGTGGAGCGCTCGGACTGTCGCTGGGCGACTTGCTCCGTGGCGAAGCCCGAGCCCTGGCGCAGGGTCATGCGAACGAGGGCCGGCCGCAAGAAGGCCCGGCCAAGAGCATCATCCACCTGCATCTGCCGGGCGGAATGGCCCAACAGGAATCGTGGGATCCCAAGCCCGAGGCGCCGGTCGAATATCGCGGCCCGTTCCAGGTAGCGAAGACGAAATCCGGCGAAGTGTTCAGCGAGAATTTTGGCCGCACGGCACGCGTGGCAGATAAGCTGACGATCGTGCGCTCGGTCGTGGGCAAGATTCCCGACCACAGTCAGGCCACGTTTCACTTGTTCACCGGCTACACGCCCAGCACGGTGATCGAATATCCGCAGATGGGCGCGGTTGTTTCGCAGCATTTCGGCCCGCGACGCGGCCTGCCGCCCTACGTGGCCATTCCGAACAACCTCGCCTACAGCGGCGGAACCGGTTACCTGAGCAGCAAGTACGGCGCGTTTCAGTTGGGCGCCGATCCTGGCGGGCAGGGGCCGTTCAAGGTGCAGGACTTTTCGATTCCGCAAGGCGTCTCGGCCCAACAGTTCGATCGGCGCCGCTCGGCCCGCAACACGATCGAAGGCCACTTGCGCCGGCTGCATGCCGACGCTGATAAGCAAAACACGATGGACGACTTCTATGGCCGGGCCTATTCGCTGTTGACTTCGCCCGAGGCCCAGCGGGCCTTTTCGCTCGAGGGCGAGAGCGAAGCCATGCTTGATCTGTACGGGCAGCACTACATCCTCAAAGCGCGTCGCGAACCGGCCGGCATCGGCAAGCGGTTGCTCTTGGCGCGCCGGCTCGTGGAAGCCGGAGTGCGGTTCGTCACGGTGAACTACGGTGCTTGGGATTCGCACACGGGACTGAAGGACGATTGCCTGGACAAGATGCCGGCCCTGGATCATGCCGTGGCCGGGCTGCTGACGGATCTGGACGACCGCGGTCTGCTGGACAGTACGCTGGTGATGGTCACCACCGAGTTCGGTCGCACGCCCAAGATGAACAACGCCAACGGCCGCGACCATTGGGCCCGCGTCTATTCGATGCTGCTGGCCGGCGGCGGCGTTACGCGCGGGCAAGTCTACGGTGCTTCCGACGCAACGAGCGCCGAACCGGCGCGTGATGCCGTCAAGCTCGAAGACTTCTTGTTCACCGTCTATCACCAGTTGGGCATCAACGCCGACGATGAGCTGCTCGCGTTTGGCACGCGGCCGATCGAAATCATTCGCGATGGCAAGCTCGTCAAGGGAATTGTCGCTTAAGCCATGCGAATTGCCGCGAGTATCGCCGTCCTGCTGTGCGGGGCCTGGCCAGCGCTGGCCGGGCCCATGGTTCATCACATCGAAGCCGTGTGGCCGCGCTGCGGCAGTCGCGGCACGACCGTGGAAGTCACGCTGCACGGCGTGAGCCTCGAGCAGGCGCGCGAAATCATCTTTTATCGCCCCGGCATTCGGGCCATCGAGCTGGAAGATCTCCCGCCCTACGAGCGTCCGATCTCGCTGCATCACAGCGGGCGGATCGAAGAACAGGTCCGATGCAAGTTTGTGATCGCTGCCGATTGCCCGATCGGCGAACATCCGTTCCGGCTGCGCACGGCGACCGAACTGACCGGCTTGAGCATGTTTGCCGTGACGAAGTTCCCGACCGTCGACGAAGCCGAAGCCCGGCGCGGCGACAACGATTTGCTGGCCAAGGCCAAGCCGGTGCCGATGAACGTCACGGCTCGCGGCAAGATGGACAGCGATCGGATGCCCGACGTCGATCTGTACCGCGTTTCCGGAAAATCCGGCGAGCATCTGTCGGTGGAAGTGGATTCGGTCTGGCTGACGGAAAAGCACTACGCTGAACTCGAATTCGATCTAATGGTGCGGCTGCTCGATGATCGCGGCCGCGAACTGGCCCGTAATGACGATAGCGCCCTGCACGTGCAGGATCCGATCGTCTCGGCCATTCTGCCTCGCGACGGTGACTATATCGTTGAAGTGCGGCAGCCGATCTATCGGACCGGATCGTTCGTGTACTACGCCGCCCATATCGGCAACCATCGGCGACCCCTGGCCGTCTATCCCGCCGGAGGCCAGCCGGGCCAGACGCTCAGCGCGACGCTCCTGGGCGATCCGGCCGGCGAGTTGCCATTGAAGATCGGGCTGCCGCCGACTTTGGGTGATTTCGCCTACGAGGGCGACATGCCTTCGACTTTGCCGATGCGCGTGTCCGCATATCCAAACGTGCTCGAAGTGCGCGAAAGCGAAGAAACCTCGGTGGCGAGCTTGCCGGCCGCGCTCAACGGGATCATCGAGTCGCCCGGCGATGCCGACGTGTTTCAACTGTCGGCCAAAAAAGGCGAGCGGTATCGAGTGCGGGTGTTTGCCCGCTCGTTGGGCACGCCGCTCGACCCGCGAATCTGGATCGAGCGCGTCGGTGGCGATTCGCCGGAAGTCGAAGGTGACGACGCGACCTATCCCGACCGCGGTTTATATGCAGTGGGACCGCAGCTCCAGCGCAAAGAGTTGCTCGACCCGTCGGTTGTTTGGCAGGCTCAACACAGCGGCACGTATCGGCTAGGCATCTCCGATATGCGTTCGCTGGGCGGGCCGACGTTCGTGTATCGCATCGAAATCGAGCCGGCGAGCGATGCGGTGTTCACGTATCCGTATTCGCGCGTGATCGATAATGTCGAATGCCCGCGGCTCACGAGCTTTGCCATTGCCCAGGGGAATCGCTGGACTGTGAACATTGGCCTGTCAGAAGGACAGGGGAACCAGTATCGCGGCGAGCTGGAGATGATTGCCCGCGGACTGCCGCCCGGCGTGCGAATGATCGCGCCGCGCGTGCCGGCGGGCTACAAGACGATTCCGGTGCAGTTCGTGGCGTCGGCCGACGCTCGGCCGCAAGTGGCGCTGTTCGAGGTGCTGGCCCGGCCGGTCGATCCTGCCCAAAAGCTCATCAGCGGTTCGCAGCAAGCGTTTCCATTCCTGGGTCACTCGGGCGGGCACGCGTGGCGCTCGGTCGTGGTCGATCGCTACGCGCTGGCGGTGACCGAGCCAGCGCCGTTTTCGATCGAGGTGGTGCCCCCCGCGATTCCGTTGGCGCTCAATGGCGAGCTGACGCTGGACGTAATCATTATGCGGCGGCCAGGCTTTCACGCGCCGGTCGAGTTCCAGGCTGATTGGGTGCCCAACGGCGTGGACGTCCAGCCAACTGTCACGGCCGAGGCCGGGCAGAACAAAGCGCAGTATCGGCTCTCGGCCGGCGCTGCGGCGAAGCCGGGCAAGTGGAAAATCGCGCTCGAAGCCACCACGACCGGTGGATCGTATTACTTGGGCGTGGGGCGGATCCGTGTCTCGTCGGCGTTTGTCGACGTGACCATCGCCGAGCCGTACCTGGCTTTGAAGAACCATCCCGCCTCGATCCGCCGCGGCCAGCGCGGCCAGGTGATTTGGGATGTGGACCACAAAAAGCCGCTCGCTGGCGAAACCGAAGCCGTGTTGCTCGGCCTGCCCAAGGGCGTGTCGGTGGTCGAGCCGGCGCCGCGATTGAAGGCGGGTGATAAGCAGCTTGTATTCAACATCGTGGCCAGCGACGACGTGTTGCTCGGGCAATACAAGGAGCTGAAGTGCGAAATCGTCGTGCGCGAGGCCGGACAGGAAATCCGGCAGCGAACCGGCACGGGCATTCTACGCGTCGATCCGCCGCTGGCCTCGAAGCCGCAGGAGGCCAAACGATGACCGCGCGTTTTAAGCTGCTGCTGGCGCTGACCCTGCTGATCGGGCTCCTGCCGACGGGCGCGCTGCTGGCGGCAGCCGAAAAGCCGACGGACGCCGGCACCCCGAGCTTTCGCCGCGACGTGATGCCGATTCTGTTTCGCGCAGGCTGCAATTCGGGAACTTGCCACGGCTCGGCGCGCGGCAAAGACGGCTTCATGCTCTCACTGTTCGGCTACGATCCTAAGGGCGATTACTACCGCATCACCGAAGATATCGTCGGCCGGCGAGTGAATGTGGCCGTGCCCGAAGAAAGTTTGCTGCTGCTCAAGGCGACCGGCAAGGTTCCACACACGGGCGGCGAGTTGTTCACGAAGGACAGCGTCTACTACCGCAGGCTGCTGGCGTGGATCGAGGCCGGAGCGCGGGACGATGCCGGCCCGGTGCCCGAACCGGTCGAAATCCGGCTCGTGCCCGAGCGGCTGATCTTCCAGGGCGCACGGCGCCGCGAGCAAACGCAGGTGCTCGCTCGGTTCTCAGACGGCTCGACGCGCGATGTCACGCAACTGGCCCGGTTCTTTTCCAACAATCCCACCACGGCGCAGATCGACAAGGACGGGCGAGTCGAGGCCGGCAAGCGCGGCGACACGTTTGTGTTCGCCCGGTTCAACCGATTCACCATCGGCTCCGAAGTGATCGTGCTGCCCGACGAGTCGAACTACCGCTGGACCAATCCTCCGGCCAGCAACTACATCGACAAGCTCGTTTACGAGCGGTTGCAGATGCTGCACCTGCTGCCGTCGGAGCTGTGCGATGACGCAACCTTTTTGCGCCGGGCCTATCTCGACCTGGCCGGTGCGCTACCGACGGTCGAGCAATATCAGAAGTTCATGGCCGACACGAGCTCGCAGAAGCGGACGGCTCTGGTCGACGAATTGCTCGCCAGCGATGCGTTCACCGACGTGTGGACCGGGCTCTGGGCCGAATCGCTACGGCTGATGGGCGGCGGATATGGCCCCACGGCCACCGACGTCAAGGCGGCCCAGGCCTACTATGACTGGATCCACGAGCAGATTGCCCGCAATCGGCCGCTGGATGAGTTTGTGGCCCGGCAGATCACGGCCAGCGGCAGCAACCTGACCGATGGCCCGGTGAATTTGTACACCATGCTGGTGCACAGTCCGAAGTTCACGCCCAAAAGTTTTGCCGCCGACTTTTCGCAGCTCTTTACGGGCGTGCAGATCCAGTGTGCCGAGTGCCACAACCATCCGTTCGACCGTTGGACGATGGACGACTACTACGGGTTTGTGAGCATCTTCACGGGCATGAAGCGCAAGATCGGTTCCGAACCGCGCGAGTCGTACATCTACAACGACCTCTCGGCTCCGCCGGCCCGGCACCTGGTGGACGATCGCCCGATGCCCGCGCGCGTGTTAGGCGGCCAGCAGGCGATTGCCGCCGGCAAGGATCCCCGCAGCGCGCTGGCCGCCTGGCTGGCGTCGCCGACGAACGAGTTGTTCTCGCGCAACCTGGCCAATCGGATCTGGGCGCATCACATGGGCCGAGGATTGGTCGAGCCTTTGGACGATATGCGCGTAAGCAATCCGCCCACGAACAAGCCCCTGCTCGACGCACTGGCTGGGCACCTGGTCGATTCCAAGTTCAACCTGCGCTCGCTGGTGCGTGAGATTTGCACCTCGCGCGTGTATCAGCTTTCTGCCGAGCCGAACGCGACCAACCTCGGCGACGACCGGCAGTTTTCGCGGGCGCGGTTGCGGCGCCTGCGGGCCGACGTCGTGCTCGACGCCATTGGCCAGGCGACCGGAATTGATCGGGGGTTCCCGCTGTTCCCGCCCGGCACGAAGGCGATTCAGTATTATCCGCGGACTTCTGGCAGCACCGAGCAGCCCACTGCGGGCGACGCGTTCCTGGAGACTTTCGGCCGCTCCAAGCGCGGCTCGATCTGCTCGTGCGAAACCAAGCCCGAGCCGACGCTCTCGCAAGTGCTGCACTTGATGGTGGGTGGCACGATCCAGGGCGAGGTGGGCAGTTGCACGCTGGTGCCACAGTTGCTCGCGGCCAAGGCGCAGCCGGCCGAAATCATCGAGCAGCTTTATATCCGCACGTTATCGCGAAAGCCCGAGCCTGGGGAATTGTCGGACATGCTCCGGCTGGTGAACTCGGCGCCGCGCGATCGCAAGGCGTACGACGACATTTTCTGGAGCCTGCTGAACTCCACCGAATTCCTGTTCAACCACTAATGCCGCCCCGCAGCGATATCGCCATGAAGTTTTCGCGTGCTGTTCTCGGCGTTGGCCTGATGCTGGTGCTTGCGTCGTCGGCATCCGCCGCCGACAAGGCGCCGATCACCTACGATGAGCACATTCGACCGATCTTCCGCCAGCATTGCTTCAAATGCCACGGCGAGGACGAGCAGAAGGCCGATCTCAACCTTTCGCTGTTCGCAGCCGTGGTGAAAGGCGGCAGCACGGGCCAGGTGCTGGTGCCCGGCCGGCCGAGCGGTAGCTTGCTATTCGAGGCGATCACGCAAGACGACCCAGCGGCGCGCATGCCGCCCAACTCGCCCCCCTTGGCGGCCGAGAAGATCGAACTGGTCCGGCTCTGGATCGAGCAAGGCCTGCGCGAGTCGGCCGGCAGCCGCTCGATGGCGGCTGCCCGCGATCTTTCGTTCCGGCCGGCGGCCGATGTGGCGTCGCGGCCGGTGGGTCCGCCGCCGATGCCGGGTCAAATTGCCGCGGTCGAGATTCCGGCCACCCGGCGTCCGCTGCCCATCGTGGCCCTGGCTACGAGTCCCTGGGCGCCGCTGGCGGCAGTGGCCGCGCACCAGCACGTGCGGCTGTTCAATACCGACACGCGGCAGCCGATTGGGGCGCTGGCGTTTCCCGAGGGCGAGCCGTTTGTGCTGCGATTCAGTCGCGACGGCCGGCTGCTGCTGGCCGCCGGCGGAAAACCGGTGCAGGCGGGCAAGGCCGTGCTGCTGGACGTCCAAACCGGCAAGCGACGGGCGGAAATCGGTGACGAAATCGACGCTGTGCTGGCGGCGGATCTCAGTCCCGACCAGCAACTCGTGGCGCTGGGCGGCAGCGGCCGCGTGGTCAAAGTCTATTCCACGCTCGACGGCAGCTTGAAATACAAGCTCACGCGCCACACCGACTGGATCACGGCCATCGCCTTCAGTCCCGACGGAAAACGTCTGGCGACGGCCGATCGTGCCGGCGGAATTCATCTTTGGGACGCGGCCAGCGGAGGCATTCTGCTGTCGCTGGCCGAGCACACCAGCGCCGTGCGGGCATTGGCCTGGCGCGGCGACAACCGGCTGCTGGCCTCGGGCGGCGAAGACGGCAAGCTGATTCTCTGGGACGCAAACGACGGCTGGCCGACATCGACCATGCCCTCGCCGCACGCGCCGCAGCGGGCGCCGGGAACGTATGGCAAACTGCCCTCCGGCGTGCTCTCGATCGAGTTTGCCGCCGACGGCCGATTCGCCTCCAGCGGCCGCGATCGCAAGGTGCGGCTCTGGGATGCCTCTGGCAGAGCGCTGCTGGCATTCGATTGTGCCGCGCTGCCCACGAAAGTCGCCTTTGCCCACGACGGCCGCACGCTGATCGCGGGCGACGCGTCGGGCGAAGTTCACTTCTGGCCGATCGCGCCGGGCCCTGCGGCGAAGAAGTAACGGCAGGCTGGGCGCCACGTGCCAAGATAGCGGCGCGGATGATCTGGCCAGTCGGCCAGTCTGAAGAGCCTGCGAATTCCCTTCCGTGAAACATGGCCGGTGGCTATACTTCGCCACCAAAATCTCTGCAAAACACGAGGAAATTGTGCCATGTCCATCCCTCGACGCGTGGTTCGGCTGCTGAATCCGCTACTGATAGCGTCGCTAACCGCATGCGCAGGATTGGCGTCGGGGGCCGAGACTCGCGTGCTGTTCGACATTCCCGACAAGATTGAATGCCGCGACGTGACGCCCGATAAATGCGCGGCAGCGCATCCCGATCTGAAAGTCATCGAGGCCAAATTCCGCATCTCGGCCAGTTTCATCGAGGGCACCGAAGCGTCGATCATCGACTTCGCGTACATCGTCGCCAGCCCCGAGATGCGGCTGAAGATTCAGGACTATCTGCCGAACACCACGCTCGAAAGCACGGCGGCCGACGACAGTATCGAAGTCGCCGACACGACGGAGAGCACCGGCGGGATGACCGAAGAAGCCAAGGTGGCGTACAAGATCCTGTCGCTGGGTGCGACCAAAAGTCAAACCGAGAAAAAAACCCAATCGGGTCACTACAAGCAGATTGTCTCAAAGGCCCTGGTGCTGGCCAGCGGCACGATCAATCGTGAACACGGCGTATTTTTCAAGCTCCGGCCGTCGAAAGGCGCCTCGCTCGAGGGTGCGAAGGAATTTACCTTTCTGGCGATCGTCCCCAAGACGTGGCGTGGCGACTGGTGCACCATCGCCTGCCTGGCCCGCATGACGAAGAAGTCGCCTTTCTCGACGACTACGGTCCTGGCGGGCATTGATCAGGCACACGTCGGCTTGTATCTGTCGGGTGACCGCGAGGCCGGAGAGCTTGCCGATCAACTGTGGCAGGTGCAAGAGGCCAACAACGGCATTCTCTCGTTGGAAATGGCGAAAGAGGCTGCCCAGCGGTTCGAGACCATGCACGCGGCAACCGCCAGCAACCATTCGTTCCTCCACCACGACGAATTGTTGCACTTCCTCCGAAACAAATTCGAGTCCAAGGAAACCGACCAAACCCTGGAGGCTGCCAAAGCCGTCATTCTCGATTTGCAAGATCGCCTTGGCAAACTGTCTGGAGGTTAAGCCGGCGTCCGCCACAGGATGGGCGGGGCCCTTCGCGCTCAAGGGTGTCGCCATTGCGTCGGCTGCGTTAAACTCAGCAAGGTGCCCGACGCGTTTCGCATTCGGCTTGGCACCACTGATCCGCATCAAAGGAGCGCAGCTCGATGATTACTGTCGGCATGAATTATCACGTGATTCCGGGCAAGCAGCAGGATTTTGAAGATAAGTTTGCCGCGGTTATGGGGGCCCTGCGTTCGGCTCAAGGGCATACCAGCTCGACGCTCTGGAAAGACGTCAGTGACGATGCCTCGTATCTGATCACCAGCGAGTGGTCCGAAGAGCAGGCCTTTCTGGACTTCATCCACAGCCAGGCGTTCAAGGACGTGACGACTTGGGGCAAGGAGCAGATTCTCTCAGGCCGTCCGCAGCACAAAATCTACAAACATTAATGAGTTCGGCGGGGCCTGCATTGGCGGCACGCATAGCGATTGTCTACTCGCCTGCACGCGGTGCTCGAATATCACGGCGCACGAAGCAATCGTCGTTTCCGATTTCGTAAATGTCACCTACGGACCAAATTAGCTTTCGCCCGACCAACTTTAGACGATCGTTTCGTCGAGCTATTTGCACGCGTGGATTTGTTCGGCTGACCCTTCGCATTGTCCGGCATCGCCTCTTGAGCGTGAATCACCGCGGAAATCACCTTCTGCAAGCTATGCATAAAATCGGTGGCAGCTTTGTTCGTTCCTATCTTTTGCGAACCAAGGATGGCGAGGCATGCGGCGGGAACGTCAAGCGCATCGGCTAATGCGTTTAGCGTATCGACCGAAACGAATCGCTTTCCTTGTTCAATGAGGGCGATGGAGTTTCCTCCTTTAGATAGTCCCGCCGCTTCGGCAAGCTGAACCTGCGTCAACCCACGAGCGAGCCGAACTCGCTTAATCGCTGCGCCCAGCGTTTCCTTCTCGATGGTCATTGCACGTACTCCTTTGGCTAGCCGTTATTTATCTTTTGAGGCTTCATCGATGGCAGAAAGGTCTTCCCAGGTCTTCGCCACGAACTTCAGCACCTTCTTCAGTTCACCAGGGCCGTGCTTTGCTACGCGCTCTCGAATGGTGTACCGCTGGTTCATGCAACCAAACATCCATTTGGCGAGCTTTCGAGCCTGTTCGAGCGACAGCGACCGTGTACCAATCAGCCGCAGGCAACTTCGCCCGGCCGCTTCCAAAGCGTCTTCGACCGCGGAGATTGGATCGGCCATCCTCGGTTCCCGGCGTCCCAGCAGCTATATCCCCTAGTTATAGTATATCATATAGATATAGCTTGACAAGAAGAGGCAATTGCACGCGGAAGTTGGTCGGCGAGTATCCCTGCGGCGGTCGAGAGTTATTTGGCTTTTCCGGTGAGTTGGACGGGCTTGTTCGAGCCGAAGCCGACGTTGGATTCGGCCTGGCAGCTCAGCTCCTCGCCGGAAGGTTTTAGCTTCAGGGTGAAGGTGAACGGCGTTTCGTAGAAGCAAAGTTTGGCGGTGAACGTGCCGTCGCCTGTCCAGGCGCCGCTGGCCGCCACGGGCTGCTGGGGCAACTTGGACCAGGCGAACCGACCTTTTTGCCACGCTCCGCGACCGCAGGCAATACGCTCTTCTGTGCCGGCGATGCGTGCCACCAGCGTCACGGGACCGTCTTTGCCGTCGCTCTCGAGCGTGATTGCTTCCAACTGATGCTCGTTGGCCGGAAACACGTAGCGTTTGCCCAGCCCGCTGGCGGGCGTGCCCGCGCCTTCTGCCGGCGGCAGGGACAAGCCTTTCAGCGCGTGGCGGAGCTTGCCGGCGGCTTCGTCGTCGGGGGGCAATGATGACGATTCCATGGCCGGCAGCAGCTTGTCCCACACCAGGTCGAGCACGGCTTGCATGTTCTTCAATCCGCTGGTGATGGCAATCACCGCGTCTTGTTTGGGCAGGACGACGCAGAATTGGCCGAACGCGCCGTCACCTCGATACGCGCCGTGCCGGCAGCGCCAGAACTGGTAGCCATAGCCTTGGGCCCAATCGCTTTTCGGGTCGCTGCCGTTGGAGGTTTGTCGAGCGGTAGCCGCAGCAATCCAAGCTGCCGGCACGAGCTGCTTGCCCTGCCATTTTCCCTGTTGCAAATAAAGCTGGCCGAAACTGGCAACGTCTTCGGTCCGGATGCTTAGACCGTAGCCGCCGGTCGACACGCCTTGGGGACTGGTTTCCCAAGTCGGATGTTCGATCCCCAGCGGCTGGAACAAGCGCGGGCGAAGATAATCCAGAACGGTCATGCCCGTCACCTGTTGCACGATGGCCGAGAGCATGTACGTGCCCGAAGTGTTGTAAAGGAAATGCGTACCCGGCTTGAATGGCACCGGGTGCGCCAAAAAGACCTTGGTCCAAACCTCGTCCGGTTTGCGGGGCGGTTCGGTTTGCTGGCCCGTGGACATGCGCAGCAGATCGCTGACGCGCATCGCCTTGAGATTGGCACTCGGCTCGGCCGGAGCATCCTTGGGAAAGAATTTTAAAACCTCGTCGTCCAGGCTCAGCTTTCGTTCGCTGATGGCGAGTCCCACGGCCGTGGAAGTAAAGCTCTTGCTCAGCGAGAATAAAGCGTGGGGCGCCTCGGCGTCGTACGGTGCCCACCAGCCCTCGGCCACGACGTGGCCATGCCGCACGAGCATGAAGCTGTGCAACGATTGGAGGTGCTGATCCGCCGCTTCGACAAACGACAGGACTTTCTGCGAGGAAACGTCCTGGGCCTCGGGGCTGCTTCGCGGCAGCTCGGCGTTGACGCCAAGGGGACTACTCAAAACGATCAACACGACTGCGGCGAAAGTTTTCATGCGATAAGCTTTGAAAGAAGGCCAGAAATTAAAACGGCGCTGATTCGAAGTTGCCTGCGGTTGGGGCGTGGCTAGATTAGACTATCAGCGTCCAGTTTGAAGTGCCAGTCAGCGAGAAGGATGACGCAGTTGCGAAGATTCAAGCTCTTACGGTACATGCTGCTGGTTCTCTCGGTGGGAATAGGCCCTGTCGCTGCGCCGGCGGAGGAGCGTGAGCCGCTGGAGCGTCAACTCCTCCGCGAAAATCCGGCGGCACTGGCGAAAGCTGCCCGGGTTGAGGGCGATCCGGTTCGCGGAGCGATTCTTTTTTATCAGCCGCAGTTGAGCTGCACCAAGTGCCATGCCTGCGGTGGCAAGGAGGGTGAATCCCCGCTCGGCCCCGACCTGGCGCGGCCCGCGCCGGGGGCAACCGCGGACGGAATCATTGACTCACTGCTCAATCCTTCGAAGGTGATCCGCAAAGGGTATGAAGCGGTCAGCGTGGTTCGCGACGACGGGTCCATCGTCACCGGTCTGGTGGCCAAGGAACGCGCGGACGCCCTCGTCCTTCGCGATCCGAACACTGCCGGCAAGTTCGTAGTGATCGCGAAGAACCAGATCGAGGAGCAGTCGACCTCGGCCGTCTCGCTGATGCCGACCGGGCTGACCAACCAACTGGCAGACCGCAAACAGTTCCTCGACCTGGCCGCGTTCCTGATCGAGTCGGCCGAGTTTGGTCCGGCCCGCGCCCGATCGCTCCGGCCCGATCCGGCTGTCATCCATCCGCCGCTGCCGGCATACGAGACCGATCTCGACCATGCCGGCCTGATCGCTGGGCTCGACGCCGCGGCTCTGGCCCGCGGTGAGGCACTCTACACCCAAATCTGCGCGAACTGCCACGGCACAAAGGACAAGCCCGGGTCGATGCCGACCTCGCTGCGGTTTGCCGAGGGCAAGTTCCGCAACGGCAGCGACCCGCTGAGCATGTACCGGACGCTGACGCGCGGGTACGCCATGATGGCCGCTCAAACTCGGCTGGTGCCCCGGCAGAAGTATGACGTGATCCACCACATTCGCGAAACGCTGTTGAGGCCTTACAACCGTTCGCAGTATGTCGCGGCCGATGCGAAATACCTGGCCGGGCTGCCGCAGGGCACCAGTCGCGGGCCAACTCCACCGGACGCCAGGCCGTGGCGGCGAATGGACTACGGGCCGACTTTGACGGGCACGTTCGAGGTGGGGACCGGCGGCGGCAACATTGCCTACAAGGGAGTCGCGGTGCGGCTCGACCCGGGGCCGGGCGGCATCGCCAGCGGGAAGGCCTGGGCCGTATTCGAGCACGACACGTTGCGGATGGCCGCCGGGTGGACAGGGACCGGGTTCATCGACTGGAACGGAATCAATTTTAATGGCCGGCACGAAATCCATCCACGCATCACCGGCACCGTCGCCTTCGAGACTGCCAATGGACCGGGATGGGCCGATCCGGAGACCGGATCGCTGGCCGACCCGCGGCTGAAGGGGCGCGATGGCAAGCCGTACGGCCCGCTGCCCCGAACCTGGGGACAATACCGTGGGCTGTACCATGCCGCCGACCGGGCAATCCTGTCGTACACGATCGGCGATGCAACCGTGCTGGAAAGTCCGGGCCTTGTGGGCACGCAGCGCATTCCGATCTTCACGCGGGCGCTGGAGATCGGCCCGCGCACGAAGCCGATGACCCTCCGCGTGCTCCGCCACCCGGCTGGGAAGGCCGTTGCGAAGGTTATCCATAGGTCGGGAACCACGACGCTGATTGCGCTTCCCGGTGCAGGCGGGCGTTTGCCTGTGCCGATCGCCGGAGCCGCCAGCGAGCCGAAGAACACCGAGTGGACCGTGGCCGACGATGGACATCTCCTGCTTCGCCTGCCTGCCGGCAACGAGACGCTCCGATTCACCGTCTGGGCCGGTCTCTTGCCGGATGGCGAAGATTTCCGGGAGTTCTCCGAAGCGATCGCGAAGACCGCAACTCCTATCGATCTGACCGCGCTCACGAAGGGCGGCCCGGCGCGTTGGGCACGGACCCTTACCACGAAGCTCGAGCCCGACGACGACAACGGCCCGTTTGCAATCGACACCTTGCCGGTGCCGGACAAAAACCCGTGGTCCGCCCAACTGCGGCCGACCGGTCTCGACTTCTTCCCCGGCGGAACGGAACTCGTCGTCTGCACCTGGGACGGGGACGTGTGGCGAGTGTCCGGCCTCGATCGGGCCGATCGCGCGCTCGCCTGGCGGCGGATCGCCAGCGGGCTGTTCCAGCCGCTCGGTCTGAAGATTGTCGACGGCGTGATCTACGTCGGCTGCCGGGACCAGATCGCCGTGCTCCGCGACCGAAACGGCGACGGCGAAACGGATTTTTATGAGTGCTTCAACACGGATCACCAGGTGACCGAGCACTTCCATGAGTTCGCAATGGGGTTGCAGACGGATGCGGCCGGAAACTTTCTGTACGCCAAGGCGGCGCGTCACGGCAGACCTGCAGTTATCCCGCAACACGGGACGCTGCTGCGCGTCAGCCGGGATGGAACCAAGACGGAGATCCTGGCGACCGGGTTTCGGGCCCCAAACGGCGTCTGCGCGAATCCCGATGGCACTTTTTTCGTGACGGACCAGGAAGGCCACTGGGTGCCCAAGAACCGGATCAACTGGATACGGCCTGGCAAGCGGTTCTTCGGCAACCTGTGGGCTTATTCGGACGTTACGGACTTGTCGGACGCGGCGCAGGAGGAGCCGGTCTGCTGGATCACCAATCGGTTCGACCGGTCGCCGGCCGAACTTGTATGGGTCGCCAGCAAAAGCTGGGGCGGCCTCGACGGCAAGCTGCTGAACCTTTCCTATGGCAACGGCAAAGTGTTCGTCGTACCGCACGAGCAAGTGGGCGGCCGGATGCAAGGCGGGATGGTTGCACTGCCGCTGCCGCCGCTGCCGACGGGAGTGATGCGTGGCCGATTCAATCCTGCCGATGGACATCTCTACTTGTGCGGCATGTACGCCTGGGGCAGCAATCAGCAGACGCCTGGCGGACTCTACCGTATCCGGGCAACCGGCAAGGCGGCTTACCTCCCGGTCGGGTACCACGTCACCCGAGACGGCCTGGCGCTCACGTTCAGTGACGCACTCGATTCGGACGCGGCGGCCGATCCGCACAACTTCGGGCTCAAGGTGTGGGATCTGCTGCGCTCCGAGAAATATGGCTCCGCCCATCTCAATGAGAGGCCGTTGGCAGTGACGGCCGCGCGCCTCTCAGTCGATCGCAAGACCGTTACGCTGACGATCCCCGAACTGCGCCCGACGCGTGGGCTGGAACTTTGGTACACGGTCCGCGGTGCCGACGGCTGCGAGGTCGACGGGCTGCTGCACGGTTCTGTCCAGCAACTCGCCAAGTGACAAGCTCATCCCGACCATGGCGACGGCATTTTAGGGCCCGCTGGGCGCGTCGTCGGCAGACAGAGCGGCTGGAACAGGTCTGGCGTCGACGAAAAGAAAATTGCTGCCGACCTGTTTTGACGTGCCGAATGGGGAAACGGGAGAAACGGTCTCGCGATCGGGAAATTGTAGCGCGAGCGCCTTCGACAACTGTTCGAGCGTCACGATGCGCATGGGACCGCCGCTCGTTTGCAGCACATTGATGACTTCTGCCGCCAAGGGCGTGTGGTAAATACCGCCCGTCGCGTACGGCTTGCCGAACGAACGCAATTCGCGCCGCGTAAGAGTCGCTTGTTGCCCGTCAATGAACGCCAGCCGCTTGGCGGGATCGCCCATCTGGGCAACATCGTCCTTCGCACGATCGTCTGTCCCGGTCGAATCGTTATGTCCCGCGGATAGAGCCGTGCCGCGGTCATCACAACCATCCTGAATCAAGAGCACGTGCCGGCACTTGGAGCCGTCCAGGATATTCTCGACCTGGGACACACCGACTGGCTGTCCGTCCGCATCCAGATGGCCCGCGAGATACACGAGCAATTGGTCGCCGGGCTGATACTCGATCTTGTCGACCTCATGCAGGGCATGTTTCAAACCATCGCCGTCGACGTTGAATGCTTCGATGAGATGAAAGCCATAGGTCGTCCGCAGAATCTCGCCGATCGCCGTGGCGTCATTGAGCGGTGCGCTGGAACTCGCGGTCACCGGACCATCGTACTTTAGCGTGATCATCAATGCGCGATCGGTGCCACCGCTGCGCGGAACAAGCTCCACGGGCGGGGTAAGGCGCACCAAAGTCACCGGGGCGGGCGTGGGCCGAACCCACCAACCCGCCGCGCAGAGCAAAAGCAGCCCGGCCGCGATGGCGACCAACTGGTTGCGTGACAATCGCGGCTGGCGCCGGGCTTTGCACCAACCGCGCACGATCCGCTCGATCTCCTTGTCCGAGAGCAAACTGCTGCCTTTCGGCGATGCGATCAGCGTGTGCTGAAAACTAGCGCCGTCGAACCACGGGTTCGACGCGGCCCGGGCTGGGTCCTTGGCGACTTCAGCGGCTTGCAACTTGTCGTGCAAGCTCAGTAGCGAGATGCCGCGGCGCACCGGGTCCGTCGAAAAGACCCATTCGCTCGGCCCCCACTGCACGGCCATCAGATCAAACGCCTTGCCGCCCGGCGCGAACGTGTCGCTACGGGCGAAGTATTTGAAGATCAGGCTGATCGGGTGCCGCAAGACAAGCGCGCGGCTGGTTGCGGCCCGGCCGGGCAATGTGACTTTCCAGATTTCTCCCGCCGCCACGTCTTCGAGGAATACTTTATGGTCGCCCGCCAGGTATTTACGTTGGTCGGCAAAGGCCACGTCGTCGAACAGTTTCGTTTTTCGTGGATCGACGCCGCTGTCAGCCGCTTGCATCAGCCGGTCCGACACTCGCCACCAGTCGGCAACAAACCGCTTCGCCGTCGGAGGCTTGCCGAGGTCTTCGCCCGAGACGTTCCGCATCGCCATGAAGATGCCTTCGATGGTCGAGTCGGGCGGCAAATCCGACAGATTCAAGCCGGCCCGGGCCGACTCCGCGTATTCGGCCAGCACCTTGGCGCCGACGGGCAACGGCTCTCCGGCGAGCAACCGGCTGCAAAACGTCGCCGCCAGCAGGTCGTCGAGCGTCGGATCGAGCGGCACGACAATCCGCTGGATCGGCCCGGCGCCTTGTGGCAAGCCTGCCACTCCGTGCTCCAGCACGTGCAGGCTGCGCTGCCGCGCGGCCGGGTCGTTGTGATCGGCCGCGAGGACATAGATCTCGCCCGGCTCGAGCGTTTCCGGAAATCGCTCGCGAAAAGCAATGTCATAGGCGCGGATCTTCGAATCGTCTTTGGCGGGTAGTTCGGAACTGGATTCTTGTGAGTTCATAGAGCGCTGCCATCTTCACTCGAGGACAATGCCGCTACGGGGGGTGGAAACCGCTCCTTCGAAACAAAGCCGCCTGCGCGAGCGATTCTAAAGCGCCGGCAGGCCAGATGCCAACAAAGCATGGACTGGCCGGCCCTGGCGTCCAAGCGAGATGGGCTCGGCCGAAACGGCATAGCCGGCAAAGTTTCGCAGAACGGCATCCCCGCGTCGGCCGCGCGGATCGCAGGGCGTCATATCGGGTGCGTGCCCGACAATCGATACGATCGGCGGTGGGAAAGTAACTATCGCGTAGGAGGTGCCGTTGGGGCCGCTTGCATTTCAAGGGCCGAAAAAACCGGACCGATCATGTGCAATGCCTTTGAGGGGTCACCGGCGATGCCTGTGATGGGTTTGCCGGCCAGCGCCGTCTGGCGAATGAATGCGCAAAAGCATTTGATACCGGGCAGGCGTCATCGCTCGGTTCGTGGACCTTCGACGGCGCGCTAACGAATTGACCTTCCCGTTCAAGGCTGACCACCGCCAGTGGCCGCCGAGCCGAAAAAGGTTGGGCCTTACCCATGGATCTGCGGGCGAGCGTCGCGGCCTGCCTGTTGCTGAGCTTGTGCGGCTGCACGCACGTGCAACTGCAAAAAAACGCCGTGCGCGAGGCCGGCTCGGTGGGCTACCTGCACCGCCAGCAAGTGCTCAACAACCTGGCGATGTTCGCCTACGACTACCACGCGCTGCCCTACTTCTCGTATCCCATCAACAATGCCGCCAATGTGACCGATCAGGGTTCGGCCAGTTTGACTCCGGCGTTTGGCCGGCCGACAGGCAGCGGTCCGGTGGGTATCATCGGCAATTTTTTGTTCAACTCGCTGGGCATGTCGTTTACGGGGCAGCGCACGGCCCAAGAAGGCTTCGTGGTCATGCCCGTCAACGATCCGCGAAAGCTCGAATTGATGCGTTGCGCCTACCAGCAGGTCTTGGGCAACTGCGGCCGCGGCCCAATGCCCACCAACTGCCCCGACTGCCGGACGCGCTTCAACGTATTTTACACGGGGCAACAGCTATACGGAGGCGAAGAGGACAGCGATATCCGCCAGCATGCCCAAGGCACCATCACGACGGCCTGCCTGAGCTCGAGCTGCTGGTTGAAAATTGGCTGCAAGAAGTGCGTGCCGAAGCACTGCCCATGCGAATACGTCGGTCATTACTGCGACGTCTACGTCTGGGTAACGCCGGAGGGTCGCGATGAACTGACGAAGTTGACGCTGATCATCCTGGACTTCGCCTTGCACGAGCCGCCTCAACGGCTGAGCAAGCAGGTGGTGTACTTCATCGACGAGCTCGGCTTGCCGGCCGACCGCAACCACGCGGTCGGCCAGGTGACGGCCAATGTGGCGATCAACGAACAGCCGGAAGGGCTGTTGGCGATCACGAGCGCCGACGAAGCGAAGATGAAGGCGGAGATCCAAGCCCGCAGTGACGACATCGAGCAGAAGTTAGCGGATCAGCGTTACGACCGATCGGCCCTGACTAACGAGCTTCTGCAACTGGACCGCAAAAAGGCGTTCTTGGAGGATCAACTGCGGAGCGATCGCCTGAAGCAGCAGTTTGGCGCTGGCCCCAGCCCTGCTTCTCCGTTCGGTGCCGTCATTCCGCTGTTCAACCAGTACCAGAACACCCTGTCGGCGCCAGGAGCGTCCCCGGTCCCGGCGCCCTGAACCGCTGCTTGGTCAACGGGCCAGTCGCCAGCGCGAACCACCGAAAGTCGACGGATCGAGGGGCACCTCGCTCCACCAGGTGTTCGTCGTCGTCGTCGGCCTCTTCACTGCGGGATTCGGCGGCGCGGTGATTGGCGCCGGCGCGGGGCTGGTTCCGGTCGTCTGATTGGCTACCGTGTTGTCCAATGGGGGCTCGCCGGCTTTCGACGTTTGAACAATCTGTGCGATGGCCAGGCTCAAGCTCGTGGCCAAGGCATCGATTTGCTCCGGCGGGAGGTCCTTGAGTGATTTCAGCACTTCTTTGAGACGCACGTCCGGCGAGATCGAGCCCGGTTGGCCGTTGTGCACGGCCGAACTCGCGAGTTGCGATGTGCTATTGGCTGCGGCCTTGGTGTTGGACTTGAATTCTTCCAGCAGTTGCTTGCGCTTTGCCGGATCATTGGTGAAGGCGGCGGCCTGATAGATGTACGATGCGGCGCTGCTGTTGTCATCCATCGCGGCGTAAACCTTGGCCAGCGTTTCCAGCGGCGCTGTTCGAGAATAGTAGGTCAGCTCGCAAGACCGCTCCGCCGACTTGCGCGCGAGTTCCAAGGTCGGGCCGGCAGCCGGCGCGCCAGAATCCTTGCCGCCGCGCGACAAGGCGAGATACGCGGTCGCGCGGTCGCTGTAGAAGGCCGCAGAATCATTGTCATCCGCGCGACGAATGGTGTCCGGATCCATCGCGATCGCGCGATCGAAATACCGAATCGCCAGCCGCAGGACGTGGATGCGATCTTGGGTATTGCGCGGCAAGTCAACGGTCCATGCCGGCGGCTGATCGGGTCTCGCCCCAGCGACGGCCGGTCCAGCCCCCTGCGATTCGGTCGCGGGGTGCGGCAGCGCAGCGATCTGATCCTCGGGTATCTGGCAGCTCTTCAGCAGCAGTGCGCCGCAGCCATAAAAAGGCTCCGCCCAAACGCCCGGGCCCGTTTGGATGGGAGGCGGATTGCCACGCAGGTCCGGCACTCCGGCGAGCGCGTATTCGGTCAGGGCCAGTTTGAAATTCTGCACGGCGTCTTTGGGTTTCGCGGCCGCCTGCGCCTCATCCGCGGCCGTTTTCGCTTCCTCGACGGCCTTTTTGGCCTCAGCCGCGGCCTTTTGCGCTTCGTCCGCCGCCTCGGTCGCTTTCAGCTCGGCGGTTTTGGCAGCCTTGTCCGCGGCTAGCTTCGCTTCGCTTTCCGCCTTGGTCGTTTTGCCCTCGGCCGCTTTTGCGGCGTTGTCGGCGGCGGCCTTTGCCTGGTCTGAGGCCTCTTTCGCGGCATCCGCGGCCTGCTTGGCATCCGCAGCCTTTTTAGACTGCTCCTTTTCCTTGGCCGCCTTCGTGGCCGCCTCAGCGTGCTTGAGGCTATTCTGGTCGCACCACTTTGCCAGTGCGGTGCGATAACCTTCGGCGAGCCGAAACGACACAGACCTTCCCGTGTCGGGTGGCAGGTATTGAGGGTACGCCACGACGGACTCGAGCCGCTGGACCCATTCCGGGTCGATGGGCGGATCCACTTTACCAGGCGGATCCGCAGTGGTTTTGTCGAGCGGCTCTGGATCCGTGTCTTGAGCCAGCAGCGAGCCTAGATACAGGCTGGCCATCGCCGCCGCCTTGGCCGAATCGCTGGCCGGCGGGTCCGAGCCGAAACTGTTCGGCGGAGGAAGGATCTCGGCCGCGGGCTTAGGGGCACTGTCTGCCGCGGCACGATAGTCGGCCTTGGCCGCCGTCAGGTCGCGATATTTCTCTTCCAGGCATCTGCCGCGCAGCCAGTAGTACACTGCCGCCGATTCGGTCGTTTTCGCGTCCGCAATCTGTTCGGTGTAATGAGCCACCGCAGCGTCGACCTTGACGACGTCGTCGACATTCACCCAGCCGCGGACCGACTCGTTGCGGTAGCCACGCGGAGTTTTCAACCACAGCCATTGGCCTTCGCGCCGCTGGACCTGTGCCGGCCATTCCATGTCGAAAATGCCGCCGCGCAGTTGCTCGCCAGGCCCCAGATCTCGGCTGGCCGGCGGTGGCGGGGTTTTTGAATTGCCGAACCGGTGATCTCCGTCTCGCAGCGCAAACTTCTCCGACTTCGGCATGACCCCGACGTTCAACCACGGGTCGTGGTCCATTCCCTGACCTGCGACCGGCGCGCCGGCCGCAAGCAGGCAGAGCGGCCAAAGCCACGCGCCAAAGCGATTCATCACGGTCCTCTTCATCTTCGTGCCCACAACAAGCGTTCGCGATGGTGATCGGCATTCGCCCGGCCGCCAGCATTGGAAGCCGCTGCCAGACGGTGACTTGAACTATAATTGCACGCTCGGCGCTTGTCGAATTTTGCAATCGCCACCGGCCACGAAGACATTCGGGCGGCGACTGGCGAGTTGAAACCGTTGTCTGATCCCGTAACATGAATTCGCGATCCAGCGGCGGGACTGCGGGGCATATCAAAACTTGAGGACTCCATGGCCGACAAGCTGCCAAACTATACACCGTCGCCGATCGATACCTCGCAGGTCGAATTGTCGGCCGAGATTCTTGCGCTCACCGAGCGGCTGGCGGAGCACGCTCATGACATCTGGGCGCAGGGACGCATGGACGCGGGATGGACCTACGGCCCGGTCCGCGACGATCCGAGCAAGCGGCATCCGTGCCTGATCGCGTATCGCGACTTGCCCGACTCGGAAAAACAGTACGATCGCAGCACGGCACTCGGCACGCTCAAGGCGATCATCGCGCTGGGATATCGGATCACGAAGTCTTGAATCGCTGAACGCCGCGAAGCGACCCGTCGAATCGAACTCTCGAACTTGCTCGGAGCCAACTCACATGTCCGAGTTGCCTGCAGACCCGCTCGGCCGGCTGACCCCGGAACTGTTGGATTATTCAACGCCGACCTTTTCGCTCAAAGACGATTTAGATCGGCTCGTCCGCGTGAGCCGCGTGGGCGCGCCCGAGGCGGTTGTCTGCTATTGCTCGCGGATCGTGGAAGCCCTGGCGGCCGACGCCGTGGGCCAATTGCAGCAGGAGTCGAGCGGAAACATGTTTTCCGATCTCGAGCTGCTCGAACATCTGAATCGATTGGAAATGGCCGTCTGCTGCTGGGCCGATGCCGTGCGGCGACTGGGCAACCAGATGCGCCACGTGCTGGGTTTTGTCGGCCCGGTCGAAGCACAGCTATCCATCGATTTTGCCGAGCGTTGGCTCAAGTGGTACTTTTGCCGCTTTTCGCATGGTCTCTGCTTGCCCGGTCTCACGCGCGATGGTGAGCCGTTGGGCTTGGGAATGGATCATGGGTTCGAGCCGCTGCTGCGCAGTGTCGAGCAGTTAGAATGCCGAGCCAACAACGAGACGAACTGCCCGCCCTGGTCGGAGGTCTCGGCCAGCGCCGCATTCTTGCAGACGCCGATCTTGCCGGCCGCCGCGGCCGAGATCGTGCTCGACCACGGACAGCGCGACGAGGCACTTCGTATTCTCGAAGCCAGCCTCGCTCGCTTCCCGAAAGATCTCCGCCTGCGGCAACTCATGGGCCTGTACTGGTCTCGAATGGAAAACTTCGAACGGGCTCTCGAGTGGCTCGAGCCGCTGTACGCCCACCAGCAGCCGGACGACGAAACGGCCGGCATCACGGCCGCGGTGTACAAACGCAAATGGCTCAAAAATCGGAGCGACACGACTTTTCTGGAAAAGTCGCATCGCGCTTATCGGCAAGCTTGGAAGGATTCGAAAAAGAAGAACACCTGGCTGGGCATCAACGCGGCCACGACCGCCTTGTATCTCGGTCAGCGCAAGGAAGCCGCCGACCAGGCGCAAGATGTCGAGCGCCTGCTCTGCAAACGCGCCGCGACGTTGCCCGAGGAATTGCGTGATCCTCGTCTGGCCTTTAACTACTGGGACCAGGCCACGCTGGCGGAAGCCCAACTCTTGATGGGCGACTGGCCGCTTGCCCAGCAGACGTACAAAGACGTCTTTGCCCGATATCCCGAGCGGATAGACAATATCAAAGGCACGTGCGAACAACGCGGCGAGATCTTGAAGGCCCTAGGCCTCCCGCCGGCGGTGGACTGATGTCGAGGCGATGATACCTGTTCGGTGGCGGCATGGAACGGCTCGGCGGGCCGAGAAGTGTTGAATCGCGCCGCCCGCGTCATTACGATAGCGCATGCGGTGTGTTGCTTCACGCGGGGGGCGTCGGCACCGATTTTCCCGAGGGCAGTATGTTGAAGCAGGCATCGGCCGCGGACCAGCGTCACGCAGGGGTCATCCGGCTGCCACCCAAAAGCTCCGCCCCCTCGGCGGCCGACGCCGCGCCGTCGCAGCCGCCCCTGCCGCCGCTCGTGTTGCGGGTGGGCGTGACCGGGCATCGGCCGTCAGACAAACGGCCCGAGCCCGACGTGCAGAAGCTACGGGCTGCCGCGCAGCGGATCTTTCAACAAATTGCCGACACGTTTGCCGGTGTGGCCGCCACCTATGCGCAAGTATTTGCTTGTGCGGATACGCCGCCTGCCAAAGGTGGCCTGCGGGTGATTTCGGCCCTGGCCGCGGGTGCCGATCAATGGCTGGCCGACGAAGCGCTGAAATTGGGCTACGAACTTCAAGCCCCGCTGCCGTTGCCGCGGGAGGAATATCGGAAGGATTTTGCCGGCGATGCGGCCAGCGAAGCCGAATACGACCGGTTGCTCGCAATGGCGACCGCAGTGCTCGAACTGGACGGCAAGGTGCATCTCGATGCGCAGGGCCACCGCCACGTAGACCCGGCCTCGTACGAAGCGGTGGGCTTCGCGGTGCTCGACCAGTCCGACCTGTTGATCGCTGTCTGGGATGGCCAGAGGCAGCGCCCAGGCGGCACCGGCCAGGTCGTCCACGAGGCCGTCCGCCGCGGCATTCCGGTCATCTGGATCCGCTGGGCCGAAGCCGGCCATTGGGACCTGATGAGCCCCAGTTGGCAGCTCGTGCAAAAGGCGGAGGATCTGGACAACAATAACGAGGAGCTCGCGCTGCTCGTACGAGCGCTGTTGTTGCCACCGCACTACAAGCTGTCCGAACACGTCGGGCCGGCGCATAGCTTGCGCGAGGCATTTTTTTGCGAGCCGCAGAAGTCGGGCAATCCGCTGCTGGGCTTGTGGCTGCTGTTTCGCGATTTCGTGACCGGCGAGATTTTCAAAGCCTGGAAGAAATGGCGCAATCTCTCGCCGTTCCGCGTCGCGAGCTTCGAGGAATCGACTCGGCAGCGCTGGGAGGAGGAAACGCGGCCGGCGCAGGCTGCCGCGGCCGGCCAGCCGTCCACGAGCGAAGCCGACCTGCGTGCGGCCAACCGATTTACGGAACCCTTTGTACGCCACTATGCCTGGGCCAACGAGCTTTCGGTGTATTATGCCAACCTCTATCGCAGCTCGTTTGTGCTCACGTTTCTGCTAGGCTTTCTAGCTGTTTGCTGCGGGCTCAGCGGGCCGGCGATTCCCGAGATTCTGCAGGTGATCGGCGGCTTCGCCGAACTGGCGCTGATCGGCGTGATCCTAATGCTGACCTACGCGGGCCGCTGGCGGAACTGGCACGAGCGGTGGATCGACTATCGCACCCTGGCCGAGCGCATCCGGCTGGCCCGGTTTCTGGCGCTCTTCGGCGGCGGCGGTCAGCAGGTGGCCGTGTCTGGCCACCTGGCCGGCTACGGCAACCCGGTGGGCACGTGGATGCACTGGCACTATCGGGCCATCGAACGCGCGGCCGGGCTGCCCAGCCTGAAATTCGACCAGCCCTACCTGGCCATGTGTCAGCGGATCTGGTGCGACGTACTGGTGCTCGAGCAGATGGAATACCACGAACTCACACATCGCCGCCTGGCCCGCCTCGATCGGCGGTTGCACGGGGTGGCGATGGCCTGTTTCTGGCTGGGTGTGGCCATCTGCATCGTGCATCTCGTCATGCGGCATTTCACGGACCTGGACGACGCGCTCATGATTTTCGCCGGGCTGCTGCCGGCCCTGGCCGCGGCGCTGGGAGGCATTTGCAGCCAGGGAGAGTTTCACCGCGTCGCCCGCCGCAGTGCCGCCATGGCTTCGCGGCTCGAGGACTTGCGTCTCGAGATGGCCAGCGTTCCCACCCGGCCCGGCGAGCTGAACAGCGTGCGCTTAAGCCATTACGCGCGCAAGGTCGCCCAACTCATGATCAACGAAATGCTCGACTGGCGCGTCGTCTTCCAAGACCGCCCGCTAGGTTTGCCAGCGTGAAGATCGAAGCCGAGGCGCCGGAGCATCATCGTATCGTCCCGCCAGTTTCATTCCCCTCCGCGTTTTCCAACTTCACGAGGTAGAGATGGTTCCCCTTCGCGCCTGCCCATAGGCGGCCGGAGGGATGCGTGACAATGTTGGCGAGCGGTTCGGGAAACCACGTGACCGCAATGCCGTCGGCCGCGCGTTCAACGACGGTCTCCTGATCGCGGTTCATAGCTCGCCAAGGGAAAACACCCGCGCCGGCGGCGATCGCGACGACATCGCCGCAACCTTGAATGACCTCAATGCACTCCCCCGTCCGCGCGTCCCAGAGGCGGACGCCGTCCCACGATTTCCACGATTTACTGGCGATCCGCATGCCATCGGCGGAGAAGGCCACGCTATGCACAGGCATTTCGTGTCCGCGGAGGATCAGGATCTTGGGACGTGTCTGCGCGTCCCAGACGTGGATGGTCCCATTGTGCAACCCGCCGGCGATCCGCGTCCCGTCGGGGGAATAGGCCACGGAATTCACCCTGTCATCGTTCAGTGCGAGGATCCGGAGGATCTGCAACTCGGCGCCCGTCCGCGCGTCCCACTCGCGGACGGAGTTCTCCCACGACCCACTGGCGATCCGCGTGCCACCGGGCGAGAACGCCACGCACCGCACCGAGGTCAAGTGCCCGCGGAGGACCCGGAGTGCGGCACCCGTCCGCGCGTCCCAAACGCGGACGGTCTTGTCGTCCGACCCGCTAGCGATCTGCGAGCCGTCGGGGCAGAAGACCGCGCACGTCACTTCGGTTTCGTGTCCGCGGAGAATCTGCGATTCGGCACCCGTCCGCACGTCGCAAATGCGGACGGTCTTATCGCTCGACGCGCTGGCGATCCGCGAGCCGTCGGGGGAAAAGGCTATGCTCGGCATACAGTTTTCGTGCGCGCGGAGGGCCTGGAGCTCGCCGCCCGCTCGCGCATCCCAGACGCGGATTGTCTTGTCGTCCGACCCGCTGACGATCCGCGTGCCGTCGGGAGAGAAAGCCACGCTGTTCACTTTGTCTTCGTGTCCGCGGAGGACCTGCATCTCGGCGCCGGTCTGCGCGTCCCAAATGCGGGCGGTGTTGTCAGTTTTGTAAAGCGAGCTGCTCGACCCGCTGACGATCCGCGTGCCTTCGGGAGAGAAGGCCACGCTGTTCACGCGCCACTCGTGTCCGCGGAGGGCCTGGAACTCGGCACCTGTCCGCGCGCCCCAGAGGCGGATTGTCCCATCCGCGGACCCGCTGGCGATCCGCGTGCCGTCGGGGGAGAAGGTCAGGCTATTCACTTCGCTCTTGTGCCGGCGGAGGACTTGGATCTCGGCCCCCGTCCGCGTGTCCCAGATGCGGATTGTGCCATCCCTCGACCCGCTGGCGATCCGCGTGCCATCGGGCGAGAAGGCCACGCTCTGCACCCAGTCCTCGTGTCCGCGGAGGACGTGGATCTCGGCCCCCGTCCGCGCGTCCCAAACGCGGATTGTCTTGTCGTGCGACCCGCTGGCGATCCGCGCGCCGTCGGGCGAGAAGGCCACGCTCAGCACCCAGCCCTCGTGTCCGCGGAGGGCTCGGATCTCGGCCCCTGCCCGCGCGTCCCAGACGCGGACGGAGTTATCCCACGACCCGCTGGCGATCCGCGTGCCGTCGGGGGAGAACGCCACGCCGGCCACACCTGCCTCGTGCCCACGGAGGACCTGGAGCTCGGCGCCCGTCCGCGCGTCCCAGATCCGGACGGTCTTATCGTACGACCCGCTGGCGATTCGCGTGCCATCGGGGGAAAAGGCCACGCTACTCACAGTCTTTTCGTGTCCGCGGAGGACCGCCTGTTGCGCCGAACCGAGGTGGATCGGTGGGGGACGCAGCGTGCAAACCCACAGGATGGCCGGAGCCGATTGCTCGCGCTCGTCGCGCCAGCGCTCGAGCAACTGGTGCAGGCCGACATTGGCGGCCGTGCCAGGGGCTTGGCCCGCGACGTAGTGCTGGGCCGCGTCGGGACAGTCGTACCACCAGCCGTGGTTCCAGAGACATTGAAACAGCCCCTGCGGATAATCCTCGCGATGACGATCGATGAAATGGATGTCGCGCCGCAGGGCCTCGTCGAGCAGTTGAATCACTTTACGCCGCTGTCGGTCGCCGGGCATGGCCTGCCAGGCTGCTGACAAATCGGTGGCCAGTTGAAACACCTCGCTCGCCGCGTTTCTGCCCTCGTAATATGACAGATCGGTGAGCAATTTCTCCAGGTCGTCCCAACGTCCGGAGGCCATTAGGTGCGTGGGCAAAAAACGGCGTGCATAACTGCCAAGTTGCTTCACGCCGCGCCCGTATTCGGCCCAGCCTGCGTCGGCCAGGTGGCGGTGTCCGGCGGCAATGTTGGCAAAAAAGGTCCGCCCTCGTTGCTCCTCCGACGTTAGCCAATCGGTGAGCGACTTGTGATGAAAGGTATAGACGTCGCGCCCGTCCGGCCCTGGCCGCTTTGGCAGATAAGTGGCCAGACGTTGCAGAACGGCCGGCAGTTGCTCTTCGCCGTCGAGGCCAGTGGCCGCGGCCAGCAGCCCGGCATCGAGCGGTTCCTGCGCGGCGGCCATCGTCTCGAGCACTAGCTTGGGCTGGGCGAAGTCCGCGACGCTGCGAAACTCCTGGCGGAAGCGGTTTTCGTACAAGCCGGCCAGACCCGGCGGCAAGGCCTCGATGTGATGCACGTCGAGTTGGTCGCGCTCGATCGCCTCCAGCGCTTGGCGCGCATAGAGAAAGTTTCCTTCGCTGCGGGCCAAAAGCTGCTGGAGCACGCGGTCGGCCGGCACTCCGGCCTGCACGAGTCGCTCGGCCAGGTTCGGAGCTGCCAGCCGCGCGGCCAGATACACGCGCAAATCGTCGAGATTCTCGCACGCCTGGGCGTCCAGTTCTTCGGCCCGCAAGCCTTTGAGCCGCTGGAGCACGTCGGGATGGTTCCGCGTGGTGGCGACGACGCGCAGCCAGCCCGGCAGATGATCGAGCCGAGTGGCCAACAGGTCGACGATCGACAGCGTCGCGCCGGCCGGCAACAGCAGGGCCTCGTCCAGCGCGTCGATCAGCAGATAACGCGGGGCGCCGTCGGGAGCGGAGAGCTTTTCGAGTTGTTCGAGCACGCCGTGTTGCCAGGCCCCTTGTGGGTCGCTGGCGCAGTTCGCCTCGCCGAGCGTGTCCTTCAGGTTCGGATCGTGCTCCAGCAAATGGGCGTAAGCGTCAATCTTCGAGGCGATCATGCCGGCGATCGTCTGCACAAAGCGCCCCGGCATACGCGATTGGTCTTCGTCCCACTGGCAACAGTGATAGGCCAGCACCTGGCCATCCGGATTGCCGTGAATAAGTTGGGCGACCACGGCCGACTTGCCCACGCCCGGTGCCCCTTTGATCAACAGCGAACGTTCGCCGGCCGAGGAAGCGCGCCAGGCGTCGATCCGGTCGAACAACCACTCGCGTCCGGTGAAATCTTGCCGTTTGCGATACAAGAACGCCGCGAAATCGAGCGGGCGAAGCTGGTGATGCCAGGCACGGTAACGCTTTTCGCCACGCAGCGCGGCCCGAATACCATCGACCAACCGCGCCAGGCCGGCCCGATAGTTATTGTCGGAAGCTTGCCAGGAGCACAGGTCGACATAGTCGAGGTGGTAGATCGTCAGCGGCGGCTCGCAAGGGTAGGCCATGACGGGCACGACCGGCTGCGGCGGCGGATTGCACAAGGCATAAGTGATCTCGCCGAGACAGACGCTGTCAGTTTGATCCGCGCTCTTAGTCGACGTGCGGACCGAGTGGGGCGTCAGCACTGCGACTACGACCTGGGCACTGCGCAGGCCGTCGATGATTTCGGCCTGCCAATCGGTGCCGGCGCGAATTTCGCGCGTGTCTCGCCACACGTCGAAACCGGCAGCGGTCAGATCGACGCAGAGCCGATCGACCAATTCCCGGGCGTCCTTGCGGCCGTAGCTGATAAACACCTTGGGCCGGCCCGCAGGCGCGGGCGACGACAGCCCGCCGGCCTGATCAAGTGGCTCGACTGGGCCGTGATCCGGACAAACGGCGAACTTGCCGACGACTTGCACTTCTTGGCGGCATTGCGGACAGACCAGCGACATGCGGCCCTCCTTCCCTCGATCCGTTCTCGACGCGGGATTAGCATTGTATCCGTTTCATCATGCGAGGGTCAGTAAAGCCTTCCTAATCTGCTGTTCTCACGGATTGAAACGAGTATAAGATAGGCGCTTGCCGCGAGGTTGCAGCACGGGGAATTCGCGAGCGGCGAGATGATGGCTGAACCGCATGTCAAGGCGCCGGCGTTTCCGCAGGTCTTCGTCAGCTATTCACGTAGCGACGTCGACCAGGTGCTGAGTATTGCGCAGCAGTTGGAACGGGCCGGCGTCAGCATCTGGCGCGACAATGACGGGATCCTGGGCGGCCATTACTACGGCGCAGAGATCGTACACGCCCTGGCCCACTCGAAGGTCGTGCTGATCATGTGCTCGCCGGAGGCGTTTCGCTCGGACAATGTCCATCGCGAAATCCTGCTGACTTGGGAATACTATCACCGCACGTACGTGCCGGTCTGGCTCTCGCCCCGGGTCGAAATTCCCGAGCGGTTCCGCTATTGCCTGGTCGGCTGCCAACCGATCGAGGTTCACGGCAAGCTGCCCGAGCACTGGCTGCCCAGGTTGCTCGCGGCGCTAGAAGCGCTGGGCGCGGGGCCGAGCGTGCCGACCGTGTCCAATCAAGCCGCCGGCACCGATCGCGCGGGCCGGCGCAAGGGCGGCCCAAACTTCGCGCCCGGCGATCGTCCGCTGCCGGGCGCCGACTGGGAACTCGTGCGCCTGTTGGGCAAGGGCGGCTATGGTGAGGTGTGGCTGGCGCGCAATCCCGATCTGCCAGGCCAGGAGCCGGTGGCGCTGAAGTTCTGCTTCGATCTCGACGCGAAAGCCAAAGAATTGCTGCGGCACGAAGCCGATATGGTGCTCCGCGCCCAGCGCAGCGCGGGTGCCGCCGGCATGGTGCCGCTGCTGCACACCTATCTCAAGAACGATCCGCCATGCCTGGAGTATCCTTACATCGAAGGCGGGACGCTGGTGGCGCTGATCGACGACGCCCGGCAGTCGGGCACTGGGCTCACGCCGCTGGCAGTGCAGGGCCTTGTCGAGCAGATCGCCCGCATTGTCGGCGCGGTGCATCGTGCCACGCCGCAATTGGTCCATCGCGATCTCAAGCCCTCGAACGTGCTCGTTTCGCGCGGCGCGGACAATCAGCCCGTGATCCGCGTGACCGACTTTGGCATCGGCGGCATCGTGGCCAGGCCGCTGTTGGACCGTTCGCGGTCGGGCTATTCGCTGCAAGAGAATCTGTCGGCGATTCTGACCGGGGCCTACACGCCGCTGTACGCTTCGCCGCAGCAGATTCAAGGCAGCAAGCCCGACCCGACCGACGACGTCTACTCGCTGGGCGTGATCTGGTATCAGTTGCTGATCGGTGATTTGACCGCGCCCGCCCCGACTGGGCGGATGTGGGTCCGGTCGTTGAAAGAGCGCGGCATGACCGACGCGGCGATCGAATTGCTGATGGACACGATGGAGACCAGTCCGGAGCATCGCCCCGCCGACGGCGCGGCATTGGCCGAGCGCCTGCGGGAATTGATCGAAGCCGAGGCTGCCAGGACGTCGTTGCCAGGAGCTACGCCGACCGTTACGACGATCACGCCCGAGCCGCCGGCGCCGGCTCCCAGCATTCCAGAGTCCGGGCCCGCTGTCTCGGCTTTAGCGCCGGCCGAACAGCGGCCACTGCCAGACATTCCGCCCATCGCGACCTTGCCGATGTCGGCAAGTTCTGCGGGTTCGGGCGACGCACGCGGCGAGACGCCCTCGGTGATTGCGAAGTTCCTTCGGTCGCCCGCTACTACGGTTAGTCCCGCGCCGACAGCAAAGGCCGCCGGCAGTCGGCCGGCGTCGCAGACGATCGAGGCCGGTTGGGCGGCATCGTCCGAGATGCTTTATGTTCTGCTCGCGATTCAAACCTTGATCACCTGGATTTTTCCGCTCGCGTGTTTGTTGAATCTTAATGGTCCTCATCGATACATTCCTGACACGCCGGAGGGCATGGCACCTGGTCTCATGGCGATTGCCGTTGGCCTGGTGATTGCCGGCACGGCCTCGTCTGTCGTCTCATTTCGCCGCGGCTCAAGCTGGGGCCTGACGCTCGGATCCTCCGCCGTGCTCATGTGCCTGTCAGGCGGATTCATGGTCCTCACCTCGCGGACTGCTCACGACGACCCGCACCGATTCGTTTCCGTGGGAATCATGGCGTTCTTGTACCCAATTGCGTTGCTGCCGCTGCTGGGATGGTTCATGTGGCGCGAGTGGCGGCCAAAGACTGCGGAACTTCAGCCGGCCGCGCAGGTGCCGCAGCTTTCGGTCCTCGCGGCAGTGCAGCTTGCAGCCGTTCTTTGCTGCGTTGCTCTTCGATGGCGATTCGGGACCGGTGGCTACAGCGAGTACCACAGCTCACTCGCTATGTCCGAAGTCATCCTTTGGCTCATCGCCAGTTTGGCCGGTGCGGCATCGGCGTGGATTGCCTGGAACACGGGGTTCCGTCGCTGGGCGTTTGCCGGGATTTCCGCACCCGCCTTTACCCTGCTGTTCTTGTTTCTGCCGGCCATGGTCGGTTGGAAATTCGAAGAACCGCTCCTATCCTTAAATCCGGCCTATTACGCCCTGACGCTGCCCGCGCTACTGCATCTGATCATCGGGGGCCTGCCTGCCGTCCGCAGACGATTTTCGCCAGCCGCCGGCGGGCCGTGAAAAGGATGACGGCGGTTCTCGGCCACTCGGCAATTGGCCGCGGATCATTTGGCGGGCACCGGCTCGGCGAGCAAATGTTCGATCTTTTGCATTTCCTGCTCCTGCCGCTCGTCGACGAGGTGCAATTTGCGAAGGAGTGCGAAGTCCTCCGCGACCATCTCGCGCATGGTGCGGCCCGTGGTGGGCTTGTTCTTGTAGGCCAGGTAGGTCTGCTCGGCCTTGTCGAATTGGCCCGCGAGCAAATATCCGTCCGCCAGATTGCCGGCAATCCAGTCAGCGTTTGGATTCAGTTTTAAGCCCTGTTGTGCGGCGGCGATCGCGGCAGCCGCGTTTCCGTTGACCACCTCCATCCAGGCAAGGCTGCCGAAGTTGTCGCCATTGGTCGGCCATTTCTCGGCAAGCTGGCGGCGGATTCGCAAAGCGTCGGCCAGGAACCGTCGGGCGTCGTCCAACTTGTTTTCCTGCACGCACACTTCGGCCAGGCTTACGTATCCGACCGTGAGGGCGCGCTGTGCATCCAGATCGTTTGGTCTCGCCGACACAGCTCGTTTGCGAAGTTCGAGAGACAGTTCGTAAAAGTGGCGAGCGTCGCTCCAATTCTTTTGCTTTTGACACAGTTCGCCGAGCTTGTTTTCAGTGTAGGACATATCTTGCTGGGCTTCCGCGCTATCGGGGTCAAGGGCCAGTAGCCGCTCGCGGATTTTCAGGCTTTGCTCGAAATTGCGGCGCGCGTCGGCCGGTTTCGCTTGCTTGACCAGCACGTTACCTAGCTGGTCGTAGTCGATCGAGAGATTGCGTTGAAAGACCCTGTTGTCCGGGCTGCCGCTGGCGAGCTTGTGGTCGATCTCCAATGTTTTTTCGAACAGCGGGAGGGCGTCGTTAAACTTGTTCTGGCTATAGTCCAAGTCGCCGAGGTCTTGATAGGAGATACCCACGTCACTCTGGATTGAGTTGTTTTTGGGATCGAGCTCTTCGGCGTCGCGCGCGGCCGCGAGCGCCTCCGTAAATTCGGTCCTGGCCAGGTCCAATTCGTCGAGGTCTTTGTGGAGCCGGCCGATGGCTCGCCACGTCGTGGCCAGCAGTTGGTGGTATTTTGCCTCGCCGGGCGCCGATTTGGTCAGCCCAACCGCGATTTCCTTGGCCTCGTCATAGAAGGGCTTTGCCGCGGGCTTATCGCCGATTTCGCGCTCCAGGTCACCGCGCGTCTTCAGCGCCACCGCCAATGCCCGCTGGGACTCGTCATCGTCGTACACAAAGGGTTCGGAACTCGCTTTGCTGCGATCACGGACCAAACCTCGCCGCATCCGAATGTAGTTGTCATAGGCCTGGCGTGCTCCCGTGAGCTGCTTCAGCTTCTTTTCGATCCAACCGAGATTTGCAAACGCCGCCCCCACGGCCCTGCGACCGTCGATCGAATCGGATTTGCGCCACAGTTCGACGCGAATGTCCTTGGCTTGTGAGTAGGCGTTGCGCGCCGCCTCGAGGTCTTCCTCGCGGTCCCGGCCGGACCATACACCGCCGAGAGCGTCCCAGGCATCCGCGATGTAACGCCGAAACTTGGGGTCGTTCTCGATCTCAAATGCCTGCTGGGCGTATTCGATGCCGCGCTGGTAATTGTCCGCGGCTTTCTGCCGATCTCGCTGGGCGTCTTCAGCCCCCTGCGACTTGGCGGCTCGCGCCACCAGGATCTCGGCCTCGACCGCCAAGAACAGGGCGCGCAAGTACCGAGTTTCCGAGCGCACGTATTTATCTTTATCGTCGCCTGCTACATGGGCGAGGAATTCCGTTGCCCATCCACACTCCGATAGGGCTTCGCCGAAATCGCCGTTGGCCTTCAGCGTTGCGGCGATCGTCACGACGTTCACCAAAGCCGATCGTTGCAGGAAAAAATCCTTGTTCTGCGCCAGGTGTTTCACCGAATTAAACGCCTCCTGGCAACTCTCGCGCACGTTCTTGCGTTCGTCGTCCGAGGGGTTCGTGCCGCGCGCCGCGATCAGCTTCTGTTTCAAACCCGCCGCGGTGACCACCAGAAAGGTTTGCAAACGCTGAACGGGACTGCCGGACTCCAGCTTCGCCGGATCCACGCGATCACGCATCGCGTTGAGATGTTCGTTGACGAATTGGGCAAAGCCTTCCAAAAACTCGGGATTCTCTCGATAGTATTTGTCCAGCGCGAGCAGCAGATCGAACTCAAGATCCACCAGCCGAACGGCATTGTCTTTTTGGCGCTCGGCCTCCTTTTGATGCATGACGGCAACTTGCCGCTCCGACTCCGCCTCGGTTTGACGCTGGGTGGCAAGCTTCTGTTGCTCGATGGCGACTTGCCGCGCTGCATCGGCTTCTTTTTGGCGCTCGACGGCGAGTTGCCGTGCCGCGTCGGCCTCTTGCTGGCGATCGAGCGCGACCTTCTGGTGCCCGATGGCGACTTGCCGCTCGTAGATCGCGAAGCCTGCGGCCACAGCCGCCAACGCGGCCAGCACGGTCATGATCGCGAGCCGCCGTCGGCTGATGCGCAACTTGTCCTGAGCCGCGCGCACCTTCTCGGCGGCCTCGGCACGCAGTTTCTCTTGCGCGGCGCGGCCCTCTTCGACGGCCTCGACCTGCCGCCGCTGGAGCCGGCTTTGCTCGACGATGCCGGTCAGCCGGTCATGCGTCAACTCGAGATACGGTACGTTGAACCGTTCCTCGACGTGCAGCAGCCTGCGGGCAATCAGCACGTCAATCACCGTGGGCGGAACGCCCGGCCTGCTCAGCCATTTCTCCGCCTCTGTGCGCGGCAACATTTGGCGCTGACCGGCGTCGGTCAGGAGCTTGTCTTCGACAAACGTGCGCGCGATCGCGGGCAGGTCGTGAAAGCACCGCTCGTAGAAATCCCGCAGAATCGAATCGCGGTTGCCGGCCACGAGGTCGTCGCTGATCTGCGGCAGCTTGAGTTCCAAGCGTCGCTCGTTCAATGCCCGGCAAAACAGGCTGAGCAGCGCTGGGTCGGCTTGCAACTGGTTCAGCTTCTCGGTTCCATGGGCTGCGGCCACGAAGCGCACGATGTCGACCGCCACCTTGTCGCTGACCAGGCCGCGACCCGGCCGGACCACGGCCTGCAAGGCCTGCTCGCCGTTCATGGGCGTCAATCGCAGCCGATTCTCGCCGAGCGAGGGAATCGAGGGCCGCAAGCTTTCCAGGTCCGGCAGAAAATCTTCACGCAGGCAAAACAGCACGCGCAAGTCGTAGTTCTCGAACCGGAACCGGTCGACCAGGCTGTCGTCCTGCTCGAACTTCCGTTCGACTTCCGCCGGCACCCGGCTTTCGATCAGGTCGCCCAGTTGCCGCAGCAATTCGTCACGCCGCGACCGGGCCGCAGCATCGGTCAGCCCGCGCGTAAAGAGTTCTTCGAATTGATCGAACACCAATACGATCGCGACCGGCACGCCGGCCGGAGTGCGGACGGCCGTTTCCGGACGATGAAAATACTCCCACAGTGTTTCTTCGGGCGTCGGCAGGGAATCGGTGACCAGGCCGGCCGACGTAATGGCGCGTTGCACGGCGTCCTTGATCTGGTCGACGGGCGAAGGCCGGTCGGAGCTGTAATCGGGCCGCAGCGCAATCGGCAGGAAGTTTTTCGGTCGCAGGCGGGGAAACAACCCGGCCCGCAGCAGCGAAGTCTTCCCTAAGCCGGACTGGCCGAACAGCACGGTCGAGCGTTGGCGTTTGACGTGCTGAAAAAGGTCGTCGGCCTCGGCATCGCGGCCGTGAAAGAACGATTGCTGATCCTCGGCAAACGCATTGAGCCCGGGCCAAGGGCTCAACTCCGAAACGTCGGCGGTGTCGTTCATGAGCGAGCGCCGCCCGCGGGGCCGCGCCTGGCTTTCCAGGCTTCGTGCAGCCCGCGCACTTGTTCGATGAAGCCGGTCGAAGGCCGTCCGTTGGGCGCACGGCCGAGTGTCGTGCCGGCAAACACCCGACGCGCGCGTCGGGCGTCGTCGTCCGGAAGTTCGTCGACGATGACGGGCATGACAAACCGCACGTCGTCGTGCATGTTGACGGCCCGATCGGCGGCCAGTTTGTGTTCGCGAACGAAGTATCCCTCGTCACGGGACTCGGTGGTCTGTGAAACGAGCGGCACGAAACAGCAGCAACTCGCGATGCTCTCGCGAATCTCGTGGTCGAACCGCGAGCCGGCGTCGAGTTGCTGTGCATCGAACCAGGCCGGGATCTGGGCCGCGTCTAAGGCGGCCTTCAGCTCCTGGGCGGCGGACAGATCCTCGTGCGCATAGCTGATGAATACCGCGCCCGAGGGCATCTCGCGGGCCGGAGGCACCGGCTGCTTGCCACCCACCGCCGCGCGCGCCGGGTTCTCGGCGCACCAGCGGCGATGCAGCTCGTCGACGAATTCGGTCGCGCTGCCGTGAAAGACCTTGGTGCCCGTCGTGAAATGCTGGAGAAAGAACACGAGGTTGGTATCGCCGCGCGTGTGATTGTCGGCCAGGAACTGGAGCCGTTCTTCCACCTCGGCCAAACGGCGTTGTCGGGCCGTGCGTAGAAAGAACCGGCCCAGCCAGTCGGGAAATTCGGTTCCCAGGAACAGCAGGTGCCTTTCCATGAGCTGATCCAGCAGCCGCTTGGGACGCCGATCCGCCGATTGCAGTGCGCAGACGAACTCCAGCAAGTCTTCGTCGCAGATCACGGAGCTGTTGACCGTCGAGGCCTTGCCCAGCAGATGATAAACCACCGGCTGCAAATCGAGCCGTTCCAGTTGTTCCGCGTTGAGATCCTTGGGGTCGCTCGGCCGGTAATCGACGCTCATTGTGATCGGCTGGCCGCCGAAGCGCACTTCGTTGAGCGCCTGCTCCAGCAGCCCGTCGAAGGTCGTCGTCACGACGAGATTGAAATGGCTGATCTCGGCCAATTGGCACAGCGCGCGCGGCGGCCACAGGGCCGCCTTCTTCAGGATGTCGTTGATCTTTGCATAGGGCTTTCCGTTGTGCGGATACTTGTGGCGCAGATAGCAAACCACCTGGTTCAACGATGGCAATTCACCCGGCGCGGTCGGCGATTCGGAAAATCGCTCGAGCAATTGCGCGGCCAGGAACCGATCGAGCGGCATCGCGCCGCCGGGCGTGTCGACTTGCAACAGGCCCGGTCCGATGATCGGAATGACGTAGCCAGCCTCGACGTGCCCGATCAGGTCTTCCCAATCGCCATCCAGAACTGCCAAGGGATCGAGGGTAGACAAGTTCATGTTCTGCCTAGTCGTCTCAAGGTCCACCCATCGCCTGTGTACTGCTATCATCCTAGCGCCACTGGGCGTTTGCAAGCTGCGACTCCCGTCCCAAAACGGCGTGCAGCACAGGCGTTGGGGCCGTGGGGGGAAAGGGCAGGTGTGGGTTGTTTCGATCAAGTGAAGTCCGCAGTGTGGGCGAACTCCGGTCGCTGACGCTCCCGGCTCGCCTGACGGTGGCAGCGGCTAACAGGCGAGCCGAAAGCGTGAGCGACCGGAGGAATTTCACATGAGCTCAAAGGAGCGAACCATTCGGTCTGTTCACGTGCAAGCTGCACTTTGATAAGGTGAATGGGCTTCCCCGATCGCACTCACTACGCACGTGCGGCAATGTTCGTTCGCCTCAGTTGCTTGAGCGTGTATGTGGCGCTGCTGGCCGCGGTCGGCCTCTCGGTTGATCCGCGCCCCACGGCTGGAATCGCCGACGCGCCGACAGCCGAATCGGCGCCAAGTTTGGCTGCCCATGCGGCCGAACTGCGAAAATACCATGCCGCCTTGCTCAAGGACCTCGAAACGCCGGGGCTTCGGGAGCATGCACTTCGCGTGCTGATCGACGCTGGCCTGGAAGATCAAATCCCGATCGCCACGCTCGACGAGATTAGCCGCGGCGGCAGTCCGGCCGCCCGGCGCCGCGCTTGGGGCGTGCTCAGCCGCAAGGACATCTACTGGCCGCCCGTCCGAGCCGCGCTGGCCCGACTGGCCACCGGCCGATCGACCGATCCGCTCCGGGCCCTGGTTGCCTCGCTGGTTGACGCCAGTCCCGACGATCTGGCACTCTCACCGGCAATCCAACCGCCATCGGCAACTCGGCCGGAAGAAAAACAGCCCTTGGCAAGTGGCAACGCTGATATCTTTGCCGGCCTGTTAGCGGCGCTCGATCAGCGTCCCAAGACGATCTTCGATATACCAATGCCGGGTTATCGGCCCGGCGCTCACGTAACGGACCCCTTCGAAAGACCGTACAACTCCTTGCCGATCGACCGCCTGGCTTCCAGCACGCTAGCCGAGTTGTTGAATTCTCTCAAAGACAGACATCCGCAGGTCCGCCGGTTAGTTTGCACCGAGCTGGGCAAGCGAGCGACGACGCTGCCCAAGGGGGCGATACGCACGCGTTTAATCATCCGGGCGCTCACTGAAGCGGCCCGCGATGATGACGCGATGGTGCGTTACGACGCCGTCGGTTCGCTCGTCCGGGTTGGACACGCACTTAGGGCCGGCGGGCCGGGGACCATTGACCCGCGGATCCTGGCGGTGCTCATCGTTGCGCTGGCCGATGAAAGTCTCATGGTCCGCCAGACGGCACTCTGGGAGCTAGAGGACTTCAAGGGACCGTCGGCGCGCCTCGATGCCGCCTTGCTCAAGCTGCTCGATGACCGGCAGACCCGCGATGACGCATTGCTATTGCTCGTCCAGCGCGGTCTGCAAAGCCGAATCCCCTTCGAGGTTCTGACCCAGGCGGCGGCCGAAGGCGGAACTGCCGCGAGGCGATGTGCGCTTCGCATGCTCGGCGATCGGAATTTGAACGACGAGCAGACGAAATCGCTGCTCGGCCGACTGGCGTCCGATCCCGACCCGAATATCCGCGCGTTGGCGGCGGCGAGACTGTGGGCGCTGACGCCAACGCTCGACCGGTTCGCGGCACTTCAAGCCGCAGTGCTCAACGACTCGAGCCCGCAAGCGATCGAGGTGCTGGCCAATTCTGGACCGGCGGCGATCGGCGCGCTGGCAGAGTTGGCCGCCAACGGCGGGCGCTATATTCGTCAACCGGCAGCCAGCGTTCTCGAGCGCGTGATGACGCAGGAAAACGCGATGCCCGCCATCGTTCAGCTATTCGACAGTGGAAGTCCGCGCGTGCGCGAATTGTGTGCCCACGCGTTGGGCGATTTCGGCCCGAAGGCGGCCAGCGCGGTCCCGGCCTTGGCGCGGCATTTGGCAGATGAAAGCGAGCTGGTGCGGCTGTACTCGGCCTACGCCCTGGCCAGCATCGGGCCGGCGGCGCGCGAGGCCGTGCCGGCCCTGCAGCAGGCCGCCAAAAGCGACGATCCGGCGCTCCGCCGCCACGCACGCCTTGGCGAAGATCGAGCTTGCGGCCGAGCGAAGGTGAGGTCGAGCGGTCGCCGGGCTGGCGCTTGTATAAAAACCGATCGCCCCGCGGTAAGCTGAACGCTGTTGGAACCACGTCGCACGTTATTGAGTAACCCTCGCCATGCTCCGCCGCGCCGGTTGCTTGTTTGTGATGGTAGCGCTGCTTCTAGCGGTCGCCGACGACGCTGGCCGCCGCCAGGCTCAGCAGTCGCCGACCGAAGCGAAACCCCCGGTCGTACGGGAAGGAACGGCGGCGGCAGACAAGCTCGCTTGGCGGCGTGACAAGGCGGCCGCAGACGAGCGCTCCGCGGACTGGTCGATGATATCGAGACTGGTCGCCGAAATGAACTCAGGCGACCGGGCACGGCGTTCAGCCGCGGTTGCCGAGTTGGGAAGACTCGACGCCTGGTTGCTCATGGGCCTCGACAATCCGGGACTGCGGGAAGACGCGCTGCGCGTGCTGATCAACATCGGCCTCGAAGATCAAATTCCGATTGCCACGCTCGGCAAAATCACCGTCGACGGCAGTCCCACCGCCCAGCGCCGCGCTTGGGGTGTGCTCAGCCGTAAGGACATGTTTGGCCCGAAGGCCCGGGCGGCCTTTGCCCGGTTTGCGAAAGGCCCTTCCGGCGAAGCCATCAAGGCCGTTGACGTAGCGGTCCAACAGGCCGAGCTGAGCGAAGCCGTGCGAGTTGTGCCGGGTACTGCCCCCTCGTCCGTGACCTCGCTTGAAAGTCTATCCCGAAGCGATGATGGGCGGGTGCGGCTGCTGGCAAGCGATTTGTTGGCCGATCGGGCAAAGGCGGTCGAGTCGATCCCTGAATTGATCGCGATACTTGATGGCGCCGATCCGCACAGCCGCGAATTAGCGACGCATGCGCTGGAGGACTTGGGTCCGAAAGCCAGTCGCGCAGTGCCGGCGCTAGCGCGGCATTTGGCAGATGAAAGCGAGCTGGTGCGGCTGTACTCGGCCTACGCCCTGGCCAGCATTGGGCCGGCGGCGCGCGAGGCCGTGCCGGCCTTGCAGCAGGCCGCCAAAAGCGACGATCCCGCGCTCCGCTCCGCCGCCAGGCACGCCTTGGCGAAGATTGAGCTTGCGGCTAAGCCAAAATGAAGCCGGCGGCCAGCCGCCGACGGCCGCTGCTCCTATTTCGGCCAGACGCCGCCGGTGATCGGCTGGAGCGAAAGCCGCCCGGGGTCGAGGATCGTGTGCTTCACCCGCTGCCGCTTCCAGGTGTAAGTGATGTGCACGAGACGGTCGGCGGTTTGGATTACGGCGGGATAGCTGTACTCGCCCGGCTCGCTCTCCAGCACGAGCGCCGCTTGCCAGGTTTTGCCATCGGCGCTAGCGGCCACGTTCAGTGGATGACGGCCGCTGGCGGTGTGGTTGTAAACGAGCAGTTGTCGGCCGTCGGCCATTGTCACGGCGTCGGTGCCAGAGTTTGGGTTCGGCAGGCTGGTGGCGGTCATCGGTCCCCAGGTCTTGCCCGCGTCGGGTGACCAGCTTTGAAACACCTTGCCTTGCCGCGAGCGGCCGACGGCTTGCAAGGTGTCGCCGCCGTGCCGCAGAATGCTGGGCTGAATGGCGCTCCACTGGAGTCCATCGTTGATGGGACCGATCAGCTCCCAAGTCTGCCCCGCGTCGGTCGTACGATCGAAGTAGACGCGCCATTTGCTGGGTTTGTCGGGCGACTCGCTGCTCGTGGGGCACAGGATCGTGCCGTCGGCCAATTGCACCGGCTTGTTCTTGATCGGGCCTAGAATCCCGTCCGGCAACCGGCGCGGCGCCGACCAGGTACGCCCGCCGTCGGTGCTGGTCACGGACAGACCCCACCATTGCTGCGGACTGGGGCCGACTTTGTAGAACAACATCAGCGGCCCCGAGCACGGCTGAAAGAGCACCGGGTTCCAACACGGATAGCGAACGTCGCTCGAAACCACGCCATCGGCCACCCGCACCGGCGGCGTCCAGCCGCTGGCTTCGCGGTGCGACATCCAAATGCTGACGTCCGGATGGCCCTCGCGCGTGCCACCAAACCACGCGGCCACCAGCCCGTGGCCGGTTTCGGCAATCGTCGTGGCATGACACTGTGCAAACGGGGCCGACTCGTAGATGAACTCCGACTCGAGCACCGCCGACGCCGCCGCGGCGTGACGCTGATAATAGAAGTGCCCATCCTCCGCGCCGACCAACAGGTCGGGCCGGCCATCGCCATTAAAATCCACGGTCGTGGGGCTCGTGTCGTGCCCGGCCAGCACGCGTGAGTCAAGCGGCCCCATATCGCGCAGCACAAACTGGCCCGGCCGCTGGGCCACGTTGCGATACCAGTTCACATTGCGGCTATCGAGCAGCAGGTCCAAGCGGCCGTCGCCGTCCCAATCAACGAGGCACAACTTGCGGCGACCGCTCTTGCCGGCCCTGCCGCGAGCCAGCTTGAGCGGCTGGCCGCTTTCGTCGAGAACCACGCGCTCGGGCGGTAACAGTTCCAACTGATCGCCGACGCGCCGCCGGCGGAAGAGCGCGAGGTAGCCTTCCTGATCGAGCATGACCAGATCGGTGAGCCCATCGCCATCGACGTCGCGGGCCACCGGCGTGGTTCGCCACTGCGTTGCCAACTCGCCCTCGACCGGCTGCCACCACGTCCAACTTGGCTTGGGAGGCGGCCCGGACCAGGCGACTTTGATCGGTTCGGCAGCCGCCAATTTGGGCCGCGTGCGCGTGCCCGTGTTGCGATACCAGACGACACGCCCCCAAATCGAATTCACGATCAAGTCGGGTAGCCGGTCGCCGTCCCAGTCGGCAATGCTCAGCGTGGTGTAGCCCCACTTGGCCTCGGCCGGGCCTTGAATCGAGCCGCTGGGGCCGGCTTGGATGCGAATCACCTGGCCATCGGCCGTCAGACGCACCGGCGCGGCCCATTGCGGCTGTTCGACGCGAGGTCCGCTCGTGTTTTCGAAGAACGTGATGTAACCGGCCGAGTTGCCGCTGATCAGGTCGTCGTCGCCGTCGCCATCCCAATCAAAACCCACGGGCGTGGCCAGGGCGCCGCACTTAACTTCGTCGGCCTCCTGCTGAAAATATTGCGGCGGCAGAAACTGCGGCAGCCGGTCGACAATGCGGCCGGTGTTCTCGACCAGCGCCACGCGGCCGTCTTCGTCGCCCACGATCAGATCGGTGTCGCCGTCGCGGTCCCAATCGATGGCCACCGGCACAATCATTTCCAGGTCCATCGCCAGCGGCCGGCCTTCGTAGGTGAGCCGCCGGCCAACCGCATACACCGGCTCGCGGCGCGACCCGGTATTTTCGAAATAGGTGAAACCGTCGAGGAACTCGCCGCACAGCAGATCCAAGTCGCCATCACCGTCGAAGTCGGCAAAATTCGGCGACGGCATGCCGAACGTATCAATCGGCCGCGTGTCGGCTTCGACCTTACGCGGTTGCTCATAGTCGGGCTTGTCGTTCGTGCTGCGGTTGTGCAGCAGGTAGACATAGCCGTGCAACGGGCCGTGCGTCCAGCGTCCTTGCGCATCGAACGCATCGTCCCAACCGTAGTCGGTCCAATCTCCGACGCCTACCACCAGGTCGAGCTTTTGGTCGCCGTCAAAATCGACGTACTTCCACTGGTTCGCCCGCACCTTGGCCGCATGGATGTTCGTCGGCAGTGGCAAGTCATGCGGATGATCGAGCCCGGCGGCAGCGAAATCGGAATACTCCACGCCCGGCCCGAGCACCCGCAGCCGGCCGCGAACATAAGACGGCGAGATGTTCGGCAGCCCACGGCTCAAACGACGGGCCGGCTTGAAGACCGGCAATTTTGTTCGGCCAGCCGGATTCTCGAACACGTACGTGCCGTTGTACGGTTTGTCCGGGCAACTCACGATCAGGTCGAGATCGCCATCGCCATCAAAATCGACCGGCACGGGCCAGGCCCACAACCCGACGCCCAAGTCGACATGCAAGCCCGGATGGCGATATTCGACCGGCGCCAACTCCGCCGCGCCGGCACGAGCCGTAACGAGTATTGCGACCAGCCAGAGCAAGTGCTGCCACGGCGAGCCGGGAGCGTGAGCGACCGGAGGACGCAACAAACTCCGGTCGCTAACGCTCCCGGCTCGCCAAATGTCTTGCAATCGCTGCATGGAAATCGCTCCGAGTGAATCGCAGGTCGCAGACCCCCAGTTAAGCCTAGCGATCAGCGGCGGTCCAGGCGGTGGCCGCATTTCTTGACACTGCCGTCGGTCGCTTTTAGGGTGGATCGCGTTGTTTGCTCGCCGAAGACATCAGGAAATGGCCGTATCATGCTGCCGCGACGTAAATTCTTGCAGAGCGCGGTAGCGGCGTGTGCCGCTGCCAGTTGCGCGCGCCTGGTTGCCGGCGAAGACAGGTCGGCAGTGCCGACGGTCAACGAGCGAATCAAAGCTGCCGCGGGCGCGGCGCCGCTCGCGATGCAATTCTCGGGTAGTTCAGCCGAAGAATGCCGCCGCTGGCAAGGCGAGTTTTCCGGCAAGCTGCGGGCACTGCTGGGGCCCTTCGATCCGCCGGCCAAATGGACGTGCGTACTCGAGCGCACGGTCCGCCTGGATGACCACACGCGCGAAGAGCGACTGCTGGTCGCGCCGGGATTGCCGCCGGTGCCGATCTACGTGCTGCTGCCGCCGAAGGCGCCCAGCCGCAATCAGCGATTGCCCGGCATGGTGGCTTTGCACGGCCACGGCATCGGCGGCTACGACACGGTAGCCGGCCGTGACGACATTCCGGAGCTGCGAGAAGAGATCGCTTCGCAGAAGGGCGACTACGGCCGGCAGCTTGCTGCCCGCGGATATGCCGTGGCGGTGCCGTGCATGACGCCGTTTGGGCGGCGATTGAGCCCCGACGTGGCGCGGCGTCCCAAGCTGATCCGCGACGTCGATCCCTGCGCCGACACGTTTGTCCGGCTGCTGGTGCTGGGAAAGCTGCTGATCGCCGAGAATCTGCGCGACATTCTGTGGACGCTGGACTACTTGTCGAGTCGCGAGGAGGTCGACGCCCAGCGCATCGGTTGCACTGGGCTGTCGTACGGCGGGCGAATGACGATGCTGACGACCGCCCTGGAGCCGCGGATTCGTGTGGCGGTGATTGCCGGCGCGATGAATTGCTTTCAAGAGCGGATCAGCCGCCGCTACGATTGCGGATCGCAAACGATTCCCGGCCTGCTCCCCTTGGGCGATGTGCCGGAGATCGGCGGGCTGATTGCCCCGCGCCCCTGCATGTGGCAAGTCGGCCTGCAAGACAATTTGCTGCCGGCAGAATGGGTCGACTCGGCTCAAAAGCGGATCGAGCCCGTGTACCGAGCGCTGGAAGCGACCGATCGCTTACAGATCGACCGCTTTACCGGCAAGCACGAGTGGCACGCGGCCACGGCGTATCCCTTCCTCGACCGCGTCTTGCAGCCGGCCGTTTGAGTGCCCTGCCGGTCATCGCAACGACGAATCGGCTCATTGCTGGGGTGCGGATCGACCGGTACAATCGCGCTTTTCCCGGTCGGACTCTGGCCGGCGAAGGCGAGGCATCCCACACTTTTTCTATCGGTGAACGATCATGGCCGAGCTGTGCGACCTGGGGCTGATTGGGCTGGCCGTGATGGGCGAAAACCTGGCGCTCAATGTCGAGAGCCGGGGCTTCCGCGTCGCGGTCTTCAACCGCACCACCAAGGTGGTCGACGACTTCATCGCCGGCCGAGCCAAGGGCAAGCAGTTCGTCGGCTGCCATTCGGTCAAAGACCTGGTCGCCAGCCTCGCGAAGCCGCGAAAAGTGATGCTGATGATCAAGGCCGGGCCGGCCATCGACGACATGATCGAGCAACTGATTCCCATGCTCGAGCAGGGCGACGTGATCATCGACGGCGGCAATACGCTTTATAGCGATACCGAGCGGCGCACCAAGTACGTCGAGTCCAAGGGCCTGCTGTTCATCGGCTCGGGCGTGTCGGGGGGCGAAGAGGGGGCGCTCAAGGGCCCCAGTCTCATGCCCGGCGGCAGCCCCGCCGGCTGGCCGCTGATCAAGCCCATCTTCCAGGCGATCGCGGCCAAGGTTGGGCCCAACCACGACATTCCCTGTTGCGAATGGGTCGGCCCACGCGGTGCCGGGCACTACGTCAAGATGGTACACAACGGCATCGAATACGGCGACATGCAGCTCATTTGCGAGGCCTACTACCTGCTCAAGCAGACGCTGGGCTTCACCAACGAGCAACTCTACGACGTGTTTGCCGAGTGGAACCGCGGCGAACTGGACAGCTATCTGATCGAGATCACGCGCGATATTTTGAGCGTCAAGGACGACGATACCGGCGGGGATCTCGTCGATCTGGTGCTCGACAAAGCGGGAGCCAAGGGCACCGGCAAGTGGATGAGCCAACTGGCCTTGGACCTGGGCGTGCCCAGCACGCTGGTGACCGAGGCCGTGTATGCCCGTTCGTTGTCGGCGCTCAAAGACGCCCGCCTGCGGGCCAGCCGCGTGCTCTCGGGGCCGGCGGCGAAGTACACCGGCGACCGGCACAAATTCGTCGAAGACGTGCGGCAGGCATTGTACGCGTCGAAGATTTGCAGCTATGCCCAGGGGTTCGTGCAGATGCAGGCGGCCGCGGCCGAGCACGAGTGGCCTTTGGATTTCGGCAACATCGCGCTGCTCTGGCGGGGTGGGTGCATCATTCGGGCCCGCTTCCTGGACCGCATCAAAGAGGCGTTCGACGCCAACGCCAAACTGGAGAACCTGCTGCTGGCCCCGTACTTCACCGAAGCCGTGCAGAAGGCGCAGCCGGCCTGGCGGCACGTGGTGTCCACGGCGATTGAGCTGGGCATCGCGGCCCCGGCCTTCAACACCGCACTGACGTACTTCGACGGCTATCGCACGGCCCGGCTGCCGGCCAACCTGTTGCAGGCGCAACGTGATTATTTCGGCGCGCATACTTACGAGCGCACCGACAAGGCGGGCGTCTTCCACACCGACTGGCTCGGCAAACGCCGGGCACCGAAGTAAGACGAACGGGAGGAGTGACCACGGATTTCACGGATAACACGGAATTGGTTTTTATCAGTGTCATCCGTGAAATCCGTGGTTGCATTTTTTGGAGCGGCGGCGCGCGGATCGATCTGCGACCGATTCAACTAATCCGATCGAGTCATTGAAAAAATGTCTGCATACTTAGACGAACTGTTCAGCCTCTCCGGGCAAACGGCCGTGGTGATTGGCGGCACGGGCGTGCTGGGCGGAGCCTTGGCCACCGGGTTGGCTCGGGCCGGAGCGATGGTGATCGTGGCCGGCCGCGGCCAGGAGAACGGCCAGGCCCGGGTGAAGGAAATCGCCGCGGCGGGCGGCCGGGGCGCCTACTTGCCGGTGGATGTCACCAGTCGTGCATCGATCGAAGCGCTGTTGCAGGCCGCCACCACGGCGCACGGCAAGATCGACATGCTGATCAATGGCGCCGGCGTGAATTCGGCCGGGCCTTACCTGGAAGTGGCCGACGAAGATTGGGACCGCGTGATCACGAGCAATCTTAAGGCTGTGCACTGGGGCTGCCAGATCTTCGGCCGGCACATGGCCGAAACCGGCGGCGGCTCGATTTTGAATATCGGCAGCGTCACGGCCCACTTGCCGCTGTCGCGAGTGTTCGCCTATTCGGCGTCGAAGGCGGCGGTGATCAATCTGACCCAGAACGTGGCCCGTGAGCTGGCTCCGCGGAATGTGCGCGTGAATGCCGTTTGTCCCGGGTTCTTTCCGGCCGAGCAAAACCGCAAGATCCTGGATGCCGCGCGGGTCGAAAAGATCATGAGCCAGACGCCGATGGCCCGCTTTGGCGAGCCGGAGGAACTGGTGGGCACCGCGCTGCTCATGCTTTCGCGCCGCGCCGGCAGCTTCATTACCGGCGCGGCCTACTATGTCGACGGCGGCTTCACCGGCATGCGGTTCTGAACACGGCAGGGAACCGAGAATCCGTCAGAGGCCGGCCGCGCGCGATTCGGCTTGTTGGCGCTCGATTTGCCTTTGCAGCGTGGCGCCGTCGATCCGATCGACCAGCGATTTGTCGTGGATCGTGGGCGGCGGCAGGGTACGCGCAACGGGACGTTCCGGCTGGTCGAGTCGGCTAGCTTCGGGCTTCAGGTCGCGATACAGGCTGCTGCCCAGCAGCACCAGGCAAATCACCAGCCCGAGGCAATTGCGTACCCACAACGGCATCCAGCCTTCGGCGGTCGAAGAACTGCTACGCGCAACCTGGTCTTCGACTTCTTTGAGCGTTTGCGGATCGGCCAACGCCCAGCCGAAGTACAAAACCAGCCCCAGCGCGCCCAAAGACAGTAGCGAAATGCCCATGATCGACCAGGGAGAACTACGAATGGCCGGAGAATTGAATATTCATCGATTATTAGCCCCCAATGCCCGATCGACAAGGCAAACTTCGTGCATGCATTGCGATCGCCTTGACGGACTCGGACCGGCTTCGGGACAATAACGCCATGAATACCCCGTTGGCTCCCCTAGTGATTGGCAATCTCCAGATCGGATTTCCGGTCGTGCAGGCTGCGTTGAGCGGTTATAGCGATATGGCCATGCGGGTGGTCGCGCGACGGCTGGGGGCCGACTATACCCTTTGCGAAGTCATGCTCGATCGGCTGGTGTTGCAAGGCGGCAAGAAGAGCCGCCGCTTTTTGGCCGTCAGCGATGAAGAGCATCCGGTGGGCGGGCAGTTGATGGGGAGCGATCCGGCGGAATTCGGTCCAGCGGCGCGCGAGCTGGTCGAGGCCAGTTACGACGTGATCGACATCAACTTCGGCTGCCCGGTGAAAAAAGTGCTGGGCCGCTGCCGTGGCGGATACCTGCTCAGCCAGCCGGCGATCGCCCTGGAGATCGTGTCGCGTGTTCGCGACGCGGTGCCTCCGGCGGTTCCGGTGACGGTCAAAATGCGGCGCGGCCTCGACGATAGCGATCGCAGCCGGGAGCAGTTTTTCGAGATTTTTTCCGGGGCCTACGATCGCGGCGTGGCGGCCATCACGGTCCACGGCCGCACGGTCCAGCAGCGTTATATCGGCTCCAGCCGCTGGGAATTTGTCCGCGAGGCCAAACGCGTAGCCGGCACGCGCACCATGCTGGGCAGCGGCGACTTGTTTACAGCCGAAGATTGCCTGGCGATGCTGCGTCAGACCGGAGTCGACGGCGTGACCGCCGCCCGCGGAGCGATCGGAAATCCGTGGATTTTTGGCTACGCGCGGGCGCTGGCCGCGGGCTTGCCGCCACCGGCGCCTCCCAGCCTGCACGAGCAGCGCGAGGTGATTCGCCAGCACTACAAGCTGGCCGAGCAGGTCTACGGTCCGGAGCTTTGCTGCCGGCAGATGCGCAAGTTCGGAATCAAATACTCAAAAATGCATCCCGACAGCCAGCCGGTGCGCGACGCCTTCGTGGCGGTGCATCGTCCGAGCGACTGGCCGGCGGTGCTCGAGCACTGGTACGCCGACGATTTGCCCGGCCGCTGGCCGGCGCCCGAAACCGAGCGCGAGCTGAGCGAGTCAAGCTGCGAAGTCGCGTAGGGGCCAGCGGAGAGGTTGCGCCTGGCGGTTGGCTATTTTTTGCTGGCGGCGACGCGGGCGCTCGGTTGTTTTTCGCGCGGTGGCGACTGCTCGGCGGCCAGCAGGTCCGAAAGCCCGATCGTGGCCCAAGCGGTGCCCCAGTAGTTCGACGTGTGCCGGGGATTGTCCTTCTTCTCCGCTTTCGTGCTGTTGACCAGCCATTCGCCGTCGGGCTGCTGGGTGCTGATCAGGAATTTGCAGGCCCGCTCGATCGCCGGATCGTTCAATTTCGATCCGCATTGTGCCAGTGCATAGAGAACTTGGCCGGTGGCCAGCGCATCGCTCTTGTCGCCGCGCAGCCATGGCCAGCCGCCGTCGGATTGCTGGGCCGCCAGCAGCTCGGCGGCGAGGCGCTGAGCGTCCGGAGCACTGCCCATCTGATGTTCGACGAGCAGGCGCGTCGCGTACCATTCGTTGCTCTTGCCCGGTTTGGCGTTTTTGAGCCAGGCCAGCGCCTGGGCCTGGCTTTTGGCCAGCTTGTCGTCCTTGGGACGGTCCAGCGAGTGGAGTGCCAGCAGCGCCCAGCGGGTCGTCACTTCGTTCGTTTCCTGCGGAGGCCGCTTTTGACCCGGCAGTTGCCCGCCGGCGGGCCAGGAACCGTCGGGCTTTTGCTGGGCGGCGATCGTGTAAGCCAGGTCGAGAAGCGTGGCCTCAAGCTTGGCATCGGGCTTGCCATGTGGCCGGGCCAGGATCATCTGCGCCATGCCTTCCAGGCCGCCCGACTTGCCATTGGCATAAGACCAGGCCGACCGCCGGGCAAACTCCGGCTCGTCGACCTTCAAACCAGCGTGCCGCACGCTTTCGAGGCTCCAGACCATGAACGACACATAATGGCAGGAGATGCATTTCTTCTCGACAATCCAGCCTTCGCCGTTGTCTTCCAAGTAGGGCACCGCCAGCTCAACCGCTTTGGCCGCTTGCGCTGGCAACGCGTTCTGATCGGCGGCCGATGCCAACTGGGCCAGCGCACACGCCAGCACAATCGACAACCATCCTGCACTGCGATGCATCGAACCAGTCCCCTGCAACCAAGACCGCGCCGCTTGAGTGCGCGGCGCGAGCCCGGTATTCAAAACTCACCCTAGCCGGCAATGCTTCCGGCCCTCTACGAAATCTTCAGCAGCCCTTTGGCCTGGGCATAACCGGGCGCCGGCTTGCCATACTCGCTGGCCGTCACGCGGGCCAACGCGACGAGTTCGCGCCAGCGGAAGGCCGGCCGCATCTGCACGAATTCTTCGCGTACGGTGCGATAATACTTTTCGGCGTGCAAGGCCCCGTCTTCGCTGGTGGCGAACCCCAGCAGCACGTCGAAGATGGGCCGCGGCTGACCACCCAATTGGCTGTAACGGGACGTAACGGCCGCGGCGCGGAACTGGTCTTTTTGGCGAATGGCGTCGCCCAATTGATCGAGCAATGCGGCCGGATCCGATGCCGTGACTTCGGACAATTGCTCGGGCAGGGGATAGGCTTGCGGCTTCAACCCGCCGCTTTGGCCGGCCGTGTGGAACGCGCCGACGATCAGGCTGGCGGCCGTGTTGCGCTGATTGCTGACGCGGGCGATATTGCGCCAGGCGTTGGCGGCATCCGAGGCGTGCACGCCCACCGAGTCGCCATGCACGCTGCCGACCGGCTTGTCCGGCCGTACCTGATTCGCTCGGCGCCCGACGTCATGCAGCACCAGGCTGTTGGCTGCCAGCGACAGGGCCTCGCCGATCGATTCGGGCGAAATGCCTTCGGCCAACGCGGCTGCGGCGGCATCGGCCGCGCGGGCGGGCGATGCGGCATAGATTGTATTGCTGAATTGCTCGATCCAGCCATCCTCGGCCCGACGCGCGCCCAGCGGTTGGCTCAGCAGCTTGTATTGATCGAACAGCTTGGGCAACTGGTCGCGGACGTTCGTGCCCCAGCGATGATCTTTTCTGTTGCGCTCCTCGTCGAGGCAGTATCGCACCGATTGCCGCAGCAGGGTGTCGGCATATTGCTGGCCGGCGATGTCGAGCATGGTCCAGGCCCGCCAGGAAAGCACGACCCGGTGCACGTCGACTTCGTCCTGAATTTCGTATTGCAGATGCTGATAGGCCTCGCCGATCGGCCCCTGAACCATCGCCGCGAAGGCGCGTTCGGCCCCGGTGCTGTCACCTTTCCGGACGAGCTCCTGCAAGAGCTCGCCGCCATTGCGGCCCGGCGGCAAGGCTGCCGGCTCGACCGGGTGCATGTGCTCGTGCTTACAGCCGCCTTCGGCCTGCATGCGCGTCGCATTGCGATACAGCACTTTGAGCACCGGCAGCGGCCGCAACGCCTCGGGCAGTTCGCGCGACATTTCGTACGCGGGCGAAAGTGCCATGAACGTGTGGAAGCCGATGTAATCCTCACCGGCAAAGGTGCGGGCATTGGCCAGCGCGCCGGCCGCGACCAGCGTCCGCAACGAAGTGCCCTTGCCCAGCCGCTCGACCAGCAGCGGCATGAGCTTTTCCGGTGGTGTTTCCTGCATCAGCGAGACCAGCGGTTCCATCTCGCCGAACGAGAGCCGTTTGTCGGCGGTTTCGGCGGCTCGGACGCTCGAAAGCCCCAGATCGACAGCCACGGCCGGCCCCACGCTGGCCACCAGCATGCCCCGGCCCACGTCCGCCAAAAAACCACGACGGCTGCGATCGATCATGGCTCGTCTCCTGTGCTGATGCCTAAGTGTTGTCCCCGCCTGCTGACTCCGGTCGCTGACGTCCCTCGGCCTGAGGCTCGGGACCCGAAGGCTCCCGGCTCGCCTGCTGGCCCGTAGTTATAACGCGGGGCCGTTACACGCCTGTTTCGTTTCCTCCCGGAGGGCACCGCGACGCGTTCGTCCGCGAACCCACAACACCGTGCCGCAAACGGCCAATAGCGACCCCGACACTGACGCCACCAGGATAAACGTGCCGCGCAGTCCGGCCCGGGTGCGGGCGATGTCCTGATCCAGCGGACGAATGATTTCGAGCACTCCGCCCACTTCGCCCACTTTCCAATCTTTTTTCGTGCTTTCCGGATGGCCGTTGTGGCAGCGGACGCAAGTTTCGCCCATCCGCCGGGCCTTGGCAAAGCGGAGCGACGCCCGACCCTGGAAATCTTCGAAGTGATCGATCGGCTCGTCGGGATGCTGCCGCAGCACGACCAGCGCCTGCCGCTCGAACTCGTCCTTCGGCCCGCCATCGCGGCGCGATTTGAACGGATAGTCGCTATACAGCCGCACCTGCATGCCTGAGGCACTCTTCTCGCTCAGCATTTCCGCCAGCTCGATGTTGAACGTGGCCGGCAGCGGAATCGCCGAGGGCTTGCGGCGATAGTCGTGCGTGATCTCGACGGCCTTGGTCTTGATGCGATCGACCACCTGCGAACTGTACAGATTGTCCACCAGCTCGAGCCATTCGGCCTGCTGGCGGCAATTGTCACGGGCCGTCGAACGCACCCAGTACGAACTGAGCCGCGACAGATGCCACAACCCGAAGGCCGAGCCCAGCGTCACCGCGGCCAACAGACTCACCGGCACGGGGTTCCGCCGGCACCACCGCCAGCAATGCTCCAGCACGCCGACGGGCCGGGCGCGAATCGGTTCGCCGGCCAGCCAGCGGCGCAGATCCGCGGCCATTTCGGCGGCGCTGTTGTAGCGCCGCGCCGGGGCCTTGCTCATGGCCTTGTGGCAAATGGTTTCCAGGTCGCGCGGGATCTTGTCGTTCAATTGCCGCAAGGCCCGCGGCTCGTCCTCCAGCACCTGCGCAATCAGCATCCGCCCGTGACCGCGGAACGGCCGCTCGCCGCTGAGCAACTCGTAGAGAATCACGCCCAGGCTGAACAGATCGCTGCGGGCGTCGACGTTGTGGCCTTCGCCGCGAGCTTGCTCGGGTGACATGTAGGCGGGCGTGCCCAGCACCTGGCCGTCGAGCGTGATGCAGGTGTCGTCGGCCTCGCGCTTGGCCAGCCCGAAATCCATTAGATGCGGCCGGCCCTCCGGGTCGACGATGATGTTCGAGGGCTTGACGTCGCGATGAATCACGCCTTGAGCGTGGGCGAATTCCAACGCATCGGCCACGCGCGCCACCAGTTCGGCGATCAGCCGAAAGTTCGTCCGCGTGCGGCCCAGCCAGTCCAGCAGCGTCTGCCCGGGAACGAATTCCTCGACCAGGTAGCAGGTGCCATCGGGCGTTTGTCCTGTATCGAACAGCGACACGATACCGGGATGCTTGAGCTGCGCCGCGCTGCGGGCTTCGCGAAAAAAGCGGTCGACCTCGGCCCGGCTAGCCAGGCGGCCGGCGCGAAGAATCTTGATGGCCACCGTGCGATCGAGCTCGCAGTCGCGGGCGCGAAACACCGAGCCGAACGCCCCGACACCGATTTCCTCGAGCAATTCGAATTTGCCCAATCGCTGGCCGGCGGCCACCTGGGTGCCGCCGGTATCTGCCAGTCCCGGCACGCGCGCCCGCACGGCGCTCAGCACCTCCGGCGGCACGATCGCGTCGGGCGAGGCTTCGTCGGCCAGAGCGGCCAGGCGGTCCACGAGCGGGTCGGCCAGGCCTTCGAACTGCTCAAGCGCAGTTTCGCACCGTGGGCAGTGCTCCAGGTGCTCGCTCAATGCTTGCCACGCCGGCTGCGCAAGATTGCCCAGCGCGAATTGGTGCAACTGGTCGACCGGTGGGCATGGGCGTGGCATGGCTGAGGCCTCTGTGTAGTGTAACGCCCCCGCGTTACACCCCCCAGCGTTTCCAGGCGAAAACGACCACGGATCCCATTTGCATGCCGGCAAGGTACGATGTCCGATTGGGAGGGCGAGGCTCCTGCCGAGCCAGGGACCGCGGCTCGGCAGGAGCCTTGCCCTCCCGTTTGCCGCCGGGCATTTTGAAGGTGGGCTTGCGGAATCGAACGTTATGAACCAGGCGCCCAGCAATTCGAGCGGCTCATCGTCGGCCACCAGCCGCAGCCTGCTGGACCGTGTACGCTCGAACGATCCAGGCGCCTGGGATCAACTCGTGACCTTGTACGGACCGCTCGTTTATGGCTGGTGCCGCCACGGCGAGCTGCAAACGGCCGACGCGGCCGACATTTTGCAGGAAGTGTTTCTAGCCGTCGCCACGCACATCGGCGATTTCCGCAAACAGTCCGAAGCAGAAACCTTTCGCGGCTGGCTGCGCACGATCACGCGCAACAAAATGATCGACTATTATCGCCGTCGCGGGCGTGAGCCGGGCGGCGAAGGGGGCACTGAAGCTGGGACGCGATTTGCCCAGGTGCCGCAGCCGGCTTCCGGCATGTCGGCCGAGGACGAGAGCCGCATTGAGCAGACGGCCGAGATCCTCTTATTTCAAACGGCGCTGGCCAACATCCGCGGCGAATTTGCGCCGCGCACCTGGCAGGCTTTTTGGCTGACGGCCGTCGAAGGCCGCGAAACCAAGGACGCGGCGGCCGAAGTCTCGATGACGCCCGGTGCGGTGCGCGTGGCCAAGTCGCGCGTGTTGCAACGGTTGCGCGAAGAGTTGGGGGATTTGGAAGGCGGCTGAAGCGCGTCGAACGTACGCAAAAGTCGTCAGACTTGTGAGCCCTGCCGGCAATCCTGCGTCGTTCTCACGAATTCCGCTACCTGGCGGTCGCGTCATAAGCAGCGGTAGTCGTAAGACTTCCGAATCTTGCCGCCGGCCGTTGAAGAGAAAAAGTGCCCGGGAGAGGGCTCGAACCTCCACCCGATTAACTCGGACAAGCTCCTGAGGCTTGCGCGTCTGCCAATTCCGCCACCCGGGCAGGTGTCGAACCGCTAGCCGCCCCCAGCACGCAACGCGCCGGGCAGCCAATGGGCCGAAGTGTTTTTATAGCCCACCGGCTGGCGATTTCAAGCCACAAGCCATGTGGCCAGCACGCTGGAGACACATTTCCACTATGTCCTAGCCATATTGCCAGAAGGCGAACGAGGCGGCTCCCAAAAGTGCGCCGGCTGCCAGGCCAGCTAATGGGCGTCGCAAGGGGATGCCGATCCCCAGACCGACGAGCGGTCCGACCAGCACGCAAATTAAACTGGCAAACTCGTTCTCGAATTCGAAATTGTCGGTCGCGCGGCGCGTCGACGCAACGAGCCACGTGGCCAGCGCGAAACAGAGCAGAGACGTAAACAGCTCTTTGAGGCCGAATTTCAAGGGCGTTCCATCTCGGCAAGCCGGTGGCAGCTTAATACCGGGCCAATGTCCGGTCGATTTCTTCGGCCCAGCGGTCGATCCCGCCTGCCATACTTTGTGCTAATGAAAAGCCTTGCTGCCGCAGCCAGGTGGCCACGCGCATGCTCCGGCCGCCGTGATGGCAAAACACGATCAGCGGCTGCTCGCGGGCGTCGTCCAGTTCGCCCACCCGAGTCATCAATTGGCTCATCGGCAGCAGGCGTGCTTCGGCCAGCCGCACGATTTCGTGTTCGTCGGGCTCGCGGCAATCGAGCAGCACCAGCGACTGGCCGGCATCCAACCGCTGCTTGACCGCCCGACAATCAATTTCCAAAGGCACCTTGTCGGCAGCCATGAAAGAACTTTCGCAATTCGAGGAGGAGCCCGCCGCGCTCGCCGCAGCGGGGTTTCAGCGTATCGGATATCCAGGCGTGAAGCCAGACCCGCTGGCTTACCCGATCCGGGCGGCCGGCGTATATTCGTGCTCGGGGGGACTCCCCAGGCTGACGCCTTGGGGCTCGCCACGAAGTTGGAAGTCGCGTCGGTATTGGACGAACCACAGGTTGGCGGCCGCATGGCGACGTTTGACCCCCAAAAGCAGCGCGATTTTGCGGTGCAAGTGGTCGAGCAGTTGCGCGCGGCCGGCTTCACGGCATATTGGGCCGGCGGCTGCGTCCGCGATCATCTGCTCAAGCGCCAGCCGAAAGACTACGACGTGGCCACCAGTGCCACCCCGCCCGAGATTCGGCAGGTGTTCGGCTCGCGGAAGACGCTCGAAATCGGCGCGGCGTTCGGCGTCGTGGCGGTCGTGGGTCCGTATAGAACCGGCACGGTGGAAGTGACGACCTTTCGTCGCGATGCGACCTATAGCGACGGCCGTCACCCGGATGCGATCGCCTTCAGCACGCCAGAAGAAGACGCCCAGCGGCGCGACTTTACCATTAACGGATTGTTTTTCGACCCGCTGGACCAGCGTGTGATTGACTTTGTCCACGGCGTCGAGGACCTCGAGCGCGGCGTCGTGCGGGCGATCGGGGATCCGCGGGCCCGCTTTTCGGAAGACAAGCTGCGCCTGCTGCGGGCCGTGCGGATGGCCACCACCTTTGGCTTTCGCCTGGACGAGGCGACGGCGACGGCAATTCGAGAAATGGCGCCGCAAGTAACCGTGGTCAGCGCCGAGCGGATTGCGCAAGAGATGCGGCTTTTGCTCGTGCTCCCGCGGCGCGTGTCCGGCTTGACGATTCTGCGCGACACCGGGCTGCTCGACGTGCTGCTGCCCGAGCTCGCGGACGCGGTGGCCAGCGGCCGGCAGATCGATGGCCGGGAAGTTTGGGCTGCGACGCTGGCGGTGCTCGGCGAACTGGCTGAACCGACGTTTCCCTTGTCTCTGGCGGCCGTCTTGCACACGATCGAGCGGCCAGAAGTCTGCGTGCGCAATCTGGCCGGGCGGTGGAAGCTCTCGAACTACGAATCCGACCGAGCCGCATGGCTCGTGCAGCACGTGGGCGAACTGGCCAACGCCAGCGGCAAGCCGTGGTCGCAAGTTCAGCGGCTGCTGGCAGCCCCGGGCGGGCCAGACCTGGTCGCGCTGGCCGAAGCGCGGGCCAAGGCCGCCGGCGCATCGCTGGAGAGTACGAATTATTGTCGCACCCGGCTGGCACTGCCACGCGACGAGCTCGATCCGCCGCCCCTGGTCACGGGCGACGACTTGCTGGCCCACGGCGTACGACGCGGCAAAAAATACGCCGTGCTCTTGACGCACTTGCGCGACGCGCAGTTGGATGGCTTGATCGCCGACAAGCAAGCCGGCTTGCGTCTGGTCGACGAGTGGTTGGCCGCCGGCAAAGACAGCCCAACCAATACGCACTCACCATCCGACGATTGAATCTTGTTCGATCGATAATTTATCGCGGCAAATGCTTGAAACGGGTGACGACGAAGCCTAAGATGCAGAGGTCCAGTCCGGTAAGACGGACTATAGGACTTCAGGCCGCGCCCAGGTCATCCTAGACGCGGCTTTTTGCTGCGCTCGTAGGACGAAGCGCTCGTGGGTAGAAGTGGGGAGCTCGATGAGGAAGCGTCGCACGCCGACCTCGCCGGTGCCGGCCGGGTTGAAATGCCCGCGCTGCTCGGGCACCCATCTGTCGCGCACGCGCGGCAAATGGTGGCATCGACTCTGGTCGCTATTCGGCTTGCACATCTATCGCTGCAAGGACTGCGGGAATCGCTTTTCCGCGGAATGACCGCACCCCCGTAGCGGAATTCGTGCGAACTGCGCAGAAATCGCCGGCATATCCATCCGGAAGCCTCACGGCTTCCGCTACCAGACGACGCTTCCTGGACAAACGCTCGGCCGCTGCCTACGATCGAGCACTGCCTGGCCGGCAGGCCAAATCCACAGCCGCAAACCCCAGTCGAGGTCGCGCGTGAACGTCGATTATCTGGCATTGATTTTTCGCTGGCTGCACATCCTGGCGGCGATCACCGCCGTCGGCGGCGCCGCGTTCGCCCGCTTTGCGCTGTTGCCCGCCATGGCCACGCTCGGCGAGGAGCAGCGTGCCGCGTTGCACGAAGCGATCCGCATGCGCTGGTCCAAGATCGTGGCCGGGGCGATCGCATTTTTGCTGATCAGCGGCGTGTTCAACATCGTGCGTGCCGAGCAGCTCTATGCCCTTGGGCCGACGTATCACATGCTGTTCGGCATCAAGTTTATCCTGGCCATTTTGATCTTTGGCCTGGCGAGCATGCTGGCCGGCCGCGGCCGCGCGGCGCACAAGTTGCGCGAAAACGCCCGCTTCTGGCTATCGGTGAACCTGCTGATGGCCGTGCTGCTGGTCTGCATCTCGGGCACGCTCAAGGATCTGCCGCACACGCCCAAGCCGGCCGCAGCCAACGCGACGGCCGAATAGCGGTGGGAACGAAGTTTGACTAAGGATGACATGGATTTTCATTCGTTGAATTTTCCACACCAGTCGTGGTCAAAATCGATTTTGTCATCCGCGACATCCGCGTTATCCGTGGTTAAATCCTTTATCTTCGATCATTGAAATCCAGTTCGGCGTATGGACAAAAAAATCAAACATAAGATCGACGTGCTGAACCAGCGGCTGCAGAAGCTGCGTCAGCAACTGGCCGGAGCCAGAAAACAAACCGACGAGCCCGACGAAGTTTCGCGGCTCGAGCGCGAGTTGGCGACCGTGACCGAAGAGGTCGAGAAGCTGAAGAAATCATAGAGGAAATGATGAAGTAGGAATGCGGAATGATGAATGGTGAGGGGATGGAGTGCCGGCTCCGGAATTCATCATTCATACTTCCGACTTCATCATTTCGCCCGTCACTCGGCTAGCTTGACGAGCAGATCGCCCGTGTCGACTTGCACGCCGGGCCGCACCAGGACCTGCGCCACTTTGGCGTCGCGGTCGGCATAGAGCGTGGTTTCCATCTTCATAGCTTCCATGCTCACGAGCTTCTGGCCCGTGGCCACCGTGTCGCCTTCTTGCACGGCCACGGTGACTACCACTCCCGGCATCGGGGCGGCGACTTGCAGCGGGTCTTGCGGGTCAGCCTTGGGACGCTGGCTGACGACGCCCTCGACCGCACGGTCTTGCACGGATACCTGCCGCGGTTGCCCGTTGAGTTCGAAAAACACGGTCCGCCGTCCGTCGGGCTGCGGATCGCCGATCGTCAGGAACTTGATGATCAGCCGCTTGCCCCGCTCGATGTCGACGTTGGTCTCGTCGCCGGTCTGCGGCCCATACAGAAACAGCGGCGTGGGCAGGACGCTGGTGTCGCCGAACTTTTGCTCGTGCGCAACGTAATCAGCGACCACGCGCGGAAACATAAGATACGAGAGGATTTCTCGCGTCGAAGGGGCGCGGCCGAGCAGTTTTTCCAGCTCGGACCCCTTGGCGGCGAAATCGGCTGGCGGCAGGCTTTCGCCCGGCCGGCCGCTAACCGGCTTCTGGCCGCGCAAGATGCGCTCGCGCACGGCCGGCGGAAACCCGCCCGGCGGCTCGCCCATTCGGCCGGCCAGCAGGTCGACGACCGATTCGGGAAACGCCAAGTCGCGCTTCGGATCGAGCACGTCGTCGGCCGACAAGTTGTTCGTAACGAGAAACAGCGCCAGGTCGCCCACCGATTTGCTCGAAGGCGTGACCTTGACGATATCGCCCAGCAGGCGGTTCACGTCGGCATACATGCGAGTGATTTCGTGCCAGCGCGGAGCCAGCCCGATCGCCTGGGCCTGTTCGTACAGGTTTGTGTATTGCCCGCCGGGCATTTCGTTGTGATACACGTCGGCGGTGCTGGCCTTCATCGTCGATTCGAAAGGCTGGTAATAATCGCGTACGGCTTCCCAATACTCGGCGATTTTTTCCAGGCTCTCGGCGTTTAGCCCGCTGTCGCGCGGCGTGAAGCGTAGCGACTCGACGACGCTGTTGAGGTTCGGCTGACTGGTGAGCCCCGACATGGGGGCCATGGCGACATCGGCGATGTCCAGGTCGACTTCGGCCGCCTTGAGAATCGCGGCCGCTTGCACACCGCTCGTGTCGTGCGTGTGAAAATGAATCGGGATGCCGATTTCCTGCCGCAACGTGCGCACCAGCAATTCGGCCGCGTAGGGCTTGCACAAGCCGGCCATGTCCTTGATGGCCAGGATGTGGGCGCCCATCTTTTCCAGCTCTTTGGCCATGCCCACGTAGTACTTCAGATCGTACTTCGTACGCCGTTTGTCCAGCACGTCGCCCGTGTAGCAAATGGCCGCTTCGCACAGGGCGTCGGTGGCCAGCACGGCGTCCATCGCCACCCGCATGTTCGGCAGCCAATTCAGCGAGTCGAAGATGCGGAAGATGTCCATGCCGGCGTCGGCCGACTCCTTGACGAACGTCCGCACCACGTTGTCCGGATAGTTCGAGTAGCCCAGCGCGTTGGAGGCGCGGAACAGCATCTGGAACAGGATGTTCGGAATCTTTTCGCGCAGTTGCAGCAGCCGGTCCCAAGGGCATTCCTTGAGGAACCGCATGGCAGTGTCGAACGTGGCACCGCCCCACATTTCGATCGAAAACAGATTCGGCAGCAGTTGGGCATACGTCTCGGCGATGGCCAGCATGTCGTACGTGCGCAGCCGCGTGGCCAACAGCGACTGGTGGGCGTCGCGAAACGTCGTGTCGGTCAGCAGCAACGGCTTTTGCTCGCGAATCCATTTGCTGAACCGCTCGGGTCCCAATCGCTTGAGCAACTGCCGCGTGCCCTCCGGCGGCGGCGTGGCCGGCAGCTCGGGCACGGGGGCGGGCGTGCGATTGATATTCGCCGGCTTGTGCTTCACCAGCGGATGACCGTTGACCGCCACGTCGGCCACGTAGCGGAACAGCCGCGTGGCCCGATCGCGCCGCGCGGTGAACTGGAACAGTTCGGGCGTTTCGGTCAGAAAGCGGGTCGTAAAGCCGCCTTCGAGAAATTTTGGATGTGTGACCAGATTGATCAAAAACGGGATATTCGTCTTCACGCCACGGACGCGGAATTCTTGCAACACGCGTTCCATGCGGCGCGCGGCGTCCGGAAAACGGCGGCCCCAGGCCGTGACCTTGACCAGCAGCGAATCGTAATACGGCGTGACCACGGCCCCGGAAAACGCCGTGCCCGCGTCCAATCGCACGCCCATGCCGGCCGCCGAGCGGTAATGCGCGATGCGGCCGTAGTCGGGCATGAAGTTGTTTTCGGGGTCCTCGGTCGTCACGCGGCATTGCAGGGCATAACCGCGGGTGACGATCGAGCCTTGATCGCCAAGCCCGATCTCCGGATCGTCCAAGCCTACGCCCTGCGCCACCAGGATCTGCGCGCGGACGATATCGACGCCCGTCACCGCTTCGGTGACCGTGTGCTCGACTTGGATGCGCGGATTGACTTCGATGAAATAAAACTTGCCGCTGTCGGCATCGACCAGGAACTCGACGGTGCCGGCGCTGACGTAGTTGACCTGGCGGCCGATCTTCAAGGCAGCTTCGCAAATCGCGTCGCGCAATTGCGGATCGAGGTTCCAGGCCGGCGCAATCTCGACCACCTTCTGATGCCGCCGCTGGAGCGAACAATCGCGTTCGTACAAATGCACCAGCCGGCCATGCTCGTCGCCAAGCAATTGCACTTCGATATGCCTGGGCCGGGCGATGAACTTTTCCAGAAACACGTCCGCGCTGCCGAAAGCCGCCAGGGCCTCGCGCTGCGCCTGCTCCAGTTGCGGAACCAGCTCCTCCGGCTTGTTCACGACGCGCATGCCGCGCCCGCCGCCGCCTTTGGCCGCTTTCAACAGCACCGGATAGCCCAACCGCCCGGCCAGCGCGGCCGCCTCGCCCGGATCGCTCAGCGGCTCTTTGCTGCCGGCCAGCACCGGCACGCCGGCCGCTTCGGCCAAGGCCCGGGCCATGATCTTGTCGCCGAGTTGTTCGAGAATCTCCGGCGGAGGCCCGCAAAAAATAATGCCCGCCTCCTGGCAAGCCCGCGCCAGGTCGGGATTCTCCGACAAAAAGCCGTAGCCCGGATGGATGGCATCGACCTCGTGCTCGCGGGCAATCTCGATGATGCCGGCGATGTCGAGATACGCCCGAATCGGTTCGCCGGGCTTGCCTACCTGGTAGGCCTCATCGGCTTTGAAGCGATGCAGCGCGTAGCGATCTTCGTGCGAATACAGAGCGACGGTGCGAATCCCGCACTCGTGCGCTGAGCGGCAAACACGGATTGCGATTTCGCTGCGGTTAGCGACCAGAAGCTTGCGGATCGGTTTATGCGAGTTCATCGCCTAAAATGTAGCAAGCGGCAACCGGCCAAGGATAGGGGGCCAGACTAATGGCTGGCGGCCAACGTCTTCGGACTATCACGAAAACCGATGAGGAAAATAAGCAACGTGACAGCCGCCCAAGCGGCCGGCCAGATCCAGATCCAGAACCAATCGTGGCGCTGGGCCGTGCGCCACTCTTCGCGCGAAATGCGGCCGTCGTGGTTCGTGTCGATCTGCTCCATCGCTTTGCGCAGGGCCGCGGCCGAATATGTCGGGCCGCCCGGCTGCTCGATGTAATCGCGCGTCACGTCGGCCAGGGTGATGCTCTGGCCAGGAGCCAGGTTCAAATGCCGGGCGATTCCGGTCTTCGCGACCGGATCCCACTCGGGCAGCGGCAGCTCGGCCGGATCGCTGAGCATGCCCACGGCCCGGCCTCCCCCTTCGACGCGCACGGCGGGCGGATAATGGTCGTGGACCCAGCCGGCGGCCTGCGCGCCGACGAACATGCCGACGCCCAGCGTCACGAAAGCGATAAAACTCTGCGCGCTGGCCCGCTGGCTGAGATCGGCCTTACTGTCGACGTAAATCTGGCTGGCCACGAAAAAGAAGTCGTAGCAAATGCCGTGCAAGAGCAAGGCCAGCACGATCAGCGGAAAGCCCAGCGAGGCAAAGCAGGCATAGCGCAGCACCCAGGCCAGCATGCCCAGGGCCAGCATGCGGCGCACGCCCAGGGCCTTGATGAACACCGGCATCAGGGCCATGAAGATCACTTCCGAAGCCTGGCCGATGGTCTGGAGCGCGGTGGGATGCGGCGCGTCGACCTCGCTCAGAAAAATGTTCGCCATGTTGTAGTAGAAGGCCAGCGGAATGCAGATCGAAAACGAGCAGAGCACAAAGACCAGAAACGACCGATCGGCCAGCAAGGAGAGCACGCTTTGGCGCCGGTCGGTCGACTGGTGTACTTCGGCCGGTTTGGGCGGCGTATGCGGCAGCGCTAGGCAGTACAGCCCGAGCACGGCCGAAGCCACTGCGGCCAGGACCAGGAAGTTGTTGTTGCTGAAGAAGGCATGGTCCGGCGGGAAGACGGCCGTCAGCATGCCATGCGTCCACGAGCCCGGCTCGAGCTTGAGCACCAGCCCCACGACCAGCCCCGCCGCGATCCAGCCCAAGGTGCCGAACACGCGCACCAGCGGAAACTCCTTTTCCGGGTCGACCATGTTCGAGAAGCTGATCGAATTAGTCAGCGCGAGCGTCGGCATGTAGACGAGCGAGTAGGCGATCATCACGGCGAGCAGTACGGGAAATTGCTCGCCGCCGGAACCCAGCGACGCGGCCAGCTTGCCCGAAAACGCGGCCGCGGCCAGCAGCACGGCACCGACGAGGTGCAAAATGGCCAGCAACTTTTCCGTGGCCATCAGCCGGTCGGCCACGTAGCCCATCAACAAGGGCGAGACCATGGCCGCGATGGCCGTGGACGAATAGACCCAGCCAATCTGGCTGCCGGAAAAGTGCAGCACGCTGCTCATATAGCCGCCCATTTCGACGGCCCAAGCGCCCCACACGAAGTACTCGAGAAACATCATCCCAGCCAGGCGGAAACGCACCGAAGCATTTCCCCCGGTGGCGACAGCGGCGTTCGACATAGCGGCAACTCACGGTTGAACGGGGCGGCAGAAGCGCGGCGGCAAGCCGGCTATTCTAGGGCTTTTGCTCGGCAAAGCGAGCGATTGCGCCGCGCGTTTGCCACTTCCAGTTCGAATTCGGCGAGCCCCGTGGCGTCAGCCCGGGGAGTCTTCGCGACGGCTTTCCGGTCACCAGGAACTCGACCGCCTCGCTGACCCAGCCGCTTTCCCAAATGTGCTTGCGCCATGGGCCGTCGCGGTAGGCGTGTGGAATGCCAAGTTCGACCAGCCGCTGGTGCATGGCGAGATGCTGGTCGCGAAAATTGCCATAGCCGAAAAGACCCAGCCGCGGTGGCCCACGCAGCGCGTCCGCCGATCGGGCCAGGGCCGTGACCAGGCAATACGGCCGGAAGCTCTCGGGCGTGGCAAACACCACGTTCATCCGGTACTTGTCCGGCGCCAACATGCTCACCGGTGCGTCCCACGCGGCCGCGCGCTCGAAGAGTTGCGGATGCCGTATGAGCAGGCTCCACGCGCCCCAGCCCGACTTGCTGAAGCCCAGCAGTAGGCAATTCTCGCGGCCCTGGCCGATCGGATAGTGGGTCCGCAGAAACGGCAGCACGACCTCGATCAAGTAACTCTCTTGGCGAACCTGCGGATCGTAGGGATGATCGCCATACCACGGCAACTGCGAGAACGTAGGCTCGGCGACGATCAGCCCATAGCGATTGTGCAATTGCCGGCGCCGCACTTCCGCCAGCCCGTCGCCATAGCGGTGCTCGAGCCCCGGCTCGACCGGCAGCACCAGCAGCAGCGGATAAACGCGCGGCGGCCGCGCGCCATCGGGCGGCAGCACTCGAATCAGGGTCGTGCCGGCCTGGTACTGGCAGCGCACCTCATGTCGCAAAAACCCATCATCGCCCATCCGCGCCGGCGATATCTGCGGCTCGGCCCCAGCAGCGAGCAGCAGCCAGGCTGCAAGTGGAATCAACATGGCGACCGTCAACTTTCCGACAATGATTCATCTGGCGTTTCAATGCGCTGATTTATCAGCCTAATCGACATTCGCCAACATTTCGACAATTCGCCGCTCGAGTTCTTCCAGCGCGATGCCGCGGATGAGGAATCGTTTTTGTGCGGCGGTCGGGCCGCTGACGAGTTCGATCTGCGACTTGCGCAGGCCAAGCTGCTCGGCAATCACGGCCGCCAGCGCTGCGTTCGCCTTTCCCTTCTCGGCCACTTGCGTGACCGAAACTTTGAGCACGCCGCCCACAACGCCGCGAATGCCCGAGCTGCGCGAACCCGGCTGAGCTTTGACTGGCAGCAAAACGCCCTCGGGATGACGTTCAAGCCGGACGGTCATCCGAGGCCTTCGAACAGCGCGGAGCCGATGCGCACGAGCGTGGCTCCCTCCTCGATCGCGACTTCGTAGTCGCCGCTCATGCCCATCGAAAGCTCGTCGAGCCGCGCGCGGTCGCCGGCCGCGGTTTGCAGCTTGTCGCGCAAGTTGCGCAAAGCGGCAAAATCACGTCGCGCCAGATCCAAATCGCCTTCGACGCCGGCCATGGCCATCAGCCCGCGCAACTCGACGTGCTGAGTGCGCAAGACGCTGTCCCAGGCCGCACTCAATTCGTCCGGAGAAAGGCCGTGCTTGGCCGGGTCGCCGGAAATGTTTACTTCCAGCAGCACGGCTGGGCGGCGGCCGAGTTCTTGGGCTTCGACATCGATCGCGGCCAGCAGCCGCAGCGAATCGCACGAATGCACGAGCCAGACCAGCGGCAGCGTGCGTTTGAGCTTGTTGCGCTGCAAATGGCCGACCAGGTGCCAGCGCACCGGCTGGCCGGCCAGGGCCGCGGCCTTGCTCCAGAGTTCTTGCGGCCGGCTCTCGCCCAAGTCGGAGCAGCCGGCCTGCACCACTGCCTGCGCCACATCGCTGCCGGCATATTTCGTCACCGCCACGAGCCTGATCGCGCCGGCCTGCCGGCCGCAGCGAGCTGCCGCAGCCGCGATGCGGTCGTGAACGTTCGCCAGATTCTCCGCAAGACGCGCCGCGGCCGAAGGCGGAAGGTCCATAGGATTGCCGCCCGACCCGTTATTCGATCTCGATGAGCGTCAGCACTTCGCCGGCGGCAGTGAATTGACCGATCAAGAATTGGGTCAGCAAGTGATGGCCCAGCAACGTGCGGTTGGCCGCGCCGGTGAAGGAGCGATAGATCAACCAATTCTGCCGGCCGACTTGCACGCGATAGCCCACGGCCGCATCGGCCGGCTGATTCTCGCGGTTCTCGGCCACGGTGAGCCGTCGCCAGGTGAGCGGCAGCCCCAGCCGCGAGCGATTCAAGTCGAACCATAGCGGCGCAAACAGCCCGCGGCCCGAGGGGGTGGATTGCCGCAATCGCAATTGGCCGTCGCTGAAGGTGAGCTGCCCGGCGCGCGAGTCGCTGCGCCATTCGCCCAATGCAAATGGCAGGACCGCGGCCTGCGGCTTTTTGGCCGCCAGCCACGCCTCGTTCGTCTCTTCCGCCACCAGCGAATTCAGATCCGGCCCTAACGGAAACGAGACCTCGTATTCCAGCGGCATGGCCTCGCCGGCCAGAATGGTGTCGGCGGAGAACAGAAACAGATCCCGTCGGGCCAGAAAGATTTGCCGCTGCACGCGAACCGAGTTCTCGAGCAGCATCTCGAGCTCGACATAGTCGCCGTCTTCGTCGGACACCCAGCAGACTTCTTCCCAGCCGCTGGCGGGCTCGAGCAACCGTCCGGCGCTGCGAATCTGTGGCTGGCAAGGACCGCTGAACAGCACGTGCCGCCCGGCCGCCGCTTCGCAGACCAGCGTCCGGCCGCTATAGCCGACCGCCAATCGCGGGCTGGCCGGACTCCAGTCGCGCCGCAGCAGCGCCACATCCGACCACTCAGAGTGCATCGCCGGGTTCTTGCGTTTGGCCGACCAGTTGCCGCCGCCCGCTTCGAAGCGGCCCGGCACCTTACCCACCTCGGCTTCCCACGCGCGCACCAGTCGCTTGACGCGGCCACAGCCAGTCTGCCGGGCGGCGGCATGCAGCAACTCGGCATCGAGCGGTTGCCCGGTGAACGTCAACGCGCCATCGACCCGTGAAAGCCGGACGGCGTGCCGCACCAGTTCGGCAAATTGCCGCTCGGCCGAAGGGGGCCAGTCGGCTTCGGGTGTTTTTTCCGCCATTGCTTGAATGCGGGTCCAGCAAGCCAACAGCGGCAGCAGGCTATCAAGATGCTGGAAGCGAGGCAGGCCGTGGCCGTCGAGCAGCTCTTCCATGCCGGCCACTAGCGCCTGGCGGCCTTGAGCGGCCAATCGGCGGCAGGCCGTGATTTCGGGAAATAAATAGGCGAGCGTCAGCGGCAACTCGGCCGCGGCCAACTGCCAGACCAGCGGCGGCAAGGCCGTATCCAGGCCCGTCGGCTCGGCCGACAATTCCACCAGCCGCGAAAGCGACGCCCACCACAACTGCGGCTGCACCCTTCCGGCCAGCGATGGCAATGCGTGGCACCAGCCCAGCGCGGCCATGACCGTCGGCAAATCGAGGTGCGGTTGCCGCTCGGCAGCGAGCCAGGCAGTAAGCTCCGCCTCCCAAGGGCCGGCTCCGGCGGTCTGGCCGCTCTTGCGCGGCAGCCGCTTGAGCAATCGCCGCAAATCGCGTCCGCTGGCATCAGGCTCCGGCAGGCACCAGGCCAGCGGCCCGTGCGAGCGAACCAGCCGCGCCAGGGGGCGTGGCTTGCGGCGGTTGGCGAGATGTTTTTTCCAAGCTTTCCAGCCGTCGTCGCCAGCCTCCCAAGCGGCCGCATCGGCAACCGACCGCGGCGCCGTGGAGTGCCATTGGAGCTGGGCCGGAAACGCAAAACCGGCATGCGCGGGCGCATGTCCGGCTGGGGAATCGGATGCGGAGACGGCCATGCTGCTAACTCGTCGCTCGATGGGCTAGAATGGGGAGGACGTATCTTAGGCATGATAGCGGACAAGATGAAGCCCCCCAGCGCGCCCGGGATGACTGGTTGAAATTTCACCATCGCGCGAAACCTCGGAGCCATTGCATGTCGGATCGATTTTGGCGTGAGTCTCGAAAGTCGGCGACATGTTGCACCAGGCCCGGAGGGCCGGAAGTCGTTAGCCAGGGGCGTAAGCCCCTGGAACGACAGGCGCAAATCACGTTGAGCCCTGAAAGGGCGACAGTGACCTCCGCCCCATTGCGGCTAGCCGCTGCGATCTGCTGCTGTCTCTGCGCGGTGCATGCCTTGAATCCCGCCGCGGCCCTGGCCCAGCCGGCCCCGGAGCCTGCGCCCGTGATCGTGGCCAATCCGCCGGGCCTAACGCGGTTGTCGCCCAAGTTCAACGTCTGGCTCGACAAGCCAAACAAACGCGTGGTCATGTTGGGCGAAGTTTGCCTGCGTGAAGGGCAGATGGAAATGTTCGCCTGCATCAAGAACACCAAGGAGCACGAATCGATCGTGTCGGTGCCGGTCGAGGCGTACATCGTCCATGCGGGCCTGGTGGCCGCGGGAGCCGAAGCCGGACATCCGGCCCGCTTTCGCCCGACGTATCAATCGGCCGCTGGCACGGAGGTGGAAATCACTCTGTATTGGAGCGACGAGCAGGGCAAGCGGCACTCGGCCAACGCCGAGGACTGGCTCAAGAACCTGCGGACTGGCAAAGCGCTGGATCAGCCCTGGGTCTTTGGCGGCAGCGCCTTTTGGACCGACAACGGCGGCCAGCGGCACTACCAGGCCGAAGACGGCGATTTTATTTGCGTCTCGAATTTTCCCAGCGCCATGCTCGACCTGCCCATCGAGAGCAGCCAATCGAATAGCGCGCTCTTATTCGAAGCCATGACCGACCGCATTCCGGCCAAGGGCACCAAGCTGAGCCTCGTGCTCACGCCCCGCCTCAAAGGCCTGGCCGACGCCCGCGGCGGCGACCCCAAAGCCGATCTCGAAGCCCCGAAAAGCGAAAAAGCGAGGAACGGCGAGCGGGATGCGCCAGCCTCCCGGTGATGCAACCACCGGCAAGCTCGCGCTTGCCGCTCGCCACGACGCGCTTGGCGCCAGGCTGCTCACTCAATGACTCGGCAATGCCGCAACATCTCATTCGGCGACATGATGTAGCTGACGTAGAACGGGCCGAACTCGGCGTAGCGGGCGCTGGCTTCGTCGAAACGCATCTTGTAGACGATGTCTTTCAGGAATTCAGGGTTGCGGCACCAGAGCGTGACGCCCCACTCCCAATCGTCGAAACCGACGGAGGCGGTGATGAGCTGTGTGACTTTGCCGCCGAACTTCATGCCGCTGCGGCCGTGTTCGGCCATCAGCTTGTTGCGCTCGTCAAACGGCAGCGTGAACCAGTTCTCGCCCACCTTGCGCTTCTTGTTCATCGGATAAAAGCAGGTGGTCGGCCAGGCAGGAAAATCGGGCGTCAGCCGCTGCCGACGCATCATTTCCTCGCGGGCTTCGTAGGCCTTGAGCTTGGCTTTGTAGGCCGGCCCCTCCGGGTTCTCGCCTTCTTCCACCAGCCGCTGCCCGTACTGCTCCACGCTGGGCACGTATTCCGAAACTTCGGTGATCGACACGAACGAATACGTCGGCTCCAAGGCCGGGCCCAGCCGGCTGGCCAACAGCCGCTGGTGCAGGCCGTCGAGCACCAGCGGGTCGGGATCGAGCAGCATCAGGCCAAAGTCGGCCTTGTGGCCGCTGACGACCGACGTTTGCAGCCGGGCCGGCGCGTGCGGACCGGCCGGATCGAGCAATGCGGCCAGCTCGTCGGCCCCTTGAGCCCGGGCGTTGGCATCGAGCTTTTGTAGCCAGTCGCGGCTGAATCGGTAGTACAGATGGCGACAGTGCCAGCCGTCGGCCAGCTTGAGCGAAACGGTCTGGTCGGCGGCTGCCGGTGCATGCGAGGCGTGCGACATAGGTGTCTATCAACGGGTAGGAAACGGGGGAGGCGAATGGATTGGCCATCATAACAACGCCCAGGTGAGGCCACTAGCGCGGGCCGCGGCCGATGGTTGACACCCCCCGGCCAGCCCAGTACAAGGAAACTCGCATTGGCCAAAACCCTCACAAATCACGAGCAGCCGCTATGGCGCAGGAGCCGGCAAGTCGCAAAAAGCCCACCGCGAGCCATCTGGCGGCGCTACAGGCCGAGATCGATCGGCTGGATCGCGATCTGCTCAAGGCGCTGAATCTGCGAGCCAAGCGGACGCAGGACCTGCTGCGGGCCGATCCCGATAGCGACATTGCCCGGGCCTCGGGCCAGGCCGAAACGCGGCTGGACGATTTGGTCGGCCGCAACAAGGGTCCGCTGACCGGTCACTGCATCCGCGCTATCTTTCGCGAACTGGCCAGCGACGTCCGCGCACTGGAAAAGCCGCTGCGCGTGGCCTTCTTGGGGCCGGCTTATAGTTACAGTCACGTCGCCACGCTGCAGCGCTTCGGCTCCAGCGGCGATCTGTTGCCGGTGGCCAGCATCGCGGCCGTGTTCGAAGAAGTGAACCGCGGTCAGGCCCAGTTCGGGGTGGTGCCGCTGGAGAACTCGACCGACGGCCGCGTGGCCGACACGCTGGATATGTTCACGCGGCTACGGGTGCGAGTGTGCGGCGAGGTGCCCTTGCGGATCCGGCATCATTTGCTCGGCCGCTGTTCGCGGTCGGAAGTGACCGAGGTTTACAGCAAGCCGCAGGCGCTGTCGCAATGCCGCAACTGGCTGGCGCGGCACTTGCCCACGGCCCGCACGATCGAGGTCACCAGCACGTCAACGGCGGCCCAACTGGCCCAGGACAAGCCTACGGCGGCGGCGATTGCCAGCTTGCAGGCCGGCATTCACTACAACCTCGAAGTGCTGGCCGAAGACATCGAGGACAATCCCAGCAATGTGACCCGCTTTGCCGTGATTGGCGCCGATTCGGCCGCGCGCACCGGGGCGGACAAGATGGCGGCCATGTTCGAAGTGGAGCATCGCCCGGGAGCATTGGCCGAGGCGATGAACGTGTTCAAGCGCAATCGGCTGAACATGACCTGGATCGAGTCTTTTCCCATCGCCCGGCCCGAAGGCGGCTACCTGTTCTTCATCGAGTTGGACGGCCACGAGGCCGATCTGAAAGTGCGGCGGGCGTTGGCGGCCTTGGGCAAGCGGACGTTGCGGCTCGAGGTGCTGGGCTCCTATCCACGCAGCCAGCCCATCGGCTAAGATTCCGCTCTGGAATCTGCATTGGCACTTCAATCCCGCTTGGACTGGATCTAGAGCGCATGAGACGTCCGCTGATCGCCGGCAATTGGAAGATGAACCTGAATCGGGCCGAAGCCGTGGCCCTGGGCAAGGCCGTCGCGGCCGGCGCGGGCGATTTCGGCCGGCTGGATTTGGCCGTCTGTCCGCCGCTGGTGTACCTGGACGCCGTCGGGCAGGCGATCCGCGGCTCGACCGTGGGCCTGGGAGCCCAGAACGTCTATCACGAAGCCTCGGGGGCCTTCACCGGCGAAACCAGTGCCGCGATGCTGGCAGACCTGGGCTGCCGGTACGTGATCATCGGCCATAGCGAGCGGCGGCACATTCTGCACGAAACCGACGCGGACATCAACAAAAAGGTGCTGGCTGCCCTGGCTGCCCGGCTCGTGCCGATCGTCTGCGTGGGCGAGCTCTTAGATGAGCGCGAGTCTGGACGCACCAGTGCGGTGATTCGCGGGCAGTTCGAGCAATCACTGGCCGGCCTGTCGGCCGAGCAGATGGGGGCCCTGGTCGTCGCCTACGAGCCGGTCTGGGCCATCGGCACGGGCAAAGTGGCCACGCCCGAGCAGGCCGAAGAGGTGCATGCGGACCTTCGCAAAATGATCGAAACCCGCTACACTGCTGGGGTCGCGGCAGGCGTTCGCATTTTGTATGGCGGCAGCGTCAAACCCAGCAATGCGGCCGAACTGCTCGGCCAGCCCAACGTGGACGGGGCCCTGGTGGGCGGCGCGAGCCTGAAAGCGACCGATTTTCTGGGAATCGCGGCCGGCGTGACAAGCTAGCCGATCCGACTCCAGTGCGTTTCGTAGACCAAATCGAACAGTTAGCCGGCTCGTTTGCGGGCCGTGCCGGCGACCCGCTAACCGGGCCGCCCAATTGAAACCAGGAAGGTGTTTGAACGATGAGTGCTTTGATCATGGTGTTGCTGCTGCTGACGGCCGTGTTCCTCATCATGCTCGTGCTGGTGCAACGCGGTCGAGGCGGCGGACTGGCCGGAGCCTTGGGGGGCATGGGCGGCCAGAGCGCGTTCGGCACCAAGGCGGGCGACCTGTTTACGCGCATCACCATCGGCGTCGCCACGTTCTGGATCATCCTTTGCATCGTCGCCGTCAAGTATTACAACCGTGAAGATGGTTTCGCGAACCTCGGATCGGCGGCGGCGCGCAGCACGACCTCCGGACAACCCGCCAATGGGCAGGCCGGAGAAGGCCCCGGCGCCACCATTCCGCCCGGCTCCAGCGGCGGCGCGCCCGCTTCGCCCTTGAGCAATGACCGGCCGGCATCGACGCCCGCGGCACCGGCCAAATAGTGATAGGCACCTTGATCGCAGTCGGCATTTCTCCCTTCATGGAGTCGGATTCCCTTTGCTTCTGAGCATGACGGGCTTTGGCGAAGCGCACTACCAGGCCGACGGCCTGTCGATCAGCATCGAGCTGCGCACGATCAACAGCCGCTATTTCAAACTCGCGGTAAAGTGCGGCGAGGGCTATAGCGCCCTGGAGCCGGATATCGAGAATGTCGTGCGGCAGCAGATTCGCCGCGGCACGCTGCAAGTGTCGTTGCGCGTCGACCGGCCCAAACAGCCCGACGATTTTCAAATCAACACGGCCGTGCTGGCCAGTTACCGCCAGCAGCTCGAAGCATTGCACCAATCGTGGAACGCGCCCGGCCACGTGCGCTTGGAAGAACTGTTAATGCTGCCGGGTGTGATTGCCGAAGATCCGACGACGGCCGAAGATGCGGAGGAAGACTGGCCGCTGATCCGCCAGACGCTCGTCGCCGCCATGGACAACCTGGCCAAGATGCGCGCCGACGAGGGCCGGGCAATGGCCGACGACTTGCAGCAGAATTGCCAGGTCGTGGCCGCGCAACTGACCGAGATCGAAGCCCGGGCGCCGCAGGTGGCCGAAAGCTATCGCGGCCGACTGTTGGAGCGGCTGGGCAGCCTGCTGGCCGAGTTCGACGTCAAGCTCGGCGCCGGCGATTTGATTCGGGAAGTCAGCATTTTTGCCGAACGCAGCGATATCTCGGAAGAATTGATCCGCCTGCGCAGTCACCTGGGGCAGTTCGACTCGATCATGGAACTGCCCGAAAGCTCGGGCCGCAAGCTGGAATTCCTGACGCAGGAAATGTTTCGCGAAGCCAATACGATCGGCTCGAAGGCCAACGACGTGCAGATTTCCCGGCATGTCATCGATATCAAGGCGGCCATCGAACGGATTCGAGAAATGATTCAGAACGTGGAGTAGGCCGCACTTGCACCGGCGCGCGCTCATGCCACTTGAATCGACTTCCACTGTGAAGGAACAGGGCGAAGCCCCAGGGCGGCTGATTGTCGTGTCGGGCCCGTCGGGCGCCGGCAAGACGACGCTGCTGAAACGGATGTTTGCCGAATGCCGGCGGCCGCTGATTCATAGCATTTCAGCAACCACGCGACGTCCGCGGCCTGGCGAGGTGGACGGCGTCGACTATCACTTCCTGTCGCCCGAGGAATTTGCCCGGCGGCGGGAGGCCGGCCAGTTCCTGGAATGTTGCGAAGTCTATGGCCGGGGCGACTGGTATGGCACGCTCCGCAGCGAGGTGACCCCTAGCCTGGCGGCGGGAAAATGGGTAGTTTTAGAGATCGACGTGCAAGGCACGATGGCGGTGCTGGAGCATTATCCCGACGCCGTAACCATCTTTGTGTTGCCCGAATCCTATGCGGAGCTGGAGCGCCGCTTGCGGGATCGCGGCACGGAGAGCGACGCGGCCTTGGCGCGGCGACTGGAGGTCGCGCGGCGGGAACTGGTCTCTGCTAGCCGCTACCGCTATCGCGTGGTCAACGACGATCTGGATCGCGCGACGCGTGAAATGTGCGACATTCTTCTGAATTGCTAATCACATAATCATAAAGCCGCGACCGCTGGTCGCGGTCCTGGTGTTATTCAAAGTGAGGCGATCATGCTGGACGAGTTGCGCGAGGAACAGATTGTCAACAAGGTCGGCGGCCGTTTTAAGCTGTCGACGTTGATTCAAAAACGCCTGGTGGCGCTCAATGCCGGGAGCCGGCCGCTGGTGGATCTCGACACCAACGACAAGCTGAAGATCGTGATCCAGGAGATCATGCAAGACAAGATCTTCCTCGACACTTCGGCCAACGTCCGCGTCACTGGCCAGCCGGAAGAAGCCGGCGGCCCGCCCGAACTGGATCTCAGTAATCTATGAACGGCCGCGAGCTGGTGGTGGGCATCACCGGCGGCATCGCCTCGTACAAGACGGCCGCGCTGGTGAGCCAGTTAGCGCAAGCCGGCGCCGGCGTGTCGGTGGTGATGACGAAATCGGCCGGCGAGTTTATCGGCCCGGCAACGCTGGAGGCCCTGAGCGGCCGGCCGGTCTATCAGCGATTGTTCGCCGAGCCCGAGTTTCCGCTGGGCGCGCACATCGGCTTGGCCGAGCGGGCTAGCGTGCTGTGCGTGGCGCCGGCTACGGCCAACTTCCTGGCCAAGGCGGCCTTGGGCCTGGCCGACGATCTGCTCACGACGCTGCTGCTGGCCTTTGCCGGTCCCGTGCTGTTGGCGCCGGCCATGAACAGCCAGATGTGGAGCAAGCCGTCCGTGCAGCGCAACGTCGCGCAGCTGCGCGCCGACGGCATCCAGATCATCGATCCCGAAGAAGGCTGGCTCAGTTGCCGGCAACACGGCGCCGGCCGCATGGCCTCGCCAGAAACGATCTTTGAAGCAATCCGCAATGTGATGGAAGGAAGTGAAAAGTGAAAAGTGAAAAGTGAAAAGTGCCGGGCGACGAACTTGCATTTCATTATTCACTTTTCACTGTCCACTATTCACTCCATCGTCAATGTCCCGCATCCTGATCACTTCCGGCCCGACACGCCAGTTCCTGGACCCGGTCCGGTATTTGACCAATGCTTCTAGCGGACGGATGGGGGCTGCGCTGGCCCGCGCGGCACTCGAGTGCGGGCATGAGGTGACGATCGTCAGCGGGCCGGTTGAGATCGAGTATCCGGCCGGCGCGTGCGTGCTGCCGGTCGTTTCGACGGAGGAGATGCTGGAAGTAGCCGCCAGCGTGTTTCCCAATTGCGACGGCTTGATCGGTGTCGCAGCACCCTGCGATTATCGCCCCGTGCGCGTTGCGCCGGGAAAAATTGCCAAGACGGGCGAACCCTTGGAGCTGCACCTGGTCGAAACGCCCGACATCGTAGCCACGCTGGGTGCCCACAAGCAGGGGCAATGGCTCGTCGGTTTCGCCCTGGAAACCGACGACCACCGTTTGCGGGCCTTGGCCAAGCTCGAGAAGAAATGCTGCGATCTGATGGTCGTCAACGGCCCCGAGGCCATGAACTCCAGCGAGACACGGGTCGAAATCATCGATCGCTCGGGCCATCTCGTCGAGAGCATCTCCGGCAGCAAAGAAGACGTCGGCCGCCGCATCCTCGCCGTCATCGGCGAGCGGCTCGTGCGATGAAGTCTTCGTTGTAGCGGGATTCGTGAGAATTCCGGTTTGGTGCAGACCCCACTCTTTCGCCAACGGAAGTCTCACGACTTCCGCTACGGGCGACACGGCTTCGCTACGGGGTGATTTCTTCGAGCCGGGCTGAAAAATGCCGCAGAACGGCCGGGCCGGACGTAATCCGCAGCCCGCGCAACTCGTGCCGCCGCTGGTAGATCTCGGCTAAGGCCTCGACTACGTAGTCCATGTGACTCTGGGTGTAAACGCGGCGCGGAAACGCCAACCGCACCAGTTCCAGCGGCGGAGCCTCGGCACCGCCGAACATCAGCGAGCCGATTTCGACCGCCCGGATGCCGGCGTGTCGGTACAGGGCCACGACCAGGGCCTGGCCGGGGAATTGATTGCGCGGAATGTGCGGGCAAAAGGCAGCGGCGTCGATATAAATCGCGTGCCCGCCCGGCGGCTCGACGATGGGAATGCCGACTGCCGCTAGCGCTCGGCCCACGTACTGCGAGCTGCTGATGCGGTACTGGAGATAATCTTCCTCGAGCACTTCCTCGAAACCTTGGGCCATGGCCTCCAGGTCGCGGCCGGCCAGGCCGCCATACGTGACATAGCCCTCGGTGAGGATCAGCAGGTTCGAAGCCCGCTCGAAGAGCGCGGCATCGCGCACCAGCAGCACGCCGCCGATATTCACCAGGCCGTCCTTCTTGGCGCTGATCGTGGCCCCGTCGGCCAGGTCGAACATCTCGCGGGCAATGTCGGCCACGGGCCGATCCTGCTGGCCGGGCTCGCGCAGCTTGATGAAGTAGGCGTTTTCGGCAAAGCGGCACGCATCGAGAAAAAACGGCAGCCCGTGTCGATCGCAGATCGCGCGAACGCGCCGCAGATTTTCCAAGCTCACCGGCTGGCCGCCATAGCTGTTGCTCGTGACCGTGGTCATCACCAGCGGGATCGACTGCGGGCCGACGCGTTCGATGAGGGCTTCGAGCCGCGTCACGTCGAGATTGCCCTTGAAGGGATGCGGCGTGTGCGGATCGAGCGCTGCGACAATCGGCAAATCCACCGCCTGGGCCCCGGAATGCTCGATGTTGGCTCGCGTGGTGTCGAAGTGTGCATTGCTGGGAACAGTCTTGCCCGGCGCGCCGACCAGTTCGAACAGAATCCGCTCGCTGGCCCGGCCCTGGTGTGTGGGCAACACATGCGCAAAGCCGGTAATGCGCTGGAGCACGTGCTCGAAGCGAAAGAAGCTGGGCGAGCCGGCATAGCTTTCGTCGGCCTGCATGATGCCGGCCCATTGCGCGGCGCTCATCGCGCCGGTGCCGCTGTCGGTGAGCAGGTCGATCAGCACGTCTTCGGAACGCAACTGAAAGACATTGAAGCCCGCGGCCACGAGTGCCGCCTCGCGCTCCATTGGGCTCTTCAGCCGGATCGGCTCGACGACTTTGATCCGAAACGGTTCGATAATCGTTTTCATGAGAAACTCCGGTCGCTGACGCTCCCGGCTCGCCTTGAATTATTCGCACCGGTGGCCGAACTGGCACAAAGAAATCGGCTACCGGCCCGGCTGGCGCACGTCCTCGTGAGCATACCCGAAGACGCGGGCGCACCAGCGCGGGTCGTCGATGACCATTTCGTCGCCGGGCTGAGCCGTGGCGTGAAAATAGGCTTTGTAGGTGCGATAGGTGGGCGGCAGCGGCACGTGCAGCGACGGGATCGTGTAGCCCACCAATTCGCGGCCGTGCCAGCGGGCCATCGGCAGATTCGACGAGTACAGGCAGTGGGCCAGATAGGCATCGACAATGCCCAGGTAATAGCCCAAAGGACTGACGAGCAAGACCACCGCCGCCACGCGGCACAGGACACCCACGCGGGCGAAATCCGCAACCAGACTTTCGCGCCACGGCCGCACCAGCGCGATGCCCGACAAGGCCAAGGCGATATTCCACGGCCAGATGGCTTCGTTCCAACGCACATAAACCAGCGAGGCCAGCACGCCCAAGTGCAGCACCAGTGCCATCCAGCCGGCCATCCGGCGCGTGCGCGGCACCAATACCATCACGCCCAATAGCAGCTCGACCACCGCAACGACGCCGGCCATCCAAATCCCGCCGGTCGCGGACGCACCAGGCAGCATCTGCGACCACAGCCAGCCGGTGAACACGCCGTAATAATGCGGGCTGATGATTTTATGAAACCCTGAAAAAAACCAGAGTGCCGCCAGATGCATCCGGCCCAGCAACTTGGCCTCTGCCGCCGGCAGAGTGGCCAGCAGCAGAAACCACATCGAGATGAACTCCGGTTGCAGCCGGGTTTGGTCGAGCACGATGGCTGTCAGCAGCACGGCCGCATGCAGTGCCACGCCGATGCGCGGTGCAATGAGCACCACGCCCAGCGAGGCGAGCATCGGCCAGCCGGTGTCGACTTGCGGCAAGGTCATCGCCGGCAGCAGCGGCGGATTGTCGCGCACCTGCCACAGGGGCCAGGTGATGCACACCGTGGCGGCCTGAGCGGCGACGACCAGCAGCCGAAACAAGATCAGCGGCCAGGGCCCTGTGGCGATCGGTCCACTGATGATCTTGGGCCCCATCCGCCGCGTCCCAATCGAGCGCCAAATTGCCGGCCGCTACGCGCGCCTTGCCGGATTGAGCAAGTGTAGCATGCGCTACGTGCCGTAGCGGTTGGCGCGAAGATTCAGCGCAATCGGGACGAAGAGAACTACGGATGACACTGATTACACGGATATTTTGTGTTTTCTGCCTTCATCCGTGGCATCCGTGTGATCCGTGGTCCGTCCCTCGTCTTCTACCCTAGCGGCGCCAGCTCGGCTTTTTGGCCAGTGCACGCGGGTTGCGGATGAGCGGCGCGTGCCCCTCGGGCGGGCTCGGCGCGCTCGATCGCGTCAGGCGCAGCGGCCGTACGACCGTTGCGCGCGGGCCGCGCTCCTTGGGGCCGGATCGCGAGGGAGCTAATTCGTAGGAGACTTGCTGGCCTTCCCACAACGCGTCCAACGCCACGTCTTCGAGCGCCGAGTCACGAAAAAACACTTCGCGTCCGCCGTCGGCGGGCACGATAAAGCCGTAGCCGCGATCGAAGTTCAAGAATTTTACCAGGCCTTCAGGCACGCTCTCAGTTCCTTCCTGCCCTTGGGTCGGGCAGTTTCTTGGGCTCGTAGGGATGATTGCGCTTCGAGATCACGCGGGCCTCGAGAATCCGGTCGGCCACGACGCCGGGTTGCGAGCGATTGGGATCGATGCGCTGCAATTGATCGACTACGTCCATGCCCTTGATGACCTTGCCAAACACGGTGTGCTTGCCGTCCAGGTGCGGCGTGTCTTCGAAGGTGATGAAGAATTGCGAGCCGCCCGTATCGCGACCGGCGTGCGCCATGCTGAGGCTGCCGCGCGTGTGCTTATGAGCGTTGTCCTGATAGCATTCGCAGGCGATGCAATATCCGGGCCCGCCGGTGCCGGTGCCTTTGGGGCACCCGCCCTGGGCCATGAAGCCATCGATGACGCGATGGAATTTGAGCCCGTCGTAATACTTCTTTTCGACCAGGTTGACGAAGTTGGCGACCGTGTTGGGCGCCTCGTCTTCATACAGTTCGATGATCACGTCGCCTTTGCTGGTTTTCAGCAATATCTGCGGATTGTCGGCCGCCAGGGCCGACAGCCCAGTCGCCAAAGTCAGTAGCGTAGCGCAAAAAATCGGTTTCATCAGGTTCAATCCGCCCATTTGAGACCATCCTCCGTGCTCGAAATATCAACAACGCCCCGCCAGTCTCAACATAAGCCCACGGCTCATCCGACACAACCAGCGATTACGGCGGAGCCGAGTCAGGGTTCAGAATCCACCGCCGGCGCCCGAAAAGGCGGGCTCGGCAGGATACAGGCGAGCGTGTACGCGGGCCTCGGGAAATAACTGCTGCACGCTAGCCACCTTGTTCTGCGAAGTCCCGTACGGCAGCAGCACCTCAGAGACGGCCTCGTCGCCCATCCATCGCCGCCAGAACACCGGTTCCGGCGGGCCGGGCCCTAGCGGGCCATAGATTTCGCCGTTGGCCGCGCGCAGCTTCGTGGCCGATTCCACCGCTCCCGCGCTTGCCGCGAGAAATTGTCGCATCTGAGTCCGGCGCTCGACAACGTTGAACTCACCGGCCAGCCACAAGCCCAGCGCCGCCAGCGTGATGAGTGCGAGCAGCGATCGCAGCCCAAACTGGAGTCGGCGGCGAGGCAGTTCGATGAACATGACAGCATTTTAACACGAGTGCTCGACGCGCACGCAAAACCCTAGCCGTTTATATGGTTGCGGCATTCTCACGCTATTCAGACCACGGGCATTGGCCTTGGCGCCGGAAAGTCAAATGGCTTAGATAGCCGCCCCGGTTTTGCCCCTTCGAAAACGCCTCACGCACGGCCCGCATGCGCCTTTGCCTGTATACGGAAACCGCACTGCCCAAAATCGGCGGCCAGGAACTGGTGGTCGATGCCCTGGCACGCGAGTTCACGACGGCCGGCCACGAGGTGGTGGTGCTGGCGCAATACCCCCGGAAGCCGCTGGTGCCGGCCGACGAGCAGCTTCCCTACCGCGTGGTGCGCCATCGGCGGTTTGTCTCCACCTGGCGGCTGGTGCGTTATTATCGCCACAATCTGACGCGCCTGCGGACGAGCTTTCCTTTCGACGTGCTGCACTGTCACAGCCTGCATCCCTGCGGTTACCTGGGCTCGCTCGTGTCGCGCGAGTGCGGCGTGCCGCTGGTGATTACCAGCCACGGAGCCGATTTGCGCCAGCACCGGCTCTCGAAGCCGCGCGTGCTCGAGCGCTGCCGGCACACGGCTGCCGCGGCCGATGCGCTGATCTCGATCAGCCGCTTCACTACCGAGGGCTTGTTGCGACTTTGCCCGCAGCCGCGCTGCCTGGCCGAGATTTCCAATGGCGTGGACGTGGCGTCGATTGCCAAGCCGGTTGCTCGGCCCGCGCTGCCTGAAAGCATTCGCAGTGGCCAATATATTCTGTTTTTGGGACGGCTGCATCCGTTCAAGGGCGTCGATGTGCTCTTGCAGGCCATGGTCCTGATGGCCCAAGAGTCCGACATGCGGCTGGTCGTGGCCGGCGACGGCGAACAGCGCGAAGGACTCGAATTGCTCGCCGGGGGGTTAGGCGTTGCCAGACGCGTATCGTTTGTGGGAGCTGTTGCCGGCGCGACAAAGTCGTGGTTGTTGCAAAACGCCCGCTGCGTGGCCGTGCCCTCGCGTGCCGAAGCCGGGCCGCTGGTGGTGCTCGAAGCCTGCGCCGCTGGCAAAGCGGTCGTCGGCAGCCGCATTGCGGCCTTGGAAGGCCTGGTCGTGCCCGACGAAACGGGCCTGCTCGTCGAGCCACAGCAGCCGGCCGCGCTGGCAGCTGCACTCGCGCAGCTTGTACGCAATCCCGATCTGGCGGCGCGCTGGGGCCAGGCCAGCCGCCGGTTGGCTGCCGAGTATGCCTGGCCGGCCATCGCCGCCCGGCATCTTGCGCTGTTTGCGCGACTGGCAGCCGGCAAGTCAGCCGTTCAGGCGGCTTAAGAGCCCCGTTAACAGCACCCCCAGGTGACCCGGATGTCCCAGGCCTCAAGCACTATTCGCCGGCCCCGCCGACGACGCGTGCTGCGCCAATGGCTACGAAACCTGGGCCGCCGCCTGCCGCTGTGGACCGCCGTGGGCTTGCACCGCTGGCTGGAGCCTGGATTTTGGCTCGAGCGCGAAGCCCGTCGCTCGGTCCGCCGTTGGCTGTCGCGCGAGCGCTGTCGGCAGCTCGAGCGCGCTGCCGGCGGGCTGGCGCCTCGCTACGGCATGCTCTTGGCCTATCTGGCGGCCAGAGCTCCCGCGGGCGGCGACATGGTACACATGGGCTCGTGGGAGAGTCAGGCCACGGCCTGGATGACCGAAGGCGTCCGGCAACGCAGCGATCGGCCGCAGATCGTCAGCATCGAAATTCAAGAGCCGGACGATTGGCAACCGGCGCCGGACCACGTGCAGCGGATCGACGCGCAGGCCCATCGTCTGAAGATTCACCGAGCGCGGCTGCAAAACATCGGTGCGAGCTTCGGCCGGCCCATCGCGCTATTCTGGATGGATGGCTGCACGAGCGCGTTGGAAAGCTGCCGCATGCTCGAGCGATTCTTGCCGCATGTGACACGCGGCGGCTGGGTCGTGTGCCTCGTATCGCAGCTCCCGGCCGCTGCCCGCACGCGGGCGGCAATCGGCCGGCGCCTGGCGCGCGGAGAGCAGTTTCGGCGGATTGCCACGATGGGGCAAATCGAGATCTTTCGGAGGGAACCATGAGCACGATCACCGCCCGTCGCGGATCTCGCCTTGCAAGGCAACAAGAAACGTTCCGTTACGATCGTCCGCATGCAAGGCTGGCGCGCATGGCGCGGCTTATTCGCGGGCTGCCGGGCAAGCGGATTCTCGACGTCGGCTGCAACGGCGGCATGCTGGCGCGGATGCTGGGGTCAAGCTACGAGTATTACGGTTGCGACATTGCCTCGCATGCCGATCGCAACTTGCTACCGGGCCGTTTTCTGCAAATCGATCTCAATGGCGATTGCGACTTCAGTTTTTTCCGCGGACGCGGCATCGAACTGGCCCACGTGGGCGGCGTGCTCGAGTATCTCCAGCAGCCGGCCCGCCCGCTGGAGGGCTTGCGCGAGCTGCTGGGCAGCCGCGGACACCTGGCGCTGAGCATCATCAACTTTCAAGGCGATCGCTATTCGCAGCCCCAGTCGGGACATCCGGGCTGGATCTATCGGCCGAGCCTCGTCGAACTGCGCGGCGAGCTGGCGCGGAGCGGCTGGTTGCCGCTGAAAACCATCCCCCTGCTGGGCGACGGCGGTTTACGCGACCTTCTTTTCGTTGCTGCCCGGCACGCTCTGGGACCTGAGCACGGCTGGGTGCGGAGCCAAACGCGACAGTTCCTGCTCACCGCACGCGCCGGTTAGCCGGCAGGCCGCTTCGCGAAAGAAGGCGTCGTAGCGGGCCGAGAAGCGCGCCTTTGCCAGATCCAGCCGGCCGATCAGCGCCGCGTTGCCGCGCAGCAGCGTGTCGGTGAGCAGCCGCAACTTAAGAAACTGGGCCCAGCGGAATGCGCGGATCGAATAATATTGCAATTCCAGTGTTTGGATTGCAGCCAGGCTGCGCCAGTCGAGGCCGATCATGACCACCGGCTTGCCCAGTCCCAGCCCCAGCAGCGCGGCGTGCAGCCGGAACCCGATCACTCCGCGGCAATTCTCGTAGCGCGCCACCAGCTCTTCGACCTTGCTGGAATAAAAGATCTCGGTGTCCCGCGGCACCCAGTCGTGCACCGTGTCCAGGTCGGCCGCTTCGTGCACCGTGACCACCACGCGCACGCCTTCGGCCCGCAGCCACTCGATATAGGTCATGGCCTGACGCATGAAGCGTTTGCCGCCGAAGCGGCGCACAATTCGCGAAGGCGGAAACGAGACGATCAGCGGCTGCTGCGAATCGCCGGCCGTAATCGCTCGGTCGGTCAGAAACGTCACCGGGCAGCCGACGCATTCGGTGTGCACGCCAATCTGGCTCAGACGCGACGCCGTCATCTCGTCGCGCACCGCCGTGGCAAACGCGTGCGAGTGCAGCAGCCGAATCTCTTCGCGAGCCCGGGGTGAATAGCGCCGAATGCCTTTGCCAAAACTGCTGCCGGTGCCCATGCCCGCCAGCAAGAGCGGCGGCCGCAGGCGCTGGATGGACACGCGGTCGGTGAAGACGCCCCAATCGGAGGGGGAATCGCTGCCGGTGGGCGCGAAATGGTGCCGCTTGCGCGGTTCGAGCAGGTTCGAGCCACCTACCAGCACGAGGTCGGCCTCGGCGTTGGAGCGGTCGATATTGTCGTTGCGCAGGCCGATGGGGCGATCGCCGGTCCGATAGCAATCGTTGACCGGCATGTCGACAAAATCGGCCGGCCCGAAATACTTGGTGATGCTGGCGCGCAGGGCCCGCGCCACCAGATGATCGCCGATATTTCCGCTGCCAAAGGGATAATAGTGATGGACGACAAGCGGCCGACTTTTTTGTTCCACGCGCGAACCTCTGCTGGCGTCAAATTGTCGCAGTGTTGGAGTTCCTGTAAACGAATCGGCGATTCTTCGCCAGAGCAGTCATTCTTGTACCTCAGTTTCTCGATTTTGCGTCAACAGCGGGTGATCGATGCCCCGGCAATGTCGCGATCACTCCCCACGGCGATGCCGTAACCGGCAGCGCGCCGCGTTTGACATGGCCAGCGATAGAACTTTATCCTAATTGGTTTGCGACGAAATACCGGTTTTCACCCCAGGCCGTCCTCAGCAGCATGCGACGCATCGAGATATACGACACCACGCTGCGCGACGGCAGCCAAGGCGAAGGCGTGAGCTTTTCGCTCGAAGACAAGCTGCTGGTGGCCCAGCGGCTGGATAGCCTGGGCTTCGACTACATCGAAGGCGGCTATCCGCTCTCGAACGAGAAGGACGCCCAATTCTTCCAACGCGTGCAGCAATTGCCCCTCGAGTGCGCGGGCATCGCCGCCTTTGGCATGACGCGGCGCAAGGACTTGCCGCCCGAGCGCGATCCGGGCATGCAGGCGTTGCTGGCGTCCGGAGCGCCGACGATCACGATCGTCGGCAAAACTTCGGACTTTCACGTGACCGAGGTCCTGCGCGTTTCGCTGGCCGAAAACCTGGCCATGATCCGCGACACGATCGCCTACCTGGTGTCCGAAGGCCGCACGGTTATCTACGACGCCGAACACTTCTTCGACGGCAGCAAGAGCAATCGCGACTATGCCTTGCAGACGGTGCAAGCGGCGGCCGCAGCCGGCGCTCGGCTCGTCGTGCTCTGCGATACCAACGGCGGCAGCATGCCGGCCGAAGTCGCGCACCTGACGCGCGTCGCCACCGACGCGCTGAGCGTGCCCGTGGGGATTCACTGTCATAACGATTGCGAGCTGGCCGTGGCCAACTCCCTGGCCGCGGTCGAAGCCGGCGCCGTGCAAGTGCAAGGCACGATCAACGGGCTGGGCGAACGCTGCGGCAATGCCGACCTGGTCTCGGTCATCGCCAATCTCGCGCTCAAGCACGAGGGCTACAGCGTTCTGCGGCCCGAATCGATCGAGCGGCTGACCGAGCTGTCGCGCTATATCTACGAACTGACCAACCTCAACTACCGTTCGAACCAGCCGTTCGTCGGTCAGAGCGCCTTTGCCCACAAGGGCGGCATGCACGTGCACGCCATCAACCGCACGGTCTCCAGCTACGAGCACATTCCGCCGGAGCAAGTCGGCAACGAGCGGCGCGTGCTGGTCAGCGAGCTGTCGGGGCGTTCGAACATCGTGGCGCTCACGAGCAAGCACAATTTGCAGCACGATCGCGAGCTGATGGACCGCATCCTGGCCCGGGTCGTCAGTCTGGAGAACGAAGGCTACCAGTTCGAAGCGGCCGAAGCCTCGTTCGAGCTGCTGGTCAAGAAGTGTGCCGGCACCTACAAGCCGCACTTCGAGCGCCTCAGCTTCCGCGTAAATGTGGAAGCCGACCAGCAGGGCACGGTCACGACCGAGGCCACGGTCAAGCTGCTGGTGGGCGGCCGCGTGCGCCACGAAGTGGCCGAAGGCGACGGCCCGGTGAATGCCTTGGACGCCGCGCTGCGCAAGGCTTTGTATGCCGATTATCCCAGCCTGGCCGAAATGCACCTCGTCGACTACAAGGTCCGCGTGATCAACTCCGAGGCCGGCACGGCGGCTGGGGTGCGCGTAGTGATCGAAAGCCGCGACCAGCACGAAGTCTGGGGCACCATCGGCGTCAGCGAAAACGTGATCGAGGCCAGTTGGATCGCCCTGTCCGACGCCGTGGAATACAAACTCGGCAAAGGCCAGTCGCGAGCCACCCATCCCGCGGCCGCCGAAAGCGCCTCATAAAGCCGCGACCGCTCACTCGCGAGCCGGTCCGCGCTCAGTCCCCATCTATTCTCAAAGCGAGAAGCGTTTTATGATTCTCGCATCGCTTTACGGATCACGTTCTCAACAGACTGTACGCTAGCGCATGAGCACCGTCGCTTCGTCCGAACTGCCTAAGCAATACCATCACGCCGAGCCAGAGCGCCGCTGGTACCAGTTTTGGCAACAGCAGGGCTATTTTCATAGCGAGCCGGACCCGGCCCGCAAGCCGTACTCGATCGTCATTCCGCCGCCCAATGTCACCGGCGCGCTGCACTTGGGCCATGCGCTGAACAACACGCTGCAAGACATCCTGGTGCGCTTCAAGCGAATGCAGGGGTTCAACGCCTTGTGGATGCCCGGCACCGATCATGCCGGCATCGCCACGCAGGCGGTCGTCGAGCGCCGGCTGCTGACCGAAGAAAAGAAAAGCCGCCACGACCTCGGCCGGCAGCAGCTCGTCGAACGCATTTGGGCCTGGAAACAAGAATACGAGCAGCGCATCCTGGGGCAGCTCAAACGCATGGGCTGTAGTTGCGACTGGCAGCGCACGCGTTTCACGCTCGACGAGACGTGCGCCCGCGCGGTGCGGCACACGTTCTTTCGCTTTTTCGAAGAGGGACTGATCTATCGGGGCAAGCGGCTGGTGAACTGGGACACCTACCTGCAAACGGCCGTCAGCGACGACGAAGTCTTTCACGAAACGGTCGCCGGGCATTTCTGGCATCTGAAGTATCCGGTGATCGACCCGCAGGACGGCGAGCCCGAGTTCGTCACCGTGGCCACCACGCGGCCCGAGACGATGCTCGGCGATACGGCCGTGGCCGTGCATCCCGATCCGGCCGCCGCGCTCGATGCAGCCGAGGCCGAGTTGCAGAAAAAGCTGGCTGCGGCCGGCGACAAGCAGCGGCCCGAAGTGCAGCAGCAACTGGCCGATCTGCAAGAGCGGCGCCGCACGATGCTCGGCCCGCTCGAGCAATTGCGCGACATGGCTCTGGCCGGCCGCAAGGTGTTGCTGCCGCTGTTGAATCGCGAAATTCCGCTGGTGGCCGACGTTTGGGCGAAGCCCGAGCTGGGCAGCGGCTGCGTCAAAGTCACGCCGGCCCACGATCCGAACGACTACGACGTCGGCCTGCGGCAGCAACTGCCGATGATCAACATCCTCAATCCCGACGGCACGCTCAACGCCAGCGCCGGGCCCTACGCGGGCTTGAGCATGGCCAAGGCCCGGGACAAGGTCGTGGCTGATCTCGAAACCGCGGGCCTGCTGGCCGCCGTGGAAGAACGCGAGATCGAGCTGGCCCATTCCGATCGCTCGAAGACGCCCATCGAGCCGTACCTGGCCGATCAGTGGTTCGTGAAGATGGAGCAACTGGCGCAATCGGCGATGGACGCGGTGACCGACGAGCGCGTGCAGATTTTTCCCACGCGCTATGCCCGCGGTTATCTCGATTGGTTGTCCGAAAAGCGCGATTGGCCCATCAGCCGGCAATTGTGGTGGGGCCATCGCATCCCGATCTGGTACGCGCCCGATGCGAGCGAAGCCGAGCTGAAAAAGGCGTTTGCCGGCCGCGACGACGTGGTCTGGCACCGCGATGAAGATCATGGCGGCTGGCTGGTCTGCGCGTTGGAAGAGGATCTCGACGAACAGGCCGTGCCCGGCCGGCGGTTGGTGCAGGATCCCGACGTGCTCGATACGTGGTTCAGCTCGGCTCTTTGGCCGCACTCCACGTTGGGCTGGCCGGAGCAAACGCCCGAGCTGGCCTACTATTATCCCACCAGTGCGCTGGTGACCAGCCGCGACATCATCACGCTGTGGGTTGCCCGCATGGTGCTGATGGGCCTGCACAACATGCACGACGTGCCGTTTCGCCAGGTCTTCATTCATCCAAAAATTCTCGACAGCTATGGCGAGGGGATGAGCAAGAGCAAGGGCAATGGCGTTGATCCGATCGACGTGATGGAAAAGTTCGGCGCCGACGCGTTGCGCTTTGGGCTCGCGTATCTCACCACCGAGACGCAAGATGTCCGGATGCCGGTCGACTTCGAATGTCCGCACTGCAATACGCTCGTCGAGCAGACGAAGAAAAATCGCGTGCTGCCGCGCGTCACCTGCAAGCAATGCGGCAAGGACTTTTCGACGCAGTGGGCCAGCAAGCCCGACGACGTGGCCTTGCCGCGCGGGCCGGTGGTGAGCGAGCGGTTCGAGCTGGCGCGCAACTTTTGCAACAAGCTGTGGAACGCGGCCCGGTTCGTACTGCTGAATCTGGAAGGCTACGCCTTTGCGCCCATTGCCGACGCGGACCTGGCAGTCGAAGACCGCTGGATCCTCAGCCGGCTGTCGAGCGTCACGTCGCAGGTCACCGCCGCGCTTGAGCAGTATCATTTTGCCGACGCGATGCGGCTGGCGTACGAATTCGCCTGGGACGAGTTTTGCAGTTTTTATTTGGAGATGGTCAAGAACCGCTTGCAAGACCCGGCGGCCCGGCCGGTGGCGCAGCAAGTGCTTGCCCACACGCTGGACAACTTGCTGCGGCTGTTGCACCCGGCGATTCCATTCATCACGGAAGAAATCTGGCACCTGCTGGCCGCCGCCGCGCCCGAGCGCGGTCTGGCCCGTAGCGAGCGGCCGGCCGAGAGCGTGATGAAGGCCGACTGGCCGCAGCCGGAAACGGCGCGTCAGGATTCAGCGATCGAAGCCCGGTTTGCCCACTTCCAGGATGTGCTGCGTGGGCTGCGCGAGATTCGCAGCCGGCAGAACATTCCGCCCAAGACGCCCATCCGTTTTGCCCTGCGCACCAGCGACGAAATTGTCGAGCTGCTGCGGCCAATGGCGGCGGCGATTCAGTCGATGGCCAATGCCGAGGCCACGGCCTGGGGCCCCGATGTCGAAGCGCCACCTACTTGCGCCCGGCTGGCCCTGACCGCCGGCGAAGTGCTGGTGGACCTGGCAGGTTTAATCGACAAGGACGCGGAGATTGCCCGCAACGAGAAGGAACGCGAGCGGCTGACCGGCTTTGTCCAAGGCAAGCGGGCGAAGCTGGCCAATGCTAACTTTGTCGACCGCGCGCCGGCCGAGGTCGTGCAGAAGGAGCGCGCGTCGCTGGTCGAGGCCGAGCAAAAAATCGCGGCGCTGGAGGCCACGCTGGCCGCGCTGCGCGCGTGAACGGACGGTTACACCAATTATGTGGCCCGATGCCTCGCAGACGATCGAATTGCTCCGCCGGGCGGGCGAGGGGGATGCGTCGGCGGTCAACGGCCTGCTCGAGCGCCATCGGGCAGCCCTGCGCCGGATCGTGATGCTGCGGCTCGATCGCGGACTTCAGCGGCGCGTGGATGCCAGCGACATCGTGCAGGACGTGATGATCGAAGCCAACCGCCGGCTTGATGATTACCTGGCAGCACCCAACGTGCCGTTCCACTTGTGGCTGCGGCAAATCGCGCGGGACCGCGTGATCGACGCCTACCGCCGGCACAAAGTGGCCGGCCGCCGCAGCATCGATCGCGAGCAAGCGCTGGTCGTACGCTCGGCCGGCAGCCAATCGGCCTTGGATTTGGCCGCTCAACTGGCCGGCCGCGAGCTGACACCGGCAGCCGCCGCCGTGTGGCACGAGTTGGAAGATCGTTTTCGCGCTGCGCTCGAGCAACTCGACGAGCCGGACCGCGAAATCATCGTCATGCGGCACTTCGAGCAGTTGAGCAACAGCGAAGCGGCCCAAACGTTGGGGCTCAGCGAACCGGCCGCGGGCATGCGCTACCTGCGGGCCATGCGGCGGCTGCGCGAAATGCTCGACGAACCGTCCGCTTCCGGCCGGAGCGTGCCATGAATCGCCAGCCCGATCCGCCCGCCGATCGCGATAGCCGTTTGGCTGGATTGCTGGCCGAACTCACCGAGCAATTGCGCCAGGGGCAGGAGCCGAGGGTCGAAGAACTCGCAGCCCGCGAGCCGGAATTGGCTGCCGAACTGCGCGAGTTGTGGGCCGCCGCGCTGCTGGCCGAGCGATTTGCCGCAATCGCCAGCGACGAGCATTTGCAGGCCACGTGGAACGCCGCGCTCGAGTCGGGAATGCCGACTACCGGGCCCGCACTGCCCGGCCACTTTGGCGATTTCGAGATTCTTGAAGAGCTGGGACGCGGCGGCATGGGCGTGGTCTATCGGGCGCGGCAGGTGAGCCTGGATCGCGAGGTGGCGCTCAAGGTCGTGCTCCGCGGCACGTGGGCTTCGGCCGCCGACCTGGCCCGCTTTCGGGCCGAAGCCGGCTCGGCCGCGCGGCTCAGCCATCCCAACATCGTGCCGGTGTATGAAGTCGGCCAGATCGACGAGCAGCCGTATTTCACGATGAAGCTCGTGGCCGGCACTACGCTGGCCGAACGTTTGTCGGCCGGACCGCTGCCGGGCCGCGAGGCGGCCGCCTTGCTGGCGCCGGTTTGCCGGGCGATTCAATACGCGCACGAGCAAGGCCTGCTGCATCGCGATCTCAAGCCCTCGAACGTGCTGCTCGATGCCGACGGCCGGCCGCACGTCAGCGATTTCGGACTGGCTCGACGGATCGAATCGGATGAACGCTGGACGCAGACCGGCGCCATTTTGGGCACGCCGCTGTATATGTCGCCCGAGCAAGCGGCCGGCAGCCGCGGGCAGCTTGGGCCGACCAGCGACGTCTACAGCCTGGGAGCCATCCTGTATCACATGCTCACTGGCCGCCCGCCGCTGCAAGGCCCCACGGCGCTGGACACCGTGCTGCTCGTGCTCGAGCAGGATCCGCCGCCGCCGCGGCTGGTGAATCCGCTGGCCGACGCCGACCTCGAGATGATCGCGCTGCGATCGCTGCAAAAACTGCCGGCGCTGCGCTATGCCACGGCCGGGGCCTTGGCCGATGATCTCGAAGCGTGGCTGGCCGACGAGCCGATTGCCGCGCGCAGCGGAAAGTTCGGGCAGGTCTTCGCCCGGCTGTTTCGCGAGACGCATCACGCCGTGGTGCTGGAGAATTGGGGCCTGCTGTGGATGTGGCATAGCCTGGCCCTGCTGGTGATTTGCCTCGTCACCAACGCGTTCCAGTATCGCGGCATCCGCTCGCCGGGGCCGTATGTGATGCTCTGGACCGTCGGCCTGGGGACTTGGGCCGCGATCTTTTGGGCCCTGCGCCGTCGGGCCGGGCCGGTCACGTTTGTCGAGCGGCAGATCGCGCACGTCTGGGCCAGCAGCATGATCGGCATCGCGCTCTTGTTCGTGCTGGAAATGTTGATGGGTCTGCCCGTGCTCACGCTCTCGCCGCTGCTGGGGCTGACCAGCGGCATGGTGTTCCTGGTGAAGGCCGGCATCCTCACCGGCGAGTTTTACGTGCAATCGGCCGCACTGTTCGCCACCGCGATCGTCATGGCCTGGATGGACCGAGCGGGCATTCCCGGCTCGATCAGCTTGTTCGGGCTGGTGTCGGCGGCGTGTTTTTTCTTTCCCGGGCTGAAGTATTGGAAGCAGAGTGGAAATGCGGAACGATGAGTGATGAATGATGAATGGAAGACGGCGTCAGTCGAGGCTGATTAGTGCAATGCCGGCGGTGGGGTCCATTTGGCGGCGGAGTGCGGCGGGGGATTCGAAGAGCATGACTTCGAGCGTGGGCCGCACGATCGCTTGCACCAGATGCCCGCCGTGCGCCGTGCCGTCGCGCTTGCCGACGACGACGTGGGCGTGCACTTTGGGTTTACCTTGGTCGAGCGCGACGTTGCCGACCAGCGAGAGGACTTCCACCTGCTCGTGGATGGGAATCTTTTCGTAGTCTTGTTTTTCGAGGTTGTACCAGCCCAGCGTGACCTCGCAAAACGCGCCGATGGCCGTGAAGTGCGCGGCCGTGAACTGCTGGCTCTTGGCAAAGTCGAGTAGCCCGGCGGCCACCTCGTCGCCCGTTTGAAACACGAGCACAAAGCCCCGTTCGCCGCCGTGGTCGAGGATTTTGGATTTCATCGTGGTGGTCTCCCGGCGTTGAGATGCGATTTGCGCTTCGAGGCACTAAAAGGAAATGTTGGATTCATTGCTTTCCGTAGCCCAGGCGTTTACGCCTGGGAAACGAACGCGTTTGCCCGCCCCTAATGCCGGGGCTTTAGCCCCTGAAGGGGCAAAAACCGGGCTTTTCGCGGCGTCGGCACCCAGGCATGAATGCCTGGGCTACGGAAAAACGTGTTGTTACTTACTGTCCGCTCTACAGCCGAAATTGCTTCGCGTCGGCCGATTTGAAGGCGATTCCCAAACCGGGCCGCGAGCGATCGGGCCGCAGGGCGCCTTGCTCGGGTTCCAGTGCCCCGTCAAAGAGCAGATGCTCGATGCGGGCGTGGTCGTGAAAATATTCCAGGTGGCAAAAACGCGGCACCGCGCAGCCCAGCGCGGCATGCAGCGATGGCGCGCAATGGGCCGACAGCGGCAATTGAAAAGCCTCGCAGAGCGCGCCGGCTTGCAGGAATCCGGTGATGCCGCCGGCACGCGTGGCATCGGCTTGCAACACGTCGACGGCGCCCGTCTCGAGCATGCGGCGGAAATACCACGAGTCGTAGCCATATTCGCCGGCGGCAATGTTCATCGGCGCCGGCGCGCGATCACGCAGCAGCCGCAAGCCTTCTAGATCGTCGGACGAGACGGGCTCCTCGAACCAGGTGACATGCTCAGCCGTAAACGCTTCGGCCTGGGCCAGCGCCTGCTTGCGGCTGTACGCGCCGTTGGCATCGACGAACAATTCGGCCTGGCTGCCGATGGCGGCGCGAGCCCGGGCCACGCGCTGGAGATCGGCCTGCGGATCGCGGCCGATCTTCATCTTGACCCGCGGAATGCCCTGGGCCACCCAACCGCCCAACTGCTCCTCGAGCTTGTCGATCGAATATGAGGTAAACCCGCCGCTGCCGTACACGGGAGCGGCCCAGCGAGCCGCGCCCAGCAGCGACACGAGCGACACGCCCAGCAGCTTGCCCTTCAGATCCCACAGCGCGACATCGACCGCCGAGACGGCCATGGCCGCAATGCCGGGCCGGCCCAGGTTGCGCACGGCAGCCGTCGTGGCGATCCAACAGGCCGGTGTGTCCAGCGCATCGAGGCCTTCGATGATCTTCGCCAGCTTCAATTCGATCAGTCGGGCGGTCGCCTCGTCAGCATAGGTGTAACCGATTCCTGTTTGCCCACCGGCTTCAATTTCTACCAGCACGAGCGTGGTTGAGTCCCACTCGTACGTGCCGTCCGACTCGAGCGCATCGGTCGGGATCTTGTAGGCCGAAACGCGCACGCTTGCAATTTCAGCCCCGGCCGCAAGCGCCACCCCATGCGCCAGGCCGTTCCCGCCCTCTGCGCTCTTCACTTTCCACTTTTCACTTTTCACTTTTCACTCTTTTCCAACGCCAGGATCGCGGCGCAACCAGCCAGCGCCAACCCGGCGGCGGCCAGCCATCCGCGATGCATCGTGGCCCAGAGTTGACCGCTGGAAGCATGAGCCCGGCGGTCGAAACGGCCGTGCGTGCCGGGGTCGCCGGGCACGGGTTCCCAGAGGTTGTTGGGGCGCTGCGGATCGGCCGGCTCGGATGTCATCTGCGAGTCGTAGCCGGTCTTCGCCAGATACCAATCACCCAAGCCGGGCAGCAGCTTGTTGCCACCCACGACCACGGCTGTAGACAGGCCGACGTACATTTCGCGGCGGCGATGGTGGGCGGCGTAATAAATCGCTTCGGCCGCCACTTCCGGCTGAAAGATCGGCGGCACGGGCTGGGCCCGGCGCGGCAGCCGGCTTTTGACCCAACCGAACTGTGGCGTATTCAAGGCCGGCATCTGCACCATACAGATGTGTACGCGGCTATGATCGTGCAGCAGTTCGCAGCGCAGCGACTCGGTGAAGCCATGAATGGCGTGCTTGGCGCCGCAATAGGCCGCCTGCAAGGGAATGCCGCGATAGGCCAGCGCCGAGCCCACCTGCACGATCGCGCCTCGATCGCGCGGCAGCATCCGCCGCAAGGCCGACTGCGTGCCGTATACGAAGCCCAGATAGGTGACCTCGGTGACGCGTTTGAATTCCTCAGGCGTCATTTGCTTGACGGGCGAAAACACCGACGTCATGGCGTTGTTGACCCACACGTCGATGGGGCCAAAATGATCTTCCACAGCCCCGGCCGCCTCTTCCAGCCGCTGGTGATCGGCGACGTCCACCGGAAAAATAAAGCCCTCGCCCCCGGCCGCTTCGACTTCGCGCCGCGCCGCTTCCAAGCCTTCGACACCTCGAGCCAGCAGCGCGACACGCGCCCCGCGCCGCGCAAAAGCCATCGCCGTCGCCCGACCCACGCCCGCCGACGCTCCAGTAATGACCACGACTTCCCGCTGTTTGTGACCGTTGGTGTGGCCATTGTTCATGCGCGTGGCTCCCGTCGAGGAAAGTAGTGGTCTGTTGCCAGAAATTCACGGCGCGGAGCCTGCCCACGCTCTTAATGCAGAGCGTGGGCAGACCCGCGAAAGCGTGTCGACCGCGCCTAGCTGCGCGCGGCCTGTTCGTTGATATAGCCCTCGGCAATTTCCGTGAGCAACTTGTCGGCATGGGCTTCTTCGTCGAGCGTTTGCTGCAACAGGTGCACGACTTGCGTGTGACCCAAGCGATGCGCAAATGCCCGCACGCAGCCATAGCCGGCGATTTCGTAATGCTCGACGCGCTGCGCGGCGGCGATCAGCGCGGCGTCCTTCACCTCGGGGTCGCCCTCCATGTCAATCACTTCGCTTCCCTCGGAGATCAGGCCCTGCATGGCCTCGCACGTTTCCGCTTCGGGTTCCTTCCCCAACATCCGAAAGATCTCTTCCAGCCGGTGCTTGTGCTGCTTGGTTTCTTCCAAATGCGTCGTAAACGCCCGTTTGAGCTGGGCCGCATGGGCGGCAGCCGCCATCTTGGGCAGCGCACTGATCAGTTGGTCTTCGGCGCTATACAGATCCTTGATTTGTTCCATCAGCAAGCACTCAAGGTTGTCCAACTTGGCACCGCCGGTAATTTTCGAGAACCATGATGCGACGGTCATTTTCCTCCGCTCCTTATTGCTAAGCCCCCTGGTTGCCACCCGCCCAAATCGGCTTCACACGAATCCGATGGCCGCGGGGCAGCGGTAAAAGAACACGACTTATGGCGTGCGCTGGGCACACCGGAGGCGACCCGTCGCGTTTTACGTGCCAAATGCAGATGGGCTTGAAAAGTTGCGGAAGGCGGCGCTTACTCGCCTTGGGCCCGCTCGGCTCGGCGGCGCATGAAATAGCGCTGCACTTCGCTCACGCAGCACTGCCCGCTGGCGGCCTTGAGCAGGCATTGGGCCTCGCTGGTGCGGGCCTTGGCTAGCAGCTCGCGCACGCGCTGGACGCCCCCCTCGTCCAAGTCGTCTTCGACGTCGTCGCGGGTAAATCCGAAGCAGGCGCAGAGCGGGGCTTCCGGATCCTTGGGGTAGGTCGGGCGCACCAGTTCGCTGGCCGGGACGACGCGCTCGAAGCTATCGAAGTAGCCGACTTCGCACGTCGGAAAGGGACAGAAGAACGCAGCCTTGGCGATCGCGTTCTGAGCCAGCGGTGTCAGTTGCGCGGCCAATGTTGCCTCGCCGACGGCAATGCCCAACGAGCCGCAGCGTGGACAGTAGGCCGAATCGCTCTGCTCCGGCTCCTTGATAAAGGCTTTATTCATCGGACTTTGGAAAAAATGCCCCCCGGGGGGCTCCGCTCGGGGGGAGGCGCGCGATACAATTGATTGCAGAGGGGGGCAACAACGAACAGCAGCTTCCCCTCTGTTGAGGGAACCCATCCAATGTTTTGTACCTGAATCATAGACGATAGCGAGATCACATGGCCATCCGTTTGCTGATTGCTGACGACCATCAGGTCGTTCGGTCGGGGATCAAGAGTCTCATGGCAGGGACCGAAATCGAAGTGGTGGGCGAAGCGGCCACCGGCGAGGAGGCCATCAAATTGGCCGAAAAGCTGCAACCGGATCTTCTGCTGTTGGACATTCGCATGCCCGACGTTGACGGCTTGACCGCTCTGGGCCGGATCAAGATGACCTACCCCAAAATGGCGGTGGTCATGCTTTCGACGTACGACAATCCCACCTACGTGGCCAGGGCCGTGGCCTTGGGCGCCAGTGGCTACCTGCTGAAAGGGGCCACGCGCGACGAGTTGCTCGCGGCTGTGCGCAAGGTGGCCAGCGGCGAGGATGCCTGGACTCGCGACGAACTGCGCCGTGTGACGGGGGCACTGGCCACACCGCGGATGGTGGCCGACGTCGAGGTGCCGCTCACGCAGCGCGAGAGCGAGGTGCTGCGGCAGCTTGCTTTCGGACTGACGAACAAAGAAATCGGCCAGGCCTTGGGCATCAGCTACGAAACGGTCAAGGAGCACGTGCAGCACATCCTGCGCAAGATCGGCGTCACCGATCGCACACAGGCCGCCGTCTGGGCCGTGCGCAAGGGGTTGGTATAAGCCGGTTTGTCGGTTGCCCGGGCAGGGGCTTGGCAGTACGATTTTCGTGCCCGCTCAAGTAAGCTGGTGATCGTCCGCTACGTCATAGGAGCCGCCCCTTGTCCAAGACTACTGACATCCGTTTGCTGGAAGTTTCGACCCGGACGGAAAGCTTCGCGTATCGCGCTCCGGTCAAGTTCGGGGGCCGCGTGGTCAGCGATGCCGTGATCCTGGACGTGACGGTCGACGTGGAAACGCGCGACGGCCGCCGTGCCCGGGGGCTGGGGTCCATGCCGATGGGCAACGTTTGGGCCTGGCCCACGGCCGAACCCAGCAGTGGCGAAACGCTGACGGCCATGATCGACTTGGGCGAGCGGCTCGCGCAGCAGGCCAATGCCTATTCGGGCCAAGGCCATCCGCTGGAAATCACCCACGACCTGTCGCAAGACCATGCGCGGCTGGCCGAAGAGGTCGCGCGCGACACGAACACCGGGCCGGCCATGCCGCGCCTGGCCCAACTGGTCGCGGCCAGTCCGCTCGAGGCGGCCATTCACGATGCGTACGGCAAAGCGCTCGGGCAGAACTCGTACAACGTGCTGGGGGCCGAGTTTGTCAACCGTGATCTCAGTTCGTATCTCACGCCCGAGTTTGCCGGAGAGTATCTGGATCGTTACACGCTGCGGACGCCCAAGCCGCGCATGCCGCTCTATCATCTGATCGGCGCGCTCGATCCGCTGAGCCCGGCCGACGTCAAAAAGCCGCTCGACGACGGCCTGCCCGAGACGCTCGGCGATTGGATCACCGAAAATGGATTGACGCATCTGAAGATCAAGCTCAACGGCGACGATTTGGGGTGGGACGTCGACCGCGTGGTGGCCGTCGAGGCCGTGGCCGTGCAGACGCAGCGCCAGCGTGGCTGTCAGCAGTGGTTCTATTCGCTCGACTTCAACGAGAAGTGCGCCAACGTGCAGTACATTCTCGATTTCATGGCCGAAGTTCGGCGCAAGGCGCCGGCGGCCTTCGACCGCGTGCAATACATCGAGCAGCCGACGCATCGCGACTTGCGGGCCCACCCGGAAAATCGCATGCACGAAGCCGCCAAGATCAAGCCGATGGTCATCGACGAGTCGCTCGTGGACCTGGAAAGCTTGCAGGTGGCCCGCGAGCAGGGCTATACCGGCGCGGCGCTCAAGGCCTGCAAGGGCCATAGCGAGGCGCTATTGATGGGTGCCGCCGCGCAGAAGTACGGCCTGTTCCTGTGCGTGCAGGATCTGACGTGCCCCGGTGCGTCGTTTCTGCACTCGGCCAGCCTCGCCGCCCGGATTCCCACGGTGGCGGCCGTCGAAGGCAACGCCAGGCAATACTGTCCGGCGGGCAACGCGAACTGGGCCGGCCGGTATCCGGGCATGTTCCGCATCACCGACGGCACGCTGGAAACCGGCAAGCTCGACGGCGACGGCCTCGGCTATTGAAACACCGCTGGCAAGCGGTAATGGCAGCACGAAGCATGCGCTGACTTGCCGTCATCGTCATCGCGCGCAACGCCTGCACATGAAGTGTGCGTCGTACGCCGTTGCACTGTGCACAGTTTGCAAAATGTTCGGCCCTGCCGGTTGACGCAATGCGCCGACTGCGTTCCCCTAGCGCTAGAGCGGTTTGAACTTACGCCGGTTGCCGAGGTCCAGGAACCCGGCGTATCAAGGTCGTGGCACGCATCTTGCTGAACCCGGCGGCAGCCCGTGGCCGATAAGTTCTGGTGAGCTTAAAAGAGCGGCGCCGGGCATGAGCCTCCCACCACCCCACGGATCGAGCCAGACATGATCAGCAGTGCCAGCCATGCCGACCACGAACTGAAGCGTCGCGTAGTGAATTATTTGGCAGGCCGCCACATGCCGGCCCTGCGGCATCTGGAAGTCGAGGCCGACAATGGCACGGTGACCCTGCGCGGCCGGGTGCGCAGCTTTTATGAAAAGCAGTTGTGCCAGCACTGTTGCCAACGCGTGGCAGGCGTGGTCCGGATGGTCGATGCCATCGTCGTGAGCGATGCACAATCCGTCGCCGCCGCCATGAATTGACGCCGGAATTCTGAGTGCCGCCGGCCGCGCGGGGACGCCTGTGTCCCCGCGATGATGGCCGCTTTTGCCGGTTGCCCCGCCTGCTGCTCGCCGCGCGCCTTGAGCCGCGCCTCCCGCCCCACGCCAGAACAGAAGTCCTTGCCCAGCCGGCGTCTGTGCGTTATTCCTGGTGATAACCACCAGGAGAAGTTAATGAACCGCCGACTGGATCTCCGCAGCGATACCGCCACCAAACCCACGCCCGGCATGCGTGCCGCCATGGCCGCCGCCGAAGTGGGCGACGACATGACCGCGGAGGATCCGACCGTCAATCGCCTCGAAGCGCGGTTGGCCGAGATGCTCGGCAAGGAAGCGGCCATGTTCGCCCCGTCGGGCACCATGACCAACCAGATTGGCGTGCGAATTCACTGCCAGCCGGGCGACGAGTTTCTCTGCGAAACTCAATGCCATATTTACAATTACGAGCAGGGCGCGTTTGCCCAACTCAGCGGCCTGGTGGCCCGTACGGTCGAAGGCGAATTCGGCGTGCTGCGGCTCGAGCAACTGACAGGTCTTATTCGCCCCAGTGACATGCACCAGACCCGCACGCGGTTGCTCTGCCTGGAGAATACGCACAATCGTGGCGGCGGCCGCGTGTTGCCCTACGACGAAGTGGCAAAGCTCTGCGGTTGGGCCCGTGAACACGGGCTGGCCACGCACCTGGACGGGGCGCGGCTGTTTAACGCCGTCGTGGCCACCGGCATTCCCGCCACGCAATGGGCGCAGCACTTCGACACGGTCAGCATTTGTTTCAGCAAGGGGCTGGGCGCGCCGGTGGGCTCGGCGCTGGCCGGCCCGGCGAACCTCATCGCCAAGGCGCGTCGCGTGCGCAAGCTGTTTGGCGGGGCCATGCGGCAGGCCGGCATCATCGCCGCCGGCGCGCTATACAGCCTGGAAAACCACATCGATCGTCTGGCCGAAGATCACCGCAATGCGCAGGTGTTGGCCGCGGCCATCCGCCAGATCGACGGCCTGGAGCTGCGGCCTGAAAAAGTTGACACCAATCTGGTGATCTTCCGCGTGCATCCGCGGCTGGGCACCAGTCCCGAGCTCGTGGCCCGGCTGGCGGAGCGCGGCCTGCGGATGGGCGCCTTCGGCGGGCAGTTGATCCGCGCCGTCACGCATCTGGACGTCTCGCGCGAAGACGTCGAGCAGGCCGCAAAAATCCTGGCCGAAGTCGTGGCCGAACCGGCGGGCACCAAGCCGGCCTCCGGCACGGCGGCGCCGCGCTCGGCTTACGCCTGAGTACGGTGGTTGAGCGTTCCAATCAAGTGGGACGCCCGCCGTGCAGTTTGGGGGAGTGCAATATGCAGCGCATCGCGCGGGTCCGGCCATTGGTGCTAGCGTTGCTTGTGCTGTGCGCGGCGGCGACGGCGGGCTGCGATCCGGAGTTCCAAGAGCCGCTTTCCGATGCGCAGACCTCGAAAGTCGACGAGCAGTTGCTCGGCACCTGGTACTTTGCCGGGGATGCGACGCCATCTGAAGAAGAGTCTCCCCCGCTTAAAATCGTCCGGCAGGACAAAAGCAACGCGTTGAAACTCGACTGGGGGCCGCCACGCCGGGCCAACAAAAAGCATGGCAACGAAAAACTGCCTGGCGAGGTGTTTACGACCAAGGCCGGCGGGCGTCGATTCATGTCGATGGTTGCCGCATTGCCGAACGGAAAAGATGGCGAGCGAGAACAGCCAACGCGATACGACGTTTTTGCCTACCGCACCCGCGGTGAATCGCTCGAGGTGTTCATGCTCGACGCAAGCGCAATTGGCGACGCGATTCAAGCCGGCAAGCTGCGCGGATCAGCCAAGGAGCGGCGCGGGCTGCTGGTTTCCGGTTACACGTCGGTGCTTGTAACGGACACGCCAAAGAATGCGCTCGAGTTCTTGGCGGCGAACTTCGATGCATGCGTCGCTCACGATCAGACTTTCCGGTTCACCCGTACGCCTCCGGCGCGGCCAAAGCGGAAAGAGCAGGCCAAGGCGGCCGATAGCGTTCCCCAAAAGTTTGACTTCACGGCGCTGCCCAAGGCGCGCCCCGACGAAATCAGCCAGCGACTAGTCGGGACGTGGACGACACGGAAGATGTACTGGCCGAATTTAATGAGTCGTTCAACAGATCCGGGCACGCCGTGGCTATTGGACGGCAGGGCGCAAGTAGACCTTCGCCCCGACGGGACGATGGTTCTCAGTTGGATCGTTAATGACCTCGCGTTGCTCGTCGAAATAAGAAATTGGCGCGTGCCCAAAACCGAAGGCAATCGAGAAACGGTTGCGATCATTTCCAAGGCCGGGGAGCAGAAAGATCGATTCATGGGAGAGTGGGCAGTTACCATGCTCTCGGATCGAAGCGCCCGGGTCGAAGACCGCAAGGGACGCTATCCGCCGTTTATCCTGACCAAGTGCCAGTAGGCGCTCGATAGCCGGCGCGTTTTTGGGCGCCGTCAGAGCTGCCAGGTGTCGAACAGTTGCGAGCGGAGTTTCGACCAGTCGGCCGCGTTTTGCGGCTGCTCGGTCTTGGTCTTCAGTTCGACCACCCATTGGTCCATGCGCCGCAGCCGTTCGGCCAGGATCTGCACGACGTTGACCGTCAGCTTGCAGGCCAGCGAGGATTGACTGTTAACCAGGTCGTTGTACTGGCTGCGCGTGAGGTGCAGTAGCTTGACGCGCGTCTGGGCCCGCACCGCGGCCGAGTGCGGCGCGTCGTGAAAGAACGACATTTCGCCAAAGTTGCTGTGTTCGCTGAGCACGGCCAACACGGTCGGCACCGGGCCGTTCTTGCCCTGGTCGACGTACTTGATCACCTCGCAGCGCCCTTCCAGCAGTACCCACAGGTGCTGGCTGCGCTGATCCTGCTCGATGACGAATTCGCCTGGCTCGAAAGTCGCCACGGCGGCCACTTGCTGCAGGCGCTTGAATTCGTCGTCGGTCAAACCGGCGAACAGCGGAATCTGCTTGAGTTTTTCCAGGCCCAAGGCGGTGCTCATCAGGTAATTCCTCCCAGAACGGTCGCTCGGCCGACGCGTCCGATCCCCAAGATGTAAGCGGCGGTCCGCAATGTCACTTTGCGTTCGACCGACACCTGCCAGACGCGTTCGAAGCTCTCGCTCATGACGTGGTCGAGCTCTTGCCGCACGCGGTTCATGCCCCACTGATAATGTTGGCGATTCTGCACCCATTCGAAATAGCTGGCCGTGACGCCGCCGGCGTTGGCCAGGATGTCGGGCACGAGCACGGTGCCGCGGGCGTCGAGGATATCGTCGGCGTCGGGATACACCGGCGCGTTGGCCGCTTCGATGATGATCGGCGCCTGCACCTTGGCGGCATTTTCTTTGCGCAGCACACCGCCCAGCGCGGCCGGGATCAAGACGTCGACGTCCAACTCCAAAAGCTGCTCGTTGGTTAGCCGCTCGGCTTCTTGAAAGCCGACCAGGCTGCCGCGGTGCGCCAATGAATGACGCAGCACTTCGGTCATGTTCAGACCGGCCGGGTTGTAATACGCCCCGCTGACGTCGCTGACGGCCACGACCTTGCACTCGGCGTCGGCCAGGAACTTGGCCGTGTGCGAGCCGACGTTGCCGAACCCCTGGATGGCCACGCGCGTGGCCGATGGTTTGCGTCCCAGCCGACCGAGGGTTTTGAGCGTGATCGTGCCCACGCCGCGTCCGGTGGCTTCTTCGCGCCCCGGCAGGCCGTGCATCTCGACCGGCTTGCCCGTGACCACGGCGGGGCTGAAGCCGTGATACTTGCTGTATTGATTCATGATCCAGGCCATGACCTTGTCGTTGGTCCCCATGTCGGGGGCCGGAATGTCGGTGTCAGGCCCGATCACGTCGTGGATGCCGTCGATGAATTTGCGGGTAATCCGCTCCAGCTCGCGCTCGCTCACCCGGGACGGGTCGATGGCGATGCCGCCCTTGGCGCCGCCGTACGGAATGTTGACGACAGCCGTCTTCCAAGTCATCAAGGCTGCCAGCGAGCGGACCTCGTCCAAGTCGACGTCGGGATGAAAGCGCAGGCCCCCTTTCATTGGCCCCCGCGAATCGTCGTGCTGCACGCGGTAGCCGATATAGGTGGCGATTTCGCCGTTGTCGCGCTCGATCGTCACCTGCACTTGGACTTCGCGTTTGGGCGTGACCAGCAGGCGGCGAATGTTTTCGCTCAGGTCGATGTGATCGGCCGCGCGATTGAAATACAACTGGGTCGAGTCAAACGCTTTCATCAAAAGCCGGCTCCAAGTGCGGGCGTGCAGATCGGCGGCGCGGATCCCCTGGCAGCAAAGCCAGTTTCGACGCCGCGCTCTGTGTCATCAGGCGTCGTGCGACGCTTGCCCCCCGGCTGTCGTCGTCCCAGTGGAATCATATCGGTCGACCCGAAACCGCTCAAGCAAGGTTCCGGGCCAGTGCAACGTGTCAAAATCGTAACAAAGCCGTCATTTGAAACATAAAGCCGCGACCGGTGGTCGCAGTTTCCGCTCCCGCGACCAACGGTCGCGGCTTTATGGCGGCATGGGCACGGCCCGCGACGAAACCTTTTGAATTGGGCGGAGGTAACCGCTAAAGTGAATACTTTATCGCGGCTGGCATAACTCGTGCCACGCGTGGGACAGGGCTCGGTAAGGCATTCGGATGTCGCTTTCGCTCGAACGTTTCTGGAAACTGGTCGCCGAAAGTCAACTCCTTTCGGATACCAACTGCACGGCGCTGGCTGTCAAGTTTGTCCAGCAGCAAGGACCCAGCGCCTCGGCAGAGTTGGCTGCGCGCTGGTTGATCGACGACAAGCGGATCAGTCCCTACCAGGCCAAGGTGCTGCTGGCCGGGCGGCCTGGGCCGTTTGTCTACGGCGACTATCGAATTTACGACCGGATCGAAAGCGGTCGGCTGGCCGGCATCTTTCGCGCGCTGCACGCCGAGACCAAGCATCCCGTGTGCTTGTTTTTCCTTTCCGGCGCCGCCGCGCAGGATCCCGAGATCCTGCATCGACTGGCCCAGCAGGCGGCCGCCGCCCATCGCGCCAGCGTCGGGCATCCGCATCTCTCGCGCTGCTACCACTTGGCTGACGAAAAGTCGTACAAGTTCATCGTGTTGCAAGACTTGCAAGGCAAACGGCTGGAGCGCCGCCTGGCCACCGGTGGCGCGCTACCCCCCGCCGAAGCCTGCCGCGTGGCCCGCCAGGCGGCCTTGGGCCTGGCTCGACTGCACGCCATGGGCCTGGCCCACGGCGACGTGCGGCCGGCAAACATCTGGCTCGAAAGCGACGGCACTTGCAAGCTGTTGCTGTTTCCTTTGTCGCGTGATCCGTTGTCCGACGCGCCGCCTGGCCAACTGGTGGCCAAGGCCGAGGGCCGTCGGCCGCCTCCGCAGGCCGACTATATCGCCCCCGAGTTGATCGACGGCGGCGAGGCCGACGCGCGCAGCGACATCTATAGCTTGGGCTGCACGCTTTATCACGCACTGGCCAACCAGGCGCCGTTCTCTGGGGGCGATCTGGCACAAAAGCTCCAGCGGCATCGCGCCGAGACGCCGCTGCCGCTGGACGAGCTCAACCCGGCGATTTCGCCGGCGCTGGCCAAGCTGGTCAAATACATGATGGCCAAAGATCCCGATCTGCGCTATCAGCAGGCCAACAGCGTGGTCGAGGCCCTGCTGCCACATCTGGCCCCCGGCGAGGCGGAGACCCAGCCGCGTCCGCCCAGCCGCCGCAGCCAGGCTTACGAAGCGTGGCTGGCAAAACATCTGGCCGCGATGCCTCACTCGCCGCCGACGCCGGCGTCCGTCAAAGTGCCCACTCAGCTAGCCGCTGCCGAACCCGCTGCAACCCGGACCGCTACTCCGGCGGCGGCTCCGGCCGCGGCGGCCCCTGCAAAAGCGGTCACCGCTCAAGCAGTGCCGGCCGCGGCGCTGGCTCCGACTCTGACGATGACACCGGAGCAGGCCGCTCCGGTGGCGGCAGCGGTCCCTGCACAAGCGTTCGTCGCTCAAGCAGTCCCAACAGCCGCGCTTGCTCCCACGTTGACCATGACGCCGGAGCAGGCCGCTCCGATGGCGGTTGTCGCCCAGCCGGTGGTGCCCATGGCGCAACCCGTGTTACCGATGGGGCAACCAGTTTCACCGATGGCGCAGCCCATGCCAGCGGTTGCCGTGCCCGTGCAGCCGGGGTACACAAGCGCGATGCCGGCGGTTGCCGCCATAGCCACCCCGATGGCGGCGCCCGCCTATGCGACAGCCGCTGCGATGGGTGTGCCGACGGCCGTGGCCGCCATGCCGGTGACGCCACTGCACGGCGGCGCGATGCCAGGCGCGATGCCCATCCAATCGCATGAGTTGGCTGCGGTGACGATGGAGGCCAGCGAGTCGGCCGGCGTCCGCGCTCGCCGCGCCGCCCGCCGGACCCGGCGCCTCGCGCTGGGCGTGGGGTTGGCGATGCTGCTGACGGTGGGCGTGACTCTAGGGGCCATTTACAAGCTGGGCGGCAAGGAAATGCTCGAAGAACTCGAGTCGTCGTCCGCCACGCAAAAAGCCGATGACGCCGCCGTGACGCTGGCCAACGCCCCGCCGGTCGAAGACGCCACCGCCAAAACGCCGGTCGAGCCGCTGGAGCCGATCTGGACGCCCGATGGCGCGATGTGGTCGTCGCCGACGCACGGCAAACCGATCGACGTGGCATTTCTGGCGCCGGGTTCCGAGGCCGTGATCGTGCTGCGGCCGGCCGACTTGCTCAAGCACCCGCAGGGCGAGTTGCTGCTCGATCCCAAGGTGCTGGGTCCGCTGGCCGAATGGGTGCGTACCGAGTTGCCGGCCATGTCGGGAGCGAGCCTGGAGAATATTGTCCAGGTGGTGATCGGCCTGTTGGAAAGCACCGGTAAGACGCGCGTGGCCCTGGTGGTACACGTCAAAGAGCCGGTGCCCGAGGCGGCGCTGTTAACAGCCTGGGGCAATCCGGCGGCTGAAAAACTCGAAGACAAGACGTACTTCCAGAAGCCGGACGTGGCCTATTACGTTCCCAAGAGCCGCAAAGGGCAGGTGATTGTCGTCGCCCCACCGGTGGAGATGAAAGACGTGATCGCCAGCGACGGCCAGGCGGTATTGCTGCCGCTGGACGTCGAGCGCTTGCTGGCCCATAGCGACGGCGACCGGCTGCTGACGGCCGTGATTGGCCCCGGCCTGCTGAGCACGCCCGGCAAAGGCCTTTTCGCCGGCTTGGCCGCGCGGCTCAAGGAGCCGATCGATTGGTTCCTGACCGGTGCCGATCCAAACAGTCCCATGCCCATGTCCGAGCCGCGGGCCGTGCTCTTCAGTTGCCATCTCAAGAGCGAGTTGTTCGCCGAGTTGCGCGTCGAGAACGATTCGGCCGGTCCCGAGTCGCCCGATCCGGCCAAAGCCATGCGCGACCGGCTCAAATTGGTGGCGAAAAAAGTGGACTTGGGCGTCCATTCGCTAGAATGGACTCCGTACAGTCAAAACGTCTTGGTCGAGCTGCCCGACATGGTCCGAACGGCCCAGCAATTCACCCGGGTAGGCACCGCCGACAAGGAGATCGTGGTGCGCACGTACCTGCCGGCCAAGGCCGCTAGCAGCCTGGCGCTGGGCACGTATCTCTGCCTGTTGGAAAATCCCAAGGGCGTGGCGGCGCCCCGACCCGGCGCGTCGGCGGCATCGGGCCCGCAGGCCAACACGGCCGCGAGCGTGCTCGACAAAAAAATCACGATCAGCTTCCCGCGCAATACGCTGGAAATGTGCATGCAAATGATGCAAGACGAGTTGGGTATCCCGATCGAAATCAAGGGTGGCGACTTGCAGTTGGACGGTATCACCAAGAACCAGTCCTTTGGGCTCGATGAGCACGACAAGCCGGCGCGCGAGATCTTCAAGAAGATTCTGCTCCAGGCCAATCCCGACGGCAAACTCGTCTATATCTTCAAACCCAACGAGAGCGGCAAAGGCGAAATGATCTGGCTGACGACGCGAGCGGCGGTCGCCAAGCGCGGCGATAAGCTGCCGCCGGAATTGGAAAAGGCACCGGCGAAGAAGAAATAGTGCGCTGGGAGTAACCGGCGCCACAAGGGAGTGCGCGGTGGATCTGTTCGCGATCAACTGTCCCACGTGCCGGGCGCGGCTCAAAGTCCGCGAGCAGTCGGCCATCGGCCAGATCGTCAACTGCCCCAAGTGCGGCAGCATGATGCAAATCAGCCCTCCGCCGGGCTGGCAGCCGCCTCCCGCACCCGCAATCACAGTTCGACAAGCGCCGATTCAAAAAGCTCCCGTTCAACAGGCTCCCATTCAACACGAGGCGACGGCCGCCATGGTCTCCGCGCTGGCCAGCGCGGATTCGGGCGTTGGCCGTAGCGAGCTAGCGCCGGCGATCGGCCAGGGCGACTTTGCGCGCACGCCCCCGGCCGATTACGTCGATCCGCTGGCCGTGAAGGTTGATGTCACCGCTGCAGCGCCGCCAGTGCCATCTGCCCCCAATGCCGTGCTTTCGGCAGTGCGTCAGCCGGTGGTTCGCGAGTTCCTCGCCGCCTGGCTTCCGTGGGCAACCGTTCCGCTGGCCGGCATTCTGTCGGCCTGCCTGGTGAGTTACTGCCTGCGAGTCGACGAACCACTCCCATTGCCCGCGCCGCCAACGAGCGAGACCGCGGCGATTCCTGCCCCCGCGGCGCCGCTTCCATTAGTCGAGAGCCCGTTGCCGGAGCCAGCCGTGGTTGCCGAGCCGCCGCAACCGTCCCCGAGCACGTTTGTCGAGACTCACGCGCCGTCTCCCGCCGCCAATTCGGCGGCCACTGTCAATGCGACCAGCGCGCCGGCCGTCGAACCGCCGCAGCCGCGGCTTGTCATGCGGCCGGTGACGACGCTGCCGCTGGACGTCGAGGCCGCGGCTCGCACGCCCGTCCGCATCGCGAGCACCACACGACGGCCACGCCCTGCCAGGCCGCTGGCTCCGCCTCCGCCGGTGGTAGTGGCAAAACCGAAGCCGGCAGTGCGTTCGTCGGCGAATGTTCCGCAAGTCGACGTGGCCCAAGCGCTGGGCACGAAAATCGCCGGCTTGGATCTGCCCAGCGTGCAGCTATTGGCTTTCGTGCAATTGGCCGGTGGCCTGGCCGGCGCGCCGCTCACGCTGGATATCGACGCTTGCCACGAGTTGGGCCTCAAGCTCGATACGCCGCTGACGGTGCACGAGCACGACGTCTCGCTGGGCGACTTGCTCGCGCACGTGCTGACCCCGCACGGCCTGGTGGCCGAAGCGTCACAAGGGCAATTGGTCGTGACTTCGACCCCGACGCATCGCTACCAGTTGGAGCGGGTGCGCTACAACGTCAGCGATTTCAGCGACACGCCGACGGTCTTGGCCAGCATGATCCAGGACCTGGTCGAACCGCAGCGCTGGATGACGCAAGGCGGAGCCGGCCGTATCGATATCGACGGCCCGCAACTGCTCGTATCGCAAACGCCGCGCGTCCAGCACCAGGTCGTGGTGCTGCTGGATAAGTTACGCCTGGCCCGAGGCCTGCCCGCCACGGGCGGGTTGGATGCACTCGAGGGTTCGCTCGATTCGCCGTATCGGCAATTGGCGGATCGGCTGGCGACGGCGGTCTCGGCGAATTTCCGGGAACCGGCCGAGTTGCGAAATATTGTGTACGAATTGGCCCAGCCGGCGGGCGTTCGCGTGCTGGTCGATTGGCAATCGCTGGCCAGCGCCGGCTGCCGGCCGCAATCGCTGGTCTCGCTGATCGTCGACAAGCAGCCGCTCTCTGCGGCGCTGGATCAACTGCTGACGCCGCTGGAATTGTCGTATCGGATCGTGGCTCCCGAGACGATCGAGATCGCCAGCGTCCGCGTCCTGCGGGCCAGGCCCGAGTTGGACGTCTACCCGGCCGGCCAACTGGTCGACTCGGGCGCGACGAGCGAAGTGGCCAACGAGACGATTGCCCAGTGGCTCAGCAGCCGGCTGCCCAATGTCGCGTGGGACGGTGGCACCGGCTGGCGGCTGGATCGGAAGTCGTCCATGTTGCTGGTGCGGCAAGACGCGATGAACCAACGCGCAATCGAAGCGGCGATTCAAGCCACGACCGATGAGGTCGACGGCCGCGACACCCCGAGCTCGGCCGCCAGCCCGGCGAGCCGCGCGCCATGAGCAAAACGCTGCTGGCGATCGGCGCGCATTACGACGATTGCGTGTTCGGGATCCCCGGCATCCTGCTTAAGGCGGTTCGTAAGAACTATCGCGTGGTCGTGCTGTCGCTGATCGGCGATTACACAAATTGGGCGCCCATCGGCGACCGGCATCGCCAGCTTGTCGAAGAGAGCATCCGCCTGGCGCGTGATCAGGGCGTCGAGATGCGGTTCTTGAACTTCCGCAGTCATCAGTTCGACGTGAACACGGCCAACAAGCGAGCCGTGGCCGAGGTCGTGGCCGAAGTGCAGCCGGACGTGGCCTTCATGCTCTGGACCAACGATTATCACGACGATCATGTCGTGGCTTCGCAGTTGAGCGGCGTGGCGCTACGGCAGGCGGCGAGCTTCGTGGACAAGCGGCCCGTGCGCGCGGCCCGCGAGATCTACCTGTACGACAACGGCCCACGGCATACGATCGGCTTCGAGCCGACGGACTTTGTCGATATCAGCGACGAATGGGTAGCCGCCAGGGCGTGGCTGGGCCGGTTAATGGCCTTCGTCCGCAACCAGCCTTACGATCCACAGCATCCCGACGCGGCCCAGCAGGCCAAAGAAGTGCTGGCCGCCTACCGCGGCCGCAGTTGCGGCGTGGCCTACGCCGAAGCCGTGCGCTTGGCCGGATATCGCCCTCGCGATATCCTCTAAAGCAGGCTTCCAAAGCCCGGCTTCGCCATCATTTCAAACCGGAAAATTGCGGATGGGGCCGAGGCTGCCGTCGGGGCGCCGGCGGAGGATCGAGACCAGCCGGCCTTGGTCGTCGAAGGCCGCCAGATCATGCGCCATCGCATCCGGCGCTGGCGTGTCAATGGTTTGCCCGAGGCCGATGCGGATGGCTTCGGCCGGCGAGAGCACGATGGCCGGCAGCGCGCGTACGGCTTCGGCCGTCGGCAGCAGGGCCTGGCCGAGCGTGTCGGCGTTCAAACGATCGAGGGGCCAGGCATTGGCGATATTAAAATGCCCGATAGCGGTCCGCACGAGGGCCGACATCACGGCAGCCGAGCCGACGCTTTCGGCCAGGTCGCGTCCCAGCGAGCGGACGTAGGTTCCGCCGCTGCACTCGATGTCGAGCACGAACCGCGGATACTCGAACTCGCCAAGTTGGCAGCGATAAATGGTGATTTCGCGCGGGGCGAGATCCACCTGCTCACCGCGCCGCGCCAGATCATAGGCCCTGCGGCCGGCCACTTTCAGAGCCGAGAATTGCGGCGGCCGCTGCTGGATCGTGCCGACGAGGCGAGCAGCCGCATGTTCCAGTTCCTCGCGCGTTGGCCGGCGCGCGTCGGGCAGTTCGATGACCTCGCCCTCGATGTCTTCGGTCGTGCTCTGGCGGCCGAGCAGAAAGGTGCCGGTATAGCGTTTGGGCAGCCGCTGCACATATTCGATCAAGCGCGTGGCGGGCCCCACGCAGACGACCAGCACGCCGGTGGCGAGTGGATCCAAGGTGCCGGCGTGGCCCACTTTGGCTGGCCGTACCCAGCGCTGGACGCGATCCACCACGGCCCGCGACGTCATGCCGCCGGGCTTGAGCACATTGATCAGGCCGCTGGGTTGCATCGGCACGCGGCGTTAGTTCGTCTTGGCCGGCTGGGCGTGAAGCACGCCGCAGCCACGCAGCCAGTTGGCACACAGCGTCGGCCAGATCGAAGCGGCCGGATCATCGGGGGCCAGCCCAATGCCGTGCCGGCCGTGTTCGAAAATGTGCATTTCGGCCGGAACTTTGGCTTTGCGCAAGGCGAGGTAAAACAACACGCTGTTTTCAGGCACCACGCCGGTGTCCGCATTGGTGTGGAACAGAAAAGTCGGCGGGGTCTCGGGCGTCACGACTTTTTCGTTCGAGAGACTCTCAAGTAAGGCCGTTTCGGGATTGTCGCCGAGCAGGTTCTTGCGGCTGCCGGCGTGCGAATAGTCGCTGCCGAGTGAGATGACCGGATAGGCGAGAATCAGAAAGTCGGGGCGGCAGCCCACCTTGTCGATCGGATCTTTGGCCGCGGATTCGCCTGGATCGAAGTGCGTGCCGATGGTCGAGGCCAGGTGGCCGCCGGCCGAAAAGCCCAGCACGCCAATTCGCGCCGGATCGATGTGCCAATAGTCGGCCCCGGCGCGCACGGTGCGTACGGCGCGCTGCACGTCCAGCAGCGGCGCGGGATGCTGGTAGCGCGGAGCGAGCCGATAGCGCAGCACAAACGCTGCGATGCCCAACGAGTTGAGCCACTCGGCCACATCCTTGCCTTCGTGGCCGATGGCCAGATGCGCGTAACCCCCGCCGGGACAAACGACGACCGCCGTGCCCACCGCCTTCGACTCGGGCGGCAGAAAGACCCAGAGCGCCGGCTTATCTTCGTCCAGATCGCCCTTGGCGCCTGGTGCGCCCGATGGCCAGAGCAACTGTGGCGTGGGCATTTTCGCCGTGTCCAATCGCGGTGCAGCAGCCGCCGGCAGCGCAAGAAAAACGAGCATCAGCGACAAAACACCGCGGTAGCGTGCCATTCGTCCAAACCTTGCTTGCTATTTCCAGCACCCCGAGTCCGGCACGGCTGGCGACCTGCGGCCGCGACAATTTGCCGTACGTGCGATCTTATTCACGGCACGCGGCAAAATGAACCCTGGAAACGGTGGTTTTGCGCGCGGTTTTTTGGCCCGCGCGCGACAGCCGCCCCGCAGGCACCGATGAGCGCGCAAAAAAAATGCCCTTCACGGCAACTGGCGGAAGCCGTGAAGAGCAAGTATCGGTGGCTGACTCGCACTCGACGGGAGTTGGCAAGTGGGGATGGTTCCACCTGCCGTGGGGTCGCATCCGGCCCATGTGGTCGGGCCGGCTGCACTATATCCCGTTCGTCGCGTGCCAGCGGCAAAAAGAGAGCTATGCTTACTATCGTCAGATTGGGATTCCGGCTGGGGCTCTATTTCCGAAAAAATCGTGCTGATCGCTAGGGCGGGGGGCAGCCGGTTTGCCGGTGCCGCCGGAAACTCCGCCGGCCTGGGCGTCTGGCTCGCCTCTTTTCTCGGCCACCGACGCCGGCCATACTCATGACCGACTTGCAATCCCCGCTCGGCCCGCGAGATCGCCCGTATGCCGGAAAAACATCCCACATCACGGCGGAATTTCTTAAGCGGCGCCGCCACCGGCCTGGCAGCCGTCGGGCTGGCCCAGCCGGCCGCCGCCGCTGATCCGCTGGTCAAGAGAACCGCAGCCGTGCGAAAACCCTCGGGCAATATCAAGGTGATCTCCTCGGCCAACGGGCTCGAGGCCACGCGTCTGGCCTACGAGCGAATCGTCGCCGGCGCCGACCCGCTGGATGCCGTCATTGCCGGCGTGAACCTGGTGGAAGATGACCCCGAAGACATGACGGTCGGCTATGGCGGACTGCCCAACGAAGACGGTGTCGTCGAGCTGGATGCGGCCGTGATGCACGGTCCGACGCATCGGGCCGGAGCGGTCGCGGCCTTGCAAAACATCAAGAACCCGTCGAAAGTCGCTCGGCTGGTCATGGAGCAGACCGATCACGTGCTGCTGGTCGGCGCGGGCGCTTTGCAATTTGCTCGGGCTCAGGGCTTCAAGGAAGAAAACCTGCTGACGGAAAAAGCCCGAAAGATTTGGCTGTATTGGAAACAGAGCCTCTCCAACAAGGACGATTGGATCGCGCCGCCGCCGGAGGACGTCGATCCCGAGGTCCTGAAGTTCTTCAAACGCCCGACGGGCACGATCCACTGTTCGGCCGTCAATCCTGCCGGCGATATCTCGTGCGTGACCACCACCAGCGGGCTGGCCTTCAAAATGCCCGGCCGCGTCGGTGATTCGCCAATCATCGGAGCCGGACTTTATGTCGATAACGAGGTGGGCTCCTGCGGCAGCACGGGCCGCGGCGAGGCGAACCTGGCCAATTGCTCGAGCGTTGTGGCCGTGGAGCTGATGCGCTCCGGCATGTCGCCGCGCGAAGCGGGGCTCGAGCTGCTCCGCCGCGTGGCCGCTGCAACGTCTGCCCGGCTGCGCAATGCCGCCGGCCGGCCGAACTTTAATCTCAAGCTCTACTTGCTCGGCAAAGACGGCGAGCACGCCGGAGTCTCGATGTGGACCAATGCCAAGTTCGCAGTCACCGACCAGCACGGCACGCGCCACGAGCCCTGCGCAGGCCTGTATCAAGGCGAGCCGGAGGACGATTGAGCCGCCGCGCGTAGGGAGTTTGCAAAACCCATTATTAATGGGGATACTAACCCCCATAGTGCGTTCATTCCGGGATTGGTTTGACCTCTTCGACAAATCTTTTGCTTGGAAAACGCTTGCGACAAAATTACGCTGTATTCAAGTTGGCGGCTGGCTCGCGTCGGCGCGGGTCCAGCCACTCCGGGGCAGGTGAGGATTTTTTCTGATCTCAAGCCAGTCGCTGGCCAGTCTTTTTTTCCGGAGCGAAGCCATGCATCAAATCAGGTTCGGCGGGCCGCTAGCGTTGGCTTTGGTGACGGGTCTTTGCCTGGCCGCCGGTAGCAGCTTCTCGGGGGCGGCCGACACGGCGGCGCCGCGCGACGCGCAACCGCCCACCGAAAGCATCAAGATGTTTGCCGGAATCAAGGCGGGCCAGATCGAGGTCAAGTTCATCCCGAAGGACTCGACCACTGGCCGCATCTTCATCACGAACAAGACCGAGAAGCCGCTACGAGTCGAATTGCCCAAGGCAGCCGGCGCGGTGCAGATCCTGGCTCAAATGGGCGGCATGGGCGGCATGGGTGGCGGCAATCGCGGCGGCATGGGCGGCGGCATGCAGAGCATGGGGATGGGCATGGGCGGCGGCCGCGGTGGCATGGGTGGCGGCATGGGCGGCGGCATGTTCAACGTCGCTCCCGAAAAAGTCGCCGAGATCAGGGTGCCTTGCGTCTGCCTCGAACATGGCAAGGCCGAGCCGCGTCCCACGGCCACCTATCAATTGCAACCGATCGAGAGCGTGACCACCAAGCCCGGCGTCCGCGAATTGTGCAGCATGCTGGGGCAGCTCCCGCAACGCGTGGCGCAGGCGGCAGCCTGGCATCTGAACAACAACATGAGCTGGCAACAACTGGCCGCCAAGCGCGTCCAGCGGGCCGACGGCAGCTCGTATCCGTACTTCAACCTGGCCGAGCTGAACATGGCGATGTCCGCCGCCCAGCAAGCGATCAAGGCGGCCGAGTCACGACCCCAGACCGTTCCGCCCACCAGCCCGGTGCAAACGGCTTCGCAAAGTCGTTGACGATTGTTGGCGGCGTCTCAGATCAGGGCCGCTCGGCTCGCGGCCCCTACTTGGCACCCTCGATTCGCAAAGGGATGCGATACAAGCTGCGATCGACCGTGATGTAGAGCGTCTTGGCCTCCTGGCCGCGGCCGAACTCGACATTGCTGGGTAGGCCAATCGGATTCTTGTCCGTTTGATTGACCGGCCCGGTGGGAATAAAACCCAGCTCGCGTCCCTGCGTATCGACGACCAGCACGCCGGGCCGCGCCGGATCACGCACGGTCAGCAGTAAGTGTCCCTGGCGATCGACCGTCATTCCATCGCAGCCTTTGCGGCTGCCGAAGTCTACGACCGGCGGCAGGTGTTTGCTCACCAGCCCATCGGGCCGCAGGGCAAACGCCTCGATGCGCATGGCGCCTGGCTTGGGCGGCGAGTCGCCAGCGCCGATGCGGTCGGTGCCGTTGTCGTGCTCGGCGACATAAAGCACGCGCTCATCCAGGCCTAGCGCAATGCCGTTGGGCTTCGAGACTTCGTGAGTCACTTCGACGACCTCGCCGCTGGGGTCAATTCGATAGACGGCGCGGTGCTCCAGTTCACGCGGCTCGGAGCCCAGGTATTTTGGATCGGTGAAATAAATTCGGCCCAGGTGGTCGATGCACAGATCGTTGGGGGCATTGAAGCGTTTGCCCTGGTAGCGATCGGCCAGCACGGTGCGCTGTTTGGTCTGGATGTCCCAGCGGACAATGGCTCGGCCTCCCTCGTCGGCGCCTTCGCAAGCGACCAGGTTGCCTTGCGGATCGAACGCCAGGCCGTTGGACTTGTGGCTATCGTCCGTGAAGACGGTCGTTGTGCGACTGCGCGGATCCCAGCGCAGAATCATGCCGCGATCGGCCCCCTCCGGAATGTCGGAAAAGTAAATCGAACCATCGGGCGCCGCGGCCGGACCTTCCGTGAGGCCGCCGTGAATAGCCGCCGTGCGGGTAAACAGCAACTCGAGGCGTGCCTCGGGAGCAACGATCTGCTCGCCGCTGGGCGGCGGCAGGTCCGTGCCGCCAGCCACGCCGGTAAGCAACAACGCGATCGCAAGCGTGCAATTCATGGCGGCCCCCGGGGACGTGATGATCGTCAATTGATGACTTCGAGATCCGGCAGCGTTTCTTTGAGCGCTTCGACGGCGCCGTCGCTCACGTTGGTTGCGCTCACGTTGAGCCATTCGAGGCCTTTGAGCCCGCTCAAATACTCCAGTCCCGCGCCGGTCACGCGCGTGTCGTCGACGCTGAGCATTTTGAGGCTGCGAAAATGGGCGAGCTCGCGCAAGCCGGCGTCGGTGATATTGGTGCCGCCGATGCCGAGATAGCTCAGTTTCTTCAGGTCCTTGAGATGCGCGATGCCGGCATCGGTGATGGTCGTATTCTTGAGGCCCAGCCAATTCAGGTTTTCGAGTTTCGCGATGCTCGTCAATCCGGCGTCGGTGATCGCCGTGTCTTTGAGTCCCAGCCAGGTCAGATTGGTCAGCGGCTCGATGTGTTTCAAGCCGGCATCCGTGGTCTTGGTGCCGCGCAGGCTGAGCGTGTGCAGCTGCTTGAGCGACTCCAACGACGCCAGTCCGCGATCGGAAACCCTGGTGGTTCGCAAGTACAAGATTTCGAGCCCTGTCAGACGCGCGAGGTTTCGCATGCCGTCATCGTTGAAACGGGTGCCGAACAGGTCGAGCTCTTCGAGATGGCTGAGCCCTCGCAGGGCGTCGAAGCCTGAACCATCGATCCGAGTGCCGCTGAGATCCAATCGGCGCAATTCCGTGAGCTGCCCTAGCTGCCGCAAGCCGGCGTCCGAAACGCTCGTTTGGGCCAGATCGAGTTCGCGCAACTGACGCAACCGGCCGATCACGGCCAGCCCGGCGTCGGTGATGCGCGTCCGCGCCAGGTCGAGCGAACGCACGTCGGGCAGTTGCTTGAGCTGTGCGAGATCGGCGTCGCGGACGTTCGCCGCATGTAAATCGACATGCGTGGCCACGTTGTCATCGACCTTCGAGATCGACACCCGGCCGCCCAGGCCGGCCAACTGCCGCATGGCCAGTTCCGCCGGTTCTTCTTCCGAGCCGAAGGCCACGGCGCCGGCCAGCGAAATGATGATCGACACACTGAGCCACGTGAGACGTTGCATCGCAGGCGATCTCCCGACGGGACTTTGAACGGCGGTTGTCATTCTATGGCAGCCGCACGGCGGTCACCAGCGAGCGTCGATGACGCTCTCGAGCACGTGAACTCGATTACAAAATTCGCGAAAAGCATTGCCAAACGACCACGACCAGCCCGACCGGAATACACCACCAGGCGAACCATGCCAGATGCCCGTGGTTGAGCGAGCGCAGCAACAGCTTGAGCGAAGCGATGCCGACGATGAACGAAACCAGCACGCCGAAGGCGAGCATTCCGGCAGGTTCTTCGCTGCCGGTGGCCAGCAGGTCCTTGGTCTCGAGCACCGCGGCGCCCAGAATCGCCGGAATCGCCAGAAAGAACGAAAACGTGGCCGCCGAATCGCGCCGCAAGCCCACCAGCAGTCCGGCCACGATGGTCGTCCCGCTGCGCGAAATGCCGGGCAACAAGGCCAGCGACTGGCAGCAGCCGATCAAGAAGGCCTGCGTGTACGTCATCTGCGCGTAGTCCACCTTGCCGCGCTCGACGCGGCTGCCGGCAATCAATAGCAACCCGGTGACCGGCAACAGGCACCCGACCAAGAGGGGGTCTCCGAACCATTGCCGCAGCGCGTGAATCTCGTGCAGCGGCAGACCCAGCACGACGGCCGGCAGCGTACCGACGACCATCAGTCCAATGACGCGGCGGTCTGGCCCGAACAATCGCCATAGCCGGTGCCAGTAGACCACGACAATCGAGGCCAGCGTGCCGACGTGCAAAACGATGGTCCATTCGACCATATCGGGCAGGGTTTGCCCCGCAAACTCGTGCAGCAACGTGGCCGCGAGCACCAGGTGGCCCTTGGAGCTGATGGGCAGAAACTCGGCGATTCCCTGGATTACACCCAGCAGCAGAACTTCGAAATAGTGCATAAGGCTTGCATTTCCTGGCGGCATCGACAGCGGATCGACGTATCGAAGCTTAGCTTTTGCCGGCTTCGGCGGCCGGGGCAGATATGAAACAGGCCCGGTACGCAGTTTTAATGCTTCAAGGGCTTGTGGCGACTGGGTAAACTGGACTTCACGGTGAAACCCCTCGCCGCCTTATCTCAAAAAGAGTCCGGAACCCGCAAGGGGCACGACGCCGTTTGCCTCCGGAGTGCTCACTCGCCGCCACTCTTCGCAAAAGGAATTGACCGGCTGTGCCAGCGAACGGCTTCCGTCTGATCGCGCGGGCGCTTGTATTGTGCCTGGCCGGCGCTTGCGCGGTCGGTGCGCAACCGCCGTCGACGGCGCCAGCCTCGGACAATCCGCCGGCCGCCGCCGGCCGAAGCGAGCCCGGCCGCAACGAAGCGGGCCGCAACGAAGCGGGCCGCAACGAAGCCGTGCAGGAGGTCAAGCCCGACGTCTTTTATCTCAAGGACAAAGAGGGCCAGCTCCAGCCGGTCTTGGGATTCACGCTCGAGGATTTTGAGCGCATGCTAGCAGTCGGCGCGGCCAAAGGCGTGGGCCAGGCGCGGCCCAGTTATCGCATCGACCGCGTCACGGCCAAGGGCAAGTCCCAAGGCGATCGGGCCGAGTTGTCCGTCAGCTTCCAGATCTTCGTCGATGACAAGGACTGGGTGCGCATCCCGCTGCGCCTGGGTGGCTGCGTCGTGCGCGGCGAGGCCCGATACGAGGGGCCCGGCGAGCATTTGTTCCAGTACGATGATCGCGGCAGCGAATACGTTGTCTGGCTGCGCGGGGCGGGCGAGAAGCCACACCAACTGACCCTCGACGTGCTCGCGCCACTGACAACGCTGGCCGGCGAAACTCGGTTGAAACTCAGCGTCCCCCGGGCTTTTAACTCCGAACTGCTGCTGAGCGTGCCGGGCGATCATGCCGTCGGGCAGGTCTCGGCCGGCGCGGTGCTCGACGCCGCGACCTCGAAAGGCGCCGAAACCCAGTTCAAGGTGCTGGGGCTGACCAGCGATTTTTCGCTCTCGTGGCGGCAGGGCGAAGGCCCCGTGCCCGAAGTGCCCGCGGTGCTCGAAGCCACCGGCGGTCTGATCACGCGCATCGACGGCCGCAGCTTGAACACGCAGGCCGAATTGACGGTCCGCAGCTTCGGCGGCGAATTCGAATCGTTTCGCGTGCGACTGCCGCCCGGCGCCATCCTGCTGGGCAGCGATTCGGCCGAGTACACCATTCACCCGGTCAGCGAGCCGACCACCGCCCGTAGCGAAGTCCGCGGCCGCGCGATCGAAGTCCGGCTGCGCAACCGCACGGCAGGGCCGGTACACGTGAAGCTCGTTACCGAGCAAACCTATGAGATGAACGATCAGAAGCAATGGCTGCAACTGGGCGGCTTTGAAGTTCTGGGGGCCGTGCGCCAATGGGGCCACCTGGCCTTGCAAGTCGTGGGCGACTGGCAAGTCGTGTGGAGCAAAGCCAGCCAGATTCGGCAGGTCGAAGATCTTCCGCCCGAGCTGTGGCGGGACAACATGCTGGCGGGTTTCGAGTATTTTGCCCAGCCGTTTTCGTTGCAGGCGCAAGTCAATCCGCGGCTGACGCGCGTGAATGTCGAGCCCGAGTACGTGGCATTGATCGGCGCGACGCGCGTCGAGATCGAGGCCCGGCTGAAATATCGGATTGCCGGCGCCAAGGCTTTTAGTTTCGACGTCGACCTGGCCGGCTGGCGCTTGGACGACGTGGGCCCGCTCAGCCGGATCAATCCGGCCGAGCTGGTGGCTGAGAATCTCACGCCGCTCACGATCCCATTGCAAGAAGCCGCCAGCGGCGACCTGGAGCTGATCGTGCGGGCCCATCGCGATTTGCCGGCGGGCGCGCATCGCGTCGACTTTACGCTGCCGCAACCGCGCGGCGCCACGGTCGGCGCAGCCACGGTCGTCGTGCTGCCGGCGGATAACGTGGATCTCAAGCCGCTGGAGAGCGGCTCGGTCGGCCTGGTGCGCCAATATGCCAAACCGGCGGGCAAGCTCCCCGTGCGTCAGCAGCCGCCTTTGGTCTATCAATGTGACGGCGGCGAGGCGCGGTTCGTGGCCGATTTCCATGTGGCCACTCGGACGCTCGCCGTGGCCGTGGCCTCGCACGTTCAGTTGGGACTCGAGGGGGGCCAGATCAAGCAGCAGCTCACCTACCAGGTGGGGCGCGAAGCGGTGGACGACGTGGCCTTGCTCGTGCCCGAGGAAGTCGCCGAAGCCGGCAAGTTGAGCATCGCGGTCGGCGGCCAACCGCTCACCTGGCAGCCGATCGAAAGCGACACGGTCGATGACGGCAAGCCGGACCTGGTGCGCGTCAGCCTGCCCCGTCCCGCGCTTGGCCGGCTGGTGCTGGAACTGGCCTATCCGTGGACCCACGAAAAACCGCTGCCGAGCACGAGCAGCGATCTGCACGTGCCGCTGGTGATGCCGGCCGACGGCGACCTGGCCACCAACGACCTGACCGTTTCGGCCGACGACGCCGTGCGCTTTCAACTACTCGATACGCTCTGGCAGGAGCAGGCCGGCCCGCGCCGCGGAAGGCAGCAGGCCAGCCATTTGCAACTTTCGAGTCCCGCAGCCCGCAGCGAACTGCTGCTGGCTCTGCACCTGGCCGAAGCCCCGCGGCTCGATAGCATCATCGTGGATCGGGCCTGGATTCAAACCTGGCTCAGCCTGGATGTGCGGCGCGATCGGGCCGTGTATCGGCTCAAGACCGCCCGGCCCGAGCTGCTGCTCAAGCTGCCCGGCGGGGCGATCCTGACCGAGGCCCTGGTCGATGGCGAAAAGACACGCGCTCGCGAGGGGAGCGGAGCCGATGAGTTGATCATTCCGCTGGGCCACAAGGCCGACACCCCGCTGACAGTCGAAGTGCTGTATCACTTTCCCGAACATAAACAGCGGCCGGTCGAAGGCAGGCTCGATCTGCACGCGCCGACGCTGGACAAGACCGCTTGGATCGAGCGGCAATATTGGCAGGTGCTCGTGCCGCGCGAAGAAATTCTGGTCGACCACGGGCCGCTGTTCACTGACGAAAATCAATGGTCCTGGCGCGGCGGTTACTGGGCCCGCGACCCGCTCATGGACCAGTTCCAGCTCGAAAGCTGGTGCGCGGCGCGGCACGAAACGCCCATCTCGGCCACGGCTCGGCATTACTTGTTCGGCACCGTGGGCGCGCAGCGCACGCTGCAATTGACCGCCATGCGGCTGGCGTATCTGGTGCTGGTGGGCTCGGGCGGCGCGCTGGCGCTGGGCTTGCTGTTGCTGTACGTGCCGGTGCTGCGGCATCCGCTGGTCTGGTTGCTGCTGGGCTGTGCCTTGGCGGCAGGCGCCGGCATGTGGCCGCAACCGGCCATGATCGCCGCTCAATCGGCCGCCCTGGGGCTGCTGCTCGTGGCCTTGGCGGCGCTGCTCAAGCGCATCTCGTGGCGGCGGCGCCTGCCTGCGCCGCTGCCCCGCAAAAGCGCCAGCTCGATCCTCGATCGTGGTTCCACGCAGACTCAATTGCACATGCGACCCCCTTCGGCCGCCGGGCACACGTCGACCACGACGGCCCAAGTCGCGCAAGCCTCCGCATCGGAATCGCAATCATGACCACCGTCGGCAAGCTCGGCTTGCGCGTGGCGGCGGCCATCGGATTGCTGGCGGCCGTCAGCGTCGCGAGCGCTCAAACGCCGCAGCCGGAACCACCCGAGCTAAAGTTTCGCCGCATCTACGCCCCCTCCAACGGCATTCTCGATTGGCCGCGCGGCAACATCCGCTACCTGCCGGTCGAAGCCGAAGAATTCGAACGACTGGTGCAAGCTGCCGGCGGGCTGCCGGTGGAAACCGCCACGGCTATGGCGGCGCGCGTGGATCGAGCCCAGTATCGTGCTCGCCTCGACGACGATCTGCTCGCGGCCGGGCAAGCCAAGCTCGAGATCGTGCACTCGGCGGGCGGTCCCGTGCTTTTGCCGCTGGCGCCCTGTAATCTGGCGCTGACGCTCGAAGCTCATGCCGACCAGCAGCAGGACGCCGTGCTGGGAACGCGGGCCGATGGCCGGCTGGCGCTACTCGTCAAACGCTCGGAGCCGCTACAGTTGGGCTGGACCTTGCGCGGCCGACGCGATGCCACCGGTGCCGTGGAGTTTGATCTCGAACTGCCGCGCGCCACCGACAATCGATTCGAACTCGATTTGCCGGCCCAAACGACTCCGATCGCGAGCACCGGCATCGTGTCGCCGCTCGATGGAGGAAATGCCAATCGCCGCCGCTGGACCGTCGAATTGGGAGGCGAACATCGCTTCAGCCTGCGGATCGCGCCCAGCGACCCTGCCAGCCAGCGCCGGCGGCTGGCGCTGGTGCGCACGGCCACCACGTATGAGTTCTCGTCGCGCGGTATCGACGTCACCTCGCAATGGAGGCTCGACGCCCAGCATGACACGCTGCGTCAGCTCGAAGTGGCCCTGGACCCGGGCTTGCAACTGGTCAGTGCGTATTACGGCGAAACGCCGGTGGCCTGGAGTGCCTCGCGCTCGGCCAATGAGGGCGCTGCGCGGCTGGTGCTCGAGCTGCCCGACGTGATTCGCGGGCCGGCTCGCGTGCTGCGGCTGACGGCCATGGCACCGTTGCGATTGGACGAGTCCACGCTCTTGCCGCGGATTCAGCCGCACGGCGTGACCTGGCAAGAGGGCACGCTTTCGATGATGCTGCCCGAGCCATTTCAGTTGCAACAATTGCTGACGTTTTCGTGCCGGCAGTCGAAGATCGGCCCCCTGCCGGCGTCGCTGTCGGGCGAGGCGCTCGAGTTTCAGTGCTTCGGGCCGGAAGCGACGGCCCAAGTGCTGGTGGCTCGGCAGCGCGATCCGCTGCGCATTTCCAGCGGCGTGGACATCGGCGTGGCCAGCGGCGAAAAGACCGCGCGCTGGGTGGGCAATTTCGAGGTCTCCAGCGGCGAGCGGTTTCACGTGCTGGCCGAAGTCCCGCGACACTGGGTCGTCGAGTCGCTGGCGACGATTCCTGACGACGACCTGGCCGACTGGAACGTGGTCGAGGCCGAGGGGAGCGATCGGCTGCTGAACGTGCGATTGGCCACGGCCATCACGCCCAATCATCCGGTGAGGATGGTGATCACGGCCCGCGGCCGCTCGTCGCCGCTGGTCAAGCGGATCGGGCCCAGCGACGTGACGATTGTCAAATTCCGCGGGGCCAAGGCGCGCCGCGAGTTGATTGGTCTGAGGCCGATCGGCCCGCTGCAAATCCAACTCGACGGCGACGACGAACCGGTGCGAATGGACCCGCAGCAGTTGTCGGCCGGCGATCGGCAACTGTTCGCCGACCCGCCTCCGGAGTTGATCATCCAGCGCTCGCCCGACTCGCCGCGCTGGTGGGCGACCGCCGTGCCGGAATCTCCACGCTATCGTGCCCAGATCGAAACGCGCGCCGAAATCGTGGGCGGCCGTCTGCACCATAGCTGGCGGCTGGAATGCACGCCCGACGGCGTGCCGCTGGAAAAGCTATTGGTGTATCTGACGCAGGCGGGTCGCAATCCGCCCAAGTGGTCGTACGCCGAAGACAAGTTAGGACGCCTGGTGCCGCGCAAGCTCACCGCTCAGCAGCAGGCAGCCGCGGGATTGGCGGCCAGCGGCGAGGCCTGGGAATTGCATTTGAATCGGTTGCAGAGCGAACCCCTGGAAATCCGGGCCACGCGCGACGAACCTTGGGACGCGGCTGCGCCCGTGTCGCTCGCCTGCGCGCCGCTGGCCACCAGCCAGCAAGCCACGCTAACTGTGCAGGCCGCCGGCGACGTGCGGTTGAGCATTACCAATGCGCGGCTCGATACCCAGGAGCCGCCACGGATCGGCGACGGCAGCTCGGAAACCGTCCGCGCGGTTTATCGCTACGATCCGCAACGCGAGGCGGCGGCCGAAACCTCGCCCGCCGTGCAGCTCGCCGTCGGTAGCAGTTCGCCTCCGCAGGCCGGCGCCATCGTCTGGAATCAGCGGATCGAAGCGCTGCTCGAGCCCAGCGGCCGCGGCATGTACCAGGGCACCTGGCTAATCGAGAACAATGGCCGCGCGGGCTGCCAGGTGCGGTTGGGTGGCGTCGAGCGAATCATTGGCGTGTGGCTCGACGCCAAGACCCTTCCGGTAGTCAGCCACGGCCCGGTGCTCGACGTCCGCTTGCCGCATGGCCGGCGCTTCTCGACCCTCGTGATTCAGTACGAACTGCAACAGGATCCTTGGCAATTCATCGGTGCGCGTGACGCGGCCATGCCGCAAATCGACTTGCCCGTTGTCGATCAAACGCACGTCGTTTGGCTGCCGGCCGGCTGCTCGGTCGTCCAAGGCCCTGCCCATCGCGCTGCGGCCCACGAACCGTCGTGGAGCCGGCGGCTGCTGGGGCCATTGGGCCGCGACGCGCAGCAATCGCCTTTTGATCCGGCCGAAGTGCAGCAGTGGTCGGCGCTGGTCGGCATGAACCAGGTCGCCGAGCAGTCGACGATCGCCTTGGCTTTTCTGCGGCAGCTTGGCCAGCACGCCCGCGCGGCGCAGACGCAGACCAAAGCCATGAGTTGGGGCTATTTGTTGGGCGCCGTGCGGCCCCTGCCTTCGTCCACCGGTCATGCGGCCGTGCTCGTCGATCGCCATGCGCTGGCGGATCAGGGCATCTGGCCCGTCTCGCCGGTGACATTGGAAGCTGGCAGTTCGAGCAGCCAAGAGGACGTGGCCCGTGGACTTTCGATATTGCAATATGCTGACCTGGCTCTTCTCGTCAGCCCCGAAGCGCTCGTGCTGACGACCGCAAACATTGCGGCGGCCCAGCAAGCGCAGCTGATTCCATTGGGATTGGCGTCGCTGTATGCCGCCGGGCCGGGAGCGCTCGAGCGGCAACTGCGCGCCGGCGCGGTGCGCGAGAGCGCGCGGTTTGTCCATGCGGCCGGTTGGCGGGCCGAAATTGCCCCACCCTGGCACTCCGCCAATCGCAGCGGCTGGCATCCAGACGGTTGGACCGCCTATCGAATCGAACCCCAAGCTGGCGCGCCGCAGCAGTTAATCCTGGTTCGCAATACAGTCATCCAGGCGGCCGCCGCTTTGGCATTTTTCTGGGCCATCGTCGTCGGCGCTTGGCTGCCGCGGCGACGGCCGGCATGGTTGCTGCTTTTGGCCGGGCTGTGCGCCACGGCCGCGTTGTTGTTGCCGGCAGAAACCGCGCCGATCGCTTCCGGCGGCCTGCTGGGTGCCCTAGCGGCGCTGGCCTGGCGCGTGATCCTGCCGCGGCGTTTGGCTATGAGCGATGACGCGGCAGTTCGCGTCCCGTCAGGGTCGACCACGGCAAAACTGGCCGGCGGCGTGGTGCTGTCGTTGTTGTTGACGGTCTGCGTTTCGCGCGCACTGGGCGCCGAACCCTCGGGCAGCCCCGAGTCCGATGCCAGTATCTTCCGCGTCTTCATCCCCAGTGACGAAGACGGTAAGCCCACCGGTCAGCGCTACCTCGTGCCCGAGGATTTGTACAAGGCCATGCGCCAACGGGCATTGGAAGCGCGGGGCGAGCCGGAAGGCTGGCTGTTGCGTCGCGCGCACTACGATGCCACTTTGCAGCGGGCGATGGGCGGCAATAGCTTGGAAGTCGGCCAGTGCATGGCCCAGTTCGAAATTGAAGTCTTGTCGCCGGCCACGCGCGTGCGCCTGGCCTTGGGGCAATCGGGTCTGGCCGAATTGCCGCGGCAGGGATTGCTCGACGGCCAGGCCATTCCGCTGGAGTGGGATGCCAAGGCGCAAGTGCTGGAGTGCGCGATCGGCGAGCCGGGCACGTATCACCTGGAAGTGCCGCTCCGGCCGGTCGTGCGCACGAGCGTGGATTGGACCGGGTTCGAGATTGGCATTGCGCCGCATCCTTTGAGCGACATGACGCTGCGGCTGCCACCCGATCCGGTCGAACCGCAGCTTCCCGTCACGACCGGGCCGGTGACGCGCAGCGACGATGGTCGGACGCTGCACGCTGCTTTGGGTCCTGGCGACCAATGGGTCGTCCACTGGCCGCAACCGCTGAGCGGCCGCTCGGGGCCGGCTTTCGACGTGGAAGAGCTGATGTGGCTCAAGGTCCGTCCCGGCTCCGTGCTGCTCGAGGTCAAGGCGCAATTGACCGTGCAGGGCGGGCAACTCAATCGCCTGCAAGTCATGGCCGATCCGCGGCTGCGGCTGTTGCCGCTATCGGGCAGTCAATGGCGGCTGGTCGAATCGCGCGTGCTGACCGAGCAAGAGCTGGGCGTGGGCGAGCCACGCGAGCTGCATTTCCAGCCGGCCACGCCGCTTTCCGATCAAGGCACCTGGCATGCCACGTTCCTGCTGACCGGCACTTCAGCGTTCGGCCATTTGCGGTTGCCACGGCTGGAAGTGCTAGGCGGCCGGTCGACGCGGCGCTGGCTAGCCGTGAACGTGGACCCGGCCCTGGAGTTCGAAGCGCAGGACGCGCAGCAGGCGCAGGCGCTGACGCCCACGAATTTCACCACGCATTGGGGACCCTCGAGCACGGCGCCGCAATTGGCCTGCGAATTGCCGCCGGGCGAAACGAACTGGACCTTGGCGACACACCCGCGCCAACCCCGGACGACGGCCCATCAGCGTTTGGCTTTGTGCGTGGGAGCCGGCAGCGTCGACGTCCGCTACGATGCGCAATTGCTCACGACCGATGGCTACACGTTCCAGCATCGACTACTAGCGCCCGTCGACTTGCAAGTCGAGTCCGTCTCCGTGCTGGAAGACGGCGTGCAGCGAGCCGCTCATTGGGGCCGCGATCGGACGGGCGTGATCACCGTCCTGCTCACCGCGCCGGTGACGGGAGCGCAGCAGCTTACGCTCGAAGGCAGCCTGACGTGCCCCGCCGTCGGCCATCTGGCCTTGCCGCTGGTGAGGTTCGAGGAAAGCAGTTTTAAGGACATGCCGATCCTGCTGTATCGCTGGCCCAGCGTGCTGGCGTCGCTCGACCATTCGGCGGGTTTGACTGAAACCGCCGAGCGCGTCGAGCCGGAAGCAGGCTACTGGCCCCGCGCCCGCTTGGCCGCCGCCCTAGTGGCCTCGAACGAGAGCCCGTCGGCCGAATTGCGCATTGCACCCAACGCGGCCCGCGCCGCGGTGGTGCAATTGATTTCGCTCGCGCGCGAGGGGGCCGGTTGGCAGGCGACGGGCGATTCCGTCTGGACGGTCTCCGACGGCGTGCTCGATAGCTTGCGCTTCGAGATCCCGGCCAATTGGAATGGCCCATTCACGATCAACCCGCCGGCCGACTACGAAGTGCTGTCGCTTCCGCAGCAAAAGGTGAAGCATCTGATCGTGCGGCCGCATAGCTCGATTCGCGACAAATATCACCTCACGATCACGGGGCCATTGACGGTTGCTACCGGCGAGCCGGTCAGCATGGCCGACGTGCGGCCGCTGGGAGTCGAAGCGAGCCGCCGCCTGGTTCGGTTGCCCCGGCAAGTCGGGTTGCAGCATGTCATCTGGGAAACCAGTGATCTGCGGCCCGCGGAGCTGCCCGCCGGGCTGCTTCCGGCCGCACCGCTGACCGAAGCCGCTGATATTTTGCAGGCCGCTGGGCCAACCAGCCAGGTGCGGCTGAAGGCGGTCGATCGCGTCACTGCCGTGCCACAAGTCAAACTGGCCGATATCCAGGTGCGCTGGCAGGCCGACGGCCGCTTCGATGGGCTGGCCTGCTTCGATCTCGAACCGGCGCGCGGCGGGCGCTGCCGGTTCGACGTGCCCGGCCAATGCCAGCTGTTGCGCGTTACCGTCGATGGTCTGACGGCCACGCCGCTGCCGGCCGGCGATGGCAAGTGGGACGTGCCGATAATCGTGTCCCACCTGCCGCAGCGGATCGAGGTGCTGTTTGACGGAAGCCACGCGCAGGCCGGTTGGAATCGCATCGAGATGCAGGTGCCGATGCCGCAGGGCATCGCCGTGGAAAAAACGCTGTGGACCGTAGCCGGCCCCGATGCCGGCGGAGCCGGCGAAATCCTAGGCGGCAAATCGACCGGTGCCCTGCGGGCCGAACTCGTGCGTTTGCAAAGCGCCAGCACGCTGTCGAATTTGCCGATGGATGCGGTATCGGGCTCGGGCGGCGACGAATTGAAGTCCTGGTACCAGGTGTGGTACGGACATTGGAACGCGGCCCGCAGATCGGCCAGGCGGCTGCTGATGGAAGTTCCGCACAACAGCCAGACCGTGACCCTGGAAGCGGAGATCAAAGCCTTCGAACGCGAGCAGACGGCCATCGCCCATCGCCTGACCGCGGCCGAAGGGCCTGTCTCGGCCGGCTCGCACGAACCGCCTGAGCTCTGGAGCCAGTCGCTCGTGGGCGGGCGTCCGCCGACGCGTTCGATTTTCGAGGGGGCCGTGGCAACCGCCACGATCCGCTACCCGCATCCCGAAAGCGCCGTCTGGTGGACCCGGCTGGCGATCGTGGCCACCGCGTTTTCGGGGGCGTTTGTGCTGTGGCTGGCGGCCTGGCGGGGCCTGGCCGTCGGCGATTGGCTGCGCCGCTGGCCGCATCCGCTGGCAATGGTCCTCTCGCTGGCCTGGTGGTTGTGGCTATCGCCCAGTGCCTGGGGCCTGCTGGCGGCCGCTGTCACGCTGCTATTATCCCTGCGCTGCGCTCTGCGGCGAGCCCACGACGCGCCTGCCAGCGTGCTGCGCCTGGGCACGACACGCTAAAAAGCGGCCAATTTGTCGCGGTTTGCCAGCGTCGAATCCGTGGCCGAATTTCGCGCTTGTTACCTCATCTTGGCAAGCGCCGGGCGTTGTGTTAACTTTCCGCCTCGCCGGTCGAGCCGCCGAACAGGACGTCTTGTGCGGATTCGGCGGGCGAAGGCGAACGTGCCCGGGACCGCTCCCGGTGCGACGAGTGCGATGGCGACAATGCAACGCGGTCCGGGCAACTGACCCGGGCTCGCTGGCCGACAAGGAAGGAGGCCCGCATGAGTTCCGAGCAACGGCAACAAACCCGCCTTCACATTCGGTGGATGATTCGCCGGGACATGGCGGACGTCTTGGAAATCGAAAACGAAAATTTCGAATTTCCCTGGTCCGAGGACGAGTTCATTCGCTGCCTGCGCCAGCGCAACTGCATCGGCATGGTGGCCGACCAGGACGACGCGGTCGTGGGCTTCATGGTCTACGAACTGCACAAGACCCGGCTGCACATCCTCAACTTCGCCGTCAGCCGCCGGCATTGCCGCCAGGGCGTCGGCCGGCGGATGGTTCAGAAGCTGATCGGCAAATTGTCGCAGCAGCGTCGCACGCGGCTGGTGCTCGAAGTCCGCGAGACCAACCTCGCGGCTCAGCTCTTTTTCCGCTCGCTCGGTTTTCGCGCCGTCAACGTCCTCAAGGACTACTACGACGACACGACCGAAGACGCCTACGTGATGCAATACCGCTACCGCGCTGGCGACGAGCAACTGGCCGCTCCCGACGAAATCACGCGTTTGGCCGGTTAACGGGCGAGCCCCACGGACCGCAGTCCGTGGGCTGATTGGCTCGCGATGGTGCGCACAGAGCACGCGCTTACAGCGAAATCACGCTGGCCTGTACTTCTGGAAAGCTGACCACCGCAAAACTGTGCGGTTGGGCCCGGTGCAAGGCGCCGGGATTGAGCAACAGCGTCGGGCCTTCGCGATGCTGCTCGGCCTTGTGCGTGTGGCCGTAACAGACCAGGTCCCACTGGCCGCTGGCCCGCGTTTGCATCATCAGCCGGGTATCGTCGCCGTGCAGAAATGCGATCCGGCGGCCCTGGATCTCGAGCTGTCCGAACCGCTGGTGGCAGGTTTGCCCGGCCGCGGCGATGGCCTGCTCCAGCTCGCATTCGTCGTGATCCACGTTGCCGAAGACAAAATGCGTCGGCCAGGCGTCAAACAGCTCGACGATCGCCGGCGAGCCGATATCGCCGCAATGCAGCACGCACTGCACGTCCAGGCTGGCCAGCATCCGCACCGCTTCACGGGTCGCGGCCACCTGGCCGTGGGTATCGCTGACGACGCCCAAACGCTCGATAATCTGCGGGCCGGCTGCAAACATCGCTGATCGTTACTCCCCGGCTGGGCAAATCCGCATTATAGTTTGACTGGCGGCGCGCACGAGCCTTTTTGGCCGCGCCCGCCAATAGGCGGCTGTCTCGTATCCATACGATCACCAGATCTGACGAGCCTGTATGCTGGGGCCGAACGAAACACGATGGTTGGGCGTCGCGGTTTTGCTGCTGCTGGCGGCCACGTTGGTAGCCATCGCTTATCGAAAATATCGATCATACAGCTACACGCTGCCCCAGTTTCCCATCTATATGTTCAGCCTGGTCATGACCCGCGTCTTGTGGCGGGCCGAGATCGAGGGGCACCTGCCCTTTCCGCCCGGCCAGGGCGCCGTGATCGTCAGCAACCATATTGGGCCGATCGATCCCGCGTTCGTGGCCTTGGCTTCCGGCCGGCCCGTGCATTGGCTCGTGGCCCGCGAGTATTTCGAGCATCCGCTGTATGCCTGGGCGTTTCGCATCTTGCAGTGCATCCCGGTTAATCGCGGCGGCATCGACACGAAGGCCACGAAGCTGGCCGTGCGCTACGCCGCGCAAGGAGACCTGGTCGGCCTGTTTCCCGAGGGTCGCATCAACTCGTCCGGTCGGTTGATGATTCCGGGCCGGCCCGGTGCGGCATTGATTGCCCTCAAGGCCCGCGTGCCGGTCGTGCCGTGTTACGTCGAGGGGAGCCCTTACGATGGCACGGCGTTCGGCTTCTTTTTCATTCCGGCCAAAACTCGCATCAAGATTGGCCAGCCGATCGATATGACCGAATATCTCGAGCACGTAGGCGATCGCGACTTGCTGGAAAAGCTGACCCGGCGGTTTATGGTCGAAATCGCCACACTAGCCGGCATGCCGAATTACGAACCCGAAGTCTCTGGTCGCAAGTGGAAGACCGAGGCCGTCACCGCGTGAATTCTGCCCGAATTCTGGTTGACGGTTAGTCCGCCGTTGCCAAGGCCGCTTCGACCTGTTCCCGCAATCGCTCCAGTTCTTCGGCCGCCAACGCGCGGTTTCCGCCTTGGCTGAAAATGGTCAGCAGCGGTTGGCCGGCCGCAATGCTGGTTCCGACGGCCGGCACATCGGCCACCACGGGCCACGGGCTGCCCGCGTTTTGCTCGGCTACCCACAACTCCAGCCGCGGGCCGATGCAGACCGCTCGCTCGGCATACAACACTTGCTTGGCATGCCAGCCATGCGCGCTCATGTCCCCCGGTCCCGGCAAGACTCCGAGGCTGCAAGCTGCCGCGTGCTCGGCAATGATCGAGCGGCCGGTTGCCCGCTCGTAGATTTCCATCGAAGCCGTGTAGCGGGGATTGATTTCGACCGGCCAGAACCGCTCGTCGGCCAGCACCCCATCGACGCCGAACACGCCCACCAGCCCTAGCGACGACGCCAGCAGGTGCCCCAATCGCACGAGTTGCTCGTCAAGAGCCGCCCAGCGCGGCACGGGGCCGAGCGAGCCGGCATAGCAGAATCTGGCCGTAGGCCGCGGTCCCCACAAGATTTGTTCGGCCAGTCCTAACAGCACCGCGCGGCCGCCAGCCGCCACGTAAGCGGCCGAACACGGCATGCCCGGCATGAACTGTTGAAAATAATCGTCCACATGGCCGGCCGCGCCGGTCGGCCACCAGTGTACGCGTGCCCCACCGGAGGATCGTCGGCTTTTGCGCAGCCAGCGCATCTGATCATCGAGCTGATCAGCCGAGCGCTCGCACTTTGGGCAATCGATGCCCGCGTCGACGAGCAGCCGTTGGATCTCCAGCGGATCGCGCGCGGTCGCCAGCGCCGCGCCGCAATTGCCATACAGCGGGCGGCTTGCGGCAAGCTGCTCGATCAATGCCGGATAGTTCTCCAGCCCACCGGTATACAGCCAGGGGCCGGGCGGAAAATCCGCTGCTATCGTCGCTAGATCGTTCGGCCAGCGAACGGCTCGCCGGGTCACGCAATGCGCCGCCAGGTCGGCATCGGCGAAGCAATCCGCGCACCACGGCGTAAAGCCAGCGCGCAGCGCCGAAAAAGCGGCCGCTCGCGAACTTGCCCCCAGGATCACAAGCGTGCCGCTCATCGCCCGCGCAGAAACCTCAACCCGCGCCCGACCAACCGCGGCGCTATTGCAAAAACTGCTGACACCAATACACGGTGCCGTCGGGAGCCGAATAGGCCGCCGCACCGATCCGAGTGTAGCTGGGATTGAGAATGTTCGCGCGGTGCCCGGACGAATTCATCCAGTCTGCCACGACTTGCGAGGTGGTCGGCTGGCCCATCGCGATGTTTTCAGCCACCGGCATATTCGTGTGGGTCAGATTGCGAGAGTTCGTCATCCAGGCGGCCTGGCGGCGTGCTGAATCCACCAGGTAGGGGTCCACCGTGAGCGGCGGCAAACCGTAATGTTTACGCTGCGCATTGGTCCACGCCACGATATCGGTTTCAATCGGGTGAAGTTGCATCGCGGGTTTCGCAGCCTCCGGCGCTGCGGTCGTATCCACGAAACCGACCGAAGCCACAAGCATGAGCCATGATGCGAGCATAGAGAGAGTCCTCCGTACGTTCTGTCTAACGGGGAAAGGAAACGTCCACGGCAAACACACGGATGCCGGAGTTCCACCAAAGCCGCCGGCAAATTGAGAAGAATGCGGCGACTTTTCCTAAAAGAGCGTTCAGGGTAGCGAAGAAAACTTTTCCTACAAGGGGCTATCTGGCCAAAAACCGCCGCTTCAGCCTGGCGTTCGGCCGGTATCAGAACACCCCAGCCAGCCAGTTGCATTGGGCTCGCGATTGCCTTATTGTTGCGGCTTGCTTTTTGCCTCGCGCCGGCAGTGTGTGTGACGCGTGGCAACCAACCGCGAAATCATCCCTCCAGTCTTTTGGAAAGGTTCTCACGTCATGTCGATGTTCATCGGGGAGTCGCTCGTCGGCGAAGGTAACGAAGTCGCCCATATTGACCTGTTGATCGGCGACAAGAACGGCCCGGTGGGCGTGGCTTTCGCCAACGCGCTGGCCCGGCAGAGCCACGGCCACAGCAACCTGCTGGCCGTCTTGGAGCCCAATCTGGCGGTCAAGCCGGCGACCGTGCTGATTACCAAGGTCACCATTCGCGGAGCCAAGCAGGCGGTGCAGATGTTCGGCCCCGCGCAGTCGGCCGTGGCCAAGGCCGTGGCCGATTCGGTCGCCGACGGCGTCATTCCCAAGAGCGAGGCCGAGAACCTCGTGATCGTCTGCGGCGTGTTCATCCACTGGGCGGCCGAGGACGACAAGAAGATCTACAAGTTCAACTATGAAGCCACCAAGGAAGCGATTGCCAACGCCATGCGCGGCAAGCCCTCGGCCGACGAAATGATCGCCGGCAAGGAAAAGGCCAAGCACCCGTTCCGCGGCTTCTAAGGCAGGCGATTTGCCCATGTGCGGGGCGGGGGTCCAGAGACTCTGATGAGCAAGGCAAAGATCCTCGTTCAGCTCGATACCGACCAGCAGCCCAGCCTGTTCGACAGCATCGTGGCGATCGATGCGGGCGTGGAGAATCTGCTGCGCTATCATGGCGTGAACCCCCATAACGTCACCGAACTGGTGCACGGCGCGATTTTTACGCGCGGTGCCGACGATCTATGGCGCACCGCCATGTTTCTCGGCGGTTCGGACGTCAAGGTCGCCGAAAGCGTGCTCAGCCAGATTCGCGAGACGTTCTTCGGACCGCTGCGCGTGAGCGTGATGGTCGATCCGGCCGGCTCCAACACCACGGCTGCCGCCGCAGTGCTGGCCGCCGGCCGGCACGTGCCGCTCGAGGGCGCCACGGCCATCGTGCTGGCGGCCACCGGCCCCGTCGGGCAGCGGATCGTGCGGCTGCTGGCCCGCGAGGGCGCGTCGGTCAAGGTTGCCAGCCGCAATCTACAAAGGGCCGAAGCCCTGTGTGAGGCGACCCGCGGCGCGGTGCCCGAGGCGCAGCTTTCGGCCTGCGCTCCGCACGATGCCGCTCAGCTCGAGCAAGCGCTCGAGGGCGTGCAAGTGGTGATCGCGGCCGGGGCGCCGGGCGTCGAGCTGCTGCCGGCCGAAGTCCGCGAGCGGGCAAAAAGTCTGCAAGTGGTCATCGACCTCAACGCGGTGCCGCCGGCCGGCCTGGAAGGTGTCGAAGTCATCGACCGCGGCACCGACCGATCGGGCGTCAAATGCTACGGCGCCATCGGCGTCGGCGTTACGAAGATGCGCATTCACAAGGCCGCCTTGCAGCTCATCTTCGAGACCAACGACCGCGTCCTCGACATCGAAGAGCTCTTCGAACTCGGCCGCGGTGTGTAACGCGGGCCGCTGACGAAAGCCGCCTGCCTCCCTCCGTCGCAATTGACCGAGCAAAAGACCGAACCTAAAATATCGGAGTCAGTTGGGAGAGCTGTCTTTAGGCAGTTCGCGTCCAGGGTAACCTGGACCCCAGCTGGCCTTTTTTATGCGCGCAGAGACGCCCGATGTATTTGCTTTACGTCGATGAATCCGGCGATCCCGGGCCGTCTGGCTCTCGATTTTTAATCTTAGGGGCCGCCGCTCTGTTTGAGGGAAAGTGGCTCCCCCTTGAACGAGACTTGCGAGCACTCATCGACAAGTTCTTCCCGGTGGATCCGAAGCCTCTGGAAATCCACCTGGCGGAATTGCGGAAAGGCAAAAAGGAATATCGCCGCCTCAATCCGGCACAACGCATTTCGCTTATCGACGAATTCTGCCAGCTCGCTTTGAATCTGCTATCGATTGAGCTTGTGATGTTTACAGTCATTGCGGACAAGCCGCACTGGTTTGCCAGCAACCCGGGAAAGACGGGCGATGATCTCTATGCAGAAATGTTCGAGGATCTTTCGAGCCGATTTGATCTGTTCCTGCGGCGCCGGTATGCGGAGAATTCCCCTAACAAGGGGATCATCATCGCCGACCCGCATAAGCCGTCACTTTCCGAGGCACTGAGGACGAACCAGCGGATCTATCAACGCAAAGGACACCGCTGGGACCTTCTGTACAATCTCGTGGAGACCGTGTTTTTTCTGGCGTCAAATGATTCGCCGGGAATCCAACTCGCAGATCTTGCGTCACATGGTGTTTGGAGACTGGTCACCGCGAACGACGATCATATCGCCCGCCAAATTGCACCGATTTTTGACCGCGAATCGTCAGCATCGCGAATCAACCCGGGCAAATGGCATGGGATAAAGTACATGGGAAACGACGCGACGATTCGTGCTCGTATCAATGCGATCTGGCCATGAATCGGCAGGTCAAGAGTCCTGACGGAGAGGCTATGGCCGCAATTCCCGCAGCAGCTCGAGCATCCGCTGCAAATCGTCCGGCAGCGGGGCGATAAACTCCAGCGGCTGGCCGCTGGCGGGATGATTGATCCGCAGTCGTCGGGCGTGCAGTGCCTGGCGCTCAAGCAGCACGTCGGCGTCTTCGCCGCGGCGCAGCAGTTCGCCGCGCGTGACGCGCGCGCGGCCGCCGTACAGACGATCGCACAGCACCGGGCAATCGATGCTCGCCAGGTGCAGGCGGATCTGGTGCGTGCGGCCGGTCTTGGGAGTGATTGTCACGGCCGCAAAACCGTCGAATCGCTCGCGGACTTCATAAAAGCTTTGGGCCGGCCGGCTCGATGGATCGTCGCGGCGGATCGCCATTTTCTCGCGCTGATAGGGATGCACGCCGATCGGCAAGTCGATCGTATCGCGATCGTGATCCGGCTGGCCGGCCACGATGGCGAAATACTCTTTTTCCGTCGTCCGCGCGGCGAACTGCTCGGCCAGCGCCTGGTGCGCTTGGTCGTGCTTGGCGACGACAATCACGCCGCTGGTATCGCGGTCCAGGCGATGCACGATGCCCGGCCGCGTCGGTCCGCCCATCTGGCTCAACTGATCGAAGTGGAACTGCAGCGCGGCCGCCAGGGTGCCGGCCCAGTGGCCGCGGCCCGGATGCACGACCATGCCCGGCGGCTTGTTGATGGCCGCCATCCACTCGTCTTCGTACAGCACGTCCAGCGGAATGTTTTCCGGCTGGGGGCCCTCGCGCGGCAACTCGGGCAGCACGAGCGTCACGCGCTCGCCGGGCCGCAGCCGATGGGCCGCTTTCACGCGCTTGCCGTCGACTTGCACGCCGGCGGCATTAATGGCTCGGCGCAAATGGGTGCGGCTATAGGCTGGGAACTGCTGCGCGAGAAACCAATCCAGCCGGCAATCGGCTGATGTCGGGGGCACGATCAACTCGATCGGCACGGGTTCGCTGGCCAAGGCCGCACACGTACCTATTTCGGCGGTTCAGTCGCTGACTTCGGCTTCTCGGGAGGACTCGGCGGCGTCTCGGCCGAGGCGGGCGCCTTGGCATCGGGCGTCCGGTCGGGAAAGGCCAGCGGTGGCGGCTGCTTGCCGGCCGGCTGCTGCTGGCCCGGAGGCTGATTGCCGCCAGTGGCCGGGGCGTGCTGAAACTTGATGTCCGGCTCGTCGGTCGGCAGGCTGCTCGTGTCGAACTTGGGCTTCAGCCCGGGAATGCCCGGCTCGAGCGAACCGGGCGGTTTGGTCTGCTGTTCGGCAAACCAATCGTAAAACTGCCGGGTCGACTGCTTGTCGAGATCGCGCAGGCGGTCGCGGGCCTCGCGCGCGTACACGCCCTCGGGCGAGCGATCGAGCAGCTTTTTGTACTGTTCGCGCGCCTCTTGCAGCTTATCTTCCGACTCGTAGCTCTTGGCCAGACCCAGCGTGGCTCGCTCTTCGAGCAGTTTGTCGCCGGCGTGCTCGGCGACCCAGCGGTAGTTTTCCACCGCGCCGGCCAGCGATTTGCGCGCCTCGGCCCGGTCTTGAAACAATTGGTTCGTGCCTGATTGCAACTGCTGATCGGCCAGCCGCAAGCGGGCGAATTTGCCGGGCGTGCTGCCGGCCAGGCGTTCGGCCAGTTCCTTCAGTTGGTCGGGATTTTCGGCGCCGGAAGCGCGAAAATATTCCTCCCATGCCACAGCCGCCTGGTTGGCCGAGCGGTTCGAGATGTACAGGCCGACGGCGATCAAGACCACCACCGCCAGCACCGAGGCGCCGATCGCGCCCGAATACTTTTGGACCTGGTTCAGCTTCTCGCCGAGCCAGTCGGCCAGCTCGTTCTTTTGCAGTTCGTGCCGTCGCTCCGTCTTCATCGCACCTGCCTGACCGTATGGGTTCCCGCCGCGGTGACCGCAAATCGGGTGAATAAACGAAAGACCGCGCCTGCGCTAGCGGGCTTCTGCTGCCGGAGTATAGGCCCGCGGCCGCAAGGGGGTCAAGTTCTATGACTTACGTCGGCGGGGCGCCGCAATCAAAGGAAAGCAGGCTGCCTTGGCCGATAAGAGGCACGGGAGCCCCGAGCCCTGCCGGATTTGGAGCATGCGGCGGCCGCTCTGCAACGATCCGAGGTCGATGCGGACTCATAGCCGCTGTGGTATACTAATCGCATGGAAACGACCCGCAGACTCACCGAGATTGATCCCCAGGACCTTGCCGTTGTGGAACGCATGTTTGGTCAGCGGCTTGAGGCCACCGCCAATGTCGTCCTTGTGCTGCGCACGCTGGATTTGCCAATGGACGCCGGTCCCGCCGATTCCGACGAGCTACCGGCCTGGTGTAACGTGCTCGAAGGCATGAGCGACAAGGATCGCGATGAGTTCCGGGCGACGCTCGACACTGGCATTCGCCTCGCGCACTGCGACTAACGATGGACCGTTGCCTGCTGGACACGAGCACGCTTTCCGACGTGATCGACCTGCCGAGCAAGCGGTTGGTTCAAGTCGCCAAGTGGTCGAAATCGTACCTGCGTGCTCAGGGGCATTTCGTATTCTCCGACGTTTCTTGCTATGAGATCCTGCGCGGCCTGCGAAAGAAGCAGGCCCACATTCAAGAGCAACGATTCCAAGTCTTTTGTGGGCACTGCGAACGCCTCCCAGTGACCGCCGAGGTATTCGATCGTGCGGCGACGCTATGGGCCCAGGGGCAACGGCAGGGAATCAACGTTGACGACGCCGACCTTATCATCGCGGCAACGGCTTTGATCCAACGATTGGCCGTCGCGACCGCTAATCCGCGGCACTTCGAGTGGATCGACGGGCTTTCCCTTTCAAATTGGCGCGACCCATAGCCACCTTCGCCAATCGATCGCCAACGCCATGCAATAGAAACCGCCTAGGGCCCTGCGCAACCCTCGGGCCGATTTTCGGGAGATTGGGCGGGTAATTCGAGGCGGCCGCGTCATTTGCCTGGGATGCTACCGTCGTTTACGATGCGTCCCTTCGCGTTCGCACGTCAGGGGAGGACCGCTTGGCCGTCGATCTCAATCCACCCCAGCACGAGGCTGTGAATACGCTCGCCGGCCCGCTGCTGGTGCTGGCCGGGGCGGGGACGGGCAAGACGCGGGTGGTCACCTACCGCATCGCCAATCTCATTCGCCACGGCGTGCGGCCCGAGCAGATCCTGGCCGTGACCTTTACCAACAAGGCAGCCGGCGAAATGCAGGAGCGGGCCGCCGCACTGCTGGGCAAGCGGCAAAAAAACAAGCCGGAAATCTCCACATTCCACGCTCTTTGCGTGCGCGTGCTACGGCGGCATATTCGCCGCCTGGGCTATCCCGACGCGTTTGCCATTTACGATCGCGGCGACCAGGAGAGCGTGGCCCGCGAGGCGCTACGCGATATTCGCGTCCCCTCGGCCGTGATGCGGCCGGGCGACTTGATCAACCAGATCAGCCGCTGGAAGACGGCCTGCGTGCGCCCCGACGCCGCGGCTTCGATCGCCCAGACCGACAAAGAGCACCTGGCGGCGATGGGCTATCGGCGCTATCAGGCCACGCTCAAGGCGGCCGGCGCCGTCGATTTCGACGATCTGCTGCTGTGTACCGAAGAGCTGTTCACGAATTTTGCCGACGTGCGGCAGCACGAGGCCCAGCGGTTCCGGCATGTGCTGGTTGACGAATACCAAGACACCAACGGCTCGCAATATCGCATTATCAAGGCCCTGGCCGGCGGCCATCGAAACCTGTGCGTAGTGGGCGACGACGACCAGTCGATTTACGGCTGGCGCGGCGCGGAAGTGACCCACATCCTCGAGTTCCGCCGCGATTGGCCCGAGGCCAAGGTCGTGCGGCTCGAGGACAACTACCGCTCGACCGACGCCATTCTGACCCTGGCCAACCGCTTGATCGCCTTCAATAAGCAGCGGCACGACAAAGTGCTGCGGGCTTACCGCACCGAAGGCGAAGCGCCGCGCGTGCTGCAATTTCCCGACGAGGCGACCGAAGCCGAGCAGATCATCGAAGACATCCGCTCGCAGATTTTTCGCAAGCTGGCCGAGCCGCGCGATATCGCCATTCTGTTTCGCACCAACGAGCAGCCGCGGGCCTTCGAAGCCGAACTCCGCCGCGCCAATCTGCCTTACACGCTCATCGGCGGCATGTCGTTTTACGATCGCAAGGAAGTGCGCGATATCCTGGCGTATCTCAAAGTGCTCGCCCAGCCGCGCGACGAAGTTTCGCTGTTGCGCGTATTGAACACGCCGGCCCGTGGCATCGGCCCGAAAGCCGTCGAAACGCTGCTGGCTCGTGCGGTGGAAACGGGCCAGCCTATGAGTGAGGTGCTGCCGCATGCCGGACAGGTGCCCGGCTTGCCCACGCCAGCCGTCGAAGGCGCGGCGAAGTTTGTCGCGCTCGTCGATGGTTTTCGGCAGCGGCTGGAGCGCGAGCCGCTCGTCGACGCCGTCTCCGGTCTGATCCACAAGATCGATTACCAGGGCGAGATCAACCGGCTTTACAAAGAGCCCGCCGATCAGTTGGCCCGCTGGAACGCCGTCGAAGAAGTCGTCAATGCGCTGGGCACCTATCAGCAGCGGGCCAAGCAGCCGACGCTCGCGGGCTTTTTGGACGAGATTGCGATCTCTGGCCGCGAAGACCAGAAGGACAAGGAGTCGCAACTGGCCCGCAATGCTATCGCGCTCATGACGCTGCACAGTGCCAAGGGGCTTGAGTTTCCGCAGGTCTACCTGGTAGGCATGGAAGAGGGCTTGCTGCCGCATCACCGCTCGGTGGCCGCCGAGGGTTCGGCCATCGACGAAGAGCGCCGGCTGTGCTACGTCGGCGTGACTCGGGCTCGCGATCGGCTGACGCTGACCATGGCCTTGGCCCGCAACAAATGGGGCAAAAGCCGGCCGACGATCCCCAGCCGCTTCCTGTTCGAACTCACCGGCAAGGCCGACAATCCCCAGGCCATCGCCGCCCTGCAGCAGGCCCGGCAAACGCTGCGCGGCGGCACCGGCCCCGTGCCACTCCCGCGCTCCGGCCGCCCGACAAAGAAGAAATCGGCCAAAGGCCGCAATTCGCGCGGCTGACGGCACTGCTATCGCGTCAGTGGTCAGTGGTCAGTGGTCAGTTGCAACGGACGACTGACTACTGACAACGGACAACTGGCACTGACCGGCTGTGACTAGCTGACTCCCCCAATCGACCTAGTCGATTTTGCCGCAAGTTTCTACACTAGCTGCTCGCAAGGCTGCGGAGGGGTTCGTCAATTTGCAAGGAGGCGTCACTATGGCCGATCGGCCGCTGCGTTTTGTGCATGCCGGCGACTTCCATTTGGAACTCCCGCTTTCGGGCGCCAGTGAAGTGCCTGACCACTTGCGCGACGCTTTCATCGATGCACCCTATCGGGCCGCTCAGAAGGTGTTCGACGCGGTGCTCGAGCACGATGCACAGTTCCTGGCGCTAGCGGGCGATTTGATTCGGCCGCACCTGGCCGGTCCGCGCGGCATGCTGTTCTTGATCGAACAATGCGAGCGGCTGGCCGTGGCCGGAAAGAACGTCTATTGGGCGGCCGGCGAGGTCGACTCCCTGGCTGACTGGCCCACCGAGCTGCGCTTGCCGGCCAACGTGCGAACGTTTTCGCCGTCACGGCCCGAGGAATATGTCGAGCTGCGCGACGGCCGGCCGGTGTGCCACGTCACCGGTCAGAGCTTTGCCCAGCGGCGCACGATTCGCGCGGCCGATTTCTGGCCCGACAAAAATGGATTGTTTTCCGTGGCGGTCGCTTATGGCGAGGCCGATCCGGCGGCGCTGGCCACGCGCAGCATTCATTATTGGGCGCTGGGCTCAGCACACGCGGCTGCCACGCCCCTGTCGACTCCGTGCGTCGTGCATCATTGCGGCACGACTCAGGGCCGCGATCCGAGCGAAGCGGGCCAGCACGGTTGCACGCTGGTCAGTCACGAGCCGGGCAGCGAACTCAGACTCATGCAGTTGCCCACCGACGCGTTCCGCTGGATCAGCCAGCGGCTGCACGTTGATGCCTCGACCACGCGGCAGCAGTTGGAACGCATGTTCGACACGCGGCTGCAGGACTTGTCGGCCGGCAATCCCGGCGTGGCCCTGCTGGTGTCGTGGCACGTGACGGGCACCGGCCCGATGGCCGCGGCCATTCGTCGCGGGCAGTTGGGGCGCGAGCTGCTCGCGCGGTTGCGCAGCGATTACGGCCATCGGCCGACGGCTCTGTGGAGCGTGTCGCTGGAGTTCGAACCGGCTGCCATGCTGCCCGAGGAGTGGTACGAGCAGGAGACCATTCTGGGCGAATTCCTGCGGCTGGTGCGCGAGCAGCAGGCTGGCGCCTCCAGCGAGGAGTTGAATCTCGCCGCATATCTCGGCCGGCGGCCAGCCGGCGGCAGTTTGCCCGAGGCGCTGCGTCTGGACGATGCGCCGCTGGGGGCTCGCGTGCTTCGCCAGGCGGCCCTGTTGGGCGCCGATTTGCTTACCGGGGAGGAGACCCAAGCGTGAAGATCGCGAATGTCAAAATCGAAGGCTTCGGCGTCTGGTCGGATCTCGACCTGGGCAAGCTCGACCGGCAGTTGACCGTGTTCTACGGCCCCAACGAGGCCGGCAAAACGACGCTGCTGGAATTCATCCGCTCGATGATTTTCGGCTTTGCCCCCGGCCGCCGCAAACGCTACCTGCCGCCCGTCTCCGGCGCTACCGGCGGCGGCAGCCTGGCGATCACGTCGCCGCAGGGCAATTTCGAAATCGTGCGGCGCGACGGCGGCCGCGATCCGATCGAGGGCGACCTGCGCCTGCTGGGCCCCGACGGCACCATGCAAAGCGAGCACGTGCTGTCGGCCGTCTTGTGCGGCGTCGACGAACCGACGTTTAACAACGTGTTCGCCGTCGGCCTGCGCGATATTCAAGAACTCGGCACACTCGGTGACACGGCTGCTGCCGACATGCTCTATGGCCTCACCACCGGCCTGGATCGCATTTCGCTGGCCGACGTGTTGCGCGAGCTGGCCGCATCGCGGGCGCGCATTTCGTCCGACGACGCGCGCAGCTCGCAGATATCGCAACTCTCGGCCCAGCGCGAACGCATCGTAACCGAGCTTGAACACCTCCGCTCGCAAAGCCGCGATTACGGCGAGTTGATTGGCCGCCGGCAGCAACTCGATCGCCACATCGAACAGGCCGAGGTCGAAGCCACTGAATTGGAACGATCCGCACGGCTATTGGACGTCGCGGCCGCAATTCGCGAAAAGTGGGACCGCCGCAAACAGCTCGACGCACAACTGGCGGCGCTGGGCCAGCCGCCGGCGCTGCCGGCCGGAGCGCTCGAGGATTTCGATCACTTAACCGCTGCATGTGAGCGGCGCCGACGCCGGCACAAGCATCTCCGGCGGCAACTGCACGGCTCCCGCGAGGAATTGGCCCGCTTGGCCGACCGCCCGCTGGTGGCCCGGCTGGCTCCGCGCATCGAGGCGCTGGTCGAACAGCGTGCATGGGCTGCAAGCCTGGCGGCCGACGTGGCCCGGCACGATGCCGAGATCGCCGAGTTGCAAGGCCGGCTGCAGCGTGACGCGGCTTCGCTGGGGGCCGAGTTCGCCAACGTTCCGACGGCTAGTGAGCCGGTTTCGCGCAAAACTTTCGCGCGACTGAAGCAGGCCGCCCGCTTGCATCGCGATCTGCGCGAGCGCGTGAAAAACACGCAAGCCGATGCCGAACGTGCAAAATCCACCGCCAGCCAACTGGCCGACGAAATCCGCGCCGCGCTGGCGGGCCGCGCCGAAAAGGAACTGACGCCCGCCATCGAGCGGGCGGGTACACTGGTCACGCAATTGCGACGCCGCGTGCAACTGGACGAACGCCTGGAGCAAATGACCCGCGGCCGCACCGAGTTGCAAGACCGCAGTCACGAGCTGCTCGAGCGGCAAGTCATGCCGCTGAGTTTCGTGGCCGCCCTGGGCGGGCTGTTCGTCTTCGGCGTGACGCTGATCCTGGCCGGCATTTTCATGGGCAGCGCCTTCCTGGGGCCGATGGGCTGGACCTTGGCCTTGCTCGGCTTGGGCGGGACGTGCGCCGCGGCCGGATCGAAATTCTATTTCGAATACTCGGCGAATCAGCAACTTGAAGCGGGTCAGAAACAGCTCACGCTACTCGAGGCCCAACTGGCTCAAGCCAAGGACGAGCGCGACGCGCTGGACCGGCAATTGCCCAAAGGCGGCGGTCCGCTATTGGCCCGCTTGCAGGCTGCCGAAAAGGAACTGTCCCGGCTGGAAGAGCTGCTGGCGGTCGACGGCCGCCGCTCGGTGGCCCAGCAAGAAGCCGACGCCGCACGCGCGGCCGCCGGCCAATTGCGCGGCGAGCAGCAAGACGCGCAACGGCGCTGGCAACATGCGCTGGCCGCCGCCGGTTTGCCTAAGGAGACTCGGCCCGGCCAGATTCGGGAATTGATTGCCTCGCGCCATTCGCTGGGCGAGGCGACCGTGCGGATCGAGCGCTTGCATCGTGAAGGCCAGCAGCGCCGCCGCGACTTGGACGGCTTTCTGGGCCGCATCCGGCAATTGCTGGCGGAGCTCGAGATTCAACCCGCCGGCACCGGCTTCGACGATCACTTGCGACAATTGGAAGACACACTCCGCGATCATCACGCGCAGCTTGCGGGCCGCGAGCGCTGGCGCACGCGGACCGAAGAGCTGCGCCGCTTGCAGCGAAAAAACCAGCGGCAGTTGCGGATCGTGCGTCGCCGCCGGCTCGCGCTGCTGCGCCGGGCCCACGTGCGCGATGCGCAGGAATTCCGCGATCGGGCCATCCAGGCCGTCAAGGCCGCGTCGTTGCGGACGCAGCGTGACAAAATCGCCGCCGAAATCGCGTTGGCGACCGGTCCTCAATTGTCTGAAGAGCTGCTGCATGATCCGCTCGAGCGTCTCGGCCCCGTGCAACTGGACGCGCACGCCCGCGACCTGGCCGCTCGCCGACAGGCCTCGCGGCAGCAGTTGCAAGTTCTGAGCGAACAGCGTGGGCAATTGTCGGTCCAGCTTCGCACGCTGGCCGACGACCGCCGCGCCAGCCACAAGCTGCTGGAGTTGGGAACGATCGACCAGCAACTGCGCGAAGCCATCGAGCGCTGGCAAGTGCTGGCCGTGACTGGCCGCTTGCTGGAATCGATTCGCCGCACGTACGAAGCCGATCGGCAGCCGGCCACTTTGCAAGAAGCCTCCGGCTATCTGCGCCAATTGACCGAAGGCCGCTACCGTCGCGTGTGGACGCCCGTGGACGAGAACGTGCTGCTGGTGGACGATGCGGCCGGGCAGTCGCTGCCGGTCGAAGTGCTGAGCAGCGGCACGCGCGAGCAGCTCTTTCTGAGCCTGCGATTGGCGCTGGTCAGCGCGTACGCCAGCCGCGGCGCCTCGCTGCCGCTGGTGCTGGATGACGTGCTGGTGAACTTCGACACTCACCGCGCCAAAGCCACGGCCGCGGTCCTGCGCGATTTCGCCGCCGGCGGCTTTCAGCTGCTGGTATTCACGTGCCACGAACATATCGCGCATTTGTTTCAATCGCTCAAGGTTCACACGCGCGAGTTGCCATCACGCACCGTCGCCGAAAGCCGCAGTAGCAAGCGCAGCCGGAAGCTGCCGACCGTGGTCGAGGAGCCGCAGGAGGAAGAAGAGGTTGTGCTGCCGGCCGCACTTGCGAACGACGAAAGCGAAGAACTCGACGCAGCCAACGAGGCCCTAGCGGCCAGCGCCGCCGAAGACGCCGAGCACGACGAAGATCTGGTGCCGGTGCGGCCGCGCAAGCCGAAATCGCGTCGTGGGCAGGGGAAGAAAAAGCGACGCACGCGCGAGACCAAGGTGCGCGAGCCGTTTGCATCGGCCATCTGGCACGAACCGGTTGAAGACGAAACCGGCGGCAGTGCATCGTCGCGGAATGGATCGATCGATCTCGACGACGAGGACGTGATCTGGCCCGCCGGCGCATCGGGCGACCAAGAGTCGCTGGACGACCTGTTTGCCGATCCCGACGACGACACCGAAGCCGCATAAGGCCGCCGCGTGTTCGTGGCGAGCCCCAGGACCAGCGTGGCGAGCCCCAGGACGTAAGTCCGGGGAGTGGTAGCACTCGCGGCGTCTGGACTCACGCCGTCGGCTTCAGCCTGGCAACTTGTGCCAGGTATTTCGCGCGGAAGCCCAAGGCCATCCACACGAGCCAGGCATTGGCCGCCAGCGACGCGAACAAGCCGATCGACACGCCGGCCAGCGGTCCCCACGGTTTTGCCGGCTCGGCGCTGGTCGCAGAATTTGACGAGGAATTTGTCGCGGCAGCTATCGGCGAGCTGGTTTTGGAGGACGTGCTGGCCGACTGCTGCTGGGTCGGCGCAGCGGCTTGGCCCGTCGGGCTGACCAGGCGCGGCGGCGGAAACAGGTTCGAGCCGGTCGTGGGCGGCGGCGGGAGCTGCAATTCGCCGGCCAGTGACGGCTGGCCGGTGGCTTCGGCTGGTGGACGGGCGGCCGAAACGCTCTTCGGCTGGGCTGCCGGTGGCGGCTCGCCTTCATGCGGCACCGGCTTGTCGCTGACCGTGACTCGGTAGCTGCGAATCGCCGGCAGCGAAGGGGGCAGATCGCTGAACACGTCGTGCCCCTCGCGCATCGAGTCGACCGTAAAGGGGTCGATGCGGATGATGTATTCGATTCCGCCGCCGGCCACGGGCTGCCATCCCCAATGCACGCCCAGAGTGAGGATCGCCGTCAGAAGGGTTGCGCTGGTCATTCGCTCGTTACTCCAATAACTCGCTGCTCGAAAAAAGTCGGCGTCGAGACGCCCTGCGATCGCGTCAGTTTCTTTGTGGTGCTTCCTGGCTGGCGATGGCCACCGTCGTCGGCATGTCCACCGTCTGCGCGGGCCGCCCGTCCACGACCACGCCAGCCGCCGGCTTGGTCGCCTCCATAGCCGAAAGCTCGCTACGGAGCATGACCAGCAGGGTTTGCAGAAACGCCACGACCATCGGACCCACGACCAGGCCGATGGGCCCCAGGGCCTTTGCCCCGCCCAACACGCTCAACAGCCCCAGCAGCGGGTGCAGGTTCGAACGGCCGTGCAACACGAGCGGCTTGATCACGTTGTCGGCCATCGAGATCACGAGCACGCCGTAGATCGCCAGTGCAATGGCGGCTTGCGGTCGGCCATCGTGTACGAACAGCCACAACGCGCACGCGCCCCACACGGCCGTGGCCCCGATAAAGGGGACCATGGCAAACAGCATCGTCAGCACAGTCAGCAGGAACACGCTGCCCAGGCCGACGAAGAAGTAACCGACGCCGGCCAAAAGTCCCTGGATGAAAGCGGCCAAGAGCATCGACACGATCACTGCCCGGGTGAGCGTGCTGAATTCGGCCAGCAACTGGGCTTCGTAGCGATCGTCCAAAGGCGACAGCCGCATCAAGGCCCCGATCATGGCCGGCCCGTCGGCCAGGAAGTAATACAGCGACACGATCATCACGGCCAGTCCCACGATCAGCTCGACCAGGAAGCTGCCGACAAACTGCGTGGTGCCCAGGGCCAGCGGTCCGGCCAACTCTTGCAGGCGGCCCGTGAGTGCGGCGAGCTGGTCCTTGCCCAAGTCGGTCTGACTTTTCAGCCACGCGATCACCGGGCTGCCGAACACCGGCTCCTTGAGCCGAATGAGCGCGGCGTCCACGTCGCCCAACGCCTTGGCCAGGGCCGCGGGGTCTTTTTCCACGGCCGGCAAGGCCTGCACGCGAGCCTGGAACTGCGCGTAGGGGGCCATCAATTCCTGCTCGCGCGAGCGCGGCCAGCCTTCGCCGCCGGCGGCCGGCGGCAGCATGAGCTGTTCCAACTCGGGCTTAAGTTGCCCGGCCCAGTCTTGCAGGTCTTTGATCCACAGTTGCCGCAGGTTTGCCTCGCGGTTGACCTCGAGCGTCGCGGCCAACGCGCTTTCGCGCGCCCGGCGCAGCGTGGCCTCGATCTCCGAAAACCGCATCCGCAGCGCCTCGGGCGGCAGCTCCAATCCCAGCCGCTCGCGCAACGTCCGCAACCGGGTCACCAGGTCGTCCTGCTTCAGCTCGCCCACGAGCGACACGGTTTCGGTCGCCGCGCGGGCCAGGATCCACATCATGGGCAATAGCACGATCAGCAAGATGCCGGTGGTGGTCAATCCGGCGGCCAGATGGGGCCGGTCACCGCAGCGCCGAGCGAACCATTCGTGCAGCGGACGAAACATCACCGCCAGCAGCAGCGCGATAAACAGCGGCAACAGAAAGGTGCGCAGCACCTCGAACGACAAAATGCCGACGACGGCGATGATGCCGATCAGCACGAAAAACGAAATCATCCGCGCCATGAATGTTTCGCCCGAAAGCCTGCCCTCGAACTCAATCGCCCCAACGGCTCGATTTTCGCCGGTGGCGATTGCCGGTGCCATTAGTTTAGCAGAGTCGGGCACGGTCGGCGCGTGGCCGATTGTGCCGAATGAGGTGGCAATGCAGAATGTGCTCGGATGGGACTCCCCGGGCTGACGCCACGGGGCTCGCCATAAACGGCCATCTGGAAGCGACAGCAGAGCAGATAGCAACGATGACCGATCCAGGCCAGCCTGACGCAGCGCACGACGCACTTGCCAGCGGCACCGCACCTCCGCGTGCCGCTGGCCGCCGCCGGCTGATGACGGCCGTGAAGTTGGCGCTGGTCGTGGTGTTGATCTGGGGCATTCACCGTACGCTGAATACGGCTGCCGACCAGTTGCACGCCCGGCATTGGAGCCCGGCACAATTGCGGCCGGGCTGGCTGGTGGCTGCAATGGCTTTGTATCTGCTGGGACTGTTGCCTTCCGCCTTGTTCTGGCATCGCATTCTGCATGCGATGGGCCAGCAAGCAGGCTTGGGCGAAACGTTGCGGGCTTATTTCATCGGACACTTGGGGAAGTACGTGCCGGGCAAGGCGCTGGTCGTGGTGCTGCGCACGGGTTTGATCCGTAGCCATCGGGTGGATGGCACGGTGGCGGCCATCAGCGTGTTTTATGAAACGTTGACGATGATGGCCGTGGGCGCGTGCGTGGCCGCGGTGATCCTGGCCGTGTGGTTCTCCGAGCACGCGTGGTTTGTCGCGCTGGCGGCGATGCTGGTGGTGGCCGCCGGATTGCCGACGCATCCAGCCGTGTTTCGCCGGCTGGTGGCTCGCCTGCGCCGCGGCCGGTCCAGCGAGCGGGTGCTCGCGGAGCTTTCGCAGCTCAATTACCGCACGCTGGCCGTCGCCTGGCTGGCGATCGCCGGCGGCTGGTGCCTGGTCGGGCTGAGCCTGTGGGCCACGCTCGCGGCAGGAGGCTTTGCTCACTGGCCGCTGTCGGGCCACGATGCGGGCGTGTGCATCGCGTCGGCCGCGCTGGCCGTGGTGGCGGGCTTTTTGTCGCTGATTCCTGGCGGCGCCGGCGTGCGCGAGGCGGTGCTGATCGAGCTGTTGCAGCCGTCGTTTGGCGCAGACGGGGCCGTGATTTCGGCCATCGTGGCCCGCGTAGCGTGGCTGGCGGCCGAAGTGCTCGTCTCGGCCGTGCTCTACGCAGCCGGGCGGAGTCCGCAGCAACGGGGTTCATTCAACCCACCGCAGAGAATAGAATAGTTGCACGTTGCGCGGCCAGCGGTCGCGGCTTTATCAACAGTGGGCCACTCATGCAGTTGTCGGTCGTCATTCCTGTGTTCAACGAGGCCGAGAGTCTGGAAACGCTTTTCGGCGAACTGGATCGCACGGCCGCGGCTGAAGGCTACGATCTGGAAGTGGTGTTCGTCGACGACGGCTCGAGCGACGGCTCTTGGCCGGCGATCAAGCGGCTGTCGGAGCGCGACGCGCGCGTGCGCGGCATCCGCTTTCGCCGCAATTTTGGCAAGGCGGCCGCGCTGAGCGCCGGTTTTTCGGCAGCCCGCGGCGAGCTTGTCATTACGCTCGATGCTGATTTGCAGGACGATCCCAAGGAGATTCCGCGTTTCGTTGCCGAGATGGACAAGCATCTGGACGTTGTCAGCGGCTGGAAGCGCGTGCGGCACGATCCCTGGCACAAAGTCGGGCCGTCGCGCGTGTTCAACTGGATGGTCAGCCGGCTGACGGGCGTCAACTTGCACGACCACAACTGCGGCATGAAGTGCTACCGCCGCGAAGTGCTGCGCGAAGTGCGGCTGTACGGCGAGCTGCACCGCTTTGTGCCGGTGCTGGCCGATGCCCGTGGGTTTCGCATTGGCGAGTTGGCGATCGAGCATCGGCCGCGCCGCTTCGGCCATTCGAAATATGGCATGAAACGCTTCGTGAAAGGTTTTCTCGACTTGCTCACGGTGAAATTTCTCACCGGGTTCGGCCATCGCCCGCAGCACTTGTTGGGGACCCTGGGGCTGACGTTTTTCGGCCTGGGCGCGCTGGGCATGATTTACCTGGCTTTTTACTGGCTGGTGGGCATGCTCGACGGCCACGACCCCAAGCTGCATCAGCGGCCGGCGCTGATCTATTCGGTCGGGGCCCTGCTGCTGGGCGGGCAACTGCTGTCCATCGGTTTTCTGGCCGAGCTGATCACGGCCTTCGGCGGCCGCGACGCAGATACTTACTCGATTGCCGAAAGCACGTCGATGCCCGACGCATCGCCATCCAACACCACTTCCTTGCCGTTGGCTACTCATGAGCGTGCCCGTTGACGATCCCCATGCCGTGCTGCGGCGTGGCGTGTATTTGCTGCTGGCCACGATCGCCATCGGCGGCATGTTGGGGCGGCTATTTGCCGTCAACTCGGTCGACAAGGTCGGCCTGGAGCAATATCTGAAGTCGAAGGGGCAGGCCAAGCCCTTGCAGCGGCCGTTTCTCAGTGGCAACGACCGCAGCCGCTGGGCCACCGTGCGCTCGTTGGTCGAGCAGGGCACGTACCAGATCGACGACATCGTGACCCAGCCGAATTGGGACACGATCGACATGGTCAAGCACGACGACGAGGGCCATGCGGCGCCGAGCATCGGCCAGGGACACTTGTATTCGAGCAAGCCGCCGCTACTGGCCACGCTTGTCGCCGCACCCTACTGGGTGATTTACAAGCTCACCGGGGCGACGCTGGTCACGCATCCCTATGCCATCGGCCGCGGGCTGCTGGTGCTGGTGAATGTCGTGCCGCTGGCGATTTACTTTCTGATCCTGGCCAAGCTGGCCGAGCGGTATGGCGCCAGCGACTGGGGCCGGGTGTTCATGGTGGCCTGCGGCACTGCCGGCACGTTTCTGACGACGTTTGCCGTGGTGCTGAACAATCACGTGCCGGCCGCCGTGAGTGCGGCCATCGCGCTGTACTGCGCGATGCGCATTGCCTGCGACGGCCAGCGCGGCGCCCTGTATTTCTTCATCGGTGGATTGGCCGCGGCCTTTGCGGTGGCCAACGAACTGCCCGCACTGGCCTTGGTCGGGCTGCTGAGCTTGTGGCTGCTGGTGGTGGCGCCGCGGCTCACGCTGGCGGCCTGGCTGCCGGGGCTTTTGATCGTGGCGGCGGCCTTCTTTGGCACGAATTACCTGGCTCATCACTCGCTAGTGCCGGCCTATGCGCGGCAAGGCTCGCAGGACAATTGGTACGTCTATCAATATGTGAAAGACGGCAAGGTGCGCGATAGCTACTGGATGCACCCTGAGAAGAAGAGCCCGATCGATCAAGGCGAGCCGTCGGTGGCCGACTATGCCTTGCACGCGCTGGTGGGACATCACGGCGTGTTTTCGCTGTCGCCCATCTGGCTGTTGAGCGTCGTCGGCCTGGGCCTTTTGTGCGTGCGCAGCGGCCCGCTACGGACGTTGGGCTGGATCATCCTGGTCACCAGCGTGGTGTGTCTGGCGTTTTATATCACGCTGCCGCTGGAGCAGCGCAACTACGGCGGCACCAGCAGCGGCTTTCGCTGGGCCTTCTGGTTCGCGCCGCTGTGGCTCGTGGCCCTGCTGCCGGCGGCCGACGAAATGGTCCGCTCGCGCACGCTGCGCGTGCTGGCCGCCGTGCTGCTGTGCGCGTCGGTCGTGTCGGTGAGCTACCCCACCTGGAATCCCTGGGTGCAGCCCTGGCTCACCGACATGCTGGTCGACCTCGACTGGGTGCAGCTCGGCACGCGCTAAGGTGAATCGCGTGGCGGATCAGTGCGCGGTCCAGCCGCCGTCGATCACCAGCAGGCTGCCGGTCATGTAGCTGCTGGCCGCGCTGGAAAGAAAAATCGCGGCGCCTTGGATCTCTTGCATCTCGCCCCAACGCCCGAGCGCCGTGGCGCCGATAATGTGCTTGCGGGCTTCCTCGCTGTTGCGAATCGGCTCGTTCATCGGCGTGAGAAACGGCCCGGGACAGATGGCGTTGCACGTAATGCCGAAAGGGGCCAGCTCCAAGGCCAATGCCTTGGTCATCAGCGAGACGGCTCCTTTGCTCGCCGTGTAAGGCGTGCGATTGGCCAGCCCCACGATGCCCAGCGTGCTCGACAGATTCACAATCCGCCCCCAGCGCTGCTGTTTCATGTGCGGCACGACGGCCCGGGTCGAGAGCCAGACGCCGTTGACGTTCACATTCTGCACTTGTTGGAATTGCTCGAAAGTGATTTCGTCGATCGGCCCGCGGATGTTGATGCCGGCATTGTTGATGAGGATGTCGATGCGGCCGAGCTCGGCCAGCGTGCGTTGAACCATGGCCTCCACGTCGTCCGGTTGGCTGACGTCGGCGGCCAGGCCAATGGCCCGTCGCGAGTAATCGCGGGCGATTTGCTCGGCGGCGGCTTGGGCTTCGTCCGGGTGCCGGCTGACCAGCGCCAGATCCGCGCCGGCCGAAGCCAGGCCTTCGGCCATCGCCAGGCCCAAGCCTTTCGAGCCGCCGGTGATCAGGGCGACTTTTCCCGTCAGGTCGAACTGCTTGATGCCGGGCAACATGGCAACGCCTTTCTCTCAGTGTTTTGCGGCCGAACGTTTGACGCCGCCGGCCAACTTCAGTAGCGTGAAATTCCGATCGGTGTCGAGTAGCGTCGATTAGTGTTGATTAGTGTTCCTGCCTTGGGTTCACCCACCGTCGAATCGTGATACCGGATCTTCGCTGGAGCCGCTAGGGGCGGCGCTCACCGCACGTCAAGGAGTCAGCACTTCGATGAGCGATGCACCGCTGGCCGCAGGATTGCGTATTCACCACGTGGGCCTGACGGTCAGCGATATCGAGCGCTCGGTCGAATTCTACGGCACGACGCTCGGCATGCACCTGGTGCGCCGGCGCGTGGCCGAGGCTGATTATCTCTCGCAACAGACCGGTTTCGAGGGCGTGCGCTTGGCTGCCGCGTCGTTCAAGCCATCAGCCGAGAGTCCGCAAACGATCGAACTGGTGCAATATCTGACGCACGCGGGCCCTGCCCTTAACCCTGCCACGAACCAGGTGGCCAGCGCGCATCTCTGCTTCGAGACGCCGGATATCCAGCAGACTTTTAGCAGGCTGCAAGCGCAAGGCGTGCGCTTCAAGACCCCGATCGTGCCCATTACCTCCGGGCCGAACCAAGGCGGCTCGGTCGTCTATTTCTACGATCCCGACGGCTTCATTCTCGAACTCTTCCAGCCGCCGAAGGGTGCAACGTAGGATTGGCGATTAGTAGGCCCGGCGAGCCGAGCCGGGCGTGAAGCGGCGCGATTGGTACTCCCGGTGCCGCTCGGCTCGCGGCACCTACGGTTTTTCCGTTGGCATCGGCAGGCGGGCGGTCTTGCCGAACTGTTCGAGGCACGTGGCCGCGGTCAACAGGCCGTCGTGGCTGGCCATGCGTTCGCGGATCGCGCGGCAGCGGTCGGCCATGAGCGGATCGGCCAGCAGGCGCTGGAGTGTTTTGGCCACGGCCGGACCGCGAAAACGCGATGGCCGAAGCGATGCTCCCAGCCCGAGCTGTTCGAGCCGGTGGGCGTTGTCGAACTGATCAAAACCCATCGGCATGATGAGCTGGGGAATGCCAGCCGCCAGGCCTTGCGACAAGCTGCCGATGCCGCCGTGGTGCGCGACGGCCGCCGAGCGCGGCAATAGCCAGCCGAAGGGCACGAAGTCCTCGTGACGAATGCCGGCCGGCAAGGACTGCGGCAGTTGTTCGGGAAATCGCGTGAGCAGAATCCCGCGCCGTCCCAATCGGCCGCAGGCATCGATGGCGGCCTGGAAGAATTCGCGGCCGTGAACGTTTGCCGAGCCGGGCGTGAACACGATCGGCGGATCGCCGGCGGCCAGAAAATCTTCGAGTGCCGGCGAAGGCGTGACGATTCCGCGCTCGTCGTACAGCGGAAAGCCGGTGAGCACGGTTTGCGGCGGCCAGTCGGGCTGCGGCGGCGCGAACCAATCGGCAAACAGCCCGAGTGTGAGGTCGGGCGAATGCCACCAATCGTTGATAATGCCACGCACCGGCGCAAGGCCCGCTTCGGCCCGCACCCGGTTGACGGCCGGCGCCAGGATGCGGTCGGCGAGCCGGTCCACGACCCAGTATTGCATTTGCTTGAGCGGAGCGGGCACCCAGGTATCGAGCAGCAGGCCGGGCAGCCGGGTTGTGGCGTGCATCGAGCGAAATAGAGCAGGCTGAAGATGCGCGGTGGCCATCGGAATAGCCAGCCGCTCTTGCGCAATCCGAGCTCCAAAGGCCAGGCTCGAGGCCACCACCAATGTCCGGCCCGGCTCGTAGCGCTCCGAAATCAGCCGGTACATCGGCCGAATCAGCGGCAAAATGGCCGACCGCATGATGACTTGCAGGCCACGAAACCGGTTCCAGATATTGGCATTGCCCAGCAGGGCACGAAAATCGAACTCCGGCATGGGGTCGGCATAGTCGAGCCCCGCCTGTTCGATCAGCTCGCGGAAGTAGCCGCCGGTAATGACCGTGACCTCGTGCCCACGTCGGGCCAGGGCCAACCCTAGACCGACAAAAGGGTGCACGTCGCCCGAACTGCCGATGGTAGCTAAAAGAATCTTCAAGCAAACGATCCTTATTGAAGTCAGAAACTCCCTGGACTCACGCCCTGGGGTCGCCGTTGGTTATTATTGCAAAGAGGGAAGAGGAACAGTCTCCGTAATTGCCATTCAAGCATCCGTGGTGAATTTCATTTGATAACTGGGAAAATGGCCCGATGAAGCTTTTGAAGGTCGCCGCGGCCGTGCTGAATCAGACGCCGCTGGATTGGGACGGCAACCAGGCCCGCATTCTGGCCGCGATCCGGGCCGCGCGCGAGCAGCAAGTCAGCATCCTCTGTCTGCCGGAACTGTGCATCTCGGGCTATGGCTGCGAAGACGCCTTTCACTCGCCCGGCGTGCAGGAGATGGCCCGCCGGGTGCTGCTCGAGATTCTGCCCGAAACCACCGGGCTGATCGTCTCGCTGGGCTTGCCGCTGCCTTTTCAGCATGGGCTGTTCAATACGGCCTGCCTGGCGGCCGATGGCCGGATCCTGGGTTTTGTGGGCAAGCGGTTCCTGGCCGGCGACGGCATTCACTACGAACCTCGCTGGTTCAAGCCCTGGCCGACGGGCCACCGCGTCGAGATCGAATTGGGCGACGCGACGTATCCTTTCGGCGATTTGCACTTCGACTGCGGCGGCGTGAAGATCGGCTTCGAAATCTGTGAGGACGCGTGGGTGGCCAATCGGCCCGGCAGCGAGCTGGCCCTGCGCGGGGCCGACGTGATTCTCAATCCCAGTGCCAGCCATTTTGCCTTTGGCAAGTACGAAGTCCGGCGGCGATTCGTGTTGGAAGGCTCGCGGGCCTTCGGCGTGAGCTATGTGTACAGCAACCTGCTGGGCAACGAGGCTGGCCGGGCCGTCTACGATGGCGGGGCGCTGGTGGCCGCCGTCGGGCGGCTGGTGGCGGCCGGACCGCGGTTTTCGTTCGCCGATTATCGGCTCACGGTTGCCCAGATCGACGTGCACGAAACGCGGATGAAGCAGTCATGGACCGCCGGCTTTGTCCCCAAACTCGAGCCCGACGCCCTGTGTGTTTCGGCAGCGTTCGATTATCCGCTGCTGGTGCCCGAGTCGCCCGGCGAGGTCAGCGATGTTTGGGAAACCGGCCCGCACGTGAAAGAGGAGGAGTTTGCCCGAGCCATTAGCCTCAGCCTGTACGACTATCTGCGTAAGAGCCGCTCGCGAGGCTTCGTCGTGTCGCTCAGCGGCGGCGCCGATTCGGCGGCCGTTTCGTGCCTGGTCGCGCTGGCCGTGCGCTTGGGCGTCGCGGAGCTGGGGCTCGAGGGCTTCGTGGCCAAGCTGGCGTATTCCGCCCGCGCGACCGATGCGCGCGATCCGGCCGAACTGCTGCGCGGGCTGCTCACGTGCGTCTATCAGTCGACGGCCAATAGTTCCGACACTACGCGCGGCGCGGCCCGGGCCGTGGCCCAAGCGCTGGGTGCCGAGATGCTCGAGTTCGACGTGGAACAGCTTGTGAAGGACTACATCGCGATGGTCTCGCGGGCGTTGGGACGCACGCTCGATTGGGAGCATGACGATCTGGCTTTGCAGAATATCCAGGCGCGCGCGCGTTCGCCGGGCGTGTGGATGGTGGCCAATTTGCGGCAGGCGCTGCTATTGTCCACGAGTAATCGCTCGGAAGCCGCGGTGGGCTATGCCACGATGGACGGCGATACGTCGGGCGGGTTGAGCCCCATCGCGGGCATCGACAAGGCGTTTTTGCGGCGCTGGCTCGCGTGGCTCGAAACGCAAGGGCCGGCAGGGCTGGCGCCGATTCCGGCGCTGGCGGCCGTGACGGTGCAGGCCCCGACCGCCGAGTTGCGGCCGCTGGGCGCCGGCCAGACCGACGAGCAAGATCTGATGCCCTACGATCTGCTGGATGCGGTGGAGCGCGCGGCCATTCGCGACAAGCTCACGCCGCTGGAGGTGTTTTTGCGGATGCGGCCGCAATTTCCGCAATATGCGGCCGGCCAGTTGGGGCTGTGGATCGAGCGATTCTTCCGCCTCTGGTGCCGCAACCAATGGAAGCGCGAACGCTACGCGCCGAGCTTCCACGTGGACGACGAAAACCTCGACCCCAAAACCTGGTGCCGCTTTCCAATTCTCTCTGGTGGATTTGAGCGCGAGCTGGCCGAGCTGCGAGCGTTTCTGGCGAAAAGCGGATGAGACGAGCCGTTGCCGCAATTTACGGCACATGAATGTGCCGGCTAATCGGTTAGTCGGTTGCGCCGATCACGCGCTCGGCGCCGCAGTAGAGATTGAAGCGGCCGGAGCGCAGGAAGCCGAGCAGAGTGAGGCCGTATTGTGCGGCGAGTTCCACCGCCAGGCTCGAAGGAGCGCCGACCGCCGCCATGATCGGAATCCGGGCGACCAGCGCTTTTTGCACCAGCTCGAAACTCGCGCGGCCGCTGACCAAGAGAATTCGGCGCGACAGCGGTAGCCGGCCGGCCAGCAGTTCGCTGCCGATCAACTTGTCGACCGCGTTGTGCCGGCCCACGTCCTCGCGCAGTGCCACGAGCCGGCCGTCGGTTTCGAAGAGCGCGGCGGCGTGTAGTCCTCCGGTCTGGTCGAACACGTCTTGCGAGCGTCGCAGTTCGTCGGGCAAGCGGTGGAACACGTCGGCCGAGACGCGCGGCTCGCCGGGTGCCAGCGGCGTTACGCCGGACACCGTGAGCGCGGCAATCGAGGTCTTGCCGCAGACTCCGCAACTGCTGCTGGTGTAAAAATGCCGCTCGAGCCGCTCGAAATCCAGCGGCACGTCCGGCCCAAGCTCGACGCGCACGACATTGCGCAACTTGAGCGGGCCGACCGGGACGCCGCAATGCCGCACGCCGGCCACGTCGCCGGGGTTGTGGATGATGCCCTCCGTGAGCAGGAAGCCGCAGGCCAGCTCGAAATCGTCGCCGGGCGTGCGCATCGTGATCGAGATGCTCTTTTGCTGCCGGCGGCCGTCGCGGCGAAACACCAGGCGGATTTCCAGCGGCTCTTCTACGGCCAGCACGTCGTGCTCAGCGTGCCGGTCGCTGCCGTTGACCTTTTGCACCGCGACGCGCGCGATGTTTTGCGCGACCGGCGGGGGCTGCGGTTCGCTGGCGGGCTTGGGTGTGACAAGATCCATAGAAAGGCACGATCCATAGAGCCGGCGAGCCGAGCCGGCCTTTTTTTTGTAGCAGAGTCAAACGTTACTTCGGTGCCGCTCGGCTCGCGGCACCTACGAGGTGGCACCCACGGGTGCGGTCGTTGGCTGGAGCGTGATGATCATTGACTTGTAGGCGGGTTGATTGCTGCCTTCGGCGACCAGGGCGAGCGGAACCAGCGGGTTGGTCTCGGGATAATAGGTCGCGGCACAGCGGCGCGGAATGTCGTACGGCACGACCATGAACTGCCGGACGGTTCGCCGCTCGTTGCCAAAATGGCTGGTGATGTCGACCCACGCGCCGTCGGCCAGACCGAGCTCGGCGATGTCGTCGCGATTGAGCATGATCACGTGGCGGCCGCCGTAGACGCCGCGATAGCGATCATCTTCGCCGTAGATCGTGGTGTTGAACTGATCGTGGCTGCGAAGGCTCATCATCAGCAGTTGGCCGTCGGCCAGCGGAATGCGCGGGATCGGGTGGACCGTGAAGTTGGCCTTGCCGGTATGCGTGGGAAATTCTTGCGTGTCGCGCGGCGGGTTCGGCAAATAAAAGCCGCCGGGCTCGCGGATGCGGCGATTGTAATCCTGGAAGCCGGGGATCACACGCTCGATGCGCTCGCGGATGCGATCGTAGTCTTCGCTCAGGGCGACGAAATCGGTCGTCGTGCGGCCGGCAAGCGTGGCCGCGGCCATGTGGCAGATGATGGCCGTTTCGCTCATCAGGTGCGGGCTGGCCGGCGACAGGATGCCGCGGCTTTGCTGCACCACGCCCATCGAGTTTTCGCAGCTCACGAACTGCTCGCCGCCGGCCTGCATGTCTTTTTCGGTGCGGCCCAGGCAGGGCAGAATCAAGGCCTGATCGCCGCACACCAGGTGATTGCGGTTGAGCTTCGTGCTGATTTGCACCGAAAGTTTGCTGCGCCGGAACGCCTCGGCCGCGTACTCGGTGTCGGGCCCTGCGCTGAGCAGGTTACCGCCCAGCCCGATGAACACCTTCACCTGGCCCGCGTGCATCGCCTGCATGCCGTGTACGACGTCGTAGCCGTGTTTGGCCGGCGGGGAGAAGTTGAACTCCTTGCCCAGCGCCTGCATGAACTTGTCGCTCATCTTCTCCCAGATGCCCATCGTGCGATCGCCCTGCACGTTGCTGTGTCCGCGCACGGGGCAGACGCCGGCTCCCAGGCGGCCGATCTGGCCGCGGAGGAAGTTGAAGTTGGCGATCGTCTGCACGTTGGCCACGCCGTTCTTGTGCTGCGTGAGGCCCATGGCCCAGCAGGTGATCATCCGCTCGCTGCGGGCGGCGATGTCGCCCGCCTCGCAAATCAGCTCCTTCGACAGGCCCGACTGCTGGACGATCTCGTCCCACGTCGTGGCTCGCAGATCGGCGGCGAAGGCTTCGAAGCCCAGTGTCTTCTCGGCGATGAAGGCGTGATCCAGCACCTGGCCGTCGGATTGCTCGTCGAGTTCGAGCATGTACTTCATGATGCCTTTGACCGCGGCCACGTCGCCGTTGATGCGCACCGGCATAAACAGGCTGGCGATCGTCGTGCCGCGGCCGAGCATGTCACGCGGCGATTGCGGATGCTTGAAACGGAGCATGCCCGTCTCGGCCAGCGGGTTGATGCTGATGATCTTCGCGCCGCGGCGCGAGGCGTTTTCCAGCGACCCGAGCATGCGGGGATGATTCGTGCCGGGGTTCTGGCCGATGATGAAAATCGTGTCGGCATGGTCGAAGTCCGAAAGCTTGACCGTGCCCTTGCCGATGCCGATCGAGCGCGTCAGGCCATAGCCGCTGGACTCGTGGCACATGTTCGAGCAGTCGGGCAGGTTGTTGGTGCCCAGTTGCCGCACAAACAACTGGTACATGAAGGCCGCTTCGTTGCTGGCCCGGCCTGAGGTGTAGAACATGGCGTCGTCGGGGCTGGCCAGCTTGTTCAGCTCGTCGGCGATCAGGCGAAAGGCGTCGGCCCAAGCGATCGGCTCGTAATGCTGGCTGCCGCGGCGCAGGACCATGGGATGCGTGATGCGGCCCTGATCGCCCAGCCATTTTTCGCCGCGGGTCGATAATTCGGCCACCGAGTGCTCGGCAAAGAACGCGGGCTCGACGCGTTTCTCGGTCGCCTCCCAAGCCACGGCCTTGGCCCCGTTCTCGCAGAACTCGGCCGGATGGCGGTGGCCATCGGGATCGGGCCACGCGCAGCTCGGGCAATCGAAGCCGCCTTTTTTATTGACCGAATACAGGCCGCGGACCGTGCGCGAAATGCCTTCGCGGAGCGTGAAAGCGGCCGTCTGAAACAACGCGTGAAAACCGGCCGCCGTCTTGTCACGCTTGCCCGCGTGCGGAATCTGGCCATCCAGTGGATACTGCGCCTCGGCTGGGTGCTCAGCAATCGCTGGCGTTGCCGTCGGCTGCTCCGCAGCGAGCGGCTTGGGCGGATCGTCCCGCTGATTCGGTGCGCTGTTCTCGTCGAGATCACCTGGCGAAGCCGGGCTTTGGTCGATACGGGTCATCGGAAAAGCTCTATCGTTTGACGAATCGCGCCGCAAACCCCCGCTTTCATATTATCGTCGGGGGCTAGCCCGGCTGCCAATATCGTCAAAAAAGTCCCATTTACGCGGCTTATTTACGAGCCGTTTTCCCGCCCGGCGGCTTTTTCCACCATCCGGCCGATGGCCGGCAGCACCAGCGGGCGGCCAATGTCCCAAAAGCCGTTGTGGTCGGCTCCGGGCACGTCGACCACTTCTACCGGCCCGCCGGCAGCCGACTCCAACCGCCGCATCATGTCGTAGGGCACGAGCGTGTCGAGCTGTCCGTGCGCCAGCAAGACGGGGCAATGCACCTGCGGCAGCTTATCGATGCTCGCAAAGCGATGCTTCAGCAGTGGCCGAATCGGGAGCCAAGGATAATGTCCCGTGGCGACGTCGGCGAGGCTGGTGAACGCGCTGAACATCATCAAGCCGGCCACCTTTTCATGCGCTGCAAGATCGACCGCCACCGCCGCTCCCAGGCTCCAGCCGGCCACGATGATCTTGTCGGCAGCCACGCGCGGGTCGTGAATCAGCCACTGGTATTCGGCCGTCGCCGTGTCGTAGCAGGCCTGCTCGCCGGCCTTGCCGCCGCTCATGCCATAGCCGAGATAATCGGCCGCCATGACATTGGCGCCCAGCCGCCGCATGTCGGCAATTTGCCCGAGCGTGTCGGACAGTGCCATGCCATTGCCATAGAAGTACATGATCGTCGGCCGCGCGGCGGCATCGGTTCGCGGCGTGCCGTCGGGGTGCAGTGCGGCCGCAAACAGGGCCTTGATCGGCTGGCCGTCGGGCGACTTCAGCTCGATCAACTCCGCACCGGCCGGCGGCTGGGTAATTTGCGCGCCGGCGGTGCCCTGCTTCCAACTGCCGGGAAAAATCAACGTCGTTTGAAAACTATAAAACACGAGTACCGCCAGCAGATAGAAGATGCAGGCATTGACGGCCAGGCGGCGCGCCACGCGTCGCCAACGTGATGTTGAAGCCATCGTGGTTCCAATGCCTTGCTTATTATCGCGTGGGGATTACCCAAGGCGATAAGCGACCAGCATTAGCAGTGCTCCCGCGCTGCCGCAGTAAATCAATGGCTGCCAAGGTGAGATCATCTCGCCTACGACGCATTGCTCCGGATCGTGGGGATCGTAGTGGACGACAGTATGCCGCGGCACGCTGTGGCCGGGCAGCACGTCGTCGATTCGACCGGTGTAGATGCGGTCATTCACGTGGTAGCGGTAGATCGCGTCATTGATAACCCTGTTGCGCGTGGCGTGTGCCTTAAAGTAGAAGAAGTCCGCGGCCGTTACCGCCGAGCATTCTTGAGCTTTCGTGTAGGCGAACCAGGTAAGGACCCCGCCAACAAGGATCAATGTGCCGCTAGCGCACATTAACACCTTACCGACGGCGCTTACCGTTCCGGCACCGTCAGAAGCTTTGTTCGAAGGTTCGCCTTCCGTAGAGCCCTCTGGGGACGTGCAGTCGTCGTCGATTGTGGCGTCCGGGTCGGATGCTTCCTGCTCGTTCATCCATCGCTTGATGAGGTTGGCTGCCTCGTTTTTATCACGCTCCGGGACCCAAACACGCGGCGATGAGATTCCGTTCAGCGGCAACGAGCCAGCGATCTGATTGACTGATTCTCCAACGACCCGGGCTCGGATTCCAGCTCCCTGCAACAGCGAACAAACAGCATTCGCTTCAAGAGGATCTTTGGCGGAAAAGATTTCAATGATATGGTCATCTTCCATTGGCGACTCCCTCACCTGCCGCTGAGGCACGTACTTTGTTGACCATGGCGGTCCAATTTTTGGTGATGATTTTACATCGTTGCGTTGGAGCTTTGACGCTCGCGCCGAAAAAAAAGTTGCGTACGCGACTCAGCAATGTGAAAACCGACACGCAACTGCAGGGACGCTGTCTTGAGCCGCCGGCATGCCCAAAGATCGCCCAGTGCAGTTTCCGCTTGGCGATGCGCTGTCAGGTAACCTCAAAACTCGATTTCCATATTGTCGTGGCACAGCTCGGCGGTGGGAAAGATGCGGCGGGCGACGTCGAGGCCGATCGGATCGGGCGTGGCCGAGGCCGGATAGAGGTGCAAGAGATACAGCCGCTTGACTCCGGCACTGAGGGCCAACTGGGCCACGGCGCTGGTGTGGCTGTGGCCTGTCAGCTCGGCCATCGCTTGCTCGCTGTCGGGAAAATAGCATTCGTGCAGCAGCACGTCGACGCCGCGAATCGCGTCGATGTACGGCGCGTCGGGCCGGGCAACCGTGTCGGTGACATAGGCCAGCGAGCGATCGGGCCAATCGAGCCGGAAGCCCACGACCCCGCCCGGGTGCTCCAGCGAAAAATACGTCAGGCGTCCGCCATCGGCCAGTTCCACCGGCCCGTCCAGATCCTGGTATTGGCAGGGCAGCGGCACCGGAAACAGCAGCGGGCTGAGCAAGTGCTGCTGGACGGCGGCCAGCTTGTCGGCTTCGCCATGCACGATGGCGCGTCGGCCGCTGTCGCGACCCAGCACGTCGAACAAAAACGTCAGGCCGAAGATATGATCGAGATGCGCGTGCGAGAGGAAGATGTGCAGCTCGGGCGTACACAGCAGCGGGCCGACGCGGTACATGCCGGTGCCGGCATCGAGCACCACGCCGATTTCCGGCAGCATCACGCAAGCGGTTTGCCGCAGATCGTTGGGATGGTAGCCGGTCGAGCCGAGCACGATCAGCTTCATAAGCGCCCGCACTTCCGAATTGCCGGCCGACTGGAAGCGGACCCGGTCCGGGGCCCGTGCTTCTTCGGCTTATTATCGGCTGTGGGCGGGAGCGAGGAAAGGGCTCAGTTGTTGCCTTCGGCCGGCGGGGTGCCCAGCAGGCGCTCCAGCGGTTTGGCAATTCCGTTGCGGAGGACGCCCTCGGATGCCTGCCGGACAAACTGGGCGGCCAGCCGCTCGACCTCGCGGTGATCGATTTGCGGCTTATTTAAAGTGCCGCCGATCGGCACGTGAATCGTCTTCTGCTTGCTCGGGTCGTGGGCGATTTCAGCGGCCAGCCAGGAGAGCGGCACGGGCACTTCGGCCATGATTGCCAGGCTCTGATCCACCAGCCCGACCGAGCCGTACGTGCGCACGGTGATCTCGTGCAGCTTGAGGACCAATCCTTCGTGGTAAATGCGGCCTTGCACCATGCGGAAGGGCACGACCGAGTTTTGTGCCAGTTGGGCCGGCTCGTTGCGTTTGAGCAGCCCGGCCAGCTCCTGCATGAAAGGGCCGCGCGTCATTTCCAGCTCATGGATCGTAAGCTGGCCCGACACGTCGCCGGCATCGGGGTTAGCCACCGGCACCTGGCAACTGCTGATGGCCACCGAAATCTGCCCCTGCACCTGCGACTGCGAGGCCATCGGCAAGATGAACTTTAAGGTGGGATGGCCTAGCTGTTCGGCAATCTGCACATGGTCAACCACCACGCCCGGCGACATGGTGAACATGCCGGCTGCCGACAGCGGCTGCACCTGGCCGCCCAGGTTCACGTGGCCGCCGTTGACTGCCAACGTAGCCGGAATGAGCCGCAACGCACCCCGATCGCACTGGGCCTCGAGCGTCGCCGGGCCCAGTTGAAAGCCGTACAGATTGGCAGTCTCCCACCCCAAGGTGGCCTGCCCCGTGAGCACCCCACCGGCCGGCGGGCCATTGGACGGCTCGCCGGCAGGAGCAGTGCTGGCCGGGGTGTCGGTGGCTACCAGCGGGCCTTGCAGCCGGAAGCTCCGGGCTTCGTGCCCTGAGAGCTGGATGTTGTTGCCAAACTTCGGTTGCAGCAGGGCCGTCAGCGTTTCGAGGTCGTATTCCCAGCGGCCGGAGAGGTCGACCGTCGGGCGTGAGGCGGCTTGCTGGATCGTGCCCGCGGCTTCGAACACCATCAACGGGCACGACAGATTGCAGGTAGCCAGCCGCAGGGTGTCGGCCGCGTTGTCGTAATCGCCTTTGAGCGCCAGGGCGACTTTGCCGGCCGCAATTGCCTGGCCTTGGGCGGGGCTGCCAATGAGATTGTCGATGCCGGCCGTCATGTCGATCGCGCTGGACGAACCGCTCTGCCGGATCGTGCCTTTGCCAATGAGCATGCCACCCACGCGCCAGGCGCCGCCGGTCAGACCGAGTGAGTTTTGCAGTCGGACCAAGTCTCCCGCAAAATCGACGGCGCCCGACAGGCCCTGCTGGCCGGGTGCCCAGGCAAAGGCGCCATCGGCCAGATCGGCTGAAAAACTGGTGGTTTGCAGTCGGGCCTTCCAGCCGCTGGCGCTTCTGCCGGCCAGTTCCACGCGGCCCGATCCCTCGACCCGGGCTTCAGGTTCCTCCAGCGTCAGTTGCGGGCTGCGAATTTCGAGCGGTTGGCTGGTGAGCACGGCCGAGTCGACGACGATCGTCTCTGGCGAACATTGGGCAGACACTTGCAGATCGATCTGGCCGGCGGCAGCCACACCCGGCAGCACTACGCCCAATGCTTGGGCACGCGAGAGCCAGGTGCCGGCCTGTCCGGTGACGTGCGCGACGATCGGGATCAGCACGCCGGTCGGTGTCATGCTGACCGGCTTTGGAGCCAGCTTGACCGAAACCTGGTCGCTGCCGAATTGACCGGTGATTTGGGCCGCTTTGACGCTCACGCCGCCAGGTGGTAACTTTCCGTTGACCTGCGCCGCGAGCGTCCAGGCCTGGTCGGTCCAGGGATTGCCGGCGACGGTCATCTGGAGTTGGTCGAGGTTGAATTGCGCGGCGGCGTTGAAAGCGCCGGCTGCGTCGCACTGGTAATTGGCCGAGAATGCGCCTTGGCCGTCGACGCGGCGCGTGCCCAGGTCGATGAACTGGCCGAGTTGGTCGCACAGCCGCCCCAAGTCGTATTTGCCCGAGGCTTGCAGCGCGTGGACATTGCCTTGTGCGGTCAGCTCGACAAAGTCGGATTGGCACTGCAACTGATCGAGCACGGCCGCGCGGCCTTTGCCATGCGCGGCGAAGCTGGCGTGCAGCGGCGACTCCCAACTGAGCTGACGCCCCTTGGCCTGGGCTACCAGCTTCGAGGCATCGACGGTGCCGCTGTAGCTGGGCTGCCCACCGACGTCCTTGCCACTGATCTGCCACGACAGCGAGCCGGCGGTCAATTGCACGCCCGATTTGAGTCCGATGCTGCGGGGCAGCAACCGGGCCAGCTTTGCCAGGTCGATATTTCCGGATACTTCGCCCGAACTGCCGCTGAGCGCCCCGGCAAGATCGGCCACACTCGTAATCGCGGCCACCTGCTGGGGCTCGAGCAGCGTGCCGGCGGCACTGAACTGTCCGACGTCGCAAGTCGCTTGCAGCCGGCTGATGTCGAGCCGATTCCCCTCCCAGACGGCCTGGCAAGGGACGGTCAGTTTGTCCATCGCCAGGCGATCGCCTTTGAGCAATGGTCCGGCCACGGCTAGCCCGGTAATCTCGACCTGGCCGTTGGCCGCACGCCGCGGTTGGCCCTTATCGTTTGCATCGACCTGACAAGTGACATCCGCGGCCAGCGCGCCGGCCAGCTTCGTATGCGGCAATTGGCGGCACACAAGCGCCTGGCACACGCCCAGCGGAAACTCCTGGATTTTCACAGCCAGCGAGCCGGAAGCGTTACCACCCGTGGGCGAGCCGGAAGCGTTAGCGCCCGGAGGATCTGCCGGTTGCGTCGACAGCTTAAGCGCCAGCGGCCCGCTACGGCCGTCGTGCACGATCGTTCCACCAACCGTAGCCCCCGTCAGCCGGTTTGCATTGCAGGCTGCGTGGACTGCCAAACGCTCGATCGTACACTGCTGGCCGGACGACGTGTCTTGGATCGCGACGTGGCCGTTGCTCAGATCCAGTTCGAGGTTGATTAGCGGCGTGCTGGCTCGCGGCGGGGCGTGCAGGTAATTCGCGATCAGGTCCTCGATGTTGCTGCCGTCTTCGCGCAGCACCAGGTTCGCTTGCAGGCCGTCGATCGTGACTTTGCCCAGGTCGGTCGGCCCGGCGAGCAAGCCGAGCAACGATTTTTCGGTGGTAAGCGAGGCGATGTACAGGACCCGTTGAGTCTGCGGGTCGATGACGCTCACATCCGTCGCCGTGAGCGGCGAGAACCAGCCCACCGAAAGGCTTTCGGTCGAGACCCTTCCGTTCAAACCGGCCACGCAGCAGCCAATCAGCGCATCGCGCCAAGGGCCCCAGGTCAGGATCGTGGGCAATGCGGCCACTAGCAGCCCGCCGCCGAGCGCAAAAGTCAGCAGCCAGCGGCGAAAACGACGCCTTGCTGGCTGCGGCGGTTGGGCATTTCTCACTGGGCGTGATGTTTTCTTACGCTCGGCTGTAGCCATACCGCGAACCCTCGTGCTGGAATGGGGGGGGGCGGGATTCTACGCGTAAACCGCCGCGGAGTCCTAGACCGATCATGGCTCGCTGAGCGGCTTTGAGGGCCGCCACGGACCGCAGTCCGTGGGCTTGCGGGCAAAATGCTGGCAGGGGCTGGTCATTGCTCGCTGCAAGCAGCGGGAAGTACACTTGAGATTCGTGGCTTCGAGTTCTGAAACGGCCCGCCGGCGGCTGTCCTGGCGTGCGCAAGAGTGATTCAACGAACATGCCGCTGCGGATCTTGCTGACGCACCACTTTCCGCTGGATTGGCCGGCACAGGGCCAAAACGTCGGGCTGTTGGCCGGCCAACTCCGCCAGCGCGGGCACGAAGTCCGCTGCCTGGTGGTCGATCGCGGCCGGCCGCACGCCGATGACGATTTCGTGCGGCGCGTCGTGTGCGACCCGGACTCGCCGACCGCCGAACTGAAGTTCCAACTGCCGACCTTCGACTCGGACGGCAGCCGTGGCGAACTCGGCACGACCAGTTTCCTGGCGCTATCGGACAGCGAGTTGACCGCCTACCGCGACGTCCTGCGCGAGGCCTTGGACGACGAGGTTGCCGATTTCAATCCCCACATCATTCACGGTCAGCACATTTGGATTCAGGGGCATTTGGCGCTCGAGGCCGGCGTGCCCTACCTGCTGACCGCCTGGGGACCGGAACTGGACGCGCAGGCTCGCGACAGCCGCTATGGACGTTACGCGCAGGAGGCCGCCGAAAATGCCGGTTTGATCATCGTCCCGGACGAGTCGGCGCACCGCGCCGTGACCGCAGCCTTCGGCGAGTTGGATCATCGTGTGCGGCTCGTGAGCGACAGCGGGCCGGAGCGCCTCGAAGGCCTCTACGACGACGTGCTGCGTGCCCGGTTCGGCGGCGATTTTCGGCCGTAAAAATTCGCTTTTTCAAAAAGCTCCGCCATGTCTGACGATCCACGCAGTATTTGCCCCCGGCCCGAGATTGTCGCCGCGGGGCCGACTCAGCCGCTCGCGACGCCGATTTACACTTCGGCCGTCTACCGCTGTGCCGATACCGGGCAGGCTTCTGCGATCATGGACGACGAGTTGCCGGGCTACGTTTACGCCCGCGATGGACACCCCAATGCCGACGTGCTGGCCGAAAAATGCCGCCTGCTGCATGCCGCGGATCGGGCCATCGTGTGCAGCTCGGGCATGGCGGCGCTGGCGGCCACGGCCTTGGCCTTGCTTCAGACGGGCGATCGGGTAGTGGCCAGCAACATGCTCTATGGCCGCACGCAGACGCTGCTCACTAGCGAGTTGGGCCGCTTGGGGATCTCCTGCGACCTGGTCGACACCTGCGATCTCAGCGCGGCCGAGCGAGCGCTGGCCCGCGGCCCGGCGAAACTGCTCGTTGTCGAAACGATCAGCAATCCGCTGTTGCGGGTAGCCGATATCAAGGCCTTGGCCGAGCGGGCCCACGCCCATTCGGCCCTGTTGCTGGTCGACAATACCTTCGCCGGTCCAGTCTTGTGCCGGCCGCTGGCCTTGGGCGCCGACCTGGTGGTCGAAAGCCTCACCAAGACCATGAGCGGGCACAGCGACGTGGTGCTCGGCGCTTTGTGCGGCCGGGAGTCATCTTGGTCGCGGATCGGCCCGACCGTCTCTACCTGGGGGCTGGCTTCCAGCCCATTCGATTGCTGGCTGGCGATGCGGGGGATGGGCACGCTGCCGCTGCGGATCGAACGGGCATCGGCCAATGCCTTGGACGCGGCCGAATACTTGCAAACGGTCGAGCAGGTGGCCGAGGTGCATTATCCGGGCTTGGAAAATCATCCGGACCACGCGCTGGCCCAGCGGCAACTGACCGGCGGTTTCGGCACGGTCGTCACCTTTCGGCTGCGCGAGGGGCTTGAGGCGGCCGACGAGTTCATTCGCGCGGCCAATGAGATTCCCTTTTGCCCCTCGCTGGGCGACCTGTGTACCACGCTCAGCCATCCGGCATCGACCAGTCATCGCTCGCTCACCTGCGAGCAGATGGCAGCCCTGGGCATCGACGGCGGCACCATCCGCCTCTCGCTGGGCATCGAACCGCCCGCCGCCATCCGCGCGGCCCTGGCAAAAGGCTTCGCCGGCCTGACGGCCCCAACGTAGCCATCCATACCGTAGTCATCCCGCTCCGCCGGGATGGAATAATGGCCGACCGATAGTCGCCCCCAGCGCCAGCCGAGTTGCCGTCGTCTCGTCGGAGCGAGACGACTCTCGTTACGCACTGGGTGCCACTGCTGGCTTGTCCAGCAGTGCGATTCGCTCGACAGATGCTGGTTTATGCCGGGGCCGCTCGGACCAGCGGCGAAGGCTTACCCACTCGTTCATCCCGCACTGCTGGACAAGCCAGCAGTGGCACCCGACGAACCAGCAGCGGCGGGGCTTCTCGGGCATGCGGGTGCCTTAAGATCGTGTGAAGGGGGCTCAGCGCTGCCAGCCGCCATTCATATCGACCCATCTGATCGAGGCGAAGTACCAGGACGCGGCCAGGCTAAATCCAACGCCTACGCCAAGCATCCTCTGATTTCCCGCGTTGAGCGTGTCTCCCGCGCTGAGCGTGAATCCAATGATCGCGACGGCGACAGCCCCCCAGAGACAGATCTGCGCCGTGCGACGGGTGTGGATGCCCCATAGCCCCACGCGCACGGCGAATGGCCAGCGCGCTCGGTCGACTTCTGGCTCTGGTGGCATCGGGGATTGATACGGGTTCGGCTCGTCCATACGGGCAGTATAGCGGGAGCGCATGAAAAAGCCGCCCGGAGGCGGCCTGCCCTTGGCTAGCTTGAAATTCGGCGTTGTGGTATTCTTTTAGCTTCTATTTTGCGGTCATCGCGGACCGCAGCGCAAGAGCGGCAAGCGAGCGGTCTTGTTTGCCGGGTTAGAATTTCAATGAGATGGGGAACGGTCGGAGTAGCCTATGGCTCAAAAAGAAGAAGCATTAGAAGTAGAAGGCGTGGTGACGCAGGCTTTGGCCAACACGCGCTTTCGCGTCAAGATTGAAGGCGGCCACGAAGTGATCGCCCACGTGGCGGGCCGCATGCGCCGAAACTTTATCCGTATTGTCCCGGGTGACAAAGTGCGCGTCGAGCTCTCGCCCTACGATCTCACCAAAGGTCGGATCACCTTCCGCGAGCGGTAAGTCCTCCTTCCACACCGCACGCCCACATCTGGCACCAGCCATCTGGCTGCCCCGCCGCGCTTGCTCACGCTTGTTTTTCCTGGCACTTTTGCCGCCAGCCGATCGATCCACGCAGTTTTTTCCCGCACGGTGGCCGAGCCGGGCGATTTGGCTTAAAACTACGGGGTTGCCGAAGCATGCGCGAGGCAATTCTGCCGACTCGACCCGAGGGATTACGAAGTGACGAAGCTTGCCCTACTCCGTGCCACCATCGTCGGCGCCATTGCCACGCTGCTGCTTAGCACTGGCCCACAAGCCTCAGCTGCCGAGCCGTCGCGGGCGACGAGCCCGGCGACGATGAAGCCGGTGGTGGTCGTGTCGCTGGCTAGTTACGACGAACTGCACGCCGACATCGACTTTCTCGGAAAGGCGTCCGACAATCCCGACCTGGTTAATGGGATCGACGGCCTGATTGCCATTGTCACACAATTGCAGGGCCTGGCCGGACTGGACAAGACCCGGCCGTTGGGCGCCGCGGTACGCAGCGACGGCGTGCAGTTTCAGATGCTGGCGTTTGTGCCGGTCAAGAACATCAAGCAGTTGTTCAGCGCGCTGTCGGGCGCGATCGGCGTGCCGGAAAAAACGGGCGAACACCAGTGGCGGATCAATACCCGGGCCGGTAGCGCTTTCGTCAAAGAGCAAGGCGGCTGGGCGTTTGTCGCGCAGCTGGAAGATCATCTGAACGACTTGCCGGCCGATCCGGGCGCGCTGCTGGCCGAGCTTCCGCAGCATTACGACCTGGCCGTACGGGTGCACGTGCAGGGCATACCGGAGCCGCTGCGCGACATGATGCTGGATCAGTTGAAGCAGAAGTTGGCGACGCGCGGCGGGTCGGGGGCCAAGCAATCGCTGGCGCATCGCTTGCTCCCCGGCGACGGCAAACAAACGGCCGAGGCCATCGGACAGCTCGATTCGGTCACGCTCGGCTGGTCGCTGGACGCGGCCGGTCGGCGCACGTATTTCGATGTCAGCATCACGGCCGTGCCCGGCAGCCGGCTGGCCGCCGACGCGGCCGCGCCCCAGCCGAGCAAAATGGCCGGCTTCTTGTTGCCCGACGCCACGCTGTCGTTGCACATCGATCGGAGTTTGCCGCCGGAAGTGATCAAGCGCAACCTGGCGATCGTCGAATCGCTCAAGCGCGCCTTGCTCAAGGAGATCGAGGACAGTGGCGTGCTCACCAACGACGACGACAAGGCCAAGGTGAATGCCTGGGTAGATCAGACGGCGGCGGCCTTGGCCGCGACCGTTCGCAGCGGCATGACCAATGGCGGGCTGGTGAGCTTCGACGGCAGTCCGCTGACGCTGGCCGCAGGCTTTGCCATCGAGCAAAGCGACAAGCTGGATCGCGTTTTCCGCGAGGCCAGCGAATTGGCCGAAACGGCCGATCGCGCTCCGCAATTCAAATTGGATATCGACAAGCTGGGCGACGTCCGGTTCCATCGCGTGACCATGCCGACCGACGAATTGATCGCGCTCTCGGGCGCCAACGTTGACGAGATGGCCGACCTGTTTCAGCGCACACTGGGCAACGAAGCGCAGTTGACCGTCGGCTTCGGGCCAGGACGCGTGTTTGCCGCTCTGGGGCCCGAAGGCTTGCCGACGCTCAAAAAGGTGATCGAGCAATCGGCCAAGACCTCTGACAGCGACGATGCGGCGCTGCGCGTCCGCCTGGCGCTGGGCGCGGTCATGCAATGGTGGCTGAAACCGGCCAGCGAGGGTGCCGCCCCGGGTGCAGGTGCCGCCCCGGCCCAGAGCGCGAATCCCATCTGGGCCCAAGTCGCCGACGAAGTCGCCGCCGGCGGCAAGGACCATTTGATTCTCACCGTCTCGCCGATCGCCCACGGCTTGCGGGTGCGGTTGGAAGGTGAGCACGGCGTGGTCAAAGCTTTGGGAGTGGGGCTGAAGTTGATGGCGGTCGGCGGCGGGCCTGCCGGCTTTTGATGTTCCGCACGCTCGATGGCGTCCCTGGCGGCTCGATGTCGCGCAGGGCCCAGACTCATGAGAGGTCTGAATCATGAAACAACTCTCGCTCGTCGGCACGCTGGTGCTGGTGATTTGCATCGCTCCAGCGCCGGCCCAGGAAAAGACCACCAAGACCAAGCCCATGGGCCGAGCGACCAGCACGGCCGCGGCGACGGCCAAGGCCAAAGCCAGGGCCGCCGCTCCGGGTCAGGCGGTCATTCCGGACAACATTCCCGGCTACAAGGTCCAGGTGATCGAAGGTTTTACCGTCGTCCTCAGTGCCGAAACGCTGAAGCACCAGGACGACAAAGTCTTCGAGCGAAAACCGCTGGACGTGCTGGATTTCGAGCTTAAGGCCATCACCCGGCTGTTGCCGCCCGAGGCGGTGAACGTGCTCCGGCAGCTTTTGATTTGGGTCGAGTGGGACGAGCACGAGGCCATGAGCAACGGCCGCCAGGGATCGGCCGCGGCCGTGTATTACGGCGGGCATCAACTCCACATGCTCGAAGAGGGCAAGCACCCGCTCAAGGCCAAAAACATCACGATCCTGAGCATGGAGGGGCTCACCCAGGAGCACCAGCCGAAGCGTGATTCGGGCCGTTGCGTGATCCTGCACGAAATGACGCACGCGGTCCACGACCAGTTCATCGGCTACGACAACCTGACGATCAAGGCGGCCTACAAGCAAGCCATGGAGCGCAAGCTCTACGATCCGCAAATGTATGCCAGCACCAATGAGCACGAGTATTTTGCCGAGCTGACGTGCGCCTATTTCGACCAGCTCAACTACTACCCGCGCACGCGCAAAGACCTGGAGAAACTCGATCCGATCACATATCAGTTGATGGAAGGCTTTTGGGGCAAGCGCAAGGAAAGTGCCACCGCGACCGAGCAGGTCACCAGTGCGGATCTCAAGCTGCGGCTTGAAGACGTCGCCCTGGGCAAGGCCGTCATGGGGCCGACGCTCACGGCCAAGGACTTGAAGGGCCGGGTGGCCTTGATCTTGCTTTGGAATTCCCACAGCACGTCGAGCCTGGCGAGCTTTCAGAAACTGAACGCCTGGTACGGCGAGCTAGGCGATTTTGGGCTGTCTTGCGTCGGCGTACACCTCACGGGCAACCAAGAGACGGACGTGCGCAAGGCCGCCGAGAGCCGCAACGTGGCGTTCACGGTGACCGAAGGCCGCTGGGTCAACGGCGACCTGATCAGCGACTTCAAGGATTTCCCCCGCTGCCTGATCTTCGATCCCAGCGGCCGCTGCGTGTTCAAAGGCGCCCCGTTTGACGCCGAAACGGCCGTGCGCACGGCCGTGGGTGCTGCCCTGGTCGACGGCGCTGGGATCACCGAGTTTCCCAAGGGCACGGCGGCACAGGCCGAGGCCCTGCGCAAAGGCAAATCGCCGGCCTTGGTTCTGCCGCAGTTGCTCACGCATTCGCGCTCCAGCGATGACGATACCGCCGCGGCCGCCAAAAAGATGATTGCCTCGTTGACCGCCGGTGGCCAGCAAGCCCTCGAGCAGGCCGAGCCGCTCATCAAAGACGATCCCGTTGGCGCGTATCTGAAGATCGAGCGGTTGCCGCTGGTGTACAAAGGCACGCCGCTGGCCACCAGCGCCACCAAGATGCTGGGCAAGCTCAAGCGCGACAAGGGCGTCAATGCCGAGCTGCGTGCTCGGCCCACGCTGGTCATGGTCCGCTCGGCCGATGCGGAGCTTAGCAGCCGGCCCGGGGCGTTCGATCCCAAGCTCAAAGAATTCCGGGAAGAGAACGCCGAGTTGCTCCAGCAAATGCGCGCAGCAATCATCCAGATGAAAAAAACCTGGCCCACTTCGCGTGCCACGGCCGAAGCCGTCCGCACGGCCGAACACTACGGCTTGATCCTGCCGTAATCACCGACTGAAAACTACCCTCAAGTGCGATCCGGCCCGGGTCGTTCCATCATGTCCAGCACCCAGCCGCTTGCTTCGACCGACGCGTCAACTCTCCTGCGCGAGCAGATCGCCGGCCAATCGGTCGTCGAGCTGGCGGCGCGCTTCGGCACGCCCTCATTCGTCTACGATACCGAGAAGATCCTCGAGCGGATCGAGGACCTGCGGGCCTTCGACAATATCCGCTACGCCCAAAAGGCCTGCTCGAACCTCGCGATCCTCGACCTCGTGCGCCGTCGCGGCGTGCTGGTCGATGCAGTCAGCGCCGGCGAAATCCAGCGGGCCATGGCTGCCGGCTATTCGCCGCGCGGCAATCCGCCGCCGATCGTGTACACGGCCGATATCTTCGACCGCGAAACTCTGGACCTGGTGGCCGACGAGCACATTCACGTCAACTGCGGTTCGGCCGACATGCTCGAGCAACTCGCCGCGCGGGCCCCGGGCGCCGAAGTCACGCTGCGCATCAATCCCGGTTTCGGCCACGGACATAGCCAGAAGACAAACACCGGCGGCGAGCAGAGCAAGCACGGCATCTGGCACGAGCAGCTCGAAGAGGTGCTGCGCGAGATCGACGTTCAGGGACTCTCGGTCACCGGCTTGCACCTGCACATCGGCTCGGGAACCGACTTGGAGCACTTGTCGCAGGTCTGCGGGGCGATGGAAAAGCTGGCCGAGCAGGTCGGCCGTTCGCTCACGACGATCAGCGCTGGCGGCGGATTGCCGGTCCCCTATCGCGCGGGCGAGAGCTACGTCGACCTGGACGAATACTACCGGCTCTGGGACGCATCGCGCCGCCGGCTGGAAGAGCTGTTTGGCCACAAGCTGCGGCTGGAGGTCGAGCCGGGCCGCTACCTGGCGGCCGAGAGCGGGTATCTGATCACCGAAATTCGGGCGATCAAAAAGATGGGCCGCAACACGTTCTACCTAGTTGACGCCGGCTTCAACAATCTGGCCCGGCCGGTGCTTTACGGCGCGTACCATCCCATGTCGGTGGCTCACCGGAAGCCGGATACCAGCAGCCGGCTGGTGGATGTCGTTGTGGGCGGGCCGCTGTGCGAGTCGGGCGATATTTTCACCCAGAGCGAGGGGGGCTTCGTCTGCACCCGGCCACTGCCGGCTGCCGAGGTCGGCGATCTGCTGGTCATCGAGAACGCGGGGGCCTATGGCTTCTCGATGGGATCGAATTACAATTCCAAGCCCCTGGCGGCCGAAATCGTGATTCACGAGGGCCAGACGCATCTGACCCGGCGACGCCAGACGTTCGAAGACCTGGTGCGGGAGGAGTCGATCCCCAACTGGAAGTAGGCCCAGAACCCCCCGCTGGCGAATTGCCGTAAAAATGGGTCGTTTGGCGTCAATTGCTGGGGTGCGGTTGGCCCCGAGGCCGACAGTTTCTATGATACAGTTATTGAAGTACCCCCAGGCGCTCGAAGCGCCTTTGAAGGCCCGCCCCACCAAGGATTGCACTGATGGCCAAACAAGGCCCTCGTAAAAAACTCCCCAAAGAACTGGCGGTCATCAACGCCGACAACTGCACCGGTTGCGAGGCCTGCCTGGAAGTCTGCCCGGTCGACTGCATCGTCAAAATTCAGCAGTACGACCACATGGAGAATCTGCAAAGCTGGTGCGAGATTGATCTGGAGCGTTGCGTGGGCTGCGAGGTCTGCGTGCACATTCCCCGCAAGAAGTCCGATCCGTACGAGTTGACCGTCTGCCCGTGGAACGCGATCGAAATGGTGCCGACCGAGCAGGTGGCCCAGGTTGTGGCGCAGATTGGTGGTCCGCCTCAATACATCTACGAGAATTGGGACCGGCTGGTCGGCACCGCCCAGCATCTGGCCGAAATGAAAGCCGCCACCGGCTGACGCCTTGCGCTGGCCGCACTGGCCCGGAAATCTCACGATTTCCGCTATGACGTGCGGAGCCCGCTTCGCGCGGCTGGCAGCGCCTCCGTTCGCAGCCTATAAAAGACTCGGTTCCGCCGGATTGATCCCGCCGGGTTCACCTGCCCTCCGAGTCTGCGCCATGTCTTCCACGCCTCGGCTGATGTTCTGTGCGAGGTACGCGCTGGCGGTTGCGACATTCGTGCTTTTGCCCGCGATCGCGGCGGCCGAACCTGCCGCGGGCCATCGCGTGCAACTGGCCGATGCCGGCCAGGCGCGCGTGCAGGTTGTGATTGGTGCGCACGCCACGCAGCGGATCAAAGCAGCGGCCGAAACGCTGGCCGCCATGCTCCAGCGCATTAGCGGCGCCCGCTTCGAAGTCGTCGTCGGCGACGGCACCCAGGGTCTGGCCGTCGGGCTGCGGAATGATTTTCAGCGGACGCCGTCGGATCCGCGACTGAACGCCAAAGATCCCACGCGTCGCGAAGATTACCTGTTGCGTTCGCATCCGGGCGGCGTGTATCTGCTGGGCGCCAGCGAGCTGGCCGTCGAGCATGCGGTGTGGGACTTTTTGTATCGGTTGGGTTACCGGCAGTTTTTTCCGGGTGAACATTGGGAAGTGGTGCCGAAGACCACGGCGCTGGCCATCGAAGTCAGCGCCGACGAGTATCCCGACTATTACGCTCGCAAAATCTGGTACGGCTTTGGTCCGGCCGATTACGCCCGGGAGCCTTATGCCCAGTGGTGTGCCCGTAATCGTGCCACGTCCGGCATTGTGGTCGAGTCGGGCCATGCCTACGACGGCATTCTGGCTCGCCACAAGGCCGAGTTTGCCGCGCATCCGGAATACCTGGGTCTGATCGACGGCCACCGCGCGTCGACGAAATTTTGCATTTCGAATCCCGGCTTGCGGAAGCTCGTCGTCGACGATGCGCTGGCTCGGCTGACTGCCGACCAGGACTGCATGTCGATCGAACCCAGCGATGGCGATGGCTGGTGCCAGTGCGAGGCGTGTGCTCGGTTGGGCAGCATCTCCGATCGCGCGGTGCTGCTGGCCAACGAAGTGGCCGATGCCGTGCGGCAAAAATATCCTGGTAAGTTCGTCGGCATGTACGCCTACAACCAGCATTCGCCGCCGCCGAACATTCAGGTGCATCCGGGCGTGGTGGTCGGAGTGGCCACGGGTTTCATCAAGGGTAATTTCACCGTCGAGCAATTGGTCCGCGGCTGGCAGATGAAGGGAGCCACGATCGGCATTCGTGAATACCTGGCCGTGTTTCCCTGGGATCACGACCTGCCGGGCAAGGCACGCGCCGCCAGCCCCGAGTATCTATCCAAGACCATCCCGCAGTTCCTTGCTTTAGGCGCCCATTTCTATTCGGCCGAATCGTCCGACGATTGGGGTCCCAATGGCCTGGGCTACTATCTGGCTGCCCGCATGCTGTGGGACACCGAGGAGGCGGTCCACGTCGATCGGCTGATCGAGGATTTTGTCAACCGCGCGTTTCCCGGCGCCCAGCAGCCGATGCGTGAGTTCTACCGCTTGATCGATGGCCGCAACCGGCCATTATTGAGCGACGACTTGCTCGGCCGGATGTACCGCGACTTGCAGCAAGCCCGGCAGCAGACCTCGGATTCGCAGGTCGCCGCCCGGCTCGACGACCTGGTGCAATACACGCGCTACGTCGAGCTGTGGCTGGACTACGAGCGTGCCTCGGGCGAGGCGCGGCAAAAGCAGTTCGAGCAGCTTCTGCGCTGGGCCTGGCGCATGCGCCGCACGATGATGGTGCACGTCACCGCGCTGTGGCGCGATTTGCCGCATCGCGACAAAAGTGTGACGCTGCCGGCCGAAGCAAGTTTTTTTGTCGCGGAAAAACTCAATCCCTGGAAGGACCCGCAATCGATAACGCGACCGGAGCTGGACAACATCGTCTCGGCAGGCATCGCTCGACGAAAGCTCGTCGAGTTTCGGGCCGTGGCGTTCAGCCACGAGCTGGTGCCGGTCGAGCCGCTCAGGCTGCCGGCGGTTGATACTGGCAACTTCGGCTCGACGCGTGGCGACCAGACGTTTTACACCTGGATTGCCCGGCCGCCGGCCACGATCGAGCTGAACGTCACGGCGGGGCTGATTTACAACAACCAGGGCGATGCCCGGCTCGAACTGTATCCGGCCGGCGAAGCCGAAGGCCGGGCCGTGGCCCAGGCGCAAGTGGCGCCGGACAAGCGTCCCACCCGCGTCGCGCTCTCCACGCAACACGCGGGACTCCAGCGCATCACGCTGGCCGATCGCCGGGCCGGCACGCGCGTCGAGTGGCCCGAGGGCCTGCCGCTGACCCTCGAGTCTAGCAGCCAGTCGCAGCCCAGCATCAGCGGCCGCTGGACGTTGTACTTCTACGTGCCCAGGGGGACTCAAACGCTCGGCGGCTATGCGGCTGGCATAGGCACGATCGACGACGCCGACGGCCACGAGGTCTTGCGCTTCGCGAAGGGCGAAGATTATTTTCATCTTCTAGTGCCCGCCGGCCAGTCCGGCCGGCTATGGCGCTTGCGGCACTGGTCGGGGCAGGTGCAATTGATGACCGTTCCGCCTTATCTCGCCCGCAGGCCGCACGAGCTACTCCTGCCGCGCGAAGTCGTGGAAGCCGACGCGCGCAGCGCACGCTGATGCGCCAAGAAAAAGAAAACCACGGAGGCACAGAGACCCAGAGAAGAAGAGAGGAATTCACCACGACGACACGAAGAGCACGAAGTTTTTTTCTTTGTGACCTTTGTGACCTTTGTGGTCCCTCACTGCCTTCTGTCTTCGTCTCTCTCTGTGCCTCTGTGGTTTTTCCTGCTCGAATTTCCGAAGGCTCGCGTAACCCACCGGTTTTGTGTCATATTTGCCACCCACTTTGGGGGCGGCTATAATCGGCACTTCCGTGTCCGGGGTAGGGATGCGCGCGATGGCCTTCGCTCTCGAAACGTTTGTCAAGCAGCTCGAAGACAGCGGCATTGTCGCGCCGGGCAAGCTTGAAAACTTCGTCCCGCCCAAGGCACATCCCAAAGATGCCGAAGAGCTCGCCCGCCAGCTCATCAGCCAAAACATCCTGACGAAGTTCCAGACGCAGCACGTCCTGCAGAACAAGGCCAAGGCCTTGTTCCTCGGCAACTACACGATCGTCGATCGTGTCGGCGCGGGCGGCATGGGGCAGGTCTTCAAGGCCGAGCATCGCCGCATGCACCGCGTCGTGGCCATCAAGATGCTGCCGCCGGCCATGACCAAGAACGCGGCGGCGCTGGCGCGCTTCGAGCGCGAAGTCACGGCTGCCTCGCAGTTGCTGCACCCGAACATCGTTTCGGCCTTCGACGCCGACGAGGCCAACGGCGCGCACTTCCTCGTCATGGAATATGTCGAAGGCAAGGATCTTTCGGTCCTGGTGAAAAAGTCGGGGCCGCTGCCGGTGCCGAAAGCCTTGAATTATGTCCTGCAAGCCGCGCGTGGCTTGGAGTTCGCGCACCGCAAGGGCGTCGTGCATCGCGACATCAAGCCGGCCAATCTGCTTGTAGATGCCGAAGGCACGCTCAAAATTCTCGACATGGGCCTGGCGCGCTTGGATGCGTCGGTCGGCGTGCAGGCCGGGCCGCAAGCCGAGCTCACCGGCACCGGCACGATCATGGGCACGGTCGATTACATGAGCCCCGAGCAGGCCTTCAATACGAAGAGTGCCGACGCACGGGCCGATATCTATAGCCTTGGCTGCACGCTCTACTATCTGATTGCCGGCAAAGCCGCATACTCGGGCGACTCGATCATGGAAAAGCTGCTGGCCCATCGCGAGATGGCGATCCCCGCTTTGCGAGCAGTCCAACCGGAGGTGCCGGAAGAACTCGACGAGGTCTTTCAAAAGATGATGGCCAAGAAGGTCGAGGACCGCTACCAGACCATGACCGAGGTGGTGGCCGAGCTGGAAAAGTGCCAGGCGGGCTTCAGTAGTCCGCGCGCGAGCTCGACTGCGGCCCGGTCTTCCACCGGGCCGACCGTCGCGGATGCGGACCTGTCGATCGCGTTTCAACATACGCCCCTGCCCTTGATCCCCAGCGGCTTTGCCGATGTGCCGCCGGAGCGGCCCAAGAAGCGTCGCACGGCCGCGAAGCAAAGCCCGCCGCCTTGGAAAAATCGCAAACTGCTGATCGGCGCCGGCGCGGCGGGGTTCTTGCTGCTGCTGGCCGGTGTCATCTTCATGCTTCGGACGAAAGATGGCACGCTGGTCATCGAGGTCAATCAGCCGGATGCGGTCGTGCAGGTACTGGACGAGGAAGGCAAAGTCGAAGTCAGCCAGCCGGGCGGTTTGGAGCCGGTCTCGATTTCGGTCGTTCCCGGCAAGCATCGGATTCGAGTCGAGAAAAACGGGTTCGTGGCAATCGCGACCGAGTTCGAGATTCAGTCGGGTCAGTCGCTGCCGCTGAAAGCCAGACTGGTGCCCAAGCCGAAGCAAGTCGCCGCGGGGCCCAACAAGCCTTGGGAAACGCCGGCCTTCCAGCAATGGACGAGAGCCGTGGCCGCCATGCCGGCCGAGCAACAGGTGGAAGCGGTCGGCAAGAAGTTGATGGAGTTGAACCCGGGGTTTGACGGCAAGCTGACAGGATGGTATCGAACTTCGAAGCCCAAGATTGAGAATCGCGTGGTTACCGAGTTTGGATTTGTCACGGACAATGTGACCGACATTTCGCCCGTCCGGGCGCTGGTGGGATTGAGGTGGCTCAGTTGCTCTGGGAGTGGCACTAATAAGGGGCAACTGTCGGATCTATCGCCACTTGACGGGATGCCGTTGGTGGACTTGAATTGCAGCGACACCCGGGTATCGGACCTGTCCGTGTTGCGGGGAATGCCTTTGCGCTACGTGTTCTTCAAGCGCACGCCCGTGACGGATGTGTCGCCGCTTGAAGGGATGACGCTGAGTGAGCTCGGCTTCTCCCCGGCCAACTTCACCCAAGGCGTCGAGGTGCTTCGCCGGCTGAAGATCCAGCGAATCTTTGTTGACGGCGACACTCAAGCCACGTTCACGTCCGCCGAGTTCTGGAAGAAATACGACGCCGGCGTGTACGGCAAGCCCGGGGCGGCACCCTCACCCCAGCCCTCTCCCATCAAGGGAGAGGGAGCAAATGCCCGGCTCGCTTACCTCAACCCCGCTTTCCAGCAATGGGTCAAGGCCACGCAAGCCCTGCCGGCCGAGCAGCAGGTGGAAGCGGTCAGCAAGAAGCTAATGGAGCTGAACCCGGGATTTGACGGAAAGCTGGCAGGTGCCGCTGCGAAGTTGCCTACTAAGATCGAGAACGGCGTGGTGACGCAATTCGGGTTTTTCTCGATCGACTTAAGCGACATTTCGCCCGTGCGAGCGCTGCCGGGATTGAAAGTTTTGCATTGTACTGGCAGCAGTGGGCCCAAAGGTCAGGGCCAGTTATCCGACCTTTCGCCCCTAAAGGGAATGCAACTCACGTCTCTGTCCTGTTCGATCACGCGCGTGTTTGATCTGACGCCGCTCAAGGGAATGCCTTTGACGCAGTTGTCTTGCCACGTATCCCAGGTGGCGGATCTTTCACCTCTCGAAGGGATGCCTCTGACCGATCTGAATATTTCCAACACGCCGGTCATCGACTTGTCGCCCTTGAAGGGCATGCGACTGAACAGTCTTAACTGCGTAGGTACGAAGATCGCCGACATCTCGATTCTGAGAGGCATGCCGCTCACGCAGGTGCATGGCCTCGGATCACAAGTCTCGGAGCTGTCGCCGCTGCGCGGGGCGCCTCTGATGAAGCTGAACTGCGTCGGAACGGTGGTCACCGATTTATCGCCGCTGACAGGAATGAGCTTGACTGAGATCTCGTTCACGCCCCAGAACATCGTCAAGGGGTTGGACATCATCCGCCAGATGAAAAGTCTCAAAACCATTGGTGGCCCAGGTGAATATTTGCCGGCCGCCGAGTTCTGGAAGAAATACGACGCCGGCGATTACGGCAAGCCCGGCGTTCCCCTTCTCCCCCTGGGAGAAGGTGGCCGAAGGCCGGATGAGGGCTCCGGCGCGAGCGCTCAGCCGAGCGGAGCCAAGGCCTACCTCGACCCGGCCTTCCAGCAATGGGTCAAGGCCACGCAAGCCCTGTCGGCCGAGCAGCAGTTAGAAGCTGTCAGCAAGAAGTTGATGGAGTTGAATCCTGGCTTTGACGGGAAGCTGGATATCAATGGGAGACTGCCCCCTGAGATCGAGAACGGCGTGGTGACACGGCTTGCGATTCTCTCGGTCGACGTGAGCGACATTTCGCCCGTGCGAGCGTTGCCGGGATTGAAGAATCTGTATTGTACCGGCAGCGGCCCGCGAAAAGGCAAGTTATCCGACCTCTCGCCCCTTCACGGAATGCAACTCGCGTCTTTTGATTGTGGCACTACCCACGTGTCTGATCTGGCGCCGCTGGAGGGGATGCCCTTGGCGTCGTTGTCCTGTCAAGCTTCGCAGGTGGCTGATCTTTCGCCCATTCAAGGGATGCCTCTCGATCAATTAAATATCTCCCTTACGGCGGTCTCGGATTTGTCGCCCTTGAGGGGCATGCAACTGAAGAGCATTAACTTCGCCAAGACGAAGGTCACCGATATCGCGATTCTGCGGGGTATGCCGCTGCGGATGGCGCATGGTATCGGGCCGCAAGTCTCGGATCTTTCGCCGCTGCGAGGGGCGCCACTGACGACCCTGGACTGCGTCGGCACGGCGGTCTCCGATCTGTCGCCGTTGGCAGGAATGAGTCTGACCGAGATTCAGTTCACACCAAAGAACATCGTCCAAGGGCTGGACATCGTCCGCCAGATGAAGAGTCTCAAAACCATTGGCGGCGGCTCCACTGAAAACCTGCCGCCAGCAGAGTTCTGGAAGAAGTACGATGCCGGCGAGTTCGGCAAGCCCGGGGCAGCACCCTCGGGCACGAAGTAGCGGACCGCCGCGCGCTCGCTAAAAGCTAAAAACAGAGAACCACAGAACCACAGAGGCACAGAGAGAAGAACGACGGGGCTACCAGGACGACACGAAAAGCACGAAGATTTTTCTTTGTGCCCGTCGGGCCTTGGTGGTTGCCTCGTCTTCTGTTCTCGTCTCTGTGGTTCTCCAGCGTTTTGTCCGTCGCGGATAGGCCGCCGGTTCTTGCGGCAGCGACCGGAATTCTCACGAGCGAAGTAGGCCGTAGGCCCGGCGAGCCGAGCCGGGCCGTGTCAAAGCAGCGCGATTAGCGCCCCGGTGCCGCTGGAGCTCGCGGCACCTACTAACCCGCGCCCATGCCGCGGTCGAAGGCGTCCTGGTCGCGCTGATAGAGGGCCAGGGCCGATTCGAAGGTCGAGCTGGAAATCCGCCAGCTCGGCTTCTCGTCGGTGTAGGCGTTGCAATGCGCGACGAACACCCGGTACAGGAATTTGAACAGATGCCGCGGCACGCGCAGCGTCCGCAGGGCATCGATCAAGCGGCGATCGTCGACCGAGTCTTCAAAAATGGCACGCAGCGAAGGGCTGGTGCCGTTGCTGGCGCAGGCCTTGAGCCGCGCGTTGGCCACGTCGTAAAGCGCCTCGCCCGTCCATTCGAGCGACGGAATCATGTTTTGCTTGTCGAGCCTCGCCCGCTGATAAAAATCGCGATCCTCGCGCTCGACAAAATACGCCAGCTCGATCGGCAGCAGCAGTTTGAAGCCGATGCCTGGGTGCTTGAGAAACTTGTTGTCGAGCATCGGCCAGAGCAGCGCCTTCATCTGCTGCGGCGAGCCGTTGACCAGGTGCGGCTCGTCGACGCGGTCCACTAGCACCAGGGCTCCGCTATAGCCCAGCACTTCCAGGATGCCCTGAAACTTGGTCAGCAGCTCAAAACGGTCGTCGGTCCGCTGCTTGTTGGGCATCGGCTGGCCGGACAGCTCATCGGCGGTGAAGTTCATCAGCACGCGTCGCAGCGGGCCGGCCTCGCGGTTGAGCACGCGCGTCTGCCCGGTGATGGCCCTGGCCCGGAAGTGCCATTTCGTGGTTCGAAACAGCCACGGCAGCCAGCCGGCCGCCACCATCAAATAAGGCCATGGGCTGGCGAGCCAGTCCCATTCTTTCAGCCCGATGATCACGCCCACGACCAGCGCCGTGATAAACAAACCGATCATTAAAAACTTGTGCGACATCCAGGTGCGGAAGCGCAGCTTGCGCCGCAGCCGGTGCCAGCGCTGGCGCGAGGGCTCGGCCGTGGACTGATCGTAGCAGGCCGCCAGGACCAGCAGGTCGCGGGCCTGCGAGCGGCTGAGCAACGCGGTCTCGAGCCGCCCGGGAGCCGAGGCCCCTTCGGCCGTCGTGACCACGGCCTGGTCGGATTCGGGCTGCTTGGAGTTCACGCCCAGGATAAAGTCCACCAGTTGCGTGACGCCTAGCGCCAGGATCGCGTCCATGTGGTCCCAGAGCTTCCACTCGGCCAGCACCTGGTCAATGTTCTTGTTGCGGCCGGCCGTATCGCGAAAGCGATCCAGGAACGGGTTGAAATCGTCGTACTCGATAACGAACAACCGCTGATTAGGATGCGTGCGGTTGTAGCGGGCGACGAACTGCGTGATTTGCAGCCGCAGCGCGGTCTTGCCCGATCCTTTCTCGCCGAAGACGATCGACGTCGACGGCTCGGCCGGGTCGCCGCGGACCTTGTCCCAAGTGGGATGGTACGTGCTGGCGATGCAGTGTTCCTTGAACACGGGATCGGTCTGCGCATCCTCCTCCGCGAACGGATTGGTGCCCACGCCGTGGTGTTCGAGAAACTGCTGAATCTTCATGGGAAACCAGTGAATAGTGAAAAGTGAATAGTGAAAAGCAGAAGATACAGGTAACCGTAGCTGCTGCGTGCCTGCGGTTTTTCACTTTTCACTATTCACTTTTCACTTCCTTCATTCCTTCGATCATTTTGGTGAACGCGGCTTCCTGCCCGCCGATCGTGTTCTTCGGGCCGTAGAACTTGACGTAATAATTGCCGGTCGGCTTGCCGTCGCGTTTGGTCTGGATGATGGCGCCGAGCAAGCGGTAATCCGGGCGTTGCACGCCGGGGCCGGGTACAAAGGGACCGACTTTGTCGTCGTAGGTGCCCGAGATGTCGACGATCGTTGCGTCTTGCCCAGCCACCGTCAGCTTGCGGATCTTGGCCTTGTCGCGCGTGCCCGACCCGTCGGGCTGGCTGAACTGCCCGGCCCAGCGGTCGATATTGTCTTCCACGCTGCCGCCGGCGCCCATGATCGTGAGGCGGCCGGGCCGCTCGTCGCCGGCAGCGGCCGGCACTTCGAATTCATGCTCGATAATGCGGTTCCGCGGCTCCTTCTTGGTCCAACTCGCGGGAATCGTCAGCTTGACGTGTCCGTCGGCAATGGTCACCGTTTGCGGGGCCTCTTCGGCGGCCCGGGCCGAAGGCAGCCCTACGAACAGCGCTGCGGCAATGGCAGACAGAATTACGGCTGGAGCATATCGCATGGCGTCGGAGTCCTTGGGTTCGAGGCGCAAGAAGGTTCCTGGCGGTGGCCGCCGCCATTGTATTCTGCCCACCCGGCCGGGCGAAACCCCGTGGCGGGGTGTCTCGGGGGCCAAACGGCCGCCGCCGTGTCTAATGGCGTAACACCAGCCACAGCACTGGGATGAGCGCGAGCATCAGGATCGCCAGCACGATGACCACGGTCGTGGTGTTGGCGATCGGCCGCTTCTTTTGATGCGAGGCGAGCGCCCCGGCAATCACTGGTCGAGCACCAGCCGGCTGCGATGGCGACCATTCGGCGCCGTGGGCAGCCATCGCGTCGATCCCCAGGCCGGCCAGCGCCGCAGCCGGCGCTTGCGGCCCTTCGCCCGGCACTAGCGAAACGACGGGCGCCGCGTGGCCCAACTGCGGCAACACATCGCCGGCCCGCAGCCAGGCACTCCAATCCTGGCGCCAGACCATCGAATCCGCGGCTACGCGCCCCTCGTGGATCCAAGCCCGAAACATCTCGGCCGATGCCGGCCCGTACTGGTTGCTCGTGCCCGGCGGAGCCACGTACCACAGCAGATGGGGCGCTTCGGAGATCGGATCGGCAACCGCCGGCGCCGCCAACGGCACCGCGGGCATCGGAACCGGAATGGCCGCGGCAATGGGCGCCGGCGCCGCTGCGTGAACGACCGGCTTTGGCGCCGGCGTCCAACTCGCGCCGGCATGCTCGACGCCCTTGTCCGGCAACACCGCGCTGGGCGCGGGCGAGGCCGCAGCGCCCTCGGCAGTCGCCGTCAGCTTCAATCCCGACGGCGACGACCCGTGCCCCGGTCGAGACACCGTCGACTCGAGCGGAATATCGACCCGCGCTTGGCACTTCGGGCAGATGCCGCGCTTGCCGGCCAGGTCGCTCTTGATGTTCAGCACGTGCCCACAAGCGGGGCAGGCAAACCGAATTCCCATGGATACCGCTGTCGATCAGGCTTTCAAGATGTCATCGAGTTCGCACACCGCCGCCAGCCGGGGGGAAGTTACGACGCCAGTACGCCATATCCCCGCCGGATCACCGCTCGCGGCGCCAAGCACTATTATAGGCCAAATTGGCGGAATCGCCACGACCGCCTCGCTCGCTTGAAATCGCTTGGCACCCTGCGCGCCATGCGGCCGCTCGCCGTGTCATCTTGAATCGGGTCTGGATTGAAACCGAAAGGCGCTCTTCGCGAAGTTTGCAGATGTTGCTCGCTCCGCGCGCCGCGCTCGGATAGATTCGTAGCTCGGACGCGAAGTGGCTTTCATGAGCCGGCATTGCGATCGCGCTCTTGTCAAGGATACGGGGTCACACCATGCGCACGGCAACTGAGATTGCGATCGTCGGGGACCTCACCGAGCACGAGGCTGAAATCACGGGCAAGCTGCTCGAGTTGCCGCCCGGCGCGCCGTGCGTGCTGTATTTTGACTCGCCCGGCGGCAGCCCTTACTCGGGTATGGCCATCATGGCGCTCATTCGGCTGCGCGGCCTGGCCGCCACCGGCATCGTCATTGGCGAATGCTCGTCGGCCGCGCTGTGGCCGTTTGCGGCCTGCGAGCGCAGGCTCGTCACGCCGCATAGCGTGCTCTTGTTTCATCCCATGAAATGGCAAAGCGAGGAGCACGTGGGCCTGGCCGAAGCGGCCGAGTGGGCCCGACATTTCGGTCAATTGGAAACCGAAATGGATCAACTCCTGGCCGAACTGCTGGACGTGCCGCACGCCGAGATCAGCACCTGGATGGCCCCCGGCCGGTATGTCAGCGGCCGCGAACTGGTGGCGGCCGGGCTGGCCGAGCTGGTACCACTCAAGACCATGCCCATGTTCCTCCGCAACGGCGCCCGCAAGCGCGTGCCCATGCGCTGAAGCCGGTAGTCAGTTGCCAGTGGTCAGTTGTCTGCGGCCTCGAGGACAACGGACCACTGACTACGGACTACGGACCCCGTCGACTGCGCAAAGTGTGCCGGTTGATTCAAGTTTGCGGATCTTAACGGCCGATCATTGGATGCGCTTGCGCAGGGCACGGCTTTACGCGCGCTGCCGGCACTGCTGGCAACCGCTGGCTGCATCGAGTGACAGAACAAGGAACTCAACTTCGTGCTCTCCCGGCCTGCTGGCCGGTTCCTCCGGGGACTGGCAGTTTGGATGCTGCTGAGTGCCTGGCTGGCCGAGAATGGCTCAGCCCAGCCGCCGGCCAGCGCGCCAGCAGACATGCCGCCGACAAGCACGCAGGCACCGGCCATCCAACCGGCGATGCAACCGCCTGGCCAGCCAAATGTTCCGCCGGTCGTCGCGATTCGGCCGACGATTGCGCCGATCGTCATGCCCGCGCCCGGTCCGATGAATGTTGCCATGCAGCCGGCGCCCGGCGCGCCGCTCGGGCCGGCTGGCCCGCTTCCCGGCAATCCAAGTTTGACGCCCGGCCAGCCCGCGCTCGCGGGCCCGCCCGTCATGCAATCGCCTCCGCCGACGGATGCCAGTCCGGCGATCCCGCCGGCTGCCCAACTGCCGCTTCCGCCGGGCGCGAATCTCACGCCCGAACAGCAACAACAAGCCGTGACCGAATACTTGCAGCGGCAAGGCGCGATTGGCCCCGCGTCGGGCGAATATCAGATCGGCACGCAGACCTGGCTGCGGCCGGCTTGGCGCAATGGCCTGGTGTTCGACTCGCCCAACGGTGATTTCACGTTCCACCTCGGCGGACGGTTCCAGATGGATACCACCGCCTTCACCGATAGCCAGGCTGTCGCGGACAACCAGGCGCTGGGCGGCACCGGGCCGATCGACGACGCGGTGTACGTCCGCCGCGCGCGCCTGCGGGCAGACGGCACCGCCTACGATCTCATCGACTGGGTGGTTGAATATGAGTTTGCCAATACCATCCGGGCCAGCGTGCCCTTCAATCCGCCCGGCTCGCCGCCGATTGCGGCCGCCCCATCGCCGACGGATGTGTACGTCCGCTTCAAAGACCTGCCGATGGTGGGCAACTTCCAGGTCGGCAATTTCAAAGAGCCCATCGGCTTCGAGCATTTGGTAAACGATAGTTGGACCACGTTCATGGAACGCTCGTTCAACCAGGACGTGTTCTACGGCCCCTACAACAACGGTTACTCGCCGGGCCTGATGATTTTCGATTGGACGCAAAACGAGCGGATGACCTATGCCCTGTGGGTTGGGCCGAACACGCACAATACCTTCGGATACCAGTTTGGCGGCCAGTACGCGGTGACCGGCCGCCTCACGTATCTGCCGTATTACGACGGCAACGGCCGCTACCTCGTTCACCTCGGCTCTTCGATCAGCTACCGCAATCCCGACCAGGGGCAGTTTCGGGCCACGGCCTTCCAGAACATCCGCTCCGCCCCGTACGGTCCGGCGCTACCGATCATGGCCGACACCGGCAGCCTGCAAGCCAACGGTCAGAGCCTGTACAATCTGGAATTCGCCAGCGTGTGGGGGCCGCTCACGGTGCAAGCGGAATACACGGCCGAATGGGTCTCGGACGTGACGACCAACCCGCTGCTGTTTTACGTTCCCGGCCAGCAAGCGAACCTGCTTTCCGGCTCGACCTTGCTGATCCAGGGCGGCTATATCGAGGCCGCCTGGTTCCTCACCGGCGAGCATCGGGCCTACAACCGGCAGTCGGCCGTGTTCGAGCGGATCGTGCCCAACGAAAACTTCTACCTGGTTCGCGGCACCAGCGGCTGCTCGATCTTCGGGCGCGGGGCCTGGCAGTCGGCCATTCGCTTCAGCGCCGTCGATCTCAACGGCCGCGGCCTCAACGGCGGCAAGCTCACCGCGCTGACGCTGGGTCTGAATTGGTACTTGAACCCCAACATGAAGTTCCAATTCAACTACGACACCACTTGGCGCGGCCAGGTCGCCAGCACCAACCCGCAAGCCATCACCGGCGTCGGCGCCCGCTTCTCGCTCGACTTTTAAGAGCGCTGCCAACGCTTCAGGGCGTGCGCAGATCGATCGGCGGCGAGCTGCCGTTGCGAGCGTGCAGTGAGAGGGCGATCTTTTTGAGCCGCACGAGCCGTTCGTCGGTGCCGGGTTCAAAGTCGCGGTTGCTGCCTGCTGTTCCCCAGATGATCGGCGCGCCCTGGTGCGTGTAAAGCACAAACACCGTTGCGCCGGTGCTGCCGGGCGGCGGATTCGAGAGCGGCGAGATCTGGGCCAAACCCAGCCTGGTCCAATCGTCGGCCAGGACCGTGGCGATTTGGGCCGCGCCCAGCACGCACTCGTCTTGCCAGCGCGTGCCGACCGGCCCTTCGGTCACCGTTTGAATTCCCGTCAGCCGCGGATAATGGCTGGCGTCTTGGGACGAGAAGTCGGCCGTCGGCAGCAGCACGCCTTCGGCATCGACCGGATATAGCCCGCCGGGCACTTCCACCATGCACGCGGGCCGGCGATAGACCAGTTGGACTTCCAGTTCCGGACCGGCCCGCTTGCGGACGCTAGTTACCTGGGCCACCCACGGATGCAAGGCAAACGCTTTGGCCACGCGCTCCAGCAACGATTCGTCGAGCAGGTTCAGCGAGTGGTCCAAGCTGCCGTCGCGCAGGACTTCGCCTTTCACGTCGCTGTGGATCCACGCCGGCTGGGGCGTCACGGTGATGCTGCGCGGGTCAAGGTTGTAGTGCGGGCTGGCGGTGATTCGCGGTTCGACGGTTCGATAGGTGAGCCAGATGCCCAGCCCGATGGCCATGCTCGCACCCAGCACGCGCAGCAACCAGCGAGTCACGGCCTGGCTGGCAGTGCGAATGTCGGCCTTCTTGGCGTCGGTTTTCTTGACTTCGGCGGCCTGCGCGCTCATAGCACCATTCCCACGCGCCCGGAAGCCCGGCAACCGTGGCGCTCAAGGGCATCGGTCAGCATCCAGTCGCACAAGGCTGTCATGTCGAGTCCCGCTTGGGCGGCGGCCTTGGGGGCCAGGCTGGTGCGCGTCATTCCCGGCACGGTGTTCACTTCCAACACCCAAGGGCAGCCGGCCGCATCCAGCAGCAGGTCGACGCGGACCAGGCCCCGCGTTTCGAGCGTGGCGGCGGCGGCCACGGCCATGTGCTGCAATTGGGCCGCCTTGGCCGGCGGCAGCAGCGGGTCGAACTGGTGGATCGTGTCGCCGCTGTGATATTTCGCGTCGTAATCGAACAGCGGCTCGGGCGTGATGATCTCCAGCAGCGGCAGCGGCCGGCGATCGAGCACGGCGACGGTGAACTCGCGACCGGACACGTGCAGCTCGGCCAGAATTTCAGCGCCATAGCGGCTGCTGGCCGCGACGGCCGTGGCCAGCTCGTCGGCATCGCGGGCCAGGCCCACGCCCAGGCTCGAACCCTGGTTGTCGGGCTTGACGACGACGGGATATCCCAACTGCGCGACCGAGTCGGCCAGTTGCTGAATGCGATCGGTGACGTGATACAAGAAGAACGGCAGCGTGGGCACGCCGGAGCCAAAGAACCGCTCCTTGCTGGCGCTCTTGCTCATCGCCACGCGGCTGGCGGCCGGGCTGCTGCCGGTGTAGGGAATCGCGCGCCGCTCGAGTTCGCTTTGCAGCCGGCCATCCTCGCCATAGCCGCCGTGCAAGGCGACAAAGCAGACGTCGAACCGCTCCAGCGGCATCGCGTCCAGCGGACCGTCAAACGTGTCCAGCAGTTCGGCGCGATGCCCGCCGGCTTCGAGCGCACGCAGTACCTCCTGGCCGCTGGCCAGGCTCACGTCGCGCTCGGCCGATTGCCCGCCGGCCAATACGGCTACGGAGAGCGACTCCAGCGTGTTTTGCTTTTCGTTCATGGCCATCCTCCTTGACGGCGCGGTGCCCCCGGCGGCACGCTCACCAGATTTCGATTTCGTTTTCCAGTTCCACGCCCAGCCGCTCTTGGACTTTGCCGCGCACCAACTCGATCAGTCGCAACACGTCCTGGCTGCTGGCCGAAGAGTCGACGACGATAAAGTTTGCGTGGCGGTCACTCACTTCGGCGCCGCCGATGCGCGTGCCTTTCAAACCCGCCTGGTCGATGAGCATGCCGGCGCTCATCCCGCGTGGATTTTTGAAAATGCAGCCGGCGCTTTGGTGTCCCAAGGGCTGGGCGGCTTTTTTCACGATCCACTGCGTTTGCATCCGCTTGGTCAGTTCTTCGGGATTGTCGCGTTCCAGTTGGAACTCGCCGCTGAGGATCACCAGTTCGTCGAGGCTGCTTTCGCGATACGCAAACACCAGATCCTCGCGCGTGCGTTCGAGGATTTCGCCGGTCTGGGTCATCACGGTGGCCCGACAGGTCCACTGGCCGATATCGCCGCCGCGGCTGCCGGCATTGCCGTGGAGCGCGCCGCCGAGCGTGCCGGGAATGCCGACCAGGGCTTCGAGGCCGGCCAGACCTTCGCGGACGGCCGTCGAGATCAGATGCCCCAGCTTGACGCCGCAGCCGGCCCGCAGGCGATTGCCCTCGACTTGCACGTCGGCAAAGGCCGGATGCGAGAGGCGGATCACGAGGCCCGTCACGCCCGGTTCGAGCACCAGCAGGTTCGACCCGCCGCCCAGCATACGGACGGGCACGCCATGTTCGTGGGCTCGGCGCAGAAGCTGTGCCAGCTCGTCAACGGAGCGAGGCTCGGCGAAGAATTCGGCCGGCCCGCCCAATTGGAACCACGTGTGCGGCGCAAGGGGCTCGTTAAGCCGCACAAGGTCGTCGTAACCGACTAGCCAACCCATAGCACACTTTCCGTATATCGCCCGCGCCCAATGTCAGCACCACGTCGCCCGGCACCGCCCGGGCACTCAACTCGTCGAGAATCTCGCCACGCGTGTGGCATCCGACGACGCTGGCGCCGCCGTCTTCGACCCGCCGCGCCAGATCGGCCGCTTGCACTTCGCCCGCTTGCGGCGGTCCCTCGCGGGCGCGAACAATATCGGCCACGGCCACCACATCGGCATTTTGTAGGCTGGCGGCGAATTCGTCCAGCAGGTGCCGGGTGCGCGAGGCCTGGTGCGGCTCGAAGATACACCACAGCCGGCGGTTCGGATACTGCTCGCGCACGGTCGCCAGGGCCGCCCGCACCTCGGTCGGATGATGGGCATAATCGTCCACCAGCGTGATTCCCTGCCAACTGCCCAGCAGTTCTAAGCGACGCTTGAGCCCGCGAAACCGCCAAAGTCCCTCGCCGATGGCCTCGGCCGACGCCCCCGCCGAGTGGGCCAAAGCCGCGGCTGCCACGGCGTTGCCCACCTGGTGCCGGCCGGCCACTGCCAGCCGAACATCCGTCACGGCAATCCCACGATGCATGAGCTGAAAGCGATACCGGCCGGCCGTGGCTCGCACGTCGGCCGCATGCCAGTCAGCCGAGCGATCCCAGCCAAAAGTCTCTGTATTAAGCGGCAGGCCCAGCGTTGCCCGGGCCGTGGCCGGACAGTCGCCGTTGACGATCACCTGGGCACCGGGGGGCAACTGAATCAGAAATCGTCGAAAGGCGCCTTCCACGTCTCCCAGCGAGCGGAAGTAATCGAAATGATCGGCTTCGATGCCCAGCACCACGGCCGCTTGCGGGACCAGGTGCAGAAAGTTCGCGCGGTACTCGCAGGCTTCGACCAGCACCAGCGCATCGCTGCCGTGCCGGCCGCCGTGATCTCGCCCCTTCGGCGTGGCGCCGACGACAACGGTCGGGTCCATGCCGGCGTTCAGCAACACACTGGCGGCCATGGCCGTGACCGTGGACTTGCCGTGCGTGCCGGTGACGGCCACGCCTTGGCGGCCAGCCATGAGCTGGCCCAGCATAGCTGGATAACTGAACTGTGCGATGCCGCGCGCCAACGCTTGCCGCCGCTCGGCATTGTCGGGCCCGACGGCGTCGCTGTAGATCAACAGGCCCGCGTCTTCCGGCAGGTGCTCAACGGCATGGCCGGTTGCGACTGGCACGCCGCTGCTGCGCAGCCAGGCGGCTCTGGCCGGCTCGACGTCGGAGCCCGTCAAACGCCAGCCTCGCTCCAGCAGCACCCCTGCGAGCGACTGCATGCCCGACCCGCAGATGCCGACCATGTGCGCCGAGTGGCTCGGGCTGGTCGGCCGATTGTCGGCGGTTCGGGCAAGTCGGATCAAGCTCGACATCCTTGTCGAAAGTTCAGCGTGGGCGCAGCCGATCCCGCCGCGGACAGACCATCACGCCGGAGGATCATAGATAGCAGTCTGCGCCTGCGTCAATGCGAGCGCCGGCGGTCGATGCAGTCAGCTAGCCCCGCTTTCAGTTCATGCATGGCGAGCCCCATGGCGTCAGCCGGGGGAGGTGCCCGACGCCGGGACTCCCCGGGCTTACGCCTCAGGGCTCGCCGATCCGATTCGCGAATACCATTCGACCGCCGGGCAGTTTTTAATACGTCGGCGCTCGCAGGGTGGATAAAAAGAGCACAATGTGGGCGCGGGCTTCGGCTGGCAGGGCCACGTAGCGCTCGCGCGATGAAGCCGCTTCGCCGCCATGCCAGTCAATCGCCTCTTCGATCGTGGCGGCGCGACCGTCGTGCAAATAGGGTCTTGAGTCCTGCAGACCCCACAGCGGCGGCGTTTTCCACTCGCGCCGCCGCTCGGCGGCAAACGGCGACGTCAGATCCGGCGGCGGCCCGTAGTATTCGCTCGAAGCGAACGACGAGGCCGAGGCCGGGTCTTCCAACCGTGTGCCCATGTCGTGCAAGAGCAAGTCGCTATACAGCCCCGCCACCGAGCCGAGTTGCGGGCGATGGCACAAAACGCAGCCGACCGTTTCGAACAGGTTCTGGCCGTGCTGAAGGTAAACGGTTTGCTGGGCGTCGTCGGCCGGCAACTGACGCGGACGGGGCAAGCTGACGACATAGGCCACCAGGTCGTCGCAATACTCGGGCGTCATATCCAAGCGTTCGGTAATCGGCTGGCCGGGGGCAAAAACGGTCTGCCCCAGCAAGAGCGGATTGCGCATTTGGGCCTGATCGGGGTTTTGCAGTCCAACTTCGACGGCGCAAGCTCCCAGCACGAAGTTCTTCAACGTTGCTACCTGCCCGCGCCAACCAAAACGCCCGACAAAGCGGCCCGAGATGCCGCGGTTCTCGAGCCCTTCGGCCACGCCGGCCTCCCGAATATCCTTCTCGGAAATGGCGTCGATCAAGCCGGCGCCAAACAGCGGCGTGGTATTGCGCTGGCTCAGCAGCAGCGTGGCTCCGCGTGCGTGGAGAGTTTTGATCGGGCTGTCGTCCGACTTCTTGCTCCTGCGGCTGGCCGAAATGGCAAGCATTTGCCGCGTGGCATCAGCCGTCGGAGTACGGATGCCGAGCAGTCGATCGCGAAACGGGGCGTATCTGCCGTCGGTGCTGTAGTGGTGCAGCACGATGCTGGTGCCGCGTCCAAAGCCGGCATGAATATGGCCCAGTTGCTGAATCAGTTTTTCGACATTCTTCTGATCCGTGGGTGGAGCGCCCGACAGGATATCGACATTGTTCTTGTTGGGTCCGGCTCCGCCCGCTCCGCCCAAAAAATGGCAAGCGACGCACGAGCGTTCGTTGTACATGGGCCCCAGGCCGTCGCCTGAGCCGGCCACGAGGTCGCCAGACTCCCAGATGTGCCGGAATAGCTTTTCGCCGCGCTCGGTATCAGCCGCACGGGCAGAATTGGGCCACCCCCAGGGACCGGCCGGATAAACGACGATCGAGACGAGTGCGGCGATGATTGCGCCGCGATACGAGCGCGCAGCAGCCTTGGCAGACATGAGACGCCTCCTCTCCATTGTTCCGGAATGGGTCGTAGACGTAAGTGGCGAGCGCCACGCCTGGATCCTACCGCTATCGATCCCGCGGCGTAAAGAAAATTCGGCCGAGTTTCCGTGCCTCGCGTGGCGTTCTTACAGCAACTTGCCTAAGTCGCGTGCCCCATGCACGACCGTTAGGATCTCAATCCCGTCCGCGATCGGTCGATAGTAGATCAGGTAGTTGCCTGCCGAATGACGGCGCACCTCGCCAAATTGCTTGGTTTTTATCCGTTGTCCCATGCGTGGCTGTGTGGCAAGCAACCCGCATACGGCCTCGATCGCGTCGATCCAGCGAAGCGCCGCCATTGGATTGTCGTGCGCGATGCCGGCGCCAATTCGGATGAGGTCTTGGTCGGCCTCGGGCGTGTAATGGGCCTTGGCCATTAGCTGTTGTCGGCAGCAGCGCTGCGGACAACCTGCCGCAGACTTTCCCAATACTCGGGCGTCATGGGACGTGTTCGGCCGGCGTTCGCCGACTCAATCGCCTGCTCAACACGCTCCATGTGTTCGTCAGGCACGAAGGGGATTGGCTCGGTTTTCTCGCGAAGTGCAGCAATAGCCGCTTCGAGGGCAGCTTCCTGTGAATGAAACATGCCGCCGGCAACGATGCTGGCGAGGTATTGTTCGATTTTCGGCGGAAGCTCTGTGGCCATGATTTTCAACGTATCACGATGGCCGGGAATGGGCAAGAATTTCTGCGCCTCAGCCCGGTGGCCCAATGGTTTTGGCTCCAAGCTTGCCCCCTGCCGGGCGGTTGGTCCGCAGCCGGGCAGCCGTTATCATGAGTCGCTTGCTGCTCGCCGCTTATCTTGTAGGGAGGGATTCCGCCCCATGGCCACGCTCGAACGCAATCCGCGCGCCGTTTCCCGTCCCGGATCCGAGATTCTCGACCGCCTGCCGCCGCAGAACCTGGAAGCCGAAAAAGGCGTGCTCGGCAGCCTGCTGCTGGATCCGCAAGTGTGCGACGACGTGGCCCTGCTGCTGGGCAGCGAAGATTTTTACGCCCCGCCCAATCAACGCTTGTTCACGCATCTGCTCGGCATGCACAACGAAGGGCTGCGGATCGACATCACGCTGCTGGTCGAGCGGCTGAAAAAAACCGGCGACCTGGAAATGGTCGGCGGCATGACCTACCTGGCCGAAGTGCTCAACTGCGTCCCCACGGCCGCGAACGCCGTCTACTACGCCCAGATCGTCCGCGACAAGGGGACGCTACGGGCGTTGATCCACGCCGGCACCGAAATCCTGCGCGATGCGTACGACGGAGCGCACGAAGCCCGCGAAATGTTGAGCAAGGCCGAAGAGCGTGTGTTCAGCATCCTGGAGCGTAAGGGCACGGGCGAGCTGGCCGCCATGCAAGACGTGCTGCACGAAGCGCTGGAGCGGATCGACGCGCGGCTCACCAAGGGCGGCTCCAGCGGCATGGCCACCGGGCTGACCGATCTGGACTCGCTATTGGGCGGACTGCACGAATCGGAATTAGTGATCGTGGCCGGTCGTCCCAGCATGGGCAAAACGGCCCTGGCCACGAGCATTGCCGAAAACGTCGCGGTGGTCGACGGGCGGCCCACGCTGTTCGTGAGCCTCGAAATGTCGCGCCTGGAATTGGCCGAGCGCATGCTCTGCTCGCACGGCCGAATCAACGGCCACAAGCTTCGCGGCGGGCACTTGCCCGCGGCCGATCGCGTCAAGCTCACGCACGCGACGTCCACGATGAGCCAGGCGCCGCTGTTCATCGACGACACGCCCAGCCGCACGATGACCGAAATCGCGGCCACGGCCCGGCGGCTGAAACGCCGGCATCAGCTGTCCCTGGTGGTGATCGATTATTTGCAGCTCATCGAGCCGGACAATTCGAAAGATCCGCGGCAGGAGCAAGTGGCCAAGATCGCGCGGCGCTTAAAGGGTTTGGCCCGCGAGCTGCATGTGCCGGTGCTCTGCCTGGCCCAGCTCAACCGGCAGGCCGAGGCCACGCGCGACAATCGGCCGCGGCTGAGCCATCTGCGCGAGTCAGGCGCCATCGAGCAGGACGCCGACGTAGTGATGTTCGTACACCGCGACGAGTATTACGCCAGCACGGACGAGGACAAGGAGCGGTGCAAAGGCGAGGCCGAGATCATGGTGGCCAAACAGCGCAACGGCCCGGTCGGCGACGTCAAGGTCTCGTGGCTGTCCGACTTCACGCGGTTCGACAACCTCGCTCAGACCGAGCGCTACGATTTCAATTAGCGCGAAATACGAAAAATAAAGTGCCTGACCACGGATGTCATGGATGGCACTGATAAGGAAGTGGTGAAATCAGCCGAGCAGCGACTGCAAGGCAACGGCAAGTCGGGCGGCGTCAATGGGTTTTTGCACGAAGCCGTCGGCGCCGGAAGCTGCATCCGCGCCAATGAGCAGAATCTTGGCGTCCGGCATCAGCTCACGCAATTGGGCGAGCGACTTGACGACGTCCGCTGTCGTTGCGGCCAATAAGATGACGCTCGTTCCACCGGCGTGTTCACGCAGTAGCGTCGCGGCGTGAGCCACCTCGGCGGCCAGCAGCGCGTCAAAGCCGAAATGTTCCAGTAGCGCGCCGGCCACCGTGCGGGCCGGTTCGTCGGCATCGATCACCAGCGCTCGACCGCTGCCACGCCAAGCCGGCGCTTGGGCAAATTCAGTTCCGGCGGCTGCCGCTTCGCTGGGTGGAAAGAAGACGCGGATCCGCGTGCCTTGGCCCGGTTGGCTATCGACGCTGATCGCGGCTCGATGGGCGCGGGCGATGCCCAACACCGCGGCCAGACCCAGCCCGCGGCCCGTGCGCCGGGTGCTGAAAAATGGATCGAACATGCGGTTGACGGTGGCGCGATCCATGCCGGCGCCCGTATCGGCAACTTCCAGAAACACGCACGGCGCCGACGGAAGGCCCGTCTCGGGCAGCCAGGCGGGCGAATCGCGATCGACGGCCGCTGCTCCGGTGCCGAGCGTGATGGTGCCGCCGCTGGGCGGCAACGCCTCGTCCGCGTTGGCCACCAGATGGTTGATCAGCCGCGTGAGCTGCGCAGGGTCGGCATCAATGGCTGGCAGCCGCTCGTGCAGTTGCCAGCGCAACGCCGCGTGCGAAGCCGCCGCGGTCAGCGGCGTTTGCAACGCTTGCAGCAGCCCGTTGAGATCCGTAGGTCGCAGCTCCAGCCGCATGCGGCCGGTCGAATCGATGATCTGCCTGCAAAATTCGCTGGCTTGCTCGCTCGCATTCAGGATCCGCTCCAGCGGCGCCCTGGCCGGTGAATTGGGCTGCGACGTCAACAACCCCAGCTCCGCATGGCCCACGATGATCATTAGCAGGTTGTTGAAATCGTGCACCATGCCGGTGGCCAGGCGTGCCAGGGCGGCCTGTTTTTCCGCTTGCCAGGCGCGCTGGGCTTCTTCGTCGGTTGGCTGAAGCGTCGAGTTCTGGCGATCGCCCATGAATGGCCCCCTTCTCAAAGCGCCGCGGCTGCCGATGGCGTTCACTTCTTCGCTGCCGGCGGGGTCGCGGGCTTGGCGGCTGGGGCCGCGGGCTTGCCTGGCGGGATCGGCACGATAAAGGTTTGCCTGCCGGCGCGGTCGAAGAACTTCAGCGCATCGCCGTTGAGCGTGGCTTGCGTCTCGTTGTTCAAGCCGAAGAACTCGACCGTCGGCTCGCCGCCGGTGACCAGGCCCGTGCGCTGCCGCCGAGTTCCCAAGGGGTCGATGAACGCCAGCTTTGGCAAGTCTTCTTCGTTGATATTGAATTCGGCGGTGCGTTTACCTTCTTTGTTCAGCAGCACGATTTCGGGTTGGCCGTCCTTCAGCCCGATGGCAATGCGGCGCTTGCCATTGGCGTCGTGAACGACAATGGCATCGGCCGAGCCGCGCAGCACCAGCGACTTGGCCTGCAAGACCTCGCCCTCTTCGCCACCACCGCCGCCAACCAGGCCAGAACCCAGCAGGGCTCCCAGCAAGCCGGCAATGACGGCCAAAAAGCCAAGCCCCAAGTAAACCCAGCGTTCTTTTTCCAGCTTCTCCAACCGTTGTTGCATTTCCATGGATGGCACTCCCGATTGAGCGGTGCGAAAACTTTCACCGGCCGCAATGCCGGCAGCATGTCAATTCATCCCAGGCCAGTGGACCCGGCGGCCACGGCTATTCTCGACCAAAGTGAATTCGAAGTCCATGCGCTCGCCCGGCCGGGCCATCAACGGTTCAGCCGGATATAATGCCCACATGGATCACCAGGATGTTACCAGCCGACGCGAGTTTCTTAGCGGTGGGGCTGCGTCGCCCGGCAACCGCGCGGCTGACGAAGCGGCCACTGGCGACCCCGGCTCGGCGGCTGGCGGGGCGTATCTCGTGCAGCTCAAGCGGCGGGCCATGGCCTGCGACTTCGAGCTGTTTCTCAACGCGGGCCAGTATCCCGATGGCAGCGAAGTGGCCTTGGGGGCCTTCGACCTGATCGAGCAGCTCGAGGAGCAGCTTTCGGTCTTCCGGCCCACGAGCGAGATCTCGGCAATTAACGAGCGGGCCCCGCAAGGGCCCGTCACGGTCGAGCCCCGCTTGTTTGCGCTGCTGGCTTCGGCCGCCGAAATTTTCCGCGCGTCGGAGGGCGCTTACGATATTACGGCCGGGCCGCTGACCAAGGTGTGGGGCTTTTACCGTCGGGCCGGCGCGATTCCCGAGCCCCAGGCCTTGCAAGAGGCACTGGCGCGCGTCGGCGGACAACATCTACTGCTGGACCCGGCGGCCGGCACCGTCGGTTTTGGAAAGCCCGGCATGGAGTTGAACCTCGGCAGCATCGGCAAAGGCTATGCCCTGGATCGGGCCGCCGAGCTGATGGCAGCGGCCGGTATCGCCGATTTTCTGTGGCACGGCGGGCAGAGCAGCGTGCTGGCACGGGGAAGTTCGGCCGGCGGCAGACAGCCGGGCTGGACTATCGGAATTCGCGATCCGGTCCGCTCGGATCGGCGGCTGGCCGAGATTGATCTGCACGACCAGGCCCTGAGCACGTCGGGCTCGGGCGTGCAATTCTTCCGGCACCGCGGCAAGCGCTACGGCCATATCGTCGACCCACGCAGCGGCTGGCCGGCCGAGGGAATGTTTTCGGCCACGGTCGTCGCACCCACCGCGGCCGAGGCCGATGCACTGTCGACCACCTTCTACGTGCTGGGCGTGGAAAAGGCTCTGGCATATTGCCAGTCGCACCCCGGCATCGGTACCCTGCTGGTTTACCCTAGTCCCAGCGGGAGCAAAGTCGAGTTCACCGTCGCCGGCTTGGATGGCTCGAGATGGCGGCGTGTTTAAGTCATTTTCCGCCCAATCGGACCCGATGGAGCCGGTTTTCGCCGATTCATTTCCCCAAAACTCCCTAAGTTGAGATTTCGCCGCTGGCTGATCGAAGTAGAATACTTCGGATCAACTGGTGGCGTTTGATGGGGTAGACGGCCGATTGGCCCCCAATCGGCGTCGGGTGTTCGGCCAATGACACTGGCCGCTGCCCGTGCGATTGGCGTTTTAGCAATGATTGAATTGGCCTCTGCTGCTAAGGCGGGGCCGTGAGGCGATGGATCCCGCTGCTTGCAGCTCACGCGTGTCCCCCCCGAGGTAGTGTTTCCAGTCCATGGTTGACCTGTTCGTCGAGCACATTTCGTACGTCGGCATCGTGGTGGCCTTGATCCTGACGGGCACCGGGTTGCCGATCCCCGAAGAAGTGCTGATCATCATCGCCGGAGCCGCCAGCAGCCAAGGAGTGTTGAACCCCTGGTTGGCATTCGGCTGCTGCCTGGGCGGCGCGCTGCTGGGCGATCTGGCGACATACGGCATCGGGCACCATTTCGGCCAAAACGTGATCCGCGAACATCCCTGGTTCGCTCGCTTCGTGACGCCCGAGCGAGAGCGGCAGCTGGAAGATATGATCCGCGCACACGGACTGAAGGTGTTTTTCTTGGCACGGTTCCTGGTAGGCCTGCGCAGCCCGATGTATCTGACGGCCGGGATTCTGCGCGTGCCGTTTCGGCGGTTTGTGCTGGTCGACACGTTTTGCGCGTCGATCGTGATCGGCTGTTTTTTCGCGCTCAGCTACCGTTTTGCTCCACAGATCGGGGGCTGGTGGGAACAGATTCGCCAGGCCGAGATCGCGCTCACGGTCGCCGTGGTCGTGGGCATTGCGGCGGTGGTGATCTTTTTCTACGTCCGCCATCGTCGCCATCTGGCAGAAGCGAAATCCAAACAACTTGCGGCCCGAAATCAAGCGGTCCATGACCATGACCAGCCGGCCAATGAAAAAAAGTCGGTCGCCTGACGATCAGTCGAAAGATTGGTTCGTCGCCTGGTCGCGGCCGGGACCAAGTCTGCCGCACCGCGCCGGCCTGTGCGCGCTGCTCATCACGATGATCGCCGGACTGGTGCCCGCGCCGGCGGCAGCCCAATTGCCGGCGGTCAATCTGCACTTGGCGCGGCAGATGCAAAACTTGCGGTCGCGGATGGTCGGCGGCCGCATCTCGGTTACTAGCAACGATCCAACCCGCAGCACCAACGTCACCTCGCGGGGTATCGACCAGCAAGAGCGGTTGCAATTGAACTTCGGCAACGGCCTGGTGTCGCTGAGCTACGAAATGGTCACCCCGGCGTTTCAACTGACGCTGACGGTGACCGACAGCGACGAAGTGATTGTCCGGCGAGTGCCCAAGAGTCCCGCGTCGGATGCGGGGCTCGAATTCGTTCAACCGGCCGACGGGCAGCTTTCCTTGCGGATCACGCAGGGAGACAAGCAGCAGCATCTTCGCGCGCCCAGCTATTGGCACCTGGCGTTGGCCTGGCCCAAGGTGTGCGAGACGGAGCTTGCCCCGATCCTGGAGTTATTGCGGCCCGGCTGGGGGCTGGCGAAAACGGCCACGGACCTCGAGACCGCGCTCCAGCGCGATGCCCTGCGGTTCCATCCGCTCGATCGCAATCGGCTGCAACAACTGTTGAAGGAGCTGGGCAGCCGCGAGTTTGCGCGGCGCGAGGCGGCCCAGCGCCAACTGCGGGATGCCGGCGAGACGATCCTGCCGTTCTTGCGGGCGATCGACCGCGACCACTTGGATGCCGAACAAGCCTTTCGCGTGCGCAGCGTGATCCACGGCATGCATTCGGAGCTGGAAGAAGACGCGCCCACGAGCCTGGCTCCCTGGCTGACCGGCGACCCGTACATCTGGCTGGCTTTGCTCGATCGCGACCAGGAGCCGCTGCGCCGCTTCGCGGCCGAACAACTCGGCCGGCTGCTCAACAAGCCCGTCGACTTCGACCCTGCCGCCGATGCGGCCATTCGCCAGCGTCAACTCAAAGCCATTACGGCCGAAGTCAACGCGGCGTGGGGAGCGGGGAAATAAAGAAGTGATGAACGATGAGTGATGAGTGATGAATGCCGGAACGAATAATTTTTAGCCGCGGCATTTATGTCGCGTTTTCGACTTGATCCAAGAAGGAGACCCCTCGATGCGACGTTATGGCTGGTGGCTGGTGCTATGCGGATTGATGGCGGTGGCGAGTTGCACGTTCCGCGATACGAGCAAGAATGAACAAACCCGGGTCTCGGGCGAAGATCGCGAGTCGCCGCCGCCGGCCGGCGTGACCGAAGATCCGGGCGCGCCGCAGTCCCGGCCTTAACGAACGGTTACTTTGCAGGATCCACGCCACATGCCCGCGCTGATTCCATCGAGCGTCCGACTCACGATTCTGCTAATGGTCGGCCTATTGCTGCCGGCAGTTGCGGCGGCACAAACCCAGCTACCGCCGCGGCCCAACTTCATCGTGTTCATTGCCGATGACCTGAGTTGGGACGATTGCGGCGCGTACGGCCGGAAGCAGGTGGGCACGCCGAATATCGATCGGCTGGCCCGAGAAGGGTTGCTCTTTACCGATGCATTCCTCACGTGCAGTTCGTGCAGCCCGAGCCGGGCCAGCATTCTCACCGGCCGATATCCACACAACACGGGCGCCGAACAACTGCACTGGCCGCTACCGGCCGAGCAGACGATGGTCTCCGAGCCGCTGCGTGAAGCGGGCTATTGGACTGCCTCCGCCGGCAAATGGCACTTGGGCAAGGCGGCCAAAAGCAAGTTCGACCTGGTGGCCGAAGGTCGGGCAGACCAGTGGCTGCCGACCCTGAAAAAGCGGCCGGCTGGCAAGCCGTTTTTTCTCTGGCTGGCGTCCACCGATCCGCATCGTCCCTACAAGCCCGGCGCGACCGAGCCGCCGCACGATCCGAGCGATGTCGTCGTGCCGCCTTACCTGCCGGACGTTCCCGAGACGCGGCAAGATCTGGCCGATTACTACGACGCCACCAGCCGGCTCGACCGCGACATGGGCGAAGTGCTCGCCGAACTCGACCGCAGCGGCGCGGCGTATAACACGTTTATCGTGTTTCTCAGCGACAATGGCCGCCCGTTTCCGCGCTGCAAGACCACCGTGTACGACAGCGGCATCAAAACGCCTTTCATCATTCGCTGGCCGCGGCAAGTGCGCCCCGGCGGCACCTGCTTCAACCTGGTCAGCTCGATTGACATTGCCCCGACGATGCTCGAGCTGGCCGGCGTAGCCCCATCGAAAAAGTTTCAAGGCGTGAGCCTGGTGCCGGTCTTGGCTGACACGACCGCGAACGTTCGTTCTTCCATCATGGCCGAGCACAATTGGCACGATTACACGTCCTATGATCGCGCCGTGCGCACGGATTGGATCAAATACATCCGCAACGGATATCTCGATCTGCCGCTGACTCCGCCGGCCGACGCCGTGGGCAGCCCCACGTATCAGGCCATGCGCCGGCTACTGGCCGAAGGCAAGCTGACTCCCGCGCAACAGGTCTGCTTCCAGACTCCTCGACCGGCGGAAGAGCTGTACGATTTGCGCGCGGACCGCCACGAGTTGCGCAATCTCGCTGCGGATCCTCGCTATGCCGACGAATTGGCCCGGCATCGTAAGCTGCTCGACGAGTGGGAGCAGCAGACGCACGATCGCATGCCGCCGGTGCGCACACCGGACGAATTCGACCGGCAGACTGGCAAGCCGCTCGGCCCGCGGCATCCGCGCGTGGCTTCACCCGAGCTGCGTGCGGAAAAGATCGATTAGTCGCGTTCGGCCGGCGTCAGCCTTTCGGCCAAAGACGGCTCCAGCCAGGTCCACTGTCCGCGAAACATCGTGGCCACGACCGGCTCGTCGCCAGTTAACAACGCCTCGTGGGGATCGGCCGGCGAGCCGGGCCGCACGCGCACGCAAGCCAGGTTCGCGTCTTTGCCCACTTCGAGGCTGCCGGTTCGATCGTCGATTCCCAACGCCGCGGCGCCGTCAAGAGCCGCCAGCCGCAACAGTTCTTGCGGCGCAATGCCGGCAAAACGTCCGGCCGCAAAGCGCAACTCGGCCAGCAGGCTCAAGTCGGGATTCGACGAACGGCCATCGGTCCCCAAAGCGACCCGCGCGCCGGCTTGCAGGAGTTTCGGCAATGGATGCGGCGGATGGCCGAAAAATGCGTGCGTCCGTGGACAATAGACCACCGCCATCCGGTCGCGATGCTGGGCCAGCAGCTCGATCTCCTCGGCATCGAGATAGTTGCCATGAATCACCAGCGAGCGCGGCGCACGCGCCAGCCGCTCTAAATAATCGAGCGGTCGGGCCTGCTCGGCAATCGCGCCGGATTGCCAGACGCCCAATTCTTCCAGCAGCGTGCGAAACGGTCCTCCGCCAGTGGCCAGCAGTTCCATTTCGGCGGACGACTCGGCCACGTGCATCGCCAATGGCACACTGCGCTCAGCGGCTAGTTCCACCAGCCGATCGAGCAGTTCGACGTGGACCGTATAGGGAGCATGCGGGCTGATGCCCGGCCGATAATGATCGGTGAGATGAGAAGCTTCGAGTTTTGACCGCGTGGCGCTGACCACGTCCGCGATCCGCTGACGGTCCAGGCAGATGACTTCGGCAAAATCGGTCAGCTCGACGGGCGGCAACTCCGCGTCGGTAAATCGATGCTGTGTGCTGATCTCGCCGATCGTGGTGGTGCCGGCGCGAATGCACTCGGCGATGCCTTGCGCAAGCGCGCCGGGCTGAGGCGGCGCGGACCTGCGATGCGCGATGACTTGGCGAATCCAGGCCGTGAATTCCATGCCACTGCGGCCCAGCGGCTCTGCGAGCGAGCTGAACTCCAGATGCGCGTGGGCGTTGACCAGGCCCGGGATGATCGCCACGTCGCCCAAGTCGACGGCCTGCCGCGAGGCCTGTGCTGAGACGCCAACTATCTTCGAGCCCAGAATGCTCACCGCGCCGCCGACGAGCGGCGGGCTGCTGACCGGGAAGATGTAGCGCGCCCGCAGTTCGAGCGGCGCGGATGTTGAAGTCGCAGCGGTCACGAATCGTTAGCCGACGTTCAGGTTTGCCAGGTAATCGTCCAGCGCGGTTTGGGCCTTGTTGATCTGCTGCTGGAGGTCGTCTGCCTGCGTCCGGTCTTTTTCGATTTCGTCCTCCTGCTCGTTCAACTTTTTCACGTACCGCATGTACAAGTCCGACGTGCGGTCGAGCTGCTGCATGTTTTCGCGGATGCGGCCTTGCTCCTGCGAAATGGCAGTGATGCGGGCCTGCAATTCCATGTTGCGTTGCTGGAGCGATTGCAGGTCGCGTTTCTTTTGCACCAGCTCGCCCAGCGCGGCCTTGACCGGCTCGCTGACCGCCTTGGAACTCACGTAGAACTGAATCGTGGTCTCATTGAGATTCGTGAGCCCGATTTGCTGTCGGATGAGCTGCTCTTCTGCCACCAGCAACTTGGCCGGCGCGTCGGGCTTGGCCGTGACGGCAAAGCGGTACAGATCGCGCGTCTTTTCCGCTGGCTTGGCCGGCTGCACCAGCTTCCAGTCGGCCGAGCGCGGGTATTCGATCAGCACTTGCTTGCTCTTGCCGCCCGAATTCTTCACGGTGTACTCGACGGTCCGCTCGTACTTCTGGCTGGTTTCGAGCAAGCCCTTGACGATCTTTGCACTCGTCAACTCGTTGGGCCGCGCCGTGGAATGGCTGGCAACCTCCGTGTCCAGATCCAGCGCGTAGCTCAGCAGCCGCTCGGCGCCCGGCGGCAGATCCTCGATGCGGGCGTCGCCGGCATACACACCGTCGTCGAAGACGGTGATCGGCCCTTGTTGCAAGTGCAGCTTCGTGCTGTTGGTTAGCCGCAGCCCATTGAGCGGATGATCGACTTGCACCCGGCCATTGTAGATCGAAACCTTTTCGCCCTTCACCGACTCCTGCACGATCGGCAGCATGGCTGACTGATGCCGGGCGAGCGTCACGGGCGATTCGATCGCATACTGAAACAGTTCGCCGACATTCGCGCCTTGAGCCGTGGCCAGCGCATTTTGTTCGAGATTCAAGCGGGATAGCGTGCTCTCATCGGTTGGGGCCGAGTCGACCTCGCGGGTCACAAGCGCCGGGACCTGCGCCATTCCAAATTGAGCGGCCCCCGCGGTTGGCGGTGGCGCCGCGGCCGGTGCCGCCTTGCGGATCGCCCGCGACATGGTTAGCTGTTCCCACTTTTGCTTCTCCGCCAAATTTTGCCCATACGTTTGCGGTCGCAACGAGGCAAACAGTTCCGGCTCGACCGTGGGGCGGTTGATGTAGAGCGGATCGTAGAGGTTCATGACAAACGAGATCGGCCGGCCGCTCACGAGCGTTAGCGAAACGTCCGACCAGTCGTGCTCGGTCGTGTTTTCCACAATGGCCCAGCCCTGCAAATACGGCTGGTCTGAGTCCGAGAGCACGAGGCGGTAGCTGGTCTTCCAGATCGGCGCTTGCTGAATGTAGCCCACGCGCACGGACCGCTTGCCCTTGCCGGGAAAATCGAGCACGACGCTTTTCTTGTCGGTCGAATGGCCCATGGCCAGCACGGCCAACGCCTGCCGCAGCTCGGAATCCAGCTTTTCGTTCACCAGCTTGATGCGCGACACGCTGGCCAGCGGCACGCTGCGCAGCCCGGTGTCGGTGAGCAGATTGATAAAGGTCCGATCGATGGTCGTGTCGGTTTTGTCGAGATGCTCCTTGCGCGTCTCGACGCCGATGATCGTGCCGGTCATCTTTTGCGGCGATTCGATTTCGATCTTTTCGCCGCGGATCTGGGCGAGCAGGTCGGCCAGGCTGGGATTGCTGGTCAGGTCGATGGCGAAGGTCGAGAGCGTTTTGGTGATCGGGTCTTTCGAACCGTAGGTCACGTTGCTGATCTTGCCGGCCTCGACGACCATGCTCTTGAGCAGGTCGTTGATGTCGTCGACGTTGAATTGCAGCTCGATTTTTTTATCGCCGTCGATCTGGCCGTCGTGCTGAAAGAAGCCGACGCCCGCGTTGAACAGCACGACTTTGGTCAGTGGCAGCGGCTCGGCGGGCTTGCCGGCCTTGTCGTCGGCGGCCCATGCCAGGCGGCCGGCCAGCAACAGCACAGTCATGACGGCGATCACGCGAACACGATTTGCAATAGGCATGGATATCTCTCCCCCAGAAGTCCAACGCGCGGATTCGCCAACTTGCCCGAGTTTAGCCTTTCGACGCACGACGAGTCAGCTAAGTTCCAGCAGCGGTTCTAAAAACGCGCGAATGTGTCGAAGAAAGTAGGCGGAGAATTTCGGCGAGCCCCAGCGGGGCGGAAGTCGTTAGCCAGGGGCGCGAGCCCCTGGAAAGCGTGCAATCACGCATCCGCGAGCCCTGAAAGGGCGACACCGTCTTCCGCCCTTTCAGGGCTCGGAGACACGCACGATGTCTAACTGGGGGCTCGCGCCCCTGGCTATTGACTGTCGGCCCCTTCGGGGCGAAGAACCGGCGGCGCTGTCATCGATCGATTCGGCGAGCACGCTGCGGATTCAACCGAAACAATGCGATTTCTTTGCCTGGCGGCTGGCGGCCGCTGGCGGCTTTGTTACGATTTCCACTGGCCGCTTTGACCCCTTGGGCCTGATTTTTTGGAGGCTTTGATCGATGGTTCGCACTCCCAGCACAATGTTGCCCTTGGGCACGGCGGCGCCGGATTTTTCGCTGCCCGATATGAACGGCAAGCAGGTTTCGCTCCGCGACTTCGCCGGTTCGCCGGCTTTGCTCGTGATGTTCATGTGCAATCATTGCCCATTCGTGAAACACATCGCCGCCGGCTTGGCCCAGCTCGCCAAGGACTACCAGCCGCGCCAGGTGGCCATTGTCGGCATCAATTCCAACGACGCGGGCGCGTATCCCGACGACTCCCCCGAGAAGATGCAGATCGAAGCCCGGCAGCAGGGCTATACATTTCCCTACCTGGTAGATGCCTCGCAGTCGGTGGCCAAGGCCTATCGGGCCGCATGTACGCCTGACTTCTTTCTCTTCGATCGCGATTGCAAGCTGGTCTACCGCGGGCAACTCGACGCCAGCCGCCCCGGCAACGGCATCCCGGTGACCGGCGTGGATTTGCGCGCGGCGCTCGATGCGGTGCTTGCCGGCAAGCCGGTGCCGGCCGATCAGCAGCCCAGCATTGGCTGCAACATCAAGTGGAAGCCCGGCAGCGAGCCGGATTACTTCGGCTGAGAGTTAGCGCACTGGTTCAATCAAAGGGTCGATCAACGGGGACGCAGCTCATTGCTTACGTGTTAACAATGAGCTGCGTCCCCTTGATTTGTGCCCCTTTGATTTGACGGATGTTTTGGCGGGCGGGCCGAGTCTGACGTTGCCGCGCAGCCCTCCATGGCGGAATGTTTTATGACGCAGTGTCCGTGCAAGTGCTGCGGCGCGATGGCTGAAACATCTGGTGTACGCGCGCCAATGGGCGCCCAATGCGCCCACTGCCGGGCTGTTGAGGAGCGCCTAGTCGATCAGGTGGATCGCGTGTTTCGCGGCGCGCTGCTGGTACGTGTCCCCAAGCCAAAATTGATCAAGGTTGAGGCCGCGGTTAGTTACTCCATCAAAATCTGGACGCTTTGGGAGTTTCGGCAACTGCGGCCGCTTGTGCGACCATGTCCGCCCGGCTCCGACTGGCCGCCGCTCCGGTTTACGCAAACAAACCTTGATCCATGGGCTGTGATTGTGGCTTGCGGTCCTCCGCCCGCATTTGAGAATGCGTCGTCGGACCTTGAGATTTCGCATTCCCACGAGCCGAGTGCGTGTGGCATTTGTGATGTCAATGGTCAGACGAAATGCACGGATTGCGCCGGCACCGGGAATATGGTCTGCCCTAACTGCCGCGGGCGACGGCTTGTCGAATGTCAACGGTGTCACGGGCATGGAAACGTAGGTGTAAATCGGAAAGTCCAGCGCCACGTCCGATGCCCCTACTGCCGCGGGTCCACAGACTTGCAGAGCAGATGTTACTGGTGCGCCGGGCAGGGGTGGATCTGCGAGGACCGAGTAGAGAGTGAGCAGATTCCCTGCACGCTCTGTAACGGCGGCGGCAAGATGCAGTGCCATGAATGCGCGGGCGTTGGACACGTGTTCTGCCCTACGTGTCGCCGTAGCGGCCTAATCCAGTGCCCGAGGTGTGCCGGCTGCCGTCAGGTGGTTAGTTATCTCGCACTCCACCGAGAACTCGTCGCCCATTCCACCGCCGACCATTTCCACGATCCGCGTTTTCCGCCAGCTGCAGCGCACTTCCTCGGTGAAGATGACTTCCGTGTCGACCTCGACCGCGACGACAAAGGGTTCGACGCTAGCACACCCGAAATCCAGTTCCCGGCGCATCTGCGGTTCGGCGCCGGCCAATTGTTGGCCGAAGCAGCGCGTTGCGCGCCCCCGCAGAACCGAATCGCCCGACGGCGCGTGAGCATTTGTTCGGCACAGAGCTGGCTCACAGAGTACGAATTGGGGGGGACGCGTCATAAAGCCGTGCTGGTAGGTCAAGCGCTATCCCAGTGGACGGACATCAGCCCAGCGGCCGCGATTGCAAATAATGTCCTCAGTGACGCACTGACATCGTGGCGCCAGTTGCGCCCGTGGGAGGCGGCCGGCCTGCTCGCGAGCCTTTCCGAATCGGCGGTGCGCAGCGGTGAACTGCGCACGCTTCTGCGCCACCGTCGCTCAGAGGTCTGCGCCGGACTTCGTGTTCTGGCTTGGGTGCGGGGCAGGGTTGACAAGTATGGATGGCAATCGACCGTCGCGGGAAGCGTCGTGGTCGGTGCCGCGCTCGTTATGGCGATGGTCGCGCTGAACCGTTACCTTCAGCGATAAGACCGCGAGTGCCCCAGGACTCCGTCAGGACAGGTGAAATAGAGGGGCATACCGGGCGTCGGGAGACTTTCAAAAAGACTCCCGGCCTCCCGTCCCCTTCCTTCATCCGGCGCGGATTGGCGCGCGGCGCTCGATGCGGTGCTCGCCGGCAAGCCCGCGCCGGCCGATCAGCAGCCCAGCATCGGCTGCAACATCAAGTGGAAACCCGGCAGCGAGCCGGATTACTTCGGCTGAGACAAAATGCGGGGAGGACGAGATACAGGGGAATTGAACAGAAGGCCGCAAAGGACGCTAAGAAGAAACGCCAAGCCGGGTGCCATGCCCACGCTTCGTGGGCATGCCTAGACTGACGGCACATGCCCACGCGGCGTGGGCATGGCACCCAATCGTTGGATCAACCCATCAGCGGACGTTTGCCGGCCCCTACCGCACCATGACGCCGACCGCCGGTCCTGGATAATAGCCCCAGTAGGGCGGTGGGGGCGGATAGTAATAGACGGGCGGCGGCGGAGCGGGCACCGGCACGGGCCGGGGCATGGGTGGCGGCGTGGTCTGCATCGTAGCGGTCACGCGATTGCTCACGCCCTGCTGCTGCAAGACAATGATCTCGGCGGGTTGCAGTGGATGGGCCACGCCGCTGGTGCGAATCTGGTTGACGATCAGCTCTTCGTTCACGCCCGAGTGGCTCATGGCCACCACGTCGTCGACCGTGACGCCGCCGGGCGGCAGGGGCCGGCCCAACTGGGCCGCGATCTGGGCCCGATTGCGGGCTTCGATCTGATCCAAGCCATTGCCCACCGCGGCACCGCCCAGGGCGCCGGCACCGGCACCGATCAGGGCTCCGGCAAGAGGATGGCCGGAAGCCGACCCCACCAGCGCACCGACGCCCGCGCCGCCGACACCGCCGATCGCCGCTCCGTTGCCGGTGTAATACGGCGACTGGCAGCCGGCAGCCAGGCACAAGGGGGCCAACACGAGCGCGGGCCAGGTGACTAATCGAGCTCGCATGGCACCGCGCTCCAAACGCGAAACAAATGGCAATCCGTCCGGCGGCGATTATTCCGCGTCTTTGGCGGGCCGGTCAAGACGAGTTGTGGCATTGCTAGTGCTGCATGCGGATCGGGAGTTTTGCACGTTACAGTGGCAAAGTTGCCCCCACGGACCGCAGTCCGTGGGCTTGGGCTTGAGCGGACTTGGACCCTTGTCATGGTCCGGGGGCGTCATTAAGATGCATGCTGAACTTGGGATTTGCGGCCGCTTGCAGCCTCCCCTGCTAAAGTGCCATCGCTAGCGCCGGATTTTGGCTGGCGATTAAACTTGAATCAGTGTAAGCCGCGCTGCCGCTTGTCGGATCGCGGCTTTTTGCGTGCGCTCGCGGCCGATCCCAGCAGGCAAATGCGTCCAGCGGTGGGGATTTAGCCATGAGCGACGAACGTCAACCGCCCGAAGTGCCACGCGCGGGGTCCGGCCCTTCGACCGTGGCCGTGCATGCCGGCGAAGACCGGCAGAAGTTCGGCCATGCCATGACCGAGCCGATCTTCTGCTCGTCGACGTATACGTTCGCCGACACGCAAGCGGTGATCGATTTCATCGAGCAGAAGCTGCCGCGCGAAGAATACGGCCGTTATGGCAACCCGATCGAAAAAGTCGTCGAGCGCAAGCTGGCCGCGTTGGAAGGCGGCGAGGCGGCGCTGTTGTTCGCCACCGGCATGTCGGCGATTGTCGGCCTGCTGATGGCCAAGCTCAACGCCGGCGACGAAGTCATCTTCTTCGACGAGTGTTACCACCGCAGCCGCGAGTTCTGCTCGAAGCACCTCTCGCGCTTCGGCGTGACGACGCGGCAAGTGCCGGCCTGCGACTACCAGGCGATGGAGGCCGCCATCACCCCGGCCACGCGGCTGCTGATCAGCGAGTCGCCCACGAATCCGCAGCTCAGCGTCGTGGACCTCGAACGCTTCGTGGCGATCGGACGCAAGCACCGCGTCGAGACGCTGATCGATGCCACGTTGGGCACGCCCTACAACATCCGTCCGCTGGCGGCCGGCGTCGATTACGTGCTGCACTCGGCCACCAAATATCTCGGCGGCCACAACGACCTGCTGGCCGGCGTGCTCGTGGCATCGGCCGAAAAGCTCGAACCGGTGCGCAAGCTGCGCGGTATCATGGGCGCCATCAACTCGCCGCACAACATGTACCTGCTGTTGCGCGGGCTGAAAACTTTCGAACTGCGCATGCAGCGCCACAATCAGAACGGGCAAGCCGTGGCCGAGTTCCTGGCCCGGCATCCCAAGGTGGAAAAAGTTTACTATCCCGGCCTGCCGAGCCATCCGTACTTCGACGTCGCACGGCGGACCATGCGCGGCTTCGGCGGCCTGGTCACGTTTTTGATCCGCGATGCTGACTGGCGCAAAACCGCGGCCGTGGTCGACGCCGTGCAATTGCCGCGCATCGGCCCCAGCCTGGGCGGAGTGGAATCGCTGATTGAGCAGCCGCTAGTGATGAGCTACTACGAATGTTCGCCCGAAGATCGCCAGCGCTTCGGCATTCCCGACAATATGATCCGCCTGGCGTGCGGTATTGAAAACACCGAAGATCTGATCGCCGACCTGGGCCAAGCACTCGAGCGGGCATGACACCGGGGCAGGGATTGTAATTCTCATGCAATTTCGCACGCGTGCCATTCATGTCGGCCAGCAGCGCGACGCGGCCACCGGCGCCATTGTGCCGCCGCTGCACCTGGCGTCGACGTTTGTGCAAGCCGCTGCTGGCGAGTGGGGCGAGTTCGACTATTCGCGCAGCGGCAATCCGACCCGCAAATGTTTTGAGCAAACCCTGGCTTCGCTCGAAGGCGGCCACGGGGCGCTGGCCTTCGCCTCCGGCATGGCCGCCACGCACTGCGTCACCATGCTGCTGGGCCAGGGTGACCATATCGTGGCCGGCACGGATATCTACGGCGGCACGTATCGTCTGCTGCACAAGATTCTCGACCGTTCCGGCATCGAGGTCTCGCTGGTCCCGGCGACCGATCCGGCCGCGGTCGAGCGGGCCATGACCGACCGCACTCGACTTTTGTGGCTCGAGACGCCGGGTAATCCACTATTGTCGATTACCGATATTGCCGCGTGTGCCGCAGTCGCGCGGCGCCGCAATGTGCTGGTGGGCGTGGACAATACCTTTGCCACGCCCGTGCTCACGCGACCGCTGGAGTTGGGCGCCGACATCGTTATGCATTCGGCTACGAAGTACCTGGGCGGGCATAGCGACGTGCTGGGCGGGGCGCTGGTCGCCAAAACGCGCGAGCTCTACGACCGGCTGTACTTTGTGCAAAATGCCACCGGCGCGGTCATGGGGCCGCTCGAATCGTTTCTCTGTTCGCGCGGGCTGAAGACGCTCGAGCTGCGCGTGCGCGAGCAAAGCCGCACGGCCCAAGCCATCGCCGAGTTTTTGTCGACCGATGCCCGCGTCCAACGAGTCTACTATCCAGGCCTGCCCGGCCATCCCGGCCACGAGCTGGCCGCGCGGCAGATGGACGGGCAATTCGGGGCCATGCTCAGCTTCGAAGTGGTCGGCGGCTTTGCCGCGGCCAAGCGGCTGGTCGAATCGACGCACTTGTTTCAGTTGGCCGTGAGCTTGGGAGCCGTCGAATCGCTGATCGAGCAGCCGGCCTCGATGTCGCATGCCAGCTATGCTGCCGATGCACGCTTGAAGCACGGCATCACCGACAGCCTGATCCGGTTGAGCATCGGCCTCGAAAGCTTCGATGATCTGCGGCAAGACCTCGAGCAGGCGCTTTCGATTGCTTGCGCGGCGTTGTAGCGCTTGGTAGTCCGTGGTCAGTTGTCCGTGGTCCGTTGCCAGTGGTGTTCTGCGTAATATCGGGTGTCTTTTCCGGTTATCGCGAGTTTGACGAAAGTTCCGACTTTGCGGATGTCGATGAATGGGCCGTCACGCCCACCCGGCTGCTTGCTGGGCTTGGCAGGCCACCGATCCGCGAGGGACTTCGATGAACCGCTTGCTTCGTATTTCCGGTGCATGCAGTGTTGCCGCCTTGATGCTGGCCCTGCTGGCGGCGGACAGCCCGGCCCAGACTTGGACCGCCAGTCGCACGCCCGCTCCCGCATCTGCGATCGTGCCCACCAGCGGCATATCGAGCGATGACGGGCCCACCCTCGGCAATACGCAGTCGCAATGGACCCCGCGCTTTCAGCCTCCCCGCTCGCGCATCAATCGGACCGGGGCCACGGAGCCGTTTGTCGAAGACGAAGCCGCCAATGCGGCCGCCGACGCCGCCAATGGGCAGGACGCGGTGGTCAACGCGCCGGCGATCGTCCAGCCGCCGCGTGCTTCAGCGTATCGCAATCAGTCCACCGGCAATCAGTACTACAGCAATCCGCCACGAGCGCGTTCCATACCGGCGGGCGCCGACTATACGCCCCAGTGGCAGCGGTCGCCGCGCATGGCGATGGCCAATCCGCCCGGCGGTGGCCGCCGCGTGAATTACAACGGACAACCGACTCGCCGCGTAGCCCAAGCCGGCGGCCCCGGGCAAGTCGGCGCTCCACGGCAGGGCGGCCCGCAGGGGTCACCGTTTGTCGAGGACGAGATCGTGCCGCAAGGAACGCGTGCCCCGCTGCCGGATGGCGAAGTGCAATTCCAAAACGAGCAAGCGTTCGACGGCATCGCCGACGGCACGATGGTCGACGGCGACGGCTATGATCCAAGCTGCGGCCCGTGCGATCCGAGTTGCGGACCGTGCGACCCGTGCTGCGGTCCGTGCGATCCCTGCTGCGGGCCGTGCTTTGATCCGTGCTGCGAAGGGGGCTACGATCCCACGCAGTGGGAACGATTCCACGTCTGCTGCCCGCTGGGATTCCTCAACGAGCTGTCTTTCAACAGCGGCGTGCAGGCCTTCAAGGCGCCGGTGGACAACGGCCGCAATAGCAACTTCGGCGCGCATGCGGGGTTCAACGCGGGCGACGCGATTTGGCACCACTACGGGATCGGCTATCAGGTCGGTGCCCAGTTCATCGAGAGCAACGTCTATGGCGACCAGACCGCCACGGGCGCGTTTTCCGCCGGCTCGCGACGGCAGGTGTTCATCACCGCCGGCTTGTTCCACCGGGCCTTTTACAACTACGGCTGGCAGGGCGGCGTGGTGGTCGATTATCTCAACGACAATTATTACTACAGTGGCACGATGTACCAGATTCGCGCCGAACTCAGCCACCTGTTCTACGGCGGGCACGAATTCGGCTCGTGGATCGCCGCCAACAGCCGCAATCAGCAGTTGACATTCCTCGGTGCGAATCAGTCCTTGCAGTCAGTCGATCTGTATACGTTCTTCTATCGCCGCAATTTCGCCAGCGGAACGCAGGGACGCGTGTGGGCCGGCTTCACCGGGCCCATCAGCCTGGGCGGTACCAACAGCAACGCTTCGGCCATCGTCGGAGCCGACTTTCGCATGGCGCTCTCCAACCGCTGGGATTTCACCGGCATCGTCAATTACCTGCCGTCGACGCAGGGTGGCTTGAACGGCCAGCAGGCCGAGTCCTGGGCCATTAGCATGAACCTGGTCTTCTACCCGGCCCGCTTCGCCCGCGGCGTACACAACGGCCCCTACCGGCCGCTGTTCAATGTCGCCGACAACAGCGTGTTCTTCGTCAATCGCAAGCGGTAGAACCGGCCGCACGCACCGGACCAGCAGTCGCGATGGCCAGCCGATCCCCGGCTGGCCTTTCGCGTTTGCAGTGTGCGGCGGATGACAGGCGGACAGCGTTTGGGCTGCTACCAGCCGAGCGCCTGGCGGTGAATGCGATCGCCGGCGCTGCCGCCCAGCGGCGAGCGCTCGTTGGCGTTCCAATTGTGCGACTGGAAATTCCAGGTTTGGAACTGGTCGCTGTGCCAGTGATTGCCTTGCGGAATGATCGGCTGTGGCTTGAGCGGCTGCATCGTGATCGCGCGCGGATTGTTGTTCGTCCAAGTCCACTGCTGTTGGTGCAGCGGCTGGATGTTGATCGGCGCCATGATCATCGGCTTCGGCGGCGGCTCCTGCGGCCGGAGCATAATGAATTCGCGCGGACGCACAATCCACTGGGCGCGGGCTGCGTTTTCGAGCCCACAAAATACTGCCAACGTCAGCAACCCAAGTACGATGCGCATACGATTTTTCGCCGCGGGGCGAGCCACGTCGAGATTTCTGCCTCTATCGCAAGCATAGCTCAGGAAATCCGCAACTCGCGGCCGGCCGCGGAGCAAGCCCTAGGAGTGCGTGGCGGGCGTAGGCGGGTATTACGACGCGTCTTTGCGCGTGCGCGTCCAGGCGAAGCGATGCAGCGCGTGCAATGCGGCGGGATCGGACAGGATGGCCCTGCGGTTTTCAATCGAAACGCGCGCGGGGCCGCCGGCAATCAGTTGCCTTTCGGCCAATTCGATTTGCTCAGGCTCCGCGGGTCTGGCCGCATCGGTGGCCAGCAGAACGCTGCGATGCAGCGCCACAAACGCGGGATCAGCCAGGATGCGCCGAAAGACGCCGCCCGGGTCGGTCAATTCCCGCAGCGGCGGCAAGCCCAGCAGGTGCCGATGTCGCTGCAAAACCTGAGGCACCGCCGTTTCTTCAGGTGTCGCCAGGAAGTTTCTGCTGGCCATTGCCCGGCCAATCGGCACGCTCGACACGAGCACCGATAACGGAATCGCCAGCAATAATCCGACGAGCACCGGAGCGAGCCAGGGCAGCATGGCCGGCGCAACGCTCCAAATGGCCAGCGCGGCGGCCAGGCCGGCCAACGATTGTTTCCAATGGGCCGAAACCGCTGCCAGCAGTTGCTGTCCTTGTTCGTCGCGGCGCTGGGCCGTCCACTCGATGCGCCGGCCCAGGAACGTCGAGATCACGAAGTTGCTGTGAAAGGCCATCATGATCGGCGACACGAGCATCGACACGGCAGTTTCGATGGCGACGCTGGCCGCGGCTCGAGTCGCTCCGCCGCAGCGAGCCAGGCGCTTAGCGTCACACGCCAGCAGGATGAACCCCCACAGCTTCGGCAGCAAGAGCATGAGCATCGTGGCCGCAAACAGGCCCAGCGGCCACCATCCGGCCGCGCCGTGCGGAGCGTCTCTGCCGGCGGTGTCGCTGATGCTCGCCAACAAAAAGCTCAGCACCAGAAACAGCAGCCAGATGGGCGACGATAGGTAGGACATGGCCCCCAAGCCCAAATGCAGCCGGCTGACCGGGTGCAGCCCTGAGCTGAACACCAGTCGGATATGCTGCATGTTCCCCTGGCACCAGCGTTGATCGCGCTGGGCAAAGTCGATCAAGCTCGGCGGGCATTCTTCGTAGCTGCCGTCCAGATCCGTGGCGAGCCGCACTTTCAAGCCGGCCCGGCGCATCAAGGCCGCTTCGACAAAGTCGTGGCTCAGGATTTCGCCTCCCAGCGGTTCGGCTCCCGGCAGGCGCGATAGACCGCAATGATTGACAAACGGCTCGATGCGAATGATCGCATTGTGGCCCCAATAGTTGCCGTCGACGTGCGACCACCAGGCGAAGCCCTGAAGAAAGACCGGCCCGTACACGCTCGCCGCGAATTGCTGACAGCGGGCCAGCAGCGAGACCTGATTTACGGGCATCGGCGGCACTTGCAGGATGCCGGTCTCGGGATCGTCGTCCATGCGGCGGACCATTTCGACCATGGTTTCGCCGCTCATTACGCTATCGGCGTCGAGCACGATCATGTAGCGATAGGCCCAACCCCAGCGCTGGCAAAAGTCGGCGATGTTCCCGGCCTTGCGTCCGGCGTTCTTCGGCCGATGCCGATAATAGACACGGCTGCCGTCGCCGATGGCCTGGTTGAGCCGGGCCCAGGCTAGCTCTTCGGCCAGCCACACATCGGGATTCGTCGTGTCGCTGAGCACGAAAAAGTCGAAAGCACGGCCTTGGCCGGTCGCCTGCAGCGACTCGTGAATGGCGCGCAATCCTGAAAACACGCGATGCGGCGATTCGTTGTAAATCGGCATCACGATCGCCGTCTTGCCCGGCGCCGCGGCCGCCAACCGCGGCTCGTTCGCCTCCTGCGGCAGCGCACGCTTGGCCAGCAGAGCACACACAAAGCCGGCCGTTGCCATCCAGAACGAAAACGACACCAACGAAAACAGCACGACGAACACCGACAGCAAGACCAGCGACAACCACGCTGGACCGTCGGCGTGTAGCGACTGCCAAAACACCCATGCCCCGCCGGCAGTCGTCAGTATGGTCAGCACGGCCAGCAATGCGCGCGGACCAGCCCGCGATGAACATGGATCGCCGCTCATGCCTGGCCTCGCTCGGGCCAAATCAGATGCAGGCGCAATGCCGCCGAGGCTAGCATTCGGCTCGTACCCTGCTTCCACCATTGCCAGGTCAGGGGCGAGGCCAATTGCCCCAGCGGTTGCGCACGCATCGGGGTGTAATGCGCCGACGGCACGGCCGGATGCGATGCGCGGCGAAAATGTTGCACGAGCGGCGCCGGCAGCGCATCGTTTTTCAGCAGCGTCTCCGGGTACTTGTCGATAAGGGTTTGGACTTCGATCGCCAGCATGCCGCGCCGCGCCGCTGCCTCTTCGTGATTGGCCGAGGCGAGCGAGGCAAGCTGATCGAGCCACCCGTCGATTTCGTCCATCGCCGCTTCCACCGCGGCGCGATACACGGCGGCCGGCTGGGCACGCGCCTCGCTGCCGGCATGCTCGACCGCCTCTCGTACCCAGCGCCGGCAATGAGTGGCAATCGTCGTCGGATCGCGCAAGCCCCAGTGGCGCAAATATTCGGCCAAGACGCGCTCGGCTCGGGCTTCCAGACTGATCTGCGGCTCCTCGAACTGCCGCCGCGCGGCGCGGCCGTCTCGGTCATTCGATTGTGATCGCACGTGAAAGACTCCGTCAAAGAAAACCGCACTACAAGAACTGCGGTGCGCGACGTGCCAGGGCGTTTGCAATCTCTATGCCGAGACAAATAAAAAAAGCGACGATGTCCGAACCTCACAATTCGCGTTTCGCCCCGCAAATTGCTGTGCAGGCCGCCAAACTTGCCTTACGATTTTTCGTTAATCCTTTGACGAGCAGGACAATGCAACACAGCAAGCTGTTGATCCTGGCGCTGTTATGCGCTGTGAAGCCGGCAAATTCGGATCAAACCATTTGGGCGGCCGACCGCTCGGGCGCCCAGGCTGCTAGCTCGGAAGCCTTTGATTTTGCCGGGCTCAAGAAGCACGCGCGGGCGATTGCCGCCCAGGCATATCGCCCGCCGCCCAGCACGCTGCCCGAACCGATTGCTCATCTGAACTGGGATCAGATGCAAGCGATTCGCTTTAAAGGCGCGCATGCATTGTGGCGAAATGAGGCAGTGAATTTTCGCATCCAGTTCTTTCATCTAGGGCTGTACAACAAAGTGCCGGTGAAAATGTTCGAGGTGGTCGACGGCCGGGCGCGTCCCTTGCCTTATGACCGGGCGCTGTTCGACTATGGAGATAGCGGCGTGGATGGCCAGAAGCTGCCGGCGTCGCTGGGCTTTGCCGGCTTTCAACTGCTGTTTCATACCGATTGGAAGCGCGACGTCGCGGCCTTCCAGGGCGCGAGCTACTTCCGCGCCGTCGGCGGCAGCCGGCAATACGGCATGTCGGCGCGGGGCCTGGCGATCGATTGCGGACTGCCCACGCCCGAAGAGTTTCCGATCTTTACCGCCTTCTGGTTCGAGCGGCCCCAGCCGGGCGCCACCAGCATGACGCTCTACGCCTTGCTCGATTCTCCCAGCGTCAGCGGCGCGTATCGGTTTACGATCGCGCCGGGCGAAACGCTGACGATGGACATCGACGCGGCGATTTATCCGCGCCGGCCGATCGAGCACCTGGGCATCGCGCCGCTCACCAGCATGTTCCTTTGTGGCGAAAACGATCGTCGCGTCAGCGCCGACTTTCGTCCTGAGATCCACGATTCCGACGGCCTGGCGCTGTGGACCGGCGCCGGCGAACGCATCTGGCGGCCGCTGGTGGATCCCACGGTCGTGCGATTGAATTCCTTTTTCGACGACAATCCGCGCGGCTTCGGACTGCTCCAGCGCGATCGCAATTTCGACCACTATCAAGACGACGGCGCGTTTTACGATCGCAGGCCGAGCGTGTGGGTTGAACCCAAGGCCAGCCCGGCCGGCAAAGGCTGGGGCCGCGGTTCCGTGCAGTTGGTCGAAATCCCCACTCCCGACGAAACGTTCGACAACATCGTCGCCTTCTGGCATCCGGCCGAGTCGCCGCAACCGCAGCGAGAGCTGGCATTCTCCTACCGCTTGTCGTGGGGTGCGAAGCCGCCCGTGCAGTCCCCACTGGCCACCGTGCGAGCAACCCGGACGGGCATCGGCGGCGTGGTCGGGCAGCCGCGAAAGCACTATTCGCGCCGCTTTGTCGTCGACTTTGCCGGCGGCGAGCTGGCTTCGCTCTCGGCCGACGCCAAGGTCGAGCCGGTGATTCATGCCTCGCGCGGCACGATCGAGATTCCCTCGGCGCGTCCCTTGACGGCCATCAGCGGTTGGCGGGCGATTTTCGATCTTCGGCCCACCGACACCAGCACCGAGCCGATCGATCTGCGACTTTATCTGCGCTCCGCCGGTCGCCCGTTAACCGAGACCTGGCTCTACCAATGGACCCCGCCACAGCCCGACGAGCGGAAGTTCTGAGGGGTCATTGGTCAGTTGTCCGTGGTCAGTTGTCAGTTGCAACGGACCACGGACAACGGACCACGGACAACTTGCTATACTGTGCGGCCACTGGCTGTGCATCCCGGGTTCTGCAAGTTGGCTTGATTCATGACCTCCGTGGTGTCGGACAAACCCTATGTCCCGGTCCCGCCCTATCGCGGGACGCTCTGGCCGCGGGCCATGTATTTGTATGTCCCGCGCTACCTGCGTCGCCGCTACGGCGTGGCGAAGGTCGAAATCGTCGGCGCCGAGAAACTCAGCGCTTCGATCGCCGCCGGCCACGGCATCCTCATTACGCCGAACCACTGCCGCGACGAAGACCCATTCGTAGTGAGCCTGCTGGCCCGGCAGGTCGGTCGGCCGGTTTTCGTCGTCGCGAGTGCCCACTTGTTTATGGGCAACAAGCTTCAGGCCTTCCTGCTTCGCCGGGCCGGCGCGTTTTCGATCTACCGCGAAGGTATGGACAAGCAGGCGGTGCAGACGTCGATCGAAATCCTCGAAACGGCCCAGCGGCCGCTCGTGATTTTTCCCGAAGGTCACATCTCGCGCACGAACGACCGTCTCACGCCCATGCTCGAGGGCACGGCCCTGATCGCCCGCCAGGCCGCCAAGAAACGCGCGAAGGAGAACAAGCAGGTCGTCGTGCATCCCGTCGCGATTCGCTACGCGTTCCCCTTCGACGTCGAATCGGCCGCCGCGCGGATGCTGGACGAAATCGAAACGCGCTTGACCTGGCGCCCCAGCCGCGGCATTCCGCTCGTCGAGCGGTTTCGCAAAGTCGGCGACGGCCTGCTCGCGCTCAAGGAACTTCAGTATCTCGGCCACACGCAAGAGGGCACCATCGACGAGCGGGTCGCCAGGCTCATCGATGCAATCCTCAAGCCCCTGGAGGCTGAATGGGTCAACGCCAACGGCAGCGGCCATCCCGTGGCACGCGTCAAGCGCCTGCGCACGGCGATTCTGCCGGATATGATCAAAGGCGAGATCTCCGAAGAAGAAAAAGCCCGGCGCTGGCGGCTGCTGGGCGATGCCGACCTCGCGCAACAGCTCTACCATTATCCGCCCGGCTACATCAGCGAGGATGCGCCCCAGGGCCGGATCATTGAAACGGTCGAACGATTCGAAGAAGATCTGACCGGCAAAGTCACGGTGCACGGGCCGGTCGAAGTCCGGGTCACCGTCGGCGACGCCATCGAAGTCAGCACTGGTCGCGAAGCACGCGGTGAAAGCGACCCGCTGATGGCGGCAATCGAAGGGCAGTTGCGCAGCATGCTGGGAATTCCCGCGGGGGCGGCACCATGCTGATTGCACCTTGGCCAGTGATCGGCGTGCGGTTCGGGCTGGTCATCGCCGGCATCCTCGCGTGGTACTGGTCGCAGGCCTTTCTCGCCAAACGCGTCCCCAAGGTCGCCTACGAAGTTCCGCTGACCGACGGCATGCACGTGCTCACCGCTCGGCTTCACCACCGCTATGCGACCAACCTGGCGGCCGGCAATCGGCTGCTGATCATTTCGTCGCTGGTCATCGACTTGCTCGGCGCCTACCTGCTCTGCACGGCGATCTTCGGCGAGTCGTTCCGGCCGTTCCTGGGGCTGGCGATGCTCTTCGCGCTGCGCCAGATCTGCCAGGTGCTGTGCCCGCTGCCGGCTCCGGTCGGCATGGTGTGGCGTTATCCGGGCGTGCCCGCCGTGCTGGTCACTTATGGCACGGCCAACGACTTGTTTTTCTCCGGCCACACGGCGATCGCCGTGTACAGTGCGGCCACGCTGGCAGGCGATTGGGGCCCGTGGGGGCTGGCGGTCGGATCGTTGATTGCCATCTTCGAAGCAGCCACGGTCCTCGTGCTGCGTGCGCATTACACGATGGACGTGTTCACCGGGATCGTCTGCGCCCTGTGGGTCTATTCTCTCGGCGGCACCGTCGCGCCGTGGGTAGACGCGACCATCCGCAACTGGGTCGGGTAAGGATCGACGGCAACTCCTCTCCCCGCGGGAGAGGGCAGGGTGAGGGCCCGAGAAAAACGGCACTGAAATGTCACGCACTCCCGATCATCGCGAAACGCCGCTGCCATTCCATCCGAACGATCCGTCGTTCAACCGCACCAACGCCCTCTACCTGGCGCACGCGTCGGACGTTGCTTATCACCGCTCGCCCGGCCGTGCCGCTGACGAGCGGCTGGGGCTGAAGACGGCCGCGTTCCGCCACAAGGTCACGCGCACCCGTGGGTTTCTGGGCGTTTGCGACACGCACGCCATCCTCGCCTTCCGCGGCACGGATCCCGTGACGCTGCCCAACTGGCTGACGGACGTCGTCGTGCGGCTGGTCGAGTGCGGCGAATACGAAGGCCGCGTCCATCACGGATTCAGTTCCGTGCTCCGCCGCAGTTGGGGCCAGATCGAAAGCATTCTGGAAGAAGCGCAGGACAAGCCGCTGTTCGTCACCGGCCATTCGATGGGCGGCGCCTTGGCAGTGCTGACCGCCTGGCGCCTGGCAACGCTGGGCCGCCCGCCGGTCGCGACATATACGTTCGGCGCGCCGCGCGTCGGCGATGCGACCTTTTGTTCCGGCTACGCGCTGCCCACCTACCGCGTTGTCAATCGCCTCGACATCGTGCCCGAAGTGCCGCTGACCTCGGTGAAGCGGCTGCTGCCCAAGCGGGCCTTATCGACCAATCAAAAGCTGCTTCGCCGACTGGAACAGATGGCCGAGCAAGCTCCCTGTTACGGCCACGTGAACACGCTCGTGTACATCGACCGCGACGGCGCCATCAGCCTCGACGCCGACATCGAGCCCTGGCACAAGCAAGCCGTCGCCCGCGCCATCGCCACTCGCGGCAAAAGCTTTCTACAAGGCATCACCGACCACCTCATCTCCAACTACATCCACGGCCTCGAGCCGCAGCAAATCCACGAGCAGCCACCCAGCCCCAGCCGCCGCACCCGCGCCCGTTAATCGCCGGCCCGGCCTTGGGCCACAACGGACCGATCACGCCTTGCACCTCAAACGCGGAAACAAGCCTACGTTTCCCCAGGGATTTCCCCTCGCCCTCGTCGCTCCCCTCTTCATCCGAAGCTCGACGAGTGCCATAATGCTGGTCTTGTTCGCTCGTTTTGAAAGGTTGAACTGCAACTCGACTGCCAGCAAAACGCCCCCGTAGCTCAGGGGATAGAGCAACGGTTTCCTAAACCGTAGGTCGCAGGTCCGAATCCTGCCGGGGGTACTTCATTTGCGTCAAATATGCGCGGCCATACGCCATCCAACTCGGTGCGGCGCCGGTGCTGAATCCTCACTTGCAAGAAGTGCTCGATATCGCGTCTAAGCGTGCTTTTGAAGCCTATCGAGAACAGGGCGAAAAGATAGCTGGCCTGCCGCGGCCGTTTCAGGTTGTCGCGACGATCTACGCGGCCCAAGGGGTGATCGATAACGGCGCGCTCCAATACTTCTATGAGGCAAATTGGCCAGAAGAGCAACCGTATTCCTACTTCGTCGACGTATACCGCACGATCGGTGCCTCGAACGTCGCGGACTGTATCGAAAAAACTGCGGCGATGTTTCCGTTCCCGGATCCGCACCTCCACCGGGAAAAGCGGAATCAGTTTCTGGGTGAACTCGAGTCGGAGCACGAGTTTTTCAAATACGCGGCCGAGCCCGCCGGTGATGATTTGGTCTGGGAAAAGCTGGCCGAGTACGTGTCCGTGCACATGGACGAATTCAGGGATCGCACCGGCGGCGGGATTGAAAATTTCGAGGCAGATAGCGCGAGCCACCGCGCTCGAAAGGCCGCCCCCACGGATAGCAGGCAGCGGCCGCGAAGCGTGGCGTTTGCCTGCACTTTGGGATTTGCCGTGGTTGGCTCGCTCGCCTTCCGAGCAGCGGCCCCCAGCCTGCTTCCGGTACTGCGCGACGCCGGGATCGACTGGAGCCGCAACCGATGGGCGATGACTGTAAGTGTTGCCTGCGTGTTGATCGGAGCAGTCGTTGGCGCGTTGATCGACCGCTCGCGCAAATGATCGACGGGTGACCATGCTTGGGCGACACGTCCCAAGCCTAGCTATTGACGACGCCTTCGGCACGCGCCCGATCGTCGTTGCTGCCGCCGCTTATTTTGCTTCTGCGATTTCTTGCCAGCGGCTTTCTTGCTTGCCGGGGTCGCCGCGGCTCATGAGGACCCAGGATTGGCCGGTGGTCTTGTTGATGCGAAACATCTGCCACTCGGTCGTGTCTTTGCCGGCCGCGTCCTTGGTGGCGTATTGCTCAACATGCACGTCGTAGGTCCCGCCCGGCGGCGTCGCAGGCTCTTGCACGCTCTTCCACTCGTGGGTTTGCAGCGCGACCCACGAACGGCCGGAATTCATGTCGAACTTGAGCAGGGCAAAACCGGCCGTCGAAATTGCTCCGCACCGCAGGTCGTACTCGGGGCCGGCTTTCACGCCCGTGGCGACGACCACAGCCACCACGACCAGCAAACAAGCTGCAACTCCGATCAAAGTCTTTCGCATTGCGTTACCCCTTCGTCATGGATTGGTGTGCGTCGTGGCAGCGGCACGTTGGCCGCGCCGGCAAGATGAATCGCCGGCCATGGAGTGGAAGCCGGCCGGGCTTGCAAATGTTATACCCCGCGTGAGCGCTGGGACTCACTGGGACTCCCCGACTAACGTCCTGGGGCTCACCTATGAGGACGAGAAAAATTAGTCCTAGAAGCTTGTTGACGGCCCCCCGAAATTGACTAAGATTTGGGGCAAGTTGCTTCGGTTTTTAGAAGTGATTGCTGGTGCTGCCTGCAACGGACGGCTTCCAGGGGGCACTTCAACACCGGGCAACTCCCACCAGCCGGGCGACGGCAAAAAATGCTGGGTCGCGGAAGGCTTGCCGATGCTGTGTTTCGCACAGCGAGCAGGTGCTCTTTCCGTCCCAGGCCAGCCGACTGCCTGTCTCCGTGACGTCCGCGTTTGTTTCCCGCTCATCGCTTGCCAAGGAATCGGTATCCATGTCTCAACGTGTTTCGCAGGGCGCAATGGCTCTGCCTGTGTCGAAATCTGCGCCCGAAGCCGCATTGGCTCGCTTGCGCGGCAGTTCGTATGCTCCGCTGCGCCGCGTGCGCTGCGAGTTTGTCGAGGGCGATTTGGTGCTGCGTGGCCGGCTGGCCACCTTTTTTCACAAGCAGTTGGCCCAAGAATTGGTGGCCAAGGTCAATGGCGTCGAGCGCGTGGTGAACCACATTGAAGTCGTCAGTGGGGCGGCAATCGCATGAAGATCAAGCTTGTCGGCGACGAATGGCAATGCGGCCGCGAGATCAGCTTGGAGCGGTTTCCGGTCGTCATGGGCCGCAGCCCCGTGGCGGGCGTGCAGCTTGCCGATCGCTGGGTGAGCCACGAGCATTGCCGGTTGGAGACGATCGACGGAACGCTGGTCGTCCGGGACCTGGGATCGAAAAACGGCA
>DATATB010000139.1:0-8323 GCA_036268995.1 Pirellulales bacterium | reverse complement strand
ACCCAACCAAAGGTGTTCCAAGACAAAACACCCGCCTACCAACGCGACGGCTAGGATCGCTGCCAACACGTTCGATCGCATAACGGACCTCCCGCGACAGAGTCAAAAGTGCAAGAAGCTGAGCACGCGATGAGCGACTTTGAAATGGTCCGCTTTGGCGATCGTTCCACCAGCCTCTGCAAGCGCCAGTCAGCGGATGTAACCGCTGGTCACTTTCGCTGTTTTTTCCGAAACGAATGCCTGGTCTCATGATAACAAAGTGCCGGTGTTCACCCAAAGCAACAACGAGGATCCAATGATCACGATAGCCCGCTCTTTAGCCCGCACGCTTCGAACCGTCTTCCGCCGCGCTGGCATTAAGCCAGGCCCAAATGCAAACCTGCTCTTCCAGGCCGCCGGCGACGAGTTGATTATCCAGGCCAGTTCTGGCATCGCTGCCGTGCAGTACAGGTTGCCCATCGTTGACCAAGCCGAACGTCTGGTTGCGCCGCTAGAGTTTCTCGACGCCACGGAAGGGCGCAGCAGTGACCCCGTGACCTTGGAACGGCAGCCGAACGGCAAGGTCCTCGTCCAGTGGACTGATCGCGGCATTCCGCAAATGCTGGTCCAAGACGTGCCGGCCAAGCAAAAGGACGAGCTTTTCCTCGAACCGCCAGCCGAGCTGACAAGTTGCCCGGCTGGATTCCTGGATTCGCTGCACAACGCAACCGCCTGTGCCGATCGTGACGTGGTCCGTTACGCGCTGGATCATCTTCAGCTTCGGGGTAGCGTCGGCCAGATCGTTGCCACCGACGGCCGGCAGGTGCTGCGCCAAGGCGGCTTCAGCTTCCCTTGGGCGGACGACTTGCTCGTCCCGGCGCTGGGTGTCTTTAGCTGTAAGGAGCTGCCACAGGATGAGCCAGTAAGCGTGGGCAAAACCGATGATTGGATCGTGCTGCGAGTTGAGCCCTGGACGCTTTGGCTTCGAATCAACAAGCAAGCCAGGTTCCCCAAGGTCGATGACCTGATCCGGCCCGCCAGCAGCGCAAGTTCACGCCTCACGCTCAGCCAACAGGATGCCATCTTCCTGGCCAACAGCCTGCCCAGTTTGCCATGCGATGATCCGCTCCACGATCCAATCACGATCGAACTCAGCAGCCAAATCGCCATTCGCGCTCGCGGCGAGGGTCAAAGCCGGCCCACCGAGCTTGTTTTGGTCGACTCGAGCTACGCCGGCGAGCCAGTGACGATCAACACGAACCGCAGGTTTTTGGCCCAGGCCCTCAAGCTGGGTTTCCGCGAAATCTGCATCTATAGCCCGAGCTCACCGGCGCTCTGTGACAATGGCAGCCGGCAATACCTGTGGGCATTGCTCGAGCCCTCGGACGCCATCAAGGCCAGCGATGATGCCCTGAGGATCGAGTCGCTAGGTCAGCAAGCGACCCATTCCACCGTTCCATTCAAGCCACGGAGAAAGACCCCCGCCATGCCAGCCAACAAACCCGAAACGCCAGTGGAGCAACCAACGGAGCAGCCTTCCGCCGGAAAAACCCGCCGCCGGCACCTGCAATCAGCCAATCCCATGCCCGGTTCACCCATCGATCAGGCCATCGCGCTGCGAGCTGCCCTACGGAACGCCGCGACCCAGGCGAACGAACTGATCCGCTCTCTCAAGCGGCAAAAACGCCAGACCAAGCTGGTCGCTTCGGCGCTGGGTTCGCTCAAGGAATTGCAGAAAGTGGCCGGCTGAGCAGTGAGAATTCGCACAGACAACGCCACATACCGCTCGAATAGGTCTGTTCCTGGCTCCGCTCGGACAGGAGACCGAGCCCACGAGCAATGCCGCGAGACAGCGGGGCGGGATGAAGACTCGCGCCTCCAGCCCGCCCCTTGACTGCTCGTGCCCTAGATAGCCTGTTGCAATCGTCGTGAAGACTTTGCCGCCGGCTCCAAGGCACCGGCCAGTTTCGCGACTTGCGGGATTAATTCCTCGAGGTGGTCGAGGTCCGGAAGTTCTCGCGATCTTTGGCTGGCCGTTTCGAGTGCAGTGTTGATGCGTTCGAGCTTTTCGAGCAAAGCATTGGCTTGCCCATCGAGTGAACTCAACAACGCCTGCATCTGATGAAGTTCCGCAAAGCACATAACTGATTCTCCGATTTTGAGACGGGCTTTGAGTATGACGGCAACACGCCGAACACCGCGAGCCGGCTGACAACAAGGTGCTCGACAAGGTGGGGCACTCGTCGGCACTACGAACCGTGTGCTTTGCTTCGCTTCGCATAGCTTTGAACAATCCCCACGACGTCATGCTAGGCCGGCACAAATCGGCTCGTCAATAGGCACGGGATTCCACAAGCCCATATCCCTCCAAGGAGAAGAGCGATGCTCAAACTTAACGTCGGCTTCAACCGCAAGGTCGGCGAGTCGAACTACGGCTCGCGCGGCGCTTCGGTAAATCTGGAGCTGGAACTCGAAAGTGGGCTCATCGGCGACCCCGACAAGCTCAAGGACCGCATCCGGCAGCTGTTCACCCTGGCGAAAACTTCGGTCGACGAAGAGCTGGCCGGTAATACCTCGTCCAACCATGGCACTGGCAACGGCAACACCAGCCAGCCCGCCAATGGCAGCGGGCAGCGGCGCAACAATGGCCGCCACGCAACAGCTAGCCAGGTGCGGGCGCTGCACGCCATCGCCGGCCGGGAGCAACTGGATTTGGCTGCCGTACTCGCCGAACGGTTCAACGTCTCGCAGGCCGACGACCTGTCGATCAACGAAGCAAGCGAGTTGATCGACAGCCTGAAGGCCCAGAGCAATAGTAGCGGGACGGGAGGGCGGCGATGATTAGCGCCGCCAAGCTCGCGCCCAACGAAACAGCCGAGCGGCTCATGGGCAGGGACTATCTCTCGTTTTCATCGCTATCCCTGTATCAGACCTGTCCGCTGCGCTGGTACTTCAAGTATGTCGCCGGCTTGCCCGAAGAAACGGTTTCTTCGAGCCTCGTCTTCGGCGGCGCGATCCATCGAGCGGTCGAACTCCATTTCAACGAGCTGCTGGCCGGTAACCCGGCGCCAGACCTCGACACTCTGCTCGCCGCGTACCAGGCAGGGTGGCAGGATCGGGATCCCGCATGCGTCCAGTTTGGCAAGGACGAAACCGCCGATAGCCTGGGCCGGCTTGCCGACCGCATACTGCGTGCTTTCCAGAATAGCAGTCTTGCGAAGCCTGGCGGTAAGATCATAGGCATCGAAGAAGAGCTGCGCGGGCAGCTCGTTCCAGGGTGCCCTGACCTTTTGGCTCGCATCGACCTGCTCGTCGACACGGGCGACGCACTGGTCATCACCGATTTCAAGACGGCCCGCAGTCGCTGGAGTGCGGGCCACGCTGACGAAGCCGGCGAGCAATTGTTGCTTTATTCGGAGTTGGTCAGGCGACTGGCGCCGGAAAAGTCGATCCGGCTAGAGTTCGCCGTCATCACCAAAACCAACGAACCGGTCGTCGACCGGCTCGCAGTGACCGTTGATCCCCACCGCGTGGCACGGACCAAGCGCGTCATGCAGAACGTCTGGCGTGCAATCGAGGGGCGCCATTTCTTTCCAAGCCCATCGCCGATGAACTGCCCGACGTGCCCGTACCGCGCGCCGTGCCGCGCCTGGACCGGCTGAGCGGCCCGTCGCCAGGGTGACCGGGATCGAAAAACATCCAAAGGAAGCCATTTGATGAAATCGCAAGAATCCTTCCCGTTCGTGATTGCCGCCATTGCCGGCGCCGTGATTGGCTACCCGATCGCCGGCTGGGCAGGCATGATCGGGACCGCAATCGGCCTTTGTTTCGTGCTCGGAGGTCTGGGCGGATCGAGCCAAGGGGCGAAGCCCAGACAGCGGCGGCGGTAACAAGCTGTCAGATGCCGAATGCGACCGTGCCGCCCGCAAGGGCGGCATGTGGTCGCTTTTTTTTAGCAATACACCACTTTCCCCATGTGACCGACAGCTAAACTTCAGCCTTTCGCAGACTCCACTGAGGTGTCCATGATTGCAACGCCAGCCCGTTGCAGCTCTCGCAAGACCCATGATCCAAGGTGTACTGTGTCAGGCATCGCGGACAGTACGATTGCGCGTCCACCATTCGGACAGGTTCGGCCAGGAGCTCGCGCGGGTCGAGACCCGCCTCCTCGACCGCCATGCGCAACCGGCGTGCTACTCGTTCCTGGAACCATAACAACGCCCGCTCCGGGCTCGAGGCCACCACCGGGGTTTGTGGTTGCGCGCAGAGTTCCCGAAGTCTCTGTTCGGCAAGTTTACGCAAATCTCGTTGTCGGCAAATAACCGAAGCTACCGCAACTGGTTCATAGCCGTCAAAGCAACCGCGCGCAATACTTTCCGCTGCGCGCATGGCGGATGCTGGAGACAGCAACAACATGACCATGCGAGAAACCGCGCTCATCCGTGATTCGCGAATAAATGACCGATACATCGCGCAGTAGTATGCGATGCTGCAAGCCCATATGGCCAAGAAGCTGGCCAAGTAGGTGGCGGCACTCCATGCTCGATTGAGTGCACCAGCGTAGTATAGAGCCGGCCCAACTACGAACGCATAAATAGCGAAGGCGGTGCATATGTCAGTTAACGCACGGCGTTCGATTTTAAGACTGCGCAAACGCCCGGAAATCGCGACCGTATCCGTGATGTCCGCAAGCACAGCCTCGGCGGCTTGCTCGCGTTTTGCCGGCGTGGCCCGGCGAACGCGGTCCAGTCGAGTAGCAACAAATACGGCCCCCGCGGCCGAGAACAATTTGGCGACTACCCGCCCGTTGATGAGTAGCTTCCGCTCTTCGGTTGTGATCGAGCTGATGGCTTCATGCGGAAGCCACAGGTCATTTCGCCCTCCATTGGCCTTCTGAATTTCGCCTCCTGGAACCAGGACGATGCCACGTGCGTCGAAAGGAATGGGCCAAGCACTGCAAACAAACGAGAAAGACCACGGCAGCAGGTTGGTCAAGACCAGGCGGCCATGCTCATTTGCAAGAGGTCCCATTGCTACCGCGGTGCGATGGCGACGCACGCCGCAAACGCACACCGCCGCTTCGGGGATCCAGCAGCTGCATTCTGAGAAGTAGAGTGCCGCCAGCACCAGTAGAATCAACTCGAGGTCATTCAGCGTATGCGACGCGATCATGCAGCCGGCTTCCCATCCGCTTTGCGCTTTCCAGTAAGCAGCTTCCAAAGTCCAGCGAATAACGCCACACAGGCGGCCGCGATCCCTTTCCCCGACTTAGCTATCAGGCCGCCGAGCTTAGACAGTAGGCCGGTTTTCGCGGCTGTAACTGTGGCTCCGCCTGTAATCAAGCCAGTTAGCCCATATTGGGCCATGCGATCGCCGGAGCGCCATTCGGCGTACGTATTGCCCGGCGCGAAGCGCACTGTTGAGAGAAGTTGTTTGGCCGCCGGAATGACACTTGGCAGCGAGTCAATGTCCGCAACGAGAACAGCCGACATAATTCCGGTGCGACCGAGAATTCCGGTGCGGTAGTTCCCCGTCACCCCATCGGTTGACTTTAGCTTTATCGCCCAGACAAGATGATTAGACTGGGCGTCGTAACTCGGCGGATGAATCCAGTCGACCACATGAAGCTCTGGCCAGTTGCGTTGGCGGCGTGCGATGTTGCCCGCATCAGTGCCTTCGCGAATGCTTCGCAGTATGGCATCGGCGTCGAGGCTGCCCTTCTCGTTGTCAGGTACGTGTCCGATGTCGTTATAATGTAGATTAAGAAACCAAGACAGGTTAACTGGCATCAGTACACCATCTAAAGTATCATCTGCTAGGTTCTCGTTAATCTCTGCCCAAGTCTTCGCTCCGACCGTGCCGGTGAACTGGAAGCCTGCTGGTACATCAATTGTCGCGTGCGACCTCAGCGATGCGGTGGCTGGGCCCTTGACCCAAGTAATTGTGTTGTAGAGCCGCGATGCGCGCTCTGCATTGGTCTCGCTCGCTTGAGCCCGGAAGGGCATGGACGCAAGACAGAACGCTACGTAGACGCCAAGGGCCAGCACGTTGGCAAATGATAGGACATTCAATTTCAGTGTATCACGCATGACCGTTACCCTTTGTGTGTGCTCTCTCACGCTTTGGAAAGTACAACTACTAACGAGCCGCTCCCACAAATCTGCCCGCGAGCGCGCCAATAAATGCTCCAAGCATGGCTCCTGCTAACACGCCCGCATTGAGCCACAGAGCCGCAAGGCTCCCCGTTGCCGAGCCCATGAGGATCCCAGCCATGACGATGGCCGAAATCGGAACAGCGGCTGCCGGCGGTACTTCTGGAACGGTAATCGATCCGCCGCCGGCGAGGCCAACTTCCAAGACCGCTCTTAGCTCATCCAAAAGTTTCTCTACCGACGGGTAACGGGATTCCGGAAATGGCAGCAATAGCCGCTTTAGTATGCCGTCGAAATAGGTTGGAACAGATCTGTTGACGGCAGATGCGTCGGCCCAGGTCCCCGTTGGCTTTCGGCCAGTTAGGGCCTCGTAGAACGTAACTCCCAAGCTGTACTGATCAGCCCGTTCATCCAGCCTTGGAGAGCCAATGTGCTGCTCCGGCGCCATGTAATCAAATGTCCCGGGCGCTACAGATGTCATTGTCAGGCCGGCCGAGTCTTCCAGTGACTTTGCGATGCCCAAGTCGGCGACAATTGCATGACCATCCGGTAGCAGAAGGATGTTTGAAGGCTTAATATCGCGATGGACGAGGCCGACGTCGTGGATGGCGGCCAAGCCTTCGCTGGTGTCAACGAACCAGCGGAGAACTTCTGAAAACTTGGGCAATGCTCCTGTTCTTTTAGCCTCTTCTACCACGTCGCGCAAATTCGTTCCCTCGACCCACTCGGTAACGAGGTACGGAATACCCGCGACCTCGCCATGCCCGATCGGTCTTAGGACTCGCGGGTGGGCTACACGGGTCAATGCCGCATATTCCGCTTGGAAGCGCTGTCGCGCTGAAGGGTCCGCAGTCGCTTCTTGAGGAAGGACCTTGATTGCGACCCGTTTGCCCGTTTTATCTCGCGCAAGAACGAGTACCCCCATTCCGCCGCGAGCGACGAATCGCTCGATGTGATAATCGTCAAGGGCCTCTGGAAGTATGAGGCGAGGCTTACCCTCGATAACAAGAATTCCTTTGGCGCAAGAGGAGCATCGCGTGGGCTGAAAGGTGGGCTCTGGCAGGACGGTGCTGGTGCACCAGGGGCACTTTGCGATCGTAGCATCTGCAACTTGACCTTCGGTGACTTCCCCAGAATGGCACTCAAAGGACGTTTGTGCGATGCGGAACTTGAGGTCAGGTCGCAATTCGAGTTGCTGAAGCAACTGGCCGTCACTTTCGATGGTTGCCCCGGGATCGACGCAGGTCAACGTGAACAGGCCGGAGGATTGTCGGTCGACCTGCGCATGAGTACGGCGAGCGCCGGCATCCTCTTGGAGGACAATCTGGTTGGATGGGTCTTGTCCGATCGTCATACCTCGCGCCGGATAGATTTCTTCGGTCTCACCATCCGGATGAGTTACCCGGAGCAAGAGGCGTGGTCCCGTGGCTGCACGCGTGTTCGATGAAGTCACGCTCTTCCCCTTATGCGAATCCGACTTCTTCCGGCCATCGGCGAGCACGCTGCTGAAACACGGCGACCGCGGTGGCCCAAGATGCAAACAAGAGGATCATCAAGTGGCAGAAGTCCGCTGCCAGCGACCAAGTTGTGTAGCCGGGAACGGCGGGCAGTTCGAGCAGCAGCGTCGCTGGTCGTGAAACGCACACAAACGAAGCAGCGTCGACTAACGCTTCCATGAAGTGGCTATAGGTTTCGTCGGCCATCAGGGTCACCGCCAATGGTCGGAATGGGCGGGGAACCGAAAACCGTTCTTGCGCATACCCCGTTGCGACTGCGCTGACTAGCAACTGCGGCATGATCATCACCGGGATCGTCGCCACGGCTTGCTCTTCAGTACGGGCCGCCGCCGATGCACAGAACCCCATTGCCAAGCCACCCAGGTATGTCAGGAACAATACGAGGAAGTGCCATGGAAAGACGATTATGGGTAGGTCGGCGAGCGTATCTTCGGCGAACGTCAGCCGACCGACGGCAAACAGCACGGCTTGCAACAGGAGGAGTTGGACGGCTCCGATCGCGCTATAGAAAACTAGCTTCGACACAAAGTAGCTTCCGGGACGCAACCCAGCTAAGCGCTCTCGGACGAAAATGGGACGCTCGGAGACCAAACCGCGCACCGAATTGTTGAGGCCTAACCAGATCGCAATCACTGCGGCGAAAAACAACACCGGGCCGGCCATATTCGCCCGAAA
>DATATB010000138.1:0-40506 GCA_036268995.1 Pirellulales bacterium | reverse complement strand
CGCCCTCCCATATGTAGACCCGTTCTAAGGGCGCTTGCGGGGCCTGTCAAGAAAACGCCGGGGAGTGGTATTTTCGCGGCGGCATGCTAATCTGGGGGCCGCCGCGATTTTCATCCCTCGCTTTGAGGCACGACCAGGAACGAAGCATGTCAGCCGAGCTTGGCGCGCTGAGCACCGCGGCCCTCTCGATCGGTTTTATCCATACGCTGTACGGCCCGGACCACTACGTGCCGTTCGTGGCCATGTCGCGCGTCGGCAAGTGGTCGCTGCGCAAGACGATCCTCGTGACGCTCCTCTGCGGCATCGGGCACGTGGGCAGCTCGATCGTGATCGGCTTCATCGGCATCGCCTGCGGGATCGTCATTTTTCAGATCGAATCGTTTGAAGCGCTCCGCGGCGATCTGGCCGGCTGGCTGCTGATCGCCTTTGGGCTGGTTTATTTTGCCTGGGGCGTGTTGCGGGCCATCTACAACGTGCCGCATCGGCACCTGCACATCGGCGTTCGCGGCGGGCTCGAAGCTCACGCGCACGAGAATTTCGGCGTGCATACTCACGCCGAGGAGATCGCGCCGCAGGCAGATCCGGCATTGCCCTCGAGCAACACGGCACCCTCGGGCAAAACCGCCGGCCGGGGCACAATGACGCCCTGGATCCTGCTGGCGGTATTCGTGTTCGGCCCATGCGAGCCGCTGGTGCCGCTGCTGATGTATCCGGCGGCCGAGGCGAACGTCTGGGGCGTGGTGTGCGTGGCCGTGCTATTCGGCCTGATCACGCTGGCGACGATGACCAGCATGGTGGTGCTGATGTCGCTGGGCACCGGCAGCCTGTACATGCGGCGCTTCGAGCGTTACAGCCATGCGCTGGCCGGGGGCGTGGTGCTGGCCTGCGGCGTGGCCGTCAAGCTGGGACTGTAAGCTCCGCGAGCCGAACGCCGGCATCGGCTACATGTTCCGGTTTGGCGGACTTCGGCCGCGCGATTCTCCACAGAACGAAGGCCACGACCACCAATCCGATCAGGCCCATCAGCAGCGCCGTGAGGCCCGTGGCAATCACGGTCGAAAATCCCGCATCACCCTGCAAAAAGCAGCGCGCCGGGTTGCTGGGGTTATACGTGACCAGGCACGGATTGCCGGGCAGGTACTTTTGCCGCACCAGCGGCACTTCCTCAGGGGTCAGCCAGTTGCTCGAGGTCTTGAAGCGCCGGCCGAGATAGAGAGTGTCGCCGAGTTGGTAACGATAGACGATGTCGATCGTGTCGGCGAGGTGCGGGTGTTTGCCAGTGGTCATCTTCTTGAGCAGCTCGGCCGACTCGACCGCTCCCTCAATCTGCGGCCACGAGCGGGCTTGCCACAGCTCACTGGTAGTGCTGGACAAGAAAATGCCCAGCCCGATCAACGCACAACCCATGACGAGTCCCATGATCCGCGCCGCCCAAGTGTCCTCGTCTGGCTTCACCTCGGGCTCGGGTTCGAGGAACCCCAGCGTTTCGCGCATCGCCGCGGCAATTTCGAACACGTCGCTTTCGCTGATCTGGCCAAGCGTCTGCTGGGTCACGGAAATCTTTCGACCGTCGGTCAGTTGCAAACTAGCCACATGGTACGTGCCGTTCTTTGTGCTGACCTTGTCCACGGCGACGCGGCTGACTCGATCGAAGTCCAACACCTCGCGCGTCGTGCGACGCAGGTTTTTGCGAACGAGCAAAATCTCGCGTGCATGACGATCGAATGCCAAACCGCACTCAGATAGGAGCCCTTCGCAGATCAAGTAACCGAGCAAACCGATGCCCGTCTCCAAGGCAGCCACGATCGCCAGGGCCGACCAGATGCCCGCGCGCGGCCACCATTCTGACTTGACTGCAAGCCAGGCGGCGCCGGCGCCTACTGCGAGCGTGACCGCCGCGACAATGAGCAGCGTGGGCGTTCTTCGTTTGGCAGCCAGGCTGGATTGCAGCAGCAAAACGTCGGAATCGTGCCGAACGATTTTCACAACCAGCTCCACGACAAATAGCGATGAAAGACGCCTGACCAGCACGATTGGATTCAATCAACCCTAGCATTTGGCCTTTGGGGGCCGGATGTTCGGTTGTTTCTCCATTCCGGGTGCGCGATGGGTCCCGGTGCCGCCACGTCCGGTTGTGGCAGTTGTAAGGCCGCGAGCGGGCCGGAGGCTGGAACTACAGTGTGGCCAGGTTCTCGATCCGCTCGATTTCTTCGGCATCGAGCCGGAAATCGAAAACCTCGAGATCCGCCCGCATGTGTTCGGCGCTCGAGGTGCCGGTGAGCGGCAGCATGCCCACGTCCAGGGCGAACCGAAACACAATCTGACTGACGGTCCGGCCATGCCGCTGCGCGATCCGGGCCAGTTCCGGACGGGCGAGCACGGCGCGATTGGCCGTCAGCAGCGAAAAGCCCTGGTAAGCGATTTCATTCGTATTGCAGAATTGCCGGACCAGCCGGTCCCAGCCCCGCGTGGAATAACAACGGTTCTGGACGAAGCGCGGTGGGACGCGTGCGTCCTGACACAAGCTCTGGAGCTGCTCGAGCGTGACGTTGCTGACGCCCAGCAGGCGAACGCGGCCGCTATCGTGAATGGCTTCCATTGCGCGCCAGGCCGCCCAATCGGCCGCGGCCAGGCCCTCGCGCTGGCTGGGACCGTGCAGCACGTACGAGTCGATCACGCCAGTGCGCAAATGCTCCAGCGAGCTGGCCAGCGACTGCTCGACCTGCAGGGGGATCGGCGCCCCGGGATCATAAGGCAATCGGTGATCCTGGCCAGGCCGGAAGGTGAACTTGGTTTGCAGGAACAGATCGTCCCGGGTCAGCAGTCCACCGGCAATCGCTGCCGCGACGGCTTGCCCAACCGCCGCTTCGTGGTAATGGCGGCGCTGATTGGCCGTGTCGATCCCGCGAAATCCCTGCTCGAGTGCCAGCGTCGTCAACCGCTCGGTCTCGTCCTCTTTCCAAGCAGTCCCGTACAGGAACCGCGGCACACGCACGCCATCGATCGACAAGCTGCGGTCGGACATCGCTTTCTCACAGGCGTGGTCGGGGGCCTTCAAATGGGAGGGCGAGGCTCCTGCCGAGCCGGGGATCTCGATTGACCTGCCGCCGCGCGCGGCTCGGCAGGAGCCTCGCCCTCCCAGACGCGACCATCATACGCTGAAACCGCCCGGCGCACGAAAGCAAACGTGACAGGCCACCCCTGGGTGGTTAGATTTCCAGGCAAGCCAGGCGCGCTGGGCTCGTTCGAAGGGCTCGCGGCTCATCCAGAAAACTGAGGATCATCATGACGAAGCTTGCTCGCTACCCGTCGAAGTTCAAGTGGTTCTCCTGTCTGTGCATCGCACTCGTTTGGGCTTGGTCCGGAAGTATCGCGGCGCGGGCGGGCGAGCCGGCGAACTCGGCTGCCGCCCAAGCCCCGACCGGGGTGCGTGTCTACTCGATCGGCCATAGCTTTCATAACTTCATGCCGGCTATCCTGGCCGAGATCGCCAAATCGGCGGACATTGCCGATCACCAGCAACTCGGCGCGTCGCGCATCGGCGGCTCGCTCGTGATTCAGCACTGGGACGTTGCCGACGACAAATTCAAGTCCAAGGCCACGATCAGCTCGGGCGACGTCGACGTGCTGACCATGTCCCCCATCTACCTGCCGGACGGGGGGATCGAGAACTTCGTGCGCCTGGTGTCGGAGAAAAGTCCGCGCACCCGGGTACTGGTGCAAGAGTTTTGGCTGCCGTTCGACGTGAACGTGAACTTCAAGAAGGAAAAAGTCCCGCCTCCCAACCGCGACGTTTTCGACATGCCGAAACTCGAGGCAGACCATGAAAAATACTTTCGCGATATCGACCAGCACGTGCGGATGCTGAACGAAAAATACCACGGCAAGCCGGCCGTGCTTGTCGCGCCGGTCGGACAAGCAGTGCTGGCGCTGCGCGAAAAAATCGCCGCGGGCGCAGCCCCGGGCTTGAAGAAGCAAACCGACCTATTCACCGACGCGATCGGCCATCCCACCGCACCGCTGAAAGTGCTGGTCGCCTACTGCTACTTCGCCCAAGTCTACGGCCGCAGCCCCGTCGGCCTGCCGGTCCCTCCGTCGCTGAAAATCGACGCCGACGCAGCCACCACCGCCAAGCTGAATCGCCTGCTGCAAGAGCTAGCCTGGAACGCGGTCGTCGAGCACCCGCTCAGCGGCGTGAAGGCGAAGTAAATGTCAAACGTATAACGACAAAGGGGTCATAACGATAAAGGGGGTCAGAACGAAGTTCTGACCCCCTTTTTTCTACGAAGCATGCGAATTAGGCCGGGCAATCGCAGCGAATGGTTAGGCGAGGTTCTCCTTCCGCCTATCTTCCCAAATGGGCCATCCGTAGATGCCATTCATTTCTTCAATCCCAAATTCACAACCATCCTGTTTGGGAAGCGCCTCGAAGTTCCCGTTCTCTCGCAGCTCGATCACGAGGTTCTTTATAGTCTCTCCCAGCTCGATGCCAAAGTCGTCGCCCATCTGCTCCGAAAGCTCGGGCCATTCGGGCATATCAATCGAGTTGCCTTCGAGCCTAACGGTCCAGGTTCCATCCGGGCCGGCGTCCGGCCTTGTGTCAAAGAAGACACAAAACAATCCGCCCTGGCAGACCTCATAGCCGAATTCAATGAACTTGACGGGCTCATCTGGCGGGTGCTTCGCGATCCTTCCGAGGATGTACTGCCTGAGCGATGATTTAATCTGCGAGATGTTCACGCTTGACATGTCTCGTCGCCTACGGAGAGCGGGGCAAGAAATTAAACGGGGCGGTCATTTGGGAACGATAAAGGGGTCAAACGATAAAGGGGTCAGAACTATTTTTCAAAAATAGTTCTGACCCCTTTTTTAGACACTCAGCCTATTTCGCTTAGTCCGGCTGGACTTGGGCGAGGAGCTTCTTGGCTTCGGGGGATTTGTTGGGGAGCTTGCCGTAGATCGCAACCGCTACCCGGGTGCCGTCTTGCTTGAGCTCGGGAACTTGGGCCGCTTTGACGGCCAGGCGCAGGGCCTCGAGGTTCGCGCAGCGACCGAGCACTTCAAGCACGAGTTTTTGCTCGGCCGTGCGATGGGCGGCCGCATAGGCCTGCTTGCACATTTGCACGCGCTGGCCGTCCTGCTTGACGAACTGCCGCGCCAGCCGCAGATATCCACGCAAGGCTCGGACCTGGTATTTTTCCTCCGGAGCGTTTTTGGCCACATCCAGCAGCACGGGAGCAGCGGCCGTGTTCATCCATTGGCCCAGCGCACGGGTCGCGGCGTCCTGGAGCTGCGGATCGGAATCCTTGCCGGCGGCGCCGAGCGCTTGCAGGGCCTTCTCACCGCCCATGGCGCCGAGAATCTCGAGCAACATGCATTTCGTCGCGGTCGATCCGCCGGCCATGGCGGTCGAGAGCTGATCGGCACAGGCCTCGCTCTCGGGCATGCGGATGCACGCGGCACGCAGCGCATGCTGAGCCACCTGGGCGTCTTCCGGATGCTTGGGCTTAATGGCCTCGGAGACCAACGTCGAAAGTTCGTTGATGCCGACCGTGGCTCCCAAGGCGGTCCAGGCGGCGCTGCGGATGGCGGCCTGCGGGTCGTCGGACGCTTTGAGCAGATAATCCTTCGCATTGATGCGTCGCAGCCCGACCAATTCGATCAGCACCGGCAGCGAGTTGCCTTGGGCATCGGCCAAGCGACTCGTAATGTCGGCGTCGACCTTCTCGCCCGGCAAGCCGGCCAGGGCCGTCTTGGCCGCCGCGGCCAGCTCGCGGTCGTCGCCGGTGGCGATCTGCAGCAGAGGTTGAACGCACGAATCGTCGCCCAGGCGCGGAAGAACTTCCAAGGCGGCGATGCGCACTTGCTGGGGGCCGCTTGAGGCCGCTTCGAGCACGGCAGGCAGGACGGCCGTGTCGTGGCGATCGGCCACCACTTGCAGCAGCAAGGCCGCGCGATCCGGCGTCGCACCTACCAGTTCGGCCACGAGGGTTTTGGCAACGTCAGGGCCTGAAACCTCGCGGGCCGTGGTCAAACCAAGCCGAAAAAAGTCACGATCCGACGAACGGAGCTGCTCGACCAATAGCCCAAGGCCCTCCGCGTCGCGGGCGAGAATCGCGCCGCGCGTGGCCTCGATCAGCCGCTGCTTGGGGAGATCGGCCTTGCGGAGTTCGTCGTAAATTGCGGCCGCTCGGCCGGCATGTCCATCAGCCAGCGATCGCTCGGCACACAGCACGCAGCCTTCGGCCACCGCCGAACGGACCGCGGGCGGTGCGCCGGCCAAGGCATGCCGCAGAGCTTTCGTCGCTGCGGGGTTGCCGATGTTGCCCAAGGCCACCGCGGCAGCGGAAGCGACTTCGGCATCCTGGTCTTGCAACCGACCGGCCAAAGGCTCGACGGAGTCTGCGTCTCGGCGAACGCCGATCGAGTTGATCGTGCCGACCAGCAGTTGGCCGTGGAGCTTGGGAATGGCGTTGCGGAGTGCTTCGTCGGAGGCCGAGCCGGGGATCGCTTCCAGCGCGATCCGCGCCCAGGAGGCCAAGTGCTCGTCAGTCAAGAGCTTCGCCAACTCGGACACGGCGGCCGGCGAGCCGTAGATCGCCAGTTGCTTGCAGGCCAAGGCCTTGTCGGCGGGGGCTGCGTCCGATTGAAGCTGTTGAATCAGTCCGCGTTCTTTTTCCTTATCCCCATTGGCGCCTTCAGCCGCCTGGACCGAAGCGGCAGAGAGCAACACCAACGCCGAGAAAAGCAGGCGGCAACGTGTCAATGATCGAGTCGTATGCATAGAAGGAATCCTTATCTTCGAATGAGTCGGTGAGGGCGATGGGTACGAAGCGCGTGGCCGGACTAGAGTCTCCACGGCTCACGCAGGGCCTCCGACCGCAGTCGGTTGGCGGGTTCGTCGCCGACAAATGAGTTGGTCTTGTGATCGTAAGTCACCTTGCGATCGAGGAAGAGCGCGATGTTCGCGGCGTGGCAAGCGATGTGGGCCTGGCAGGCCGCCTCGACATTGCCCTTGGGCCGGCTGCGCGACTTGACGCAGTCCAGGAAATCGCGGACGTGGAACGTGGCCGGGTAGCCGTCGATTTCCTCGACCTTACGGCCGGCGAGCAAGGCCGGCGAGCTGAGCACCAGCTTGCCGCTGTCGCCCGCTTCGACCCAGCCGGTTTCACCTTCGAACCGTACGGGGCACGAGCCCAGCGGCAGCCAACCGGTTTCGCGGAAGATCAGCTCCACGCCGTTGTCGTAGCGCGTGACGATCTGGCCATCCTTCGGCGGGTTGTACTCGACCGGCGCCGGACGATCGCCGACGGCCCATTGGCAGAGATCCACGCAGTGCGAACCCCACTCGAGCACGCCGCCACCGACGAGGCCGCCCCCCTTCTCGAAATTGAATCCGTCCAGCAGCTTTTGATTAAACGGACGCCAGGCCGCAGGGCCCAGGTACATGTTCCAATCGATGACTTCCTTTGCCGGTTCGGGCTCGGCGGGCAGCCAGCCGCTCATCAGGGCGATCATCCCGCGCGGGTGGGCGTACAACCTCTTGAGCTTGCCGAGCTTGCCGGTGCGAGCCAGCTCGCAGGCATAGGCGAAGTGCGGCAGGTTGCGGCGCTGCGTGCCCACCTGGAAGACGCGGCCGGTGCGATTGATGGCTTCGACCAGCGTCAGGCTTTGAGCGATGTTCTTGGTGCACGGCTTTTCGCAATACATGTCCTTGCCGGCCTTGGCCGCATACATCGAAGCGGTAGCGTGCCAGTTGGGACCCGTAGCGATCAGTACCGCGTCGATGTCTTTGCGGTCGAGCAAATGACGAAAGTCGCGATAGGTGTCGCAATTCTGGTTGCCGTACTTTTCGTCGGCCAATTTCTTGACCGCCGTGCGGCGGGCTTCCTTGATGTCGCAGACGGCCACGAACTGGACGTCCTTTTGCTCCAGGAAGCAGCCCAGGTCATAGGTACCACGGTTGCCGATGCCGATGCCGCCCACGACGACCCGGTTGCTGGGGGCGACGGCGCCGTCGCGGCCCAAGGCGGAACTGGGAATAATTGTCGGCGCCATCACTGCGGCGCCTGCCGAAAGTGCGGTCTTCAAAAACTTTCGCCGTGGAAGACCGGTGGCCTGTTTCGACATGGCTAAATCTCCTGATCGTTTGGATGTCCTGATCGCCGCGAGGCGCTTGGCTTCTCGATAGACGCTACGGGCAAGCTACCAGCATACTGCCGCGGCACGCGCGTTTCCACATGCGGCCCCAGTCGGCGGCCGTCGAACCGCGGAAAGAGGGGGATTTCGGGCGAATCCGTAGCAGTTTCATGAGCCTCGCAGCCACCGGTTGCGGCTCAGGGCGGAAACGTCTCCAACAATCGCGGCAACTCGGCGACCGAGCGGATGACCTGATGAGCGCCCGCGGCGCGGAATTGCTGCTCGATCTTTTCGAGCCGCGCTTGCAACTCGGCTGCTGGCAGCGCCGCGACTTCGGCGGCCGACAAACCCAGCGCGTTGCCGGTCTGCGAGACGGCTACCGTCCAGGCGCCGGCGTTCAATCCAGCCTCGATGCCCACTGGCGTGTCGTCGACGACGACCACCGTGTTCATCGGGAAGATGCCGAGGCGTTCGGCCGCGCGAAAGTTCATCCACGGAGCCGGCCGACCGGCCGGAACGTCGTCGGAGCAGATCACCACATCCGGTTCGAAACCGCCGCGCGCGGCGATCGGCATGACAACCTCCATCAAGGCGCGCGTGTATCCGGTTGTCGAGCCGATCTTCAAGCCGCGACGGCGGCACTCGGCAACGGCTTCGATTACGCCAGGAATTACGTCGGCCCCGCGCGCGAGGGTTTGCTGCTGGAGCGGCAGGAAGTCGTCGTACATGCTTTGGACGTCGGCGTCGCCCGGCTGGCAGCCATAGCGCTCGTGCCAGGCCTGCGCGACGCGTGGCATTTGGATGACTTCGGCAATGTGGTCGCGCTTCGCCCGGCCCATCGGCCCGCGGGCTTCGGCATTCGTGATTTCGACGCCGCGCCGGCGAAAGATCTCTAAAAACACTTCGACCGGCGCGCGGCTGCCGTAATCGATCGTGGTGCCGGCCCAATCGAAAAGGACTGCTTGCAGCTTGGGCTTGCCGTGGTTCATTCCGATTCTCCCGGCTCGTTCGACCATGTTTGCCATGCGCGCTGGGCCAGTCCGAACGACATGGTCATGCCCGACCCGCCGAGGCCGGTGGAGACGTGGACGCCCGCCAGCGGCTCGGCCTCGAAGATCGGCGCCGCCGGGTTTTTGACATAAAAGCCGTGCCAGCGCTCGGCGATCGTCCAGTCCGGTAGGTGCATGATTTTTTGCAGCTCTCGCAAGATCAGATTGTCGATGAGCGGCTTGTCGAACGGTTCGGCCTCTGCATCGTACTCGTGCGAATCGCCCAAAATCACTTCGCCGGCATCGTTCTGCGAAGCCATGACATGAATGCCGTAGCGGTCCAGCTCGGGCGTCTCGGCCGCGACACGCTCCTTCAAGGCAGCCAGCGAGCGGCAAATCTCGAAGTTGCGATAGTGCCGCAAGGTCAGTCCGCTGGCCAGGTGCGGTCCCAAGCGCCAGCCGGCCGGCTGCGCAATCGTCTTGAGCATTTGCAGTTTGCAGAGCGGCAATTTCGCATCCGCGAATAACTGGGGAAACAGCAGCCGACAATCGGTTCCGCCGCAGACAATCACGCGATCGAATGGTGCGTGCGTCTCGGAGTCCGTAGTCAGTTGCAATCGACTGTGTGCCAACGGTTCGATGTTCTGGACCGCCGTCTCGAAACAAAAGCGAACGTCATACTGTTCATTCAGCCAGCGCGGCAGAGTGCGCGTCACTTGCCGAGGATTGACGCACAGTTCGGCGGGGCTGAGTAATCCACCCAGCAAGCCCTCGCGCTTTGCCGCCGCGCTGCGAGCCAGCACTTCGTCGGCGGTCAGCAGCGAGCACTCATAGCCCAACTCAGCCGATCGCGCGTGAAATTCTTCGAGCACATCCCATTCATCGCGGCGGTGTGCCAGATGAATCGAGCCGCACGGCTTGAGCCAGACGGCGCCGGCGGCGCCCAGTTCCAGCCATCGCTCGCGGCTGGCCAGGGCAATCGCGTGCCACTCGCCGGCCGGCTGGCCGATGGGCCAGACCATGCCGAAATTGCGAATCGACGCGCCGGCGGCATGACGATCGCGTTCGAACACGGTCACGCGGTGACCACGCCTGGCGGCAGTCCAGGCATGCGCGAGCCCCAGGATGCCGGCGCCCACGATGGCGATGTCTAAGGGCACGCGGGCTTCTCCCGGCCGAGCGCTGCCAGATAACTGCAAAAATGCTCGAGGTCCGGCGTCGGCAGATCGACCACTTTGGCGGCCTCGTCCCAACGACGCAGGCGCACCGCGGCGGCGAAGAACGGCCCGGCCTCGAACGCTGTGACCTCTTCGGGCGTCATCGGCCCGCCTTGCAGCGCCAGGCTCTGCACGGATGGCGGACTCAACTGCGCGGCATACTCGCGATCGACCGCGCATAAGTAGCGCTTCGCGGCGACGTGCAATCGCACCGGCTCGACCACGGGCGGCCCAAAACGCTGTTGCAACCAGGCGGCCGCCAGGGCCTCGTGGCGATCGTCGATGCCATGATCTGGGGCATCGTCGGCCAGGACGTGCAGCAGATGGCCGACGTCGTGCAACAGGGCCGCGGCGATCAATGATGGCTCGGCGCCCGCTTGTTCGGCGAACATGGCGGCTTGCAAAGCGTGCTCCCGCTGCGACACGGCCTCGCCGCCGTACTGCGAATCGCCCCGCTGCCGGAACAGCCGCAACACCTGCTCCGCGGCCGTGCGGTTTGCCGATCGCTCGCCGGATGGCTCCATCGAAATGCCCTCCTACATCAAGTTCTCATGCGCACGCGATGCGCCGCCAGTATACTCACTAGCGACACCGTTGCCGAAAATCCGCCTTCTTAACCGGCCCTGCTGCATGGCGACCGACCAGGCTAGAACCGCAGTCGCTGGGCAATCCGTAGCGAACGACTATGCGTGGGGTTGGGCCGTCTGGTCGGTGACGGCGGCGTTTGGCACGTACTTTTGCATGTATGCCTTTCGCAAGCCTTTCACGGCCGCGAGCTTTGCCGACGTGTCCGCCTGGGGCATGAGTTTTAAAACCGTGCTCGTGACTGCGCAGGTCAGCGGTTATATGGTGTCGAAGTTCATCGGCATCAAGGTCATCGCTGAGATGCCGCCGCGCGGCCGAGCCGCGGCGATCCTGGTGCTCGTGGCTTTTGCCGAAGCCGCGTTGCTGCTGTTTGCGGTCGTGCCGCCCCCTTGGAACGCCGCGTGCCTGTTTCTCAACGGCTTGCCGCTGGGCATGGTGTATGGACTGATCTTGGGATTCTTGGAAGGCCGGCGGCTGACCGAAGCGCTCACCGCCGGATTGTGCGCCAGCTTCATCCTGGCCGACGGCGTGACCAAGGCTGCCGGCACGTGGCTGCTCCAGTGGGGAGTGGGCCAGTTCTGGATGCCCGCCGTGGCCGGCCTGGTGTTCGTGCTGCCGCTGTGCGTGTGCGTAGGCATGCTCGCCGTGATTCCCAAGCCCAGCAGCAGCGACGTGGTCGCCAGAAGCGCGCGGACGACCATGACCCGTGCCCAGCGCTGGAACTTCTATGCGCGCTATGCCACGGGCCTGAGCCTGCTGGTCGGCATTTATCTGCTGGTCACAATTCTGCGCAGCATTCGCGCCGACTTCGCGCCCGAACTTTGGCAGGGGTTGGGCCAGCCCGCACAGCCCAGCACCTTTGCACACTCGGAGTTATACGTTGCGTTGGGAGTGCTGGTGGTCAATGGGCTGAGCGTGCTGATCGTCGACAACCGCCGCGCATTTTTTGGTTCGCTCGTCACGTGCGCCGGCGGATTGGCATTGATGGCGATTGCGCTGGCCGGCCACCGGGCGGGCTGGCTCGACGGCTTCGCGTTTATGGTGTTGACGGGCTTGGGGCTCTATCTGCCATATGTGGCGATGCACACGACCGTCTTCGAGCGTCTGCTGGCGATGACGCGCGAGCACGGCAATTTGGGCTTTTTGATGTACGTGGCCGACGCCATCGGCTACCTCGGCTACGTGGCCGTCATGCTCTCGCAGGATGTTTTGGCCGGAGATAGTATTTTGCCGTTCTTTTATCGCGGCTCGGCCTTGGCCATCATACTCTCGGCTTTGGGACTGGTTGGCTGCTGGTTTTATTTTGCCGCTCGGCCCACGCCCATGCCGGTGGCCGCGACGGAGATTGTCGCATGAACGCGTCGCTGGCGGCCGTCTTCGAAGGTAAGCCGCATGAACTGGAACTGCGCTCATTCCCGCTGCCGCAACCGGCTCCCGGCGAAACGCTGGTCCGCGTCCTGGGCTGCACGCTTTGCGGCAGCGACCTGCACACGTTCACCGGCCGCCGCTCGGTGGCGACGCCGACGATCCTGGGGCACGAGATTGTCGGCCAGATCGAAGCCTTCGGCGACGGGCCGCCGCATCGCGATCTCGCCGGGCAGGAGCTGCGCGTCGGCGATCGCGTCACCTGGTCCATCGTGGCCCATTGCGGCGATTGCTTTTATTGCCGGCGGGGGTTGCCGCAAAAATGTGTAGCCGGCATCAAATACGGCCACGAAGCGCTCCGCCCCGGCCGCGAACTGCTGGGCGGGCTGGCCGAGCATTGCCTACTCGTGCGCGGCACGTCGATCGTCAAGCTGCCGGCTGAGCTGCCGCTGGCGGTTGCCTGTCCGGCCAACTGCGCGACCGCAACCATTGCAGCCGCGGTCGCAGCGGCGGGTTCTTTGACCGAGCGCAGCGTGGCCGTCATCGGCGCCGGCCTACTCGGTCTGACGGCTTGTGCGATGGCGCGCGTCGGCGGAGCGGCCGAAGTGATTTGCGTCGACACGCATGCCGGCCGCGTTCAGCGATCGGTGGCCTTCGGCGCTACGCGGGCGATCTCGCCGCCGGAGTTGGCCGCCGTCGTCAGCGAAGCCACGTCCGGCTACGGCGTAGACGTCGTGCTTGAGCTATCCGGGGCAAATGCGGCAGTGGAAGCCACGTTGCCGGCCCTGCGTCTGGGTGGCACGCTCGTGCTGGTCGGTGCGGTTTTCCCTACGCCGCCGATCGCCCTGGTGCCCGAACAAATCGTGCGGCGCAATCTCACGATCCGCGGCGTTCACAACTACGCGCCGCAGCACTTGGTTTCGGCAGTGCAATTCCTAGCCGACCAGCACGCAAGGTTTCCATTCGCCGAGCTTGTCAGCGATTGGCATCTCCTGGCCGAAGCGCGTGCTGCATTTGCGCAGGCTCTCGATCCGCAACAGATCCGCGTCGGCGTGCAGGCAAGGTAGCGGAATTTGTGAGAATTCCGAAGCTGACTGACCGTCGGAAGTCTCACGACTTCCGCTACAACTTGTCGGAAGTCTCACGACATTCCGCTACAACGTGGCGCGCATCCGGCAGCCTTAGTGGCCGCCTTGGATCATGTCGATCATGTCCGGGGCCGTGTTCGTCCGATCGCCGCCCGCGCCGGAAAAACCGCCGAGATGCAGGAGGTTCGCTTCGTCCTGCCTGGCGCCTGAGTAATTGCCATAACCGGGCGAGGTTTCGGTGCCAGCCTCGACCCCCGTAGTGCAGACGCCTGCGAACCGCGCCGCATAGTTCGGACTGTTATCGGGCACAAACACGCGCGGCCCGTGCCAGGGATGGGTGCAATAATCCGGATAATAAGGAATCAAGCGGGGCTTGCCGCCGACTCCGGGATTCCAGTGATCCGGACTTTCAATGGGTGACAAAATCGCTATGCCACGCCTGCCCGGAACGGCATGGTCGGTGCCGGGTACGTGCGACTGCTTTGCCGGCGTCGGCACTACCAGTTGGGGGTCGTATAGCCCTCCGCCCGTGCCAGCCATTGCATCGGCCGTAGCCGCCAGCGCGAGGGCACCGACGAGAACCCATGAGTCAGGCAAACGTGCAAACCGCCATGTCATCTTGGAGCCTCCTAGTTTGCCACGGTGAAAAGAGCCTGACCTGCTTTCTGATTCGGACGAATCGCAGGTGAAAATGTGGAATCAGATTCTGCGCCGGGTTCTTTGAAAGTTGGCGCCTATTTGGAACATCCGGCATAGAGCGGCCGAAAAATAACTTCCGTTTTTCCCGCCCCCTCAGCCTGCCCTCTCCCGCAAAGGTCGAGGGGTGGTGGAGAAGTTATCTTTCGGTCGCTCCTAAACTGCGGCCGCCGGATACCCTTAGCGCGTGGCCGGCGGAGGCCCGGTGCCCACGGGCGGCAAGTACGCCGGACGATTGACATCGACCGGCATGGCTTCGCCGGCCTGGCGCAGGGCCGCGACTTCCCGCGCTGGGTAGCCCAGCGCGTGGAATAACTCGAACTGTGCCCGGTTGTAATCGGCCACAGTAGTAAAGTAGTTGTCGTACGCCACCCACAGGTGCTCCAAGGCGATGACGACTTCCTGCGGGCGGTAGACTTGGATCAGGACGTTGCCGAAGCGTTTGGTCTGGGCCAGGCCCTGGAAGTTGCCGTCGTAGGTGATGATCGCCTCGCGCAGCCCGCGGTCGGCTTGCAGGACGCGCACGGCGGCCGACTGGAGGCGTGCCTGGGCCCGCGTCACGTCGCCGGCCACGCCGTCCTGGACTCGAAACACTTCGATGATCTGCCGCGACTGGTCGCCGCGCTGCTCTTTGATGCGAGCCATATTGCCCAGGCCCATGCCTTCGAATTGCCACATGAGTTGTGGGCTGATGTCGTCGCGTAGGCCCCAGATGTTCAACGCATTGCCGTGGCCGAAGCCTTGGGCACCCATTTCGATCAATTCATTCGGCGTCTGGAAGCCGTTGAGCATGATGCTGGGCATCAGCAGTTTTCCCTTTTCCCGCCGGATTGCCTGCGCGACGGCCTGGACGAGCGCCTGCTGCGAGGCCAGTTCGGGGCGGTTGGTCAGTCCGATGGGAATCAGCTCGTCGAGCGGCCGATTGGGCTCGATGAGCGTAATCTGCAGATGATCGTGCTCTTGGGGGTCGACGACCACGCGCGGGTCGAGCCGCAGGACTTGAGTCAGGTTGGCGCTGGAGACGCGCCATTCCTGCCGCGCCATGGCGGCCTTTTGCTCCATGTCGGCGAGCATGCTCAGGGCACGGTCGATTTCCACCTTCGGAACCAGGTCGTGGCTCAAAAACTCGATCCGCTCGACGAGCTTGTGTCCCCGCTGGACCACGTCGATGGCGCCTGCGTACTGGCCTCGATATTGGTGTACGCCGAAGTACGCGTTGGCGGTAATGAGAAGCGCGTTGTTCTTCGCGGACTGAATATCCCAACGCTTGGAGTTGAGCGTTTGCCGGGCGGCCAGCGGCTGGAAAATCGCATCGGCCATGGCGACATCCTGCGTAAAGCCGATACCACTGTAGAGAAAGTTGACGCTCTGGGCCAAAGGCCGCGCGGCCGTGTTGATGCCGAGGTTGAAGTCAGGGCCGTTGCCGTCGTGGCGGATGTAGTCGCCGCCCGCATTGAATGTCGGCACCCAGAGAACCTTGGCATGCTGCAACTCCGCCTCGGCCACCCAAGCGCTGGCCTGAGCGGCGCTGATGACCAGCGGCCGGGCATCGGCCAGCCGCAAGGCGGCGGCGAGGTTGATCGGATACCCGAGGTCGGTCGGTTCGAGCGCGGCGGGCTTCAAGTTGACGGCGCCGCTCAGCGCCGCCCCGAGGGGCGCTCCTGCCATACCGGGCGGCGGGGCCTGCACCGGTTCGGCGCTTGCTCCGGCATCCGTGCCCGGGGCCGCAAACGGCACGGGCGGCTTGGCGCCAGGCTGAGCAGGCGGCAGCAGGGTGGCGGAAGCATCCTGGGCCGTCCCGTCGTCGGGCTTCTTGGTGCCCGTCGACATGTAGCCCGAATAGTAGGAGACGCCCGTGCCGGGTCGTCCGACGTCGTTGTTTCGAGTCGAGGAGCCGCCCAGCGGCAAGCTTATGAATTGAGCTTGGCAGTATCGAGGCCCCAGGCAGGCGACGAGCAGCATCGAGAGACTTAGAAATCCAGCGAATCGTTTCATCAGACCCAACTCCTTGTCCCTAGCCGCTCGCGTGATTTGTAATCCACTCGGTTTTGCATTAACGGGTGGCGGGCGGTGGCCCGACGCCTACCGCTGGCAAGAACGCGGGGCGACTAGTATCAACCGATATGACCTGGCCGGGCGGCCGCAGGGCCGTGACTTCGCGGGCAGGATAGCCTAGTGAATGGAACAGCTCGAACTGTGCCCGGTTGTAATCAGCCACGGTGGCAAAATAGTTGTCGTACGAGACCAGCAGGTTTTCCAGCGCCTTGACCGCTTCCTGCGGCCGGTAGACCTGGATCAGCAGGTTTTCGAAGCGCTGGGTTTGGGCCAGGCCCCGGTAGTTTCCGTCGTACGTGATGATTGCTTCGCGCAGCGAACGTTCGGCCTCGGAGACGCGCACGGCCGCCGACTGGAGGTCGGCCTGGCTCTGCGTCACCTCGGCCGCGATCACGTCTTGCATCCGAAACAGATCGACGATGGCTTGCGATTCCATGCCGCGCTGCTTCTTGATGCGGGCCATATTCCCGAATCCCATGCCGTCGAGCTGCCAGACGAGCTGAGCGCTGACGTCGTCGCGCAAGCTCCAGAGGTTCATCTTGTTGCCCTGACCCAAGCCAAAAACCATGCCCTGCATGGTCATGCCGCCGGGGTTCTGGAAGCCCGTCAACAGGACAGTGGGCAAAAGCGGGCGGCATTTTTCCCGGCGAATCGAGATGCTCGCGGCCTGGATCAGCGCTTGCTGCGACGAAAGCTCCGGACGGGTGGCCAATGCGATCGGCATCAGTTCATCGAGCGGCCGGTCCAGGTCGATCAAGGTGATCTGGAGATGGTCCGGCTCGAGCGGATTGACGATCACGCGAGGGTCCAGCCGCAAGAGCTGCGTCAGATTGGCGCTAGCGACGCGCCATTGCTGGCGCGCCAAGGCGGCGTGCTGCTGCACGTTGGCGAGCATGCTCAACGCTCGGTCGACTTCGACCTTCGGCACCAGGTCGGCGCTCAACTGCGCGATCCGCGTCGTAAGCTGTTCGCCTCGATCGACAACTTCGATGGCTCCGGCGTATTGCCCGCGATATTGGTGTACGCCGAAATATGCGAACGCAATAGCGAGCAGGGCATCGTTCTTGGCGGCCTGAATGTCGAAGCGTTTGGAGTTGAGGACTTGCCGCGCGGACAAAGGCTGGAAAATCGCGTCGGTGCTCGGGACGATCAAGTTCAACCCGCCGCCGCCATACATCCAGTTCAGGTTCTGGCTCAAGATGCCGCCTTGGCCGGGAACAAACGTCTGGTTGCTAACACCGTGGTTGAAGTCCGGGCCAAGGCCGTCGTGCCGGACATACACGACGCCCAAGTCCAGTTCGGGAACTTTGAGCACTTGAGCTCGCTGAAGCTGCGCCTCGGCCACCCAGGCGCTGGCCTGGGCCGCGGCAATCATCAGGGGCCGCGCATCAGCCAGCCGCAGGGCGGTCGCCAGGTTGATCGGCAAGGCCAGGTCTGCCGGCTCGAGTGGGGCCGGCTTGAGCTGCGGAGCAACCGTACCCGCCGGCAAGGTGCGCCGGCCGTAGTTCGCCGCTTCGGAAGAAAACTGCGGCATCTCCGGCGGCGGCATTTGTGGTCCGACGCTCGAAGTCGGCGGGGCGTACGCCGGCTGCATGGCTCGCGCGTCGGCCGCCGGAGGCAGCGGCGCGCCGCCCGTAAACTGAGATCGCGGCATCGAGGCCAGCACTTCGGGCTCGCTGGGAGGCTGGCCGTTGAATCCGCCCGTTGGCAGTCCGGAAGAAAAGCGCATGGCCGGCAGCGTGCTCGGCCCCGGCATGGTCGATTGGGCAGACGCCGGCCTGGTCCCGCCCACGAAAAGCGCGATCGACGCGACGACCGCCACCGAGAGGGAGCTCAGTGGGCGTCGTGTGATTTCAAGTAAAGTAATAGCTCGTTCGTCCATGGCGATCCGTGCCGGACAATCTATTTCGTCTTCGTAGTCTTTTTTACTGATCGTCCCGCTTCTCCGGGAAGAATCAGCAAAAAGGTCAAAATCGATCCAATCGATTCCGGCGCATGCAGCCGCCGTAAAGCCTTGTGCCGCAAGAGCATCTTGCTCTTGGAGACGACAAGCGTTTTGCGCCCCAGAAGATGTGCAGAGGGGCGCGCCGGTTGTGATATACGGTTGGGGGCGGCGTTCCAGCCGCCGCCCCCCGGACAAGGACCACGCTTACCTGGAAATACGGTCTTGGCACACGTCTTTGATACCCGGTGTCGCCGGCACGCTAGCCGTGCCCGCGGCCGGCACGACCTGCACCGGAGCGCCATCGGTGAGCACCGACAGGTCGCCCAGGATGATTTGTTCGGTTCCGTCGAATGGCACCCAAGACACGTCGTCGAACTGCGGCGTAGGCGACGCTTTGTCCTCCGGTGCACCGTGGAAGCTGACTTCGCTGACCGGAACTTTTGACACCGGGGCCCGCAAGCGATTGGTCACTTCGACCCACAGGCCGTCGCTGACGCCCGTCTGGACTTCGGTCCGCACTGCCTTGCCGTTCTCGTGGCTCCAGATATAGGTCTTATCGCCGCTATAGGTCAGCGCGGACACCGGCACCGCCATGACGTCGGGACGCTCGATAATCACTTTGCCGTAGGCATACATGCCGGGCAGGATCTGGCTGTCGGTATCGGGCAGCTTGACGTGGGCCAGCGCTTCGCGCGTGGCCTTGGGCAAGTCCTCGGGAATGGCGCTGCCGGTGTTGGGCAGGTCGATCTCGGCACGCAGCGTTCGGCTCTTGAAGTTGAGCGCCCACGAGGTGCGTGTCACGGCTCCGATCACGGGCTGGTCGCGGAACGCCTTGGCCAGCACCATCGCCTTAGTGCCGACGCGAACGAAGTTGGCATCGTGTTCGGGAATATCGACAAAGATGCGCACGACGTCGGTGCGGTCGATCACGTAGATCGGCGCGGCAGTGCCGCCGGGCGACAAGTGGGGAGCCCGATTGTCGGTGCTGGGATCGCCCACTGCGGGCAGGACAAAGTCGCCCGTGTTGGCGTTGCGGGCCACGACCACGCCGTCGTAGGGAGCATACAGCTTGAGGTAGCCGACCCAGGCCTCCATCCGCTTCCAATCGCTGGTGGCGACTTCCACGTTGGCCTCGGCGACGGCGACGGCGACTTCATCTTCCTGGAACGTGGCCGTTTTCGATTCGAGTTCCGCTTCCGCCTTGGCGATGTCGGCCACCGACGCGTCGCGCGCCGCGATGGTGCCTTTCAATTGGTTTTCCGATTCCAGCAACACCTGCGGATCGACCACGCCCTGCTTCACCTCGCGCCCCAGCCGCTTGACTTCCGAATCCCAGCGCACGACCTGGGCATCGTACTGAGCCCAGATGGCCTTGGCCGACTGGAGCCGCGCCTTGGCCGACTTGATGTCGGCATCGGCCACGCGCACCAGCTTTTTTGCCAGTTCGACCCGCTGCTTATCGAGTTCCACGGTCGCCTTTTTCGTCTGGCAATCCTCCTCGATCTCCGGCACGAACAGGTCGGCGAGCACCTGGTTCTTCTTCACCTTGTCGCCGATGTCGACGTACCACTTTTCGATATAGGCCGAAAGCTTGGGGTAGATCGAGGTGCGCTCGTAGGCTTCGGTGAAGCTCGGCTGGCCGACGACGCGGACAATGTTGCGAATCTGGGGCCGCACCACGCGCACGGTCGGAGGAGCCGAGACGTGCCTGACTTCGGTCTTATGTTCGTGCTCGCAACCCGGCAAAGCCAGCATGGCCAAGAGTCCCAATGCCAGCCCGAGACCACAGCCGCCGGAAACCCGAGGCGAAACGACGTGGTGCGTCAGCGATCTCCTGGAAATCGAGCGGAACATCAACAGTCTCCGTAAAAAAGGTAGCTCAATCAGCGTTTTCATGGTGATTCGTAGTGTTTTTAGGACTGGTTGCCGGTGGGATCCGCCCCGTGCCCGCCGACTGCGGCCTCTCCATTTTGCGGGGAATCGGCCGGCAGATGCACGACGTTTGCCGAAGCGGCGCCATGGCCCGCCAAGCGCTCTGCGTGCACAAGCTCCTTGTCATCCCATGCCGCATAGTCGTCGCTGGGAGCAAGCTCCTCGTGCAACTCGTCGACGTGCGCGAAAACGTGCGGGTCGTAGTGAACGCTATTCTTGTCGTCCGGATAAAGCGACGGCGAGCGTGCCATCTTTCCGCCAATCACAATCGCGAAGATCGAGGGCACCACCAGCAGCGTGGCAAACGTCGACATCACCAGCCCGCCGATCACCGCCAGCCCGAGCGGGGCCTGCATCTGACTCCCCCGTTCCAGCGCCAGCGCCATCGGCACCATGCCGACAGTCATCGCGCAGGCGGTCATCAGAATCGGTCGCAAGCGTTCGCTGGCTCCGGAGATGGCCGCCTGCACCGACGGCACCCCGTTCTTCCAGTGGTCGTTGACGAACGTCACGAGCATCACGGAGTTCGACACCGAGACGCCGAGGCACATGATCGAGCCCATGAACGACTCGATGTTGATCGAAGTGTGGGTGCAGAACAGGATCATGGCGATGCCTGCCAGCACGCCCGGCACCGCGCCGATCGAGACCAGCGCCAGCCGCGGCGACTCGAAATAGGCGGTCAAAAGAATGAAGATCACGAACACGGCGACGACCAACCCGGCCCCCAGCGCTTTGAACATGGCCATCATCGGCGGGAGCTGGCCCATGAGTTCGACGCGCACGCCGCGCGGCGGTTCACCGGCGGCGGCGACCGCCGCGATGACGTGGTTCGAAGCCCGGCCCATGTCCTCGCCCTCGACGTTGGCCGTCAGGGTCACGTAGCGCTGCGACATGTCGCGATCGAGCTCGCCGGGGCGCGTGCCTGGGCGGACCGTGGCGACGTCGCGAATCATCAGGTTCACGAGCGGATTGACCGACTCCAGCGGCAGAATCTCGACGTCTTCGGGTTTCTCCATCCGTAGCGGCGGCACTTGAATCTGCACCAGGTAGTCGAAGCCGGTTTTCACGTCGACCCAGTAGTTGAGGCTGGCGAACCGGGTCGAGGCCGTCGCCATCACCAGGGCGTGGGCCACGTCCTCGACCTTGGCGCCGCTCAGGCCGGCTTTTTCGCGGTCGATGGTGACTTCGACCGACGGATAATCCAGCATCTGCTCGAAGCCGACGTCGCGCAGCGAGGGAATGCGCCTCATCTCCGAGGCGATCTTTTCCGCGTGCCGACGGACCATGGTCAGGTCGGTGCCGACCACGCGCACCGCAATCGGCGTCAACGAACCGAAGCTCATGACCGACGTCACGATATCGCCCGGCTGGAAGCCGAAAGTCGCCAGCTTCGATTGCCGCTCGGCCTCGGCCTTCGACAGTCCGCCTTGCTCGAGCCGCGTCGCCAGCCAGGGAATCACATGCTCCGGCAATACCTTACGCATCTTTTCGCGAAAGTCGGCGAGCTTGATGCCGCTCTCTTCATTGAGCGCCACGCGCACCTGCCCGTCGTCCGGCCCGCGCATGAACAGCACCATGTTGTCGATGCCGAAGTTCGGAGCGACCTGGCCCACGAAGCCCATCGTGATGTCGATGTTCTCGGGCTTGGCCTCCTTTTCAATTTCCTCCAGGCACTTGACGGCCATCTGCCGGGTGAGCTCGAAATTCGAGCCGGGCGGCGGCCGGAAGCGAAGCACGAATTGGCCCGAGTCGATCTGCGGAAACAACTCCGTGCCGACCTGCAACCCCAGGCCCAAGAGCACGAGCACGCACGCTCCCAGGTAGCACGGAACCACGACCCACCGCAGGCGGACGAACCATTGCACAAACGTGCCATAGACCTTGAGCATCCGGTCGAACAGGCCGGGCTTGCCCTCGCCATGGCCGTGGCCCATATGTTTGAGCAGGTACACGCACAGCACCGGCACGAACGTGCTGGACAGCAGATACGACGAGATCATGGCGAACCCGACGCCCAGCGTCAGCGGCATGAACAGCGAGCGCAGCGGGTCTTCCATGATGAAGGCCGGAATGAACACCGAAAGAATACACAGCAACGCCAACAAGCGCGGCACCGCGGTGGCGTTGCTGGCGTGCAGCACGGCGGTCGCGACGTTCGGCGTATGCTGCATCTGCACGTGGACGTTTTCGATGGTCACCGTGGCTTCGTCGACGAGAATGCCGATGGCCAGTGCCATGCCGCCCAGCGACATGATGTTAATCGTGTTGCCTGTGAGCCACAGGCCGAACAACGAGCCGAGCAAGGCCAGCGGGATGTTGGCCACGACGACGATCACGCTGCGCAGGTCGCCCAGGAACAGCAGGATCATCAGGCCTGTGAGCCCTGCGCCGATCAGCCCTTCGGTGGCCACGCTCTCGACGGCCGCCACCACGGTGGGCGACTCGTCAAACTCGAAATCGACCTTCACGTCCTTGGGCACCGCGTCGCGGAACAATTGCATCGACTTGTGGATGTCGGCCACGACCGTCAACGTCGACCCAGTGTCCTTCTTGATGATCGGCAGGTAGACCGACTTCTTGCCGTTGACCAGCGCATAGCCGTACGTAATGTCGGTGTCGTCCGAGATGGTCGCCACGTCGCGCACGTAGACGTTCTCGCCGATCTTGAGCGGGATGTCCCCCAAACGCTTGATGTCGACCACGGTCGCATTGTTGGCGACCACCGGCATCGAGTCTTTGACGTAAATATTGCCGGCCGGAATGATCGTATTGCCGCTCGCGATCGCCTTCGTCACGTCGTCCGGTCGCAGGTTGTAGGTCAGCAGCTTGTGCGGATCGACGTTGATCACGATCGACCGCATGTTCGGGCCGAAAGGTGAAATGGCCACCGTGCCCGGAACGAATTTCTGCACCAGCGGCCGAATCACGTTCTGCGCAAGATCCCCCAGCGCACCGATTGACGTGACATCGCTCTCGAACACCAGGTAACCCACCGGCACGCTGCCCGCGTCCATGCGCATGATCATGGGCGGCAGCGTGCCCTTGGGCATCCACGACATGGCCCGGTCCGACATGGCCACGACCTGGGCCATCGCCTGGCCCATGTCAGTGCCCGGAAAGAACGACAGTTCGCACAAGGCCACCTGCTGGATGTTTCGCGTGTTGATGTCCTGGATGCCGTCGACGTACTGGAAGTACAGCTCGAGCTGATTGACGATAAACCCCTCGATTTGGTCGGGGCTCATGCCGATGTAGTCCAGGAAGACGTAGATCTTCGGCACGTGCAGCGAGGGAAAGATGTCGACGCGCATGCGGTTGTAGGCCAACCCGCCGCCGCTGATCAGCGCCACGACCAGCATCAGGGTCGTGATCGGGTGCCGCATCGCAAACACAATCGGATTCATTACAGTCTCGCAAGAAAAGATCGACCACGCTGCGCTCGGCCTCTTTGACCGCCAGAGCCATGGCGCCGGACAAAGCACTTGGTGTGCCAGGGACCGGAGCGATCGATCACTGCCCGCTGCCGGCGAGGCTGACCGGCGCAGCAAGTCCAGGTCGCATCAATGGATCCGCGCTTGCTGCAATTCCTTGCACGCCGCGCGACCAGCCGCGCACACCTCGCTGCGATGCGGCCTCGAAAACATTTCTTTCCTTCTGAGGAAAGAATGCATCCTCGTCGGCACGACGAGGCGACGGAGCATTAACAAAGCGCAATCCATCGCTTCGAAAAGCCGCCGAACTATCACCGGCGGCCAGCCATGGCCCCCTCACGCGTAGTAAAACCGCGCCCGCAGTCGGACGGTCCGGGCTCTGGAAGTTGGGGCAGACAGGCATTCGACGAAAGGCACAGCGCCTTATTGCGCCGCTTTTCGCGCGGTGGCAGGAAAAGAACTTCTCACGCGCGGACACTTTCTTTCCAACCACCCAAGGGACACGTGGGCCGGAGATCCGCGCAGCAGGGCCGGAAAACAATAAAATTATGATTCTTATCATTTGCAGCACTCGGCTTGCGCCCCCCGGACTGTCCGCGAAACGTAAGTCTGGCGCATCGCTTGCGTAGTGCGTTGTCGGCGTATCGGTGCGATTCAGCGGTCCTTCAGCCGCGCATTTCTCAATTCGTCGCGCGCTTCGCCGCCCACTCGTCGCGTTCACGCAGCCGTGACAGGCGCGACGCGAGCGGGCCGCCGACAGCTGCGTCCGGTTGCGTTGCCTTGTCTACCAGGATTAACATTGTAGAAGCAGGCGGCGCGTGTGCGTGCGGAGCGATGCTCTCATGCCGCGCTCCGTCAGACCGATCGGCGGCCCCTCGCCAGGCGGATGTAGCCATGTGGAAAAAAGTGATCGCGCCCACCGCTGTGGTCAGCGTGCTCTGGGTGCTGGCCACTTGCAGCATGTCGTACGTCCTGAATCGGGTGGACGAGACCCAGACCCGCCTGCTCAACATGAACCGCGATGTAATCCATGCCGGCGGTTCGATGCAGGAAAACCTGTGGCGCTTGCAAGCCGGGCTGCTCGAGGCCGCCGAACACGTCGAGAAGGGCGGGACGCTGCGCGAAAAATTTCGCAGCGAAGCAAAATACGTCGAGGACGCTTTCGACAAGGCGCTGACCCTCGCCAACGGCAGCGCTTCGACGGTCGATGAACTTGTCCTGGTCCGCACGATCCGCCAGAATTTTGCCCGCTACCGGACGGCCTCGCGCGAGCAGCTCGCTCGCGACGACCTCTCGCCCCAACAGACGGCCGACGCGATCGAGGCCGCGATGAACCTGGCCAGGGCCGTCGCCGAGCCTTGCGAACAACTCTCCGAGCTGGCCCAGCAATTGACGAACGAAACCTTTGCGGCGCGGGACCGGATGCGCGCCAAATTCAACATGGCGCGCATTGCGTTTGCCATCATCGGCCCGGCGGTCGGCATCTTGCTGGGACTCTGGGTAGCCCGGGGCTTGCACCATTCAATCTCCGAAATCAGCGTCACGCTGCGCGACGCCAGCGGCGATCTGGGACAGGAGATCGGCCTGGTCGAAGTGCATCCCAACGAGGACTTGGGCAGCCTGCCCGCCTTGCAGCAGCAGGTGCAGTACGTGTCGGGCCGCATCAAGCAGGTCGTCGAAGAATTGCAATGGACGCGCCGCGAAGCCGTGCGCAGCGAACGCCTGGCCGAAGTCGGCGAGCTGGCGGCCGGCGTGGCCCACGAGGTGCGCAACCCGCTCACTTCGGTCAAGCTGCTGATCCAGGCCATCGAACGCAATCAGACGCCGGAATCGTGCGACAAGCAGCGCCTGCAAATCGTCCAGCAGGAAATCGCCCGCATCGAAACCACGATGCAGGAGCTGCTCGACTATGCGCGACCACCCAAGCTGCGCCGCCTGCGTCACGACGTGCGCGAGACGTTGCGGCGCGCGCTGAACCTGGCCGCCGGGCGCGCCCAGCAGAACCAAATCGCCATCCACGAACAATTGGGCGCAAAGCCCATGGTCGTCGACGCCGATCCGGAACAGTTGCAGCAGGTATTCATCAACCTGATGCTGAACGCCATCGAAGCCATGTCCGGCGGAGGCGCGTTGCACATCACGGTCGAGGGGCCCGCCCAGCCGGCCGGGTCCTCCGCCGGCGGCCTGCTGCGGATTGTCTTTCGCGACACGGGCAGCGGCATTCCCGCCGATGTCATGGAGCGATTGTTCGAGCCGTTTGTCACCAGCAAGGAACGCGGCATCGGCTTGGGCCTGGCCATCAGCCGGCAGATCATGCGCGAACACGGCGGCCGCCTGACCGCCAGCAACCAACCCCCCAGCGGCGCGATGTTCGTGGTGGAAGTGCCACTGGCCGAAGCAGGGGCGCCAGGTGAGTTCGCGCGCGGCGCGGCAAACCATCTGGCCGACGGCGGCAGGGCCTCGGAGACGTCCCGTGCGGAAGCAATTGCAACTGTTAATCATTGATGACGAGTCGAACATCCGCTTCAGCATCGGCCAGGTGCTGGCCAGCGAGCGGGTGGCCGTGCTCGAAGCGGCAACCGCCGACGAAGGCCTGCGCCTGGCGGCGGAGCACGTCCCCGACGTGGTCTTGCTCGACATTCGCTTGGGGCAGCAGTCGGGAATCGACGTCTTCCACGAACTGCGAAAAATCGATCCCAAGTGCCTGGTGATCTTCATCACCGGCCACGGCACGACCGACACGGCCATCGAGGCCATGAAGGTCGGCGCGTTCGACTATCTCGTCAAACCGCTGGATGCCAATCACCTGCAGCACGTCGTCGAGCAGGCGTTCACCATCAGCCGGCTGATGCACGTGCCGGCGATTTTGGAAGAAGGCGATCGGCCCCAGGATCGCCCCGACTTGCTGGTTGGGTCGGGCACCGCAATGCAGTCGGTCTGCAAGCAAATCGGCCGCGTGGCGCCGCAAGACGTCAACGTGCTGATCATGGGCGACAGCGGCACCGGCAAGGAGCTGGTCGCCCGCGCGATCTACCATCATGGCCGGCGGAGCACTTCGCCGTTCCTGGCCATCAATTGCGCCGCCATTCCCGAGGCGCTGTTGGAAAGCGAGCTCTTCGGTCACGAGCGCGGCGCGTTTACCGGAGCCGAACGGCGCAGGATCGGCAAGTTCGAACAGTGCCATCACGGCACGCTGTTTCTTGACGAAGTGGGCGACATGGCGGCCAACACGCAAGCCAAGATGCTGCGCTTGCTGCAAGAGGGCCGCTTCGAACGGGTCGGAGGCAGCGAAACCATCGCCGTCGACGTGCGCGTGATCGCGGCCACGAATCAGAATCTCGAAGCCCTGATCGAAAGCGGTCGCTTCCGCAAGGACCTGTACTATCGCCTGCGCGGGGTCACGATCAACCTGCCGCCGCTGCGCGATCGCCGCGAAGACATCTCCGAGCTGGCGCACTACTTCCTGTTCCGCTACAACCGGCAGATGGGCACTTCGGCGCGCTCCATCTCGCCGCTCGCGCTCGAGCTGTTGCAGCAATACGACTGGCCCGGCAACGTGCGCGAGTTGCAAAGCATCATTCGCGAGGCGCTGATCGTTTCGGCCGGGCCGACCATCCTGCCGGAGTTTTTGCCGCCCGAACTGCGCCGCTCCGCCTCGAGCATCACCGAACAAGCCACGAAAGACGCCGATGAGTGGCAACAACTGGCCGCCCAGGTCGACGCCTGGATGGCATCCAACGAGACCGACATTTATCGCCGCGCGCTCGAGCATTTCGATCGCTTGATCGTCCGCCGCGCGATGCAATGCGCCGAAGGCCAGCAATTCCGCGCGGCCGAAATCCTGGGCCTTAGCCGCGTCACCCTGCGCGTCAAGCTCCGCGCCCTCGGCATGCAAATCGGCAAGGTGCTGACCCAGAAACCGACCGGCACCACGCCCTAACGGGCGATCTTCTCCCCGCAAAGTGCTTTTCGGCGCCCCCCGCTGCGCGCATAGCGATGGCGCTCGCCAGTTGCTAAGCTGATCGCCATCCCTTCACCCTTATTCGAGGCAGCGCATCATGCGGGGCATTCTGGGCCGGGTCGCGGGTTGTTTGCTGGCGTGCTGGGTTCTATGGCCCGAAATCGTCTGGGCGGACGAGCCGGCCTACTTTCGGCAGCCGGTCCCCGACCTCACGCTGACCGAAGGTTCGTTGCAAGCGCCCAGCGCTTCAGACCGCCACTCATGGGGTTGGCGCCGCTGGTCGCCGCCCACGTATGCCGTGCTGGATGGACCGGGCGAAGTGTATTGGTCCGACGCGCTGAACCGCGGCCGCGAGGCTTCGCCCGATTCCCGCGATGGCCCCGGAATGCTCTGCGCCCGCCTGCCAAAGGCCGGAACCGACGCCACCGGCCAAATCTTTTATTTCAATCGCGAAGGTGAAGTCTATCGCCAGGCGCGCTTCAAGATTCCTGCCGGCCAGGCCAAGTCCGATTTCCGCGACGCGTTTTATTTTGCCAAGGATCGGCATTATCGAAACCTGCTCGAGGCTCGAATTCCCGGCGGGGCCTGGTTCCGCCATCAGATGCGCCTGGCCCACGCCGACCTGACCGGCAAGACGCTAGGCCGCGAAGACGAAGTCGCGGAGCGCGCCGCGGGCGCAGGCGGCAACCTCGACACGAGCGGCTTCGACCGCACCTATGCGCTCTTTTCCGGCGGCCGGGCGGTGAGCGAAAACCTGCAGCTCGATCGTTCTTTCGCCCGCTTGCAGAGCGGATCCAGCGAAGTGCCGATCGACAAGCTCTCCGGCATCACGGTCGCCGAAATCGATTGGACCAAGCTGATCGCCGGTAAGCAGCCGCAGCTCGATCCGCTGGCCGGCTACCTGCCGGCCGACCAGCACGTCGTGTTCTTTCCCTCGCTGGCCGCCATGTTCGCGCTCGCCGACGAAGCCGACCGGCAAGGCACGCCCGTGCTCGAGGCCGCCGAGCCGCGGGCCGAAGATTTTGGCGTAGCCAAGCGCTACCAGCGCCAACTCGGCTTGCAAGCCACGGCCTTGGGTCGCATGCTTGGACCACAAGTGGTCGCCAGCGTCGCGATTACGGGCGGCGATCCCTACTTCCGCCTCGGCACGGACGTCGCCCTATTGCTCGAGGCCAAAGACAATGTCGAAAACCTGCGAACCCTGCTGGCCGGCCAGATCGCACTCAACACGGCCGACACCAAACCGGTGACCCACTCCTCGGGCGAGTTGCTCGGCATCCATTATCAAGCCTGGCTGTCGCCGGCGCGCCGGGTTTCTAGCTACCTGGCAGCCATCGATCGGGCGGTCGTCGTGAGCAATTCGCTCGAGCAACTGCGGCGGCTAATCGAAACGCGGAAAGGCAGGCAAAAGCCGCTCGCCGCGCTCGACGAATACAAGTTTTTCCGCGACCGTTATCGCCGAGGCGATTCGACCGAAACGGCGCTGCTGTTTCTCAGCGATGCGACGATTCGCCGCTGGTGCGGCCCGCAGTGGCGCATTGCCGATTCGCGCCGCACGCGCGACCTGGCCGTGCTCTCCGAGGCCCAAGCCGCCGCTGTGCCGCAATTAGCGACCGGCTCGGCCAAATTCGGACCCGTCGAAAGCCTCTACCCGCTGTCGGGCGGCGGGCCGGTCGAGTTGACGCGCGCCGGGGCCGGTTCGCCGACGGCCGGCACGATCGAGTTTCTCACGCCCATTGGCGAGCGGCCGCTGAAAATGGTTTCTCGCGCCGAAGCGGACGCGTACGAATCCTGGCGCAACGGATATCAGCGCAACTTTCGCTGGGCCTTCGATCCCATCGCGCTGCGGCTGACGCTGGCCGCCGACCGCCTGGCCGCCGACCTCACCATCATGCCGCTGATTGCCGGCAGCGAGTACAACACGTACATCGACTTGTCGCGCGGAGTCTCGCTGACGCCCGAGTCGGGCGACCCGCACGACGCCATCGTCCAGTTCATCCTGGCCCTCAATCGCGAGTCGGACATGATGAAGCAATGGGGAAATTTCGCCGCGGCATTTGCTCCGCAGTTGAAAGTGAATCCGTTATCGTGGCTCGGCAAGTCGGTCTCGCTGTATGTCGACGATTCGCCGCTGTGGGACGAATTTGCCAAGCTCACGACCGACAAGAAACGAGATAGGTGGCTCGAGGAAAAAGGCTGGCGAGGACCGATTGCCGTCAACATCGAGATCGACAGCACCATCAAGGCCGTGGGCTTTGTGGCCGCGCTGCGGGCGTTCGTCGAGCAAACGGCTCCCGGCATGCTCCGCTGGGAGAATCTGCCGCATGGCGAGCAAAGTTACGTCAAAATCAGCACCACGCCGCGGGGAGAGCAGGCCTTCGGAAACCAAAAGCTGGCCATATACTACGCACTCACCTCCGAAGCACTGACGATCTCGCCCGACGAACAACTCATCCAGCGCGTCTTGGATCGCGCTCAGGCACGCTTCGAGGCCCGCAACAACTCCAAGCCCGCGCCGAAGGCGGCTCCTGCCGCATCGCATACAAGTTGGCTGGGCGAGAGCCTGGCGCTCAAGGCCGAAGCCCGGGCCCTGCAAACGCTGGGCGCGGTGTTGGGCTCGGGTTATCAAACGGCGATGCAGCATCTCGCCTGGGGAAACCTGCCGATCCTGAATGAATGGAAGCGGCGGTTCCCGCAACAGGATCCCGTGCAACTGCACGAGCGATTGTGGGGCGTGCGGCTCGTATGCCCCGGCGGCGGCAAGTATGTTTGGAACTCTCAATGGCAGACGATGGAATCGACCGTCTATGGACATCCCGCCGAGCCTAAGCTCGGCCCCAGCGAGCCGCCAATCCTGGGTCAACTCCAGCGCGTGAGCCTCGGGCTCTCCTTCGAAGAGCAAGGCCTGCGGGCCCGTGGCGAATTGCTGCAAAAAAAACCTTAGCGTTGCCGGTGGAACCTCGCTCGATCGTTACTTCCCGCCAGCCGCCGGGGGCTGGGCTTTGACCCACAGCTGATCGGCCGGCGGCAGGCTGCGCGGCCAATCGCCTCGGTAAACGACCGACCGCACTCGGGCCGTGGTCTGATCGGCATAGTGAAAGAGGCCGAAAACGCGCTGGTTGGTCGGCTCGATCGGCCGACGATAAATCTCCACATCGTTCAGACGCAGCGCGAGTGTGTCGCCGGCAATGCTCAATTGCATCCGGTTCCAATCGCCAGCCTTGAGCGGCAGCCGGGCCGGCCCGCGCCGATGCTCGGGCTCGGTCTGCACGTTGTCGGCAGCCAGGCCGCTACGCTCGTACACGCCGTCGGTGAGCCAATGCACGCGCACGCCGTCCGGCTCGATCAGCATGGCCAAGCGATCGAGCGCCGGATGCACTGCCGATTTCGCCGGCTCGTAGTAAAACTCGTAGCTGATCTCGCCGTCTTCGAGCATCGGCCGCTGGTAGCGCAGCAGGCTTTCTCGCTGGCGATCGGCCGCACGCCGCCACGCAAAGCCAACAAGCCCGTCATCGCTAGCGGCCCAGCCCGAGCGATAGGTCGGCCCATTATCTTGCAGCGACTCCACCTCCAGTTCATCGTCCAATGACGCGGCATCGACGATCGATTCCTGGAAGTAGTCGGCACTCCATCCGCTGAGTTTTCGCGACGCCAGCAGATTCAATTTCGCCGGCACCTGCGGACTGCCGCTGATCTGCAAATTGCGCAGGCCGCCAAAGCGGAACGACTGCTGGCGAATCGACAGCCAGGGATTGGGCTCCGCGGGCAGGCGCTCTTCAAAAATCTTCTTGTCGTCGATGAACACGCGGAAGCTACCGTCCTGCACCGCCAGGCGATATCGATACCAGGGGCCGACCACCAGCGGCGGATCTAACGGGTTCTTGCGCCATTGGCCGAGGACCTCGACGTCGGCTCCCTTCAGATTGTGATCGATGCCCACGCGCATTCCGCCGTAGGCGAGCGACGTTTCCTCGTAACCGGCGTGCGGCATCTCGCAACGAACTTCAAAATTGCCGCGTAGCGGAACGGTGAAATAAAGATGGTCTTCGCCATGGCCGGGCCGATGCCGCACCTCTCCCCGCTCGACGGTCCAAAACGGCAGGGCTTGGCCGCTGCCCCGCAACCAACCGCTCGTATACGACACCGGCGACCAGTACTCCAGCCCCGGATCATTGCCCCAAGGCGGCGTGGAGGGATCCTGGGCTGCCAGCGCGGCCCAAGCTTGCAAATGCAAGACCCGCTGATCGAACGGCAAGCGCAATCCGCGCCGCCGGGCGTCTGCCGACATGGCCTTCAACAGCGCGGTGCATGGGTCGCGCAGCGCCGGGTCGGCGGCCGTGCGCGCCGCGACCAGCAACTCCGGCCAGCGCTGAAAATCTCCTTCCTTGGGCGGCGCCTGGCGATACAAGTCGCCCAATGTTTTCAAACCCTGCGCCAAGTCTTCGTTGCGCCCCTGCGCCTGGGCAATCAGCACTAAGAGCGCTTGCCGGGCACGCTGCTGCGGGTTGGCCTTGGTTGTGAATTCGCGCGTTTGCCGGGCCAGTTCGTCCAGGCGGCCGAGCTTGCCGGCCAGCGCCACCAGCTCTAAGGCCGGAGCCTCGAGCACGGCACCACTGTGCAGCCGTCGACCCGGCGAAACGTTGCCGGCCACCGCGGTCGCCGCGCTCGAGCCGATGGGCGGCGGATCGGTCGGCGTGAAAGTGCCATACAGCCGGAACCCAGCCCGCCAGTCTTGGGGCATCACCCAGGCGGCAAGCTGCCGATAGCGTTCTTCGGCCGGCAGGCCCGCGGTGGAGCGCAGCACCGACTCGGCCGCGCGCGCCAGCGTCGGCTCTTCAACGAGCATCAGGTTCAAGTGCCGCTCGCGACTCGATAGCCGCGGTTGCAAGCGAACCAGCGGATCGGCCAGTTGCTCGGCAGTGAGCGTTGTCGGCCAATTGCCGGCGAGCACGAGGTTGCGCGCCCGGGCTTCAGTCTGATCTTCGTAATGGAACAGCCCGAACGTGCGCTCCATGTCCGGTTCGAGCGGCCGCTCGTAAATCAGTTCGCCATTCAACTCGAGCAACACGGAATCATGTTCGAGTGAAAGTTTAAAGGTATTCCACTGCCCTGGCTTCAAGGGCAACGGCTGTTTGCCGCGACGGCAGGCCGGTTCGTCGGTCGAGTTGGTGGTCGCCAGGCCGGCAGCCAGGTCGGTTTTGTCGGCCATCCAATGCACGCGCACGCCTTCCGGCACGAGCAGAAAGGCCAGCCGGCCGAGAGCGGGATGAACGACCGTGCGGCCGGGCTCGTAGTAGAATTCGCCGCGCACGCTGTCGCCATCCGCTAGCGAGTGACGGTAATACAGCCGGCTCGGCTGCGCCCCGCTCACCAACGACACCGGCACCCGGCGACCGTGGATCACGCCATCACGGGCTTTCCACGCCGGCTCGAACGGCTTGCTCGGGCCGGGACGATATTCATCGTCATCGAACTGCATACTGACCGCCGCCGCGACCGACTCGTCATAGAAATCGCCGACCCAGCCTTCCAATCGATCGGCATGCGCCAGCGGCACCTCGCGCGGAATCTGTGGCGAGCCGGTCAGCGTGAAGTTGCGAAACGTCGTCTGCCGATAGCCCTCGGCATACAAGGCCAGCCAAGGACTGGTCGGGCTGGGATTCTGCTCGGTGTAAAACAAATGATCGTTCAGATAAAATCGCACACGGCCCGGTGTGGACTCGACTTTCAATCGGTTGAAGTCGTTGCCGCGCGCAAACTCATCCTGATACGCGCTGCGGCCACCGATCCCCGGCACCCAATTGCCGGCCGCCGGGTTGTAGTCCGACGATTTGAACTCGCGTCCGGCAAAGCTCACATGGCTTTCGGCTGAACCGCCGTCCCAGGCCTCGACCGAAAAGGTAAACGTTCCTGAGAGCGGATAGGCAAACTCCAAGTAGTCATGCCGTGGGCCCGTTACGTGGCACACGTGCCCCTCCGCCGCGACCCACCACGAAGCTGGATACCGGTCGTCTTGAGCTCGCGGCTGGCCAGCCGGCCGCCAGAGCTGAAGGCCGCCGGACCGCGAATCGGTCGGCGGTTGCCTGTTGCGCAGTGCAGTCACCGCGGCCCGCTGCTGGCGTAGGTGGGCCCCCACGCTCCAATCTTGCCAGCGTCCCGTTTGGTCGAGCACTTGCCGAACCCAGGGACCGGTCAGCGGCCGCAACGGTTCGGCACGCAGGCACGCGGTGAGCAGCAGAAACTCGGGCCACGAAAGAACCCGCGGCTCGGCTCTGGGCGCGTCTTTCGGCGGATTGGCCGGCCGTACTTCGTCCAGGTACTGCTTCAATTGCGGCTTGATCTGCTGGGCTTGGTCCTGTGCCAGGCGCACCAGCAGCCACATCGGCAGTGCGTTCTCGATCTTTTGAGTCGTGGCAGCCTGCAATTCGGCAGCCAGCGATTCAAGCTGCCCCAGCTCGCGCGCCGCATCGATCAGCATCCTCGCCGAATCCACAATCCCCTGCGGCGCGACTGAAGGCTGAATGGCAAAGGCGGCTGGAATATTCGCCGGACCGACAAAGCACGCCAGGAAACGCACGCTCTTGCGCTTGTCCGTCGGCAGCACGAGTGTTCGCAATTCCTGGTAGCGCTCCTTCACCGGCTTGGCCGCCATTTGCCGAGCGGCAGTCAGAAACGCCGTCGACGACGCGAGCCCCGGCTGGGCCTTGGAAACGCCGACCGTGTCGGCATAGCGGCCCAATAGCGCCAGCGCCGGGACCAGTTGCCCGCCGCCGAGCAGCGCTTCGGCAACGGTCTGAAACCCTTGCTGCCGCCGAGCGGCCGTTAAGCCGGGATTGCCGTCCACGCCCGTATTCAACCTGGCCAGATACCGGTCCAAGTGCTTGCGGCCCGCAGCCACGTCGGCGTGCTCCATGCGATACTTGGCCAGCGCCAGCAGAACCGGGCCGGCCGCATCGGGAGCGAGCATCAATCGTGGGTCCTCAAAGAACCCTTCGTTGTCGGACAGCGGCGGAGCACTGGGCAGCCGGTCGACCGCAATTTCCAGGATTTCCGCCACGCGAGGCCCGGCCGCATCATTGGCTAGCGCAGGCAGCAGCGCCTGGCAAACGCACTGCGCCGTATGCTGGGACGCGTCGGTCTTTATCGCCGCTTGGAGCCAGGCGAGCGTCTCCACCAATAGCGGACGATCATCCGTGGCCAGCGCCAACTGCACCAGCAGCAGCCGGGCCGGCATGCTTGCCAGCGGGCGCGCTTGGCGCAGCGCGATTTGAGCCTTCAAATCCGCGGCAGCACCGGCTCGGGCGCACCAGCGCGCGAGCAGCCGGCCGGCACTCGTGCCATCCAGTCCATCGACCATGCGAAAATCGCGGGCATAAAGAAAAATCTCGCCGTCGCGAGCCGCAGGCAAGACCACCGCTGCGAGCGTTCGATAAACTTCAGCCGCCGGCGCCTCGTGGCGATCCCACGCCTGGTCGACCCGCTCCAAGTGAGGCGCCACGCGGCCTTGCCCATCGGTCGTCAAGCTTTGCCGCCGGGAATTCATCATTTGAAATTGGCCTTGAGCGCCGGCGGTGATCGAAATCGGATCAACCGGCGGACCACCGCCGAGCGCGCGGCGCACGGCCTCCAGCGACAACGTCACCAGCCCTCGATCGGCTGCCAGGTCGGCCACGGCCGCAATTCGCTCGAATTGATCGTTGGTGACGGCGGCGGCGATCGGCTTGCCTTTGCTCGGGTCAGCCTTACCGGGGCTCGCGGCACTTGCCGATTTGGTATCGTGCTGGGGCAGAAGCAGATCGAGCATTTGCGTAATGTCGCGCCCGGCCGCCGCCGCATCATGCTGCGCAAACCGCTCATCCGCCCGCTCGCCGAGCAGGGCGATGGCGAAATCGGTGCTGGCCTGCCGGCTCGCGGCTTCGATCGCCCGGGTGCCCAGCTTTGCGGCCGTCGCCCGCAACTTCGGCTGCTTGCCACATTCGCGCGCCACGAGCCACAGACCAATTTGCCGGGCCGCATCGGCCCGTTGGCGTGCATTGGGCCGCTCGCCGCGTGCAATCGCCTCCAACGGCAGGCGGTCGACAAGTTGCTCTAAGCTCGCCAGCGCGCTGGCGACCTGCTGCGCGTTGTCCTGCCCTAAGGCGAGGAGCGTGGCCAGGATCGGCGGTACAAAATCGTCGGGCGATTTCGTCGCCCGTTCCGTCAGTCGAGCCGAGAGTTCGCGAGTTGCCTCGGGCGACTTGCACGCGGCCACGACGGCCCGGGCGGCCACGCTCTCCAGCTTGTCGTGCGACCCGGGCTGCTTTTCAATCAGCAACACCAGGTCGATCGGTCCGCCGGCTTCAACCGGCTCGAGCAGCGCGCGCACGCTGGCTCGCACGTCTTCGGTTGCCACGAGGCGCAGGGATCTCTGCAAACCCTGCCGGGCCGTGCTGGTGAGATAATCCTGACCGCCGAAGACGCTTAACGCGCTCTCGATGGTCGCTTTGTCCGTAACGACCAGGTTAAATAACCGCGCCGCATCGATCGGATACCCGAGCGTCAGCAGTTCGGCGGCCATCGAGTTGCGCTTTTGCGTGAGCTGATACGCCGCATAGCCGGGATTCTGGTCGTCCTCTTCGCGCCGCTGCTCGAAGTCCAGCACCAGCTTCCGGGCTTCGGCCTTGCGGCCAGTTTTGGCATACAACGATACCAACCGTCGACCTGGACTGTATTCGAAATTGTCTTCGATTTGCGCGTCCGACTGGGCCTGCGCCGACTGATACAGCTCGATCACCAGCGGCTCGAGCTTTTTCTGCGATTCCAATTGCTGGGCCAAGGCCCAGCGTGCGGCACTGGTCATGGGCGACTGTTTGTCGTCCAGCAGCCGCCGCAACACGCGTGCGGCCTCGTCGGGCTTATGCTGCCCAGCCAGGATCACCGCTTGAATCGCATAGCCCGGTTGCCACGTCGGAAATTGCTTCAAGGCCTTGTCGACCCGCTCGGCCAGAGAAGGCAGCCGATTTTGCTGCCTGGCGGCCTCGACGAGCATGGTCAAGGGCGTCTCGATCTTGCCCGAGCCGCGATAACCGAGAACGGAGCCAATGCCATCCCACGCGTCGCTAGCCGACGCGGCATCGGTGGGCATGACCACCTGGCAGAGATCATCAAAGACCCCGGGCAATTCGCGGAGCTTTTCCAGTTGAAGGTAGCGGAGCAACTGGAGACGCTGCGTCGGAAAGGCCTCCCACAATCGCCGAAACAGCCGCAAGCCAGCGGGCGTGCTCCGCCGGTCTTGCAGCAGCGATACCACCATGTTTCCCGCGTTCCGATAATCGCGCAGGTGTTTGACATCGAGGTCGTCTACGATCTTGACCAGTTCGTCGGCGCGGTTGTTCTTCAAGAATACCTGCTGCAATTGATAGATGTGGCGGTTGAGCAGCGACGGATCCAGCTTGATCGCCTGCCGATAGTGCTCCAGGGCCAAGACCGTTTCCTTGCTCCGCATCAATGAGTCGGCCGTCTGGTAACGCAGGTTTGCGTCGTCGGGCTTGAGTGCGACGAGCTTCAGGCTGGTTTGCCGAGCTTTGGCCTTGTCGCCGGCGGCCTGGTAGTACTCGGCCAGCGTCTGCACGATCTGCACCGAGCTGGGCGCGGCGGCCAGTTGTTTCTCCGCTCGAGCAATCATCTCGGGCAATTTGCCCGAGCGCAGCAGCACTTGGATCGCCTGGCTGCGTGCGGCACTGTTGTCGTTGCCAGGTCGGGCAAACCCCGCGGCGCCCCTGCTGGCCGACGCGGCCGAGCGGCGCAGGATCTGCAGCGCAATCTCCAGCGCGGGCTCGAGACGGTCGCTCTGCTGATACTCGAGCATTAGCGTCACGAGCGTCTCCACGCGATTGCCCGCCTGGCGGCGCGCGCGGCTGAGCACGGATTCGGCCAGCTCGTGCAGTCCGAGTTGGCGCATCTGCGCCGCCAACTGCAACTCGGTGTCGGCATCGAGCCGCAGGCCAAACAGCCGCTCGGCGGACTGCCGCGCGGCGGCGATGTCACCCGCCAGCACAGCCAGCCGCAAGACGGCCAGCTCCTTCTGCTTGAGCGCGTTTTGATCGACGACGGCCATCGAACTGAGCACGCGCAGAGCTCCCTCCCGATTGCCCGTTTTTTCGTACAACCGCACCAGGTCGAATTTCAGCTTCGAATCGTCGGGCACGGCGTCGGACGCGGCCGCCAGATCGCCGGCGGCCTGCTCGCGCTTTTCGTTCCAATAGTTCAAATACCCGCGCGCCAGCAGCCAGGGCACGCGCTCGGCGGCCGGCGCGGCCTCGATTTTGCGGCTGAAATGCGCGAACAAATCGCTCATCAGGTCGTCGCGCCGGAACATCTCGAATTCGTTCCGCAACAGCGAAATACAGCCTGCGGGAAAATGGTCGCCGGGCGTGGGAAAATCGATCTGCATATAGCGGGTTCTGCCGCTGCCCGTAATTTGAATGACGTACATCGGACCCTGCATCGCGCCGCTGGATCGCGAGCGGGAGGTTTTGCCCGGCTGATAGTTGGCCAGCGCAACTGCCAGGAACCGATCGAAGATCTGCAACACGTCGCCATGAGCACCGGCCTTGGCACGTTCATTCATCAGCTTCGCCAGCGACTGGCTGAGCTCGCCATAAGAATTGCCAAACGTGGCGGCCCAATCGCCCGCCGCCGGCCGATAGCGGTCCAACAATTTGAAGGTTTCGGCCGCATCGTCGCGCTCGCAGGCCAGCACGATCGTAGCCAGAATCTCTTCCGGTTTCGTGGCCGCTGCCAGGGCCTGCCGATAGAGTTCCGATTCTTGCTGCTTTCGGCCGGCGCGCTTCAATTCCGCCAGCACTTCGGAGAGCAGTTGCACGTTCGGCGACTGTTTGGCAACCGCACGATAACAGTCCACCACGTGATCCAACTCGGCCGGTGGCAGCGGCGGCAGCGCGGACTCGCGGCGCTTGATTTCATCCGAGCTAAGCCCATCTGGCCTGGCCACGCGCTGGCCGAGTGTCGAGAGATAATACCATTGCCCCGCCAGGTCGCCGCGGTACGACAGGGCTTTGGCCGCTTGATAAGTGGCGGGCGCGTCGGTGCGCAGAATGGCGAGATACAGCCAATCCCAAAGCCGTCGCGGATCTTGCGGCGCCTTGTCGCGCGCGGCTTGCTCGCGCTGGACAAACTCGGGTCCCTGCCGACGCTGTTCCGCCGCAGCGAGCAGCCAGCCCAGGCTCGCCAGCCTGGCGGCGCCGAAATCCTCGGGGGTCCAAGCCGGCGGCTGACCGCCGTAGTAGTAATCGCGATTTCGCAGTCCCGCGAGAATGGTCACGTAATAGGCCGCCTGACGGCGCGTCTGCATCGCGTCGATCGGACCGGTCTGCCGGTTTCGGCCCGAGGCCGCGCGGCCGGGCTTGGTGCGCCGGGCACGAACGGTCCGGCTCGGTTCATCGTCGGGGCGCCGCAGGGCCAGCAGCGCGCGGAACCGCTGCTCGCTCTCGGCCGGTTTGGTCGCGGCCAGCGCCACGCCCTCGCGGTAGAGCAAATCCCAATTGTCCGGCTCCAGCCGCAGCAAGCGCTGAGTGATGGTCAGCGCCGCATCCGCCTTGCCGTGCGCCAGCAGGCTGTCGACCATGCGGATCGTGTGGACCGGATCGGACTCCTGGGCGGCCAGCTTGACCAACATTTGGGCCGCTTCTGCCGTCTGGCCCGACGCGAGCAAGAGCTGCGCGAGCCGCGTTTGGTGCTCCACGCCCGGCGCATGCTGCACCAATTGCTGCTGATACTTGGCAGCCGTGGCCGGGTCGCCTTCGGCTTCGGCCAGGTTGGCCAGTTGCTGCAGCAACTGCGTATCCGCGGTGTTTTCGACCAACAGCCGCTCGAGCGTAGCGCGCGCGGAGCCGTAATCGCCGGCCGCCTGGTACGCCTGGGCCATGCAGAGCGTGATCTCGCGCTCGCGGCCGGCTTCTTGCTTCAGACGCCCCAGCCGCTCGAGCAGCCGATCGAAATGGTCGGTCCGCAAGTACAACTCGGCCAGTTGGGTCACGATGCTGAGCTTCGGGTCCAGCTCGGCGCCGGCTGTAAAGGCGCGCCAGTACAACTCGATGGCTTCTTCGGTTTGAAAACGCTCGGCAAGCGCCCCGGCCAGGCTCAACAGCGCCTTCGGCTGGTTGGGGTTGGCGCGCACGCCGCGCCGCAGCACGTCAAAGGCTTCATCCCTAGCGCCGAGGCCGAAACACAGCTCGGCAAAGAATTCGTAGTTCTCGATGTTGCCCGGCGCGGAGGCCAGCAGCGCCCGGCCGGCCTCGAGCGCCTGGTCGCGGCGCCCCAGCCGGGCTTCGAGCCGGGCGACGTTGGTCAAATACTCCGTGCGCAGCCGCCGATCCAGCGTCGCCAGTTGGCGATAGGCATCGGCCGCGCTCGCCAGGTTGCCCTGCGCTTCGTCGATCCGGGCTTGCGCTGCCAGGCTGGTCAGCCCGCGCGGGTCGAGCGCGAGTGCTTTGCGAATGGCCGCAGCCGCGGCTGGCAATTGACGCGCCGCTTCGGTGTAGCGCGCCAAGCGATACCAGCGCTGGGCCGAAACGTCGCGGCCGGCTTGCAATTCCCTATCGAGGCTCTCGATCTCGGCCTCCAAGCGACCGGCTGCCTGGTAGTTTTGGATCCGCTCGTCCAGCACCGCCTCGCGCTCGGTCGTGTTTTCCGCCAGCCGGCCGGCTCGGTCCAATTGCTCCAGCCCCGCAGGATAGCGCTCGGCGGCCCGCAGGGCTTGGGCAGATTTCATTCGCAAATTGAAATCATCAGGCGCAAGCTTCACCGCGTCGTTCAGCGCGGCCAGAGCTTCGTCGCGATAGCCGAAACTCAGCAGCACTTCGGCCAAGCGCGTCAGATTCGGCGCCGTGCGCCGCGACTCGGTCGCCATGCCGCGCCAGGTTTCGAGCGCCTCGGGCGCGCGATGCAATACATGCAAGTACTCGCCGAGATACTCGCGATACTGCACCGCCTCGGGCGCGAGCGAAACGGCCCGTTGATATTCGGCCAGGGCCTCGGCCGTCATTTCGGCCTGGCGATAGAGATCGGCCATCTGCGTGGCGATGACAGGATCCTTGGGC
>DATATB010000137.1:0-149756 GCA_036268995.1 Pirellulales bacterium | reverse complement strand
AAGCCTTGCGGCTGGAGTGCTTGGACCGCGAATTCCGAAGCCTTGATAAACACGACAAGATTCCACGAAGAATTAAACAACTATTTCAATCCCTCGCACTACTTGCCGCATGACCCGCCGCCAAACGTCGGAAAGTGCAGCTTTTGGGAGAGGGCAGGGTGAGGGCCGTCAGAAGCGAGCGCCCTGTTTCGCTCGACCCTAATCAAACATGAACAGCCCAAAACCTTCGCCGATCGGTTTTACCGCGGCGGGCGTGCTCCACGATTGGAAGCCGACTTGGGGCACGATGCGCTGAATGCCGACGGCCCACACGTCCTTCGATTTGGGTCGCTCGCGGGCCAAGGCATCCAGCGGCAATGCCGCCTCGACCGTCCAGCCGCCGGACTGTTGCTCGGCGGCCACGAACCAGCGCGGGTTCCAACTGCGGTCGTGCCAACAGTCTTCGGCCGCCCAGCCGCGATGGTCGATCACGAGATGAAAATAGCTGACCCAGTCGCAATCCAGATCGAGGTAGATCTCGACCCGATCGCGATCGGCCAGATCAGGATCGCGCGGGCGGGGGCTGGTCGATTTCGGATAGCGGCAGCCGCGCGCCTCGCGGCACTGAACGGCCAGGTACAAAAACTGGTCGTCAACGGCCGCCAGCGCTCGGGCCGGCCAATCGCGATCGTCGTTCAAGCCGCTGTGCAGCTCGATAGCTTCGGCCGTCTGCCAAATCGCATCGTCCAGCCGGCCATCGAGCCGCGGCTTGCTGCCGGCCGTGGCCACGTGCCAGATCGGCTTGGGACACGCGTCTTGCGGCTCGCGCAGCCAAAGCTGCGAGGAAGCACAGCTCCACCAAGGATCGTGCGGCCGGCCGCTGACAAAATTGCGATAGAGTTTGTCGGCCCCGTCGGGCGGAGATTGACGCCGGTAAATGGCTGCCAGCGGGAATTGCACTCGCGGGGCTGCAAACGCCGCGGCCCAGCGCTGCTCGAGCAGTCGGCCGATCGCCAAGGCTTGCGCGCTACGAACGTCGGTGGCGGGCGGGCTGGGCACCGCTTTCGGTTTTGCCGGCTGCATCGCGACGCTGGCTGGCAAGGTGGCTGGCATTGGACTGGCCGGCGCCGAATGCCAGGCGACTTCGCTGCTGGCCAGACTTTGCATCAACCAGACCAGTGCCGGCTCGGCCAAGGCGTGGTCGGGAAAACGTGTGACCAGCAGGTCGATCATCTCGAAGGCCAGGTCCCAGCGGCCGCTTGCTTGATATTGCCGCGCCATCTTGTAGAGCAGCTCGGCCGCCTGGTCGGGCTCGAGGTCGGCGACCATTCGCCCCATCTCGGCCAGCATCTGATCGTGCGAGACGTTTTTGCGCTCCATGTAGCTCAGAATCGCCTGCAAATTGCGAAAGCGTTGGTTCGATCGCCGCAGCATTTCGTCGGGCCGCTGAGAGTCTTCGAGCGGCGCACGACGGGCCTCGCCGCCAGCCTGGAGCACGATGCCGCTGAAGAAGTCCAGCGCCCCGGCCCCTTGCGGAACGCGATCCACCAGGAGCTGAAAGCTCAACTTCGTCGGAGCCGCGTCCAGTTCCGCACCCAGCACGGCCCGAGCGCGGTCGGCGACGTCGGCCAGCGCGCAGCCCAGCGGCGGGGCCAGTTGCGCGGCCGAAAGGTTCAGTGAGCCGGAACGTCCGGCCGGCAAATAGCCGAACACCTTCTGCACGCGCCACGGCTTGAGGCCCAGCCGCTCGTCGATCTCCGCAAGGGCAACGGCATCGCCCGCTTGTTCGACCGCCCGCAGGACCAACTGATTGATCGCGTGTCCCAGCGGATCTTCGCCGCGCGGACTGGCCGCGTGCGTCACGATCACGTCGGGCCGCCAGGTGCGGATCTGGCGTACCAGGTACTGCTGGAAGCGGGCCATGCCCTGCGAGCCGCCGGCGCGATCCCAGCCAGCCGCGATTTGCTCGGCCGGGATTGCGAGACCGGCTTGCCGCACGGGAAAGGCGCCGGCCGTTTCCACTTCGCTGGCCCCGGCCAGCAACAAGGCCTCGACCGCCCGCGTGCCGGACAGTGCCGACTCGCCCGACACCGGTTCGAGATCGGCTCGCGTTAGAATGTCCACCACGCCCAGGTAGCCTTCATTGGCCGAGAGATTCGCAATCAGCTCTAGCGGAGCGGAGTCCGCGTCGCCCAGCAGGCCCAGCCAGGCGGCCCGCTCGCCGCCAGCGTGTTGCCGCTGCCAGGTGTGTCCGCCATCGGCGGTCGACACGATCAGCCCCAGACTGCCAACGGCCCAGCCGTGCTCGTTGTCGATGAATTCCAAAGCGCGAATCGGCAGCAGCGACGGCGTCGGCTGCGCGGCCCACGTTTGCCCGGCATCGGCCGAGTGCCAGACGATGCTGCCCGGCGAGCCGGCGATCCAGACGCGCGGCCCGCGCGCGGCAATGGCCCAGCCTTCAAAACCCTCGGGCAGCGCGGCCCCGTTGGCCGGCACTTTCCAGTGCCGGCCGGAATCGGCGGTGGCCAACAGCAATCCGCCGTCGCCAGTCAGCCAGCCGGTGGAATCCTGGGCCAGCCGCAAGCCGTGGATTCGCCGCAAGCCAAACGCGGGCGCTTCGGCCGGCTCGATCGCCCGGCGGCGGACAATGCGCATTTGCCCTCGCACGCCGGCCAAAGCGCCGAACCGTGGGTTGACGAAATCGGCGGCTTCCCATTCGTCGGCATCGGCTGCAATTACCGGGGCCCAACTGCGCCCGCCGTCTTCGGTGACGAACAGGCTGGCGGCAAAAGCCGGCGTGGGCAGCCCCAAGGCCCAGCCCTCGTCGGCGTTGAAAAAGCGAATGGTCTTCAGCGCCGGCAAGAAGGGTTGCACATCCGATTGCCAGGACTTGCCGCCGTCGCTGGTTCGCAGCAGCACGCCCACCGAGCGCCGGCTGTAGGGCCGCTGATAGCCGCCGGCAGCCCAACCGTGCAGGCGGTCGATGAACTGCACGGAGTTCAGCGTGCAGGCGACGCCCGAGGGTTGCAGAATCCAAGTCCGGCCGCCGTCGTCCGTATGCCAGATCACGCCCCGATCACCGACGGCCCAGCCCGTTTGGGGATCGATCATTGCCACATCGCGCAGCGACGCATCGGCAACCCAGGCCGGCGGGTTGGATGCCATGGCAGCAGATTGGCCGATTCCGGTCAGGCAACCGGCGAACCACAAAGCAGCGGCCAGCGCGCGAAACGCGAAATGGGACAACATGCAAGGCGCGCCCTGGAAGGAAAAGACGCGGCGATTTTACGCCGGTATCGCAGAAATTCCCAACCCAGAAGGGAGGACTTCGGCCGGTTTTCGTGCGCCAGGCCTTTTCTATCGCTGCCGGCAGCCGCACAATGGGGCGACAGCATGCGAGGCAAGACGCCAGCATTGGGGATCCGATCGGCATCACAGGTTCGGAGGGTTTTATGCGGATGTTTTATCGCGGCGAGTGGGTCGACAAGGCCGCCATGATCGAAGTGCGCAACCCTTTTGACGGGTCGGTCATCGACACGGTGCCCAAGGCCACGGCCGAGGATGTCGAAGCGGCCGTCAGCGGCGCGGTGGAAGGCGCCGCCGTGATGCGCCGCACCAGCGGCTACGACCGCGGACAATGGCTGCGGCGGGCAGCCGACCTGATGGCCGAGCGAACCGACGATCTGGCGAAAATCCTCAGCCAGGAAGAGGGCAAAACGCTGCGCGAGGCACGCTTCGAGGTTTCGCGGGCCAAGGAAACGCTCGATATTTCGGCGGAAGAGGCCCGGCGGATCGGCGGCGAAGTGCTGCCGCTGGACGGCGCTCCGGGCGGAGCCGGCCGGCTGGGATTCACACTGCGGGTGCCCTGCGGCGTGGTCGTGGCCATCACGCCGTTCAATTTTCCACTGAACCTGGTATGCCACAAAGTCGGCCCGGCCTTGGCGGCCGGCAATGCCGTCGTGCTGAAGCCGGCCAGCGACACGCCGCTGTCGGCCTTGAAGCTGGTCGAAATCCTGCTCGAAGCCGGCCTGCCGCCGCTGGGCATTTCCTGCATCACTGGATCCGGCGGGACGATTGGCGACGCCCTGGTGGCCGATCCCCGCGTGCGCAAGATCTCGTTCACCGGCAGCCGCGACGTGGGCGAACACTTGTGCAAGATCGCCGGTCTGAAGCGCATCACGATGGAGCTGGGCTCGAACAGCCCGCTGATCGTGATGCCCGATGCGGACCTGGCCAAAGTGGCCGAAGCCACGGTGGCCACCGGCTACGGCAATGCCGGCCAGGTGTGCATTTCGACGCAACGCGTGATCGCCATCGATTCCGTGTACGACCAATTGCTCGGCGTGCTCAAGCCCAAAGTGGCCGCGATCGTGGCGGGCAACCAACTGGACGAAAAAACCCAGATGGGCCCGATGATTCGCGAGAACGACGCCGTGCGCGTCGGCCAATGGGTGGACGAGGCCGTGTCGCAGGGAGCCCGCGTGCTGACCGGCGGCACGCGGCAGGGAGCCCTATTCCAGCCGACGCTGCTGGCCGACGTGTCGCCGCAGATGCGGATCAGTTGCCACGAGGTGTTCGGGCCGGCGGTGTCCGTCACCCGGGCCAATAGCATCGAGCAGGCGATCGCGATGGCCAATGACACGCCCTACGGCTTGAGCGCCGGCATCTTTACGCAGAACCTGGATTGGGCCCTGCGTTTTGCCCGGCAGGTGGAATCCGGCAATATCCACATCAACTGGGGCCCAGCGTGGCGGGCCGATCTGATGCCCTACGGCGGGCTCAAGGACAGCGGCTTCGGCAAAGAGGGGCCCAAATACGCCATCGAGGAAATGACCGAACTCAAGGCCGTCGTCATCCACGGCCTGCATTAGCAACCCGCCGGTAGCAAGCGCCGCGACCAAACCCCGCGGCGATCAACTTGGGACCGAGCAGCTTGTGCCCGAGCAGCCACGACTCTCGCGGTCAACCGCCCTGGCGATGGCTGGGATTCTCAGGAGCGGCAATAGCAGCATGTACGCTGGAATATGTCGCCAGATTGTCCGTACGGCGTCGACACCCTTGAAAATCTCGCCGGTTTCAATCACTTCGACCGCGATCTCGCCCACCGCCAGTGGGCCGCACCGCGGAGTCTCGGTCGACGACTCAACCTGGTTCAGCCAATCGAGGTACTTGTTTGCTTTCGCGAACTTCCGGCACCTCTCACAGTCCTTGTTCCGATAGACAATGATTCGTTTCATAGCCGATCCCCCTTGATGCCTTCTACATCAATTATACGAGTGGCGGTAAAGGGGACCGTGGAGCACTTCGTTCAGTCAACGGTAGGACGCGTGAACAGAAGATTGCAAAGAGCGCGAAGGTCAGAATTCCTTCGCGCTCTTTGCGATCTTCTGTTCAATCCCTGGGTTTTTTATTTTTGCGGCAATGCACTATCGCTCGCCGCTCACCGCATGCGGGCCTCGGCCTCGAGCATGTCTTGCAAGATGAACTTCTTGGGAAACGGCTCGTCCATCTGCTTGAGCACGGCTTCGTAGACGTGAATGCCGTCGAGCATGGCAAACGAAGTCGGATCGACGATCAGCTCGGGCTGCTTGTCGAGGATGTGGCGCCAATGCTGGAAGGATTTTTCCAGCGCACTGCGAGCGGCCGGCAAATCGGCCAGCACGTAAAAGTCCATACTTCCCTCGTGCAGCCAGCGGCGGGCCTGACGCGCGTCGTCCGTCAGCTCGACGTCGCAGCGCGCGAGCCAGCCGTCGAAGTTCACGTTCTCCCGCCCACGCGTGACTTCGTTGAGCATCTCCTGCAATTGGGCTGCCCGCCGGGCCGCCGCTTCGGCCGCAGCCCGGTTACTCGCCGACGCCTGCTGGGCGACTTCGTCGTACGAGACTTGCGTGTCCCCCTCGGCGAGGTTTGCCAGGGCATCTTGCTCTGGAGTGCGATCTTGCGGCGGGATGTCCAGCGCCTTGCGGCGATCAGCCGGCAATTTCGCGAGCTTCGCCTCCCGGATGCGGTCGCGAGCGCCGGGCGAGAACTTTTCCAAGTCGGCTTGCGCGGCTGCCAGGTCGCGGGCGAGCACGTCGCGATCGTTCAAGCGATAGGGCGCCGTGCCTTCGGTCGGAAAATCGCGGTCGCCCAGCTTGTGCCATTCGGCCGCGCTGTTTTCCCAGGCGGCGGGAATGGCCAGCCGAAAGCGCTTATGGATATCGGCCACGCGTTTTTCGAACTGCTCGGCCGACTCGGAGTCCGGCGCTACGGCCGCCGCGGCCGCGTCGAGCGCTTCGCGATGATCGCCTTCGAGCGCCTCGGCGTAATTGCTCTCGGCCACCGCCGGCCGCGAATAAAACACGGGCGACGATGAGGCCGGCATCGTAGCGCCCAGCTCGACGGCCCGCTGGGCTTCGAGAAAATACGCCTTGCCGAACAGCCAGTTGTCGCGCTGCTGGATTTTCTGCCGACGATGAAAATCGTCGTCCTCGCGAAACAACCGGCGAAATTGCACGTGCTCGTCCGATCGGCCGATCTTATGCGCCGCAAACCAGCCGACGCCCGACATCAGCCGCGGGTCGTTGGCGTTGTACTCGATGCCTTTTTGCAGGAATTCGATCCCCTTGATGACCCACGCGTAGCGCTCGCGGTAGTCGTCGAACTCGTACGAGACGTTGTACGCCAGGTTCCAGCTTTGGAACTGCCAGACACCGATGTAGTTGGGCTGCAAATAGGCGATCTGCTCGAGCGTGGCTGAAAGATTGGTCCAGTCCTCTTTCATTTTGTATTCGTCGGCCTTGGCCCACAGGATGTTGGCGGCAATGCCGCGCATGCCCAGCGTCGCCAGGCGGATGGTCTCGCCGGCCGGATCGATTTTGCCCAAGCTCGCCTGGCCCAGCTTGAACTCTTCGCGCTTCTGGGCCAGCGCCCCGCCCGGGCTGCCCGGCTGCTCGGCAGTGGCGGTCGTCGAGGGCTGGCTCAACCAATACAGCGGCAGCAGCAGCAGAGCCATCAAGCCCAGGTACACGACCTTGCGAAAGAACGCGGTCTGATTCATTGGGCCACCTCGCGCAAGCGAAAGAACAGGTAGCCGAGCAAAAAGATCGGCAGCACATAGGCGGCCACGGTCACCGCCTGCACCAGCAACTGGCCATCCGGCACGTTGAAACCGGCCACGACGTAGTCGATATCGCCCAGCGCCCGCATGTCGGGCACCATTTGCGTGATCAACTTCATGAGGTGCCGCACGCCACCGTCCAGCAGGTTGACGATCGACGTGCCCCAGCCCGGCTCGAGCTTGATGACCGTGTTTTTGTGCTGCACCATGCGCACCAGCGATTCGAACGTGGCACCGCCGGGCGTTTTGCCGGTCGCAATGGACTCAAAAAAGTGGTGAAAAAAGCCGGCCACTAGCGAGGCACCCGTGGCCAGCATAGCCACCGGGCCGTTGAGAAACGTGCTCCACATCACGCCCAGCGCCGTGATCAGCACCATTTGCAGCCAGATGCTGACGTAGCCTTTGACGAAGTTGAGACCCACCGAGCCGTCATGCTCGAGCAGGTACACGTCGGGCTGCGCCATGCCGAAAAACTGCCCCCGTTGCAGGCATTGCAACTGCACTTCGAGCTGGCCGTCGGTGATCAGATCGCCAAACAGCTCGATCGACTTGCCAGTTGAGTCGAGCAGCCGGTTGGGAATCAGATGGCGATCGGTCACGTATTCCTTGGCCACAAAATCCTGCGGCTGGGTCGTGAGGCCGGTCTGCGGATTGCGCAGCACGAAGCTACCGAGGATGCCGCGCTCGATGTCCCCCTTCTCGGTGCGGAAGACGCGAATGGTCATGTCCATCGGCAAGCCCTGCGGAAAGGCCTCGCGCCGCAGGCCGTCGAAGTGCCAGATGGCCGCCGCCAGCGTGCCGCCTTCCACGTGGCTGCGATAGGTCCACTCGTTGCCCACGTTGGTGCCGCGCTTCGCATCGCCGCCGTAGCGGTCTTTAAAGCGCAACTTGCCATACAGCGGCACCCGGGCATGAAACTGCCCCTGCGGCGGACCGACGACATACCGCTTGTGGCCGTTATGCTCTTCCACCGTCACCGGATGCCAATGGCCTTGGCTCACGTCGGTCGCCAGAACGCCATCGACACCCAATACCACGTGATGTCGATGATTGCGTGCCAGGCTGGTAGTGCCGATCACCTTGCTGCCCAAGCCGGCGCTTTCCGCGGCCAAGGACGTGGCATCTGGCTCGAACTCGTGCGTATGATCGAGCGAGCGAATCACGAACAAGTAACTGATCCCTCCCATCAGCACCAGCATCAGCGTGCCGATGCCGACGAAACCCAGCATGCGGCCGGCCACGAGTTCGCTGGCTCGGACCGGTTTGGTGACGATCGTAAAAATGATGCGGCTCTTGATGTCGCCGGGGATGCTGAACACGCTCAGTAGTAGCGCCATCACGCGCACTAGCCGCGACGTGCAGTTCATCACGAAGCTCGTATACAGCGGAGCGGGGTCAGGGCTTTCGGCATCCAGGAACCAGAGCGCGAACATCAGGATCAGCAAAAATAGGCCGAAGCCTACCATCACCTTGCGCCGCAGCGATTCCTGCACCGTCAGCCGCGCCAGCGCCAGTACGCGGCGCGGCGACATGCGCAGCAGGTCGGTTACATAGCCGACGCCGGATTCGGCCAAACGCCAGAACGCCCGCGACGGGCCATATCGCACGGCCAGCCGCAAGAATCCCACGGCCAGGCAGATCAGCGCGAGCACCGCCATGCCCTGCAACCAGTACGGCAGGGATGCGGCGAAAAAATCGGAGAATGGTACCGGTTCTGTCTCGAGAACCATATCGGCTCGGTTCAGGAGTCCGCGGATGCTCGGCGGCCCGGCCGCTGTTCGCTTTCGCGCACGATCTTCAAAAACAGGTCTTCGAGCGTGGTGGTGGGATGACCGATCGACTTCACCTCGCCGCCCAGCCGCGCAATCACCGTCCGCAACTCGGCCTGCGCCGCTTCGCTCAGGCCGGTGGCCCGGATTTCGGTCACGTTGTGAACCTTTAACAGGCTGTCGACCCGCCCCAGTTCTTTTAGCTCGCCTTGATGCAGGATCGCGATCCGATCGCACACGTCCTGCACGTCGGGCAGCAGGTGGCTGCACATGATGATCGTTTTGCCCGCCGCGCGCAGGTTCTGGATCAGATCCTTCATGTCGCGGCAGCCTTGCGGATCGAGCCCGGTGGTGGGCTCGTCGAGCACGACCAGTTCGGGATCGTTGATCAAGGCCTGGGCCACGCCGATACGCCGGGTCATGCCCTTGGAATACTCTTTGAGCTGGCGGCGCTTGGCCCAGCCCAGCCCGACCAGTTCGATCAGCTCGGCGGCCCGCTGGCGGCGGAGCTTGGCGGGCATGTCGAACAGCCGGCCGTAGAAATCGAGAGTCTCCTCGGCGTTGAGGAAGCGATACAAGTAGGTTTCTTCCGGCAGGTAGCCGATCCGCTCGTTCTTGCCGACGTCCGAGGCCTTGCGGCCCAGCACAAAGGCCTCGCCATCGGTGGGAAACAGCAGACCCAACAGCAGCTTGATCGTGGTGGTCTTGCCGGAGCCGTTGGGGCCTAGCAGGCCGAAGATTTCGCCCCGGTTGACCTTCAGGTCCAGGGCCTTGAGCGCGCGAACCTTCTGCCGGCCCCAAAAGTCGCGATAGATCTTCGTCAGGTTCCGGGTTTCGACCACCGGCTGGCCGGCCGCCGCATCGGGCCGCAAACTCGGCTCGGCGGCGGCCATGTTGCTCGTCATGGGGGACCGTGGTGTGACGTGCTGGGTGATGAATCGATTCGCGAGGCAGGCAGACGTGCCGACTTCGTTCTACGGGCCGCCCCATCGCGTAGTTCGCCCACTGTTTTGAACTATAGGTATGCACCACCCCACCCGCAAGGCAACGATCGGCGGTAGGCAGAGCAGGAAGGAACCACGGATTTCACGGATGGGCACGGATCAGAACAGAAGTCTCCCTTTTTTCATCCGTGTCATCCGTGAAATCCGTGGTTCAATCTCTTTGTCTGTCTTTATCCGTCTTTGTCGTGGTTCGATGGCTTTCGTAGCATGAAAAAACCTGCGGCCGGTCCACTTGGAGAGGACCCGGCGAGCCGCTATGATGAGTGGCCCCCCGGCCTGTCCGCATGGCCGGTAGTCCATTTTTTGCATCCGGCTCGAAACTGGTAGGTCAATGGGTAAGAAACGCAGCAAGACAGGCAGCCGCACGAAGAAGAAGGATCCGATCTTCGTCGATGGCAAGCGTCCTCGGCCGATGTACGTCGACTACAAGGACTTGGAGCTATTGAGCAAGCTCACCAGCCGCCAGGGCAAGCTCATCGGCCGCCGCAAAAGCGGCTGCACCGCCGTGAGCCAGAATGCCGTGGCCCAAGCGGTCAAGCGGGCTCGCTTCATGGCCCTGCTGCCTTACGTCGGCGACTGAGTTTGGGCGGAATTTCGCCTCGATTCGCCCGGCCTGTTTGAATCGCGGCCGACCCATGCGCCCGGCCTCTAGGGTCGTCAACCCGTCTGCATCCGCAGCTTTCTGGCCGTACCCGTTACCGGCAGCAGGCGCCCCCAACTCCCACGGCTGGCGCTTGCGGCCCCCGTCACTGGGAGGGTACGATCGCGGGGTTGCGAGCGAGCCGCTCGCAGTATCGCCCCAGGCCTAGGGAGTTCACCCCATGCCACGCGTCTGCTTCTGGATGCTTTTGGCCGCGTCAATGTTCCCGGCAATGGCTGCTGCACAAGACACGGCGTACAACGACGCGCTGGGCCGGGCCATGTCTGGCTACTTTGCAGGCCGGCTGATCGAAACTCAGAACGAACTGGGGCAGTTGATCCAAATCGGCGCGGCTGATCCGCGGGCGTACTATTTCCGCGGCCTGTGCGCCTGGCAGATGGGACGCACGGCCGACGCCCAGCGGGATTTCGCCCGCGGGGCCGAACTCGAGCAGGCCGATCCCGAGCACTGGTCCGAGGTCAGCACTTCACTGACGCGCGTGCAGGGGACAGCTCGGCGCAGTTTGGAAAACTACCGCGGACCGGCGCGAATGGCGCTGGCACGCCAGCGCGACGCCCGGCGTCTGGCGCATTACGGTATCGGGCCGAGCCGGCCGCCGATCGAACAAGTCGCGGCCGCTTCCGTACCCGCGGCAACTGCACCACCGGCCGCCGCCTTGCCCATGCCGCAAGCCGCTCCGGCTGCTGCCCCCGACGAAAAGCCGGCCGCGGATCCTTTTGCCGCTCCAGCCGCAACCGAAAAGCCCGCGGCGCCGGCCGAGGATCCGTTTGCAGCGCCAGCCGCCCGCGCTGCCAGTCCCATGCCGACAGCCACGGCCGACAAGCCGGCCGCCGCCAGTGCCGAGCCCGCCGCGACGCCGCCGCCAGCCGAACCACCGGCGGCCGAACCACCGACGGCCAGTTTGCCGACAGCCAGTGCACAGCCGGCGGCAGCCGACGCCTCCACGCCCGAGGGGAGCATTTCAGCAGGGATCGCGGCAATCGACCAGCCGCAGAACCTTTGGCCGCTGTTGCCCGCTCAGTATCAGTCCGACATTCAAAGCCTGGTCAACCAGTTTGGTGACAAGATGGATTCCGAACTGTGGGCCAAGACGTTTGCGGTGCTGAAAAAGCTCGTCAAAGTCGGCAAGGACAAACGCGAACTGATTCTCAAGCAGCCGATGCTGGCCGCCGTGCCGGGCGGCAAAGAGGAGATGGCCCAGAACTGGGACCGGATAATGGAATTGCTCGATACGCTGCTCGGCAGCGAAATCAGCACGGTCGAAGGTCTCAAGACATTCGACCCGGCCGCGTTTCTGACGGGCACCGGCGGCAAAATCGTCAAGCTGCTGGCCGACGCGCCGCCGGCCGCGGGCGCGCCGGCCGGCCCGTCGCTGGCCCAACTGAAAGCAGCCAAGGTTTCAACCGCCAAAACCGAGGGAGACAGTGCCACGGTGAACGTGGCGGTCGAAGGCAAGCCGCCCATCGACGTTCAGCTCAAACGGGTCGACGGCAAATGGCTGCCGGCGCAGATGGTCGACGGCTGGACTGAAAAAGTTGCCGCTGCCAAGGCGAGCCTGGAGCAGCTCAACGTGGCGGCGCAAAAACCCCAAGGCATGATGATGCTGCAAATGGCCGACGGCGTGTTGGATCAACTGCTGGCAGCCAAGGACGAAGCGGCCTTCAATGCGGCCCTCGCGCCGATCCTGGCTCTGCTTGGCCGATTCGCCGGCAAGCTGCCGGCAGGCGGCGCGATGCCCTTTCCCGGAGCACCGCCGATGGGTGCACCAGGGGCGGCACCGATGACCCCGGCCCCGTAGGGTTTGCTACGAAGTATTAGGTGCCATGCGCCCACCGCGTGGGCATGGCACCTGGCAAAGCGCTCGGTTTGCTACTTCGGCGCGAGCACGCAGACGATGCGGCGGCCTTGCTGGCTGGGCGCCGACTCGACTTTGGCCACGTCGTCCAGTTGGGTGATGATCTGCTTGACGACCTTTTGGCCTTCTTCCACGTGGGCCAATTCGCGGCCGCGGAAAATTACCGACACGACCACCTTGTCCTTGTGCGTCAGGAAATCGCGCGCCTTACCGACCTTGACCTCGATGTCGTGCTCGTCGGTCTTGGGGCGGACGCGAATCTCTTTGATCTTGACCTGGTGCGTGTGCCCCTTTTGCGCTTTCTTCTTGAGCTGATATTTGAATTTGCCGAAATCCATGATCCGGCAAACCGGCGGACGCTCGTTGGGGGCCACCTCCACCAGGTCCAGGTCCGCTTCGCGCGCGGCGGTCAGCGCCTGTTCGGTGGGCAGAATTCCTAGCTGCTGGCCATCGGCTCCAATCACGCGTATCGGGGTGATGCGGATCTGTTCGTTGATCCTCTGTGACCGTTCGATCGCAAAAACTCCTATCGGGACAAAAGTGCTGGTTTTTTCGACACGTATCCAAGTATCGGACAGGGTTTCCAGGCCCGTCAACTTCTTTTTTCCCGGTTTCCGGCACACCCCGGTCGACCGTCGGTCCGACGAGCCGACCCGGCCCCATTAGCCGGTAAAGGCCGCATCCCCGGCACGCCCGCCGCCGGAAATCGCGGCGCCGGCCTCAGTACGCAAACGCCTCTCCCTTATCGCTGACGGCAGCTGCGGCTTTGACCACCTGGCGGATGGTTTTGGCGGCCACTTCCGCCCGCAGCTTATCGATGGCCGCCTGTACCGGCATGGCGCCTAAATCCCCTTCGATGCGGTCACGCAGCGACACGGTGCCCTGCTCCTGGTCACGTTCGCCGATCACCACCATGTAGGGCACCAGCTTGAGCTGGGCATCGCGAATCTTGGCCCCCAGCTTCTCCGAACGGTAGTCGCCCGTCACGCGGAAGCCCGACTCCTTGAGCTGCGCCTCGACCCGCCGGGCGTACTCTTCGCTTTTTTGGCTGACGATCAGCACCCGCAATTGCTCCGGCGCCAGCCACAGCGGAAAGGCGCCGGCAAAATGCTCGATCAGCACGCCCACGAAGCGTTCCATCGAACCCAGCGGCGCGCGATGCACCATCACCGGTCGGTGCGGCGTGTTGTCGGGTCCGATGTATTCCAGGGCAAAGCGCTCGGCGCTGGGCAGGTTGTAGTCCAGTTGCACGGTGCCCAACTGCCACTCGCGGCCGATGCAATCGGTGACCACGAAGTCGGCCTTAGGGCCGTAAAAGGCCGCTTCGCCCCGCTCGACCTTCGCGTCGATGCCCAAACTCTTGCAGACTTCCTGCAAGTTGGCTTCGGCGCGCGTCCAGCTTTCGTCGCTGCCCACATACTTGTTGCTGGCCGGATCGCGGAAACCCAGCCGCACGCGGTAGTCGGTCAGACCCAGCGTCTTGAGAATGAACTGCGTCATCTCCATGCAGCCTCGAAACTCGTCGGCCACTTGGTCTTCGGTGCAAAACAGGTGCGCGTCGTCCTGCGTAAACCCACGCACGCGCGTCAGCCCGCCCAACTCGCCCGACTTTTCGTAGCGATAGACCGTGCCGAATTCGGCCAGCCGCACCGGCAAGTCGCGATAGCTTCGCGGCTTGGACTGGTAAATCATGATGTGGTGCGGGCAGTTCATCGGCTTGAGCACGTACCGCTCGCCGTCTTCCATTTCGATCGGCTTGAACTGGCTGTCGGCGTAATACGGATAATGGCCCGAGACTTGGTACAGCTCGACCTTGCCGATGTTGGGCGTGTACACCGGTTCGTAGCCGCGGCGAAACAGTTCGTCGCGCACAAAGTTCTCGAGCAGGCCGCGAATGATCGCCCCCTTGGGCAGCCACAGGATCAGGCCCGGCCCGACCAGCGGGCTGGTGGTGAACAGTTCGAGCTGCTTGCCCAGCACGCGGTGGTCGCGGCGCTTGGCCTCTTCGACCATCTTCAGGTGCGCTTCCAGTTCTTCCTTGGTGAACCAGGCCGTGGCATACAGCCGCTGCAACTGCTGCCGCGACGAGTCGCCCTTCCAATACGCGCCGGCCACGCTCAGCAGCTTGAACGCGCCGATCGCGCCGGCGGCCGGCACGTGCGGCCCGCGGCAGAGATCGAGAAATTCGCCTTGCCGGTAAAACGAAAGCTCCCGCTCGTCGGCCAGGCCGGTCTCGATGTGCTCGACCTTGAGCTTCTGGCCCAGGTCTTGGCAAATCGCCAGCGCCTGTTCGCGCGGCTCTTCCAGCCGCTCGAACGGCTCGTTGGCTTTGACGATCTTGCGCATCTCGGCTTCGATCGCCGGAAAATCGTCCTCGGTGAGCTTGCGCTCCAGGTCCATGTCGTAATAAAAGCCGTTGTCGATCGTGGGGCCGAAGGCCAACTGCACGCCGGGAAACAGCCGCATCACGGCCCGGGCCATGACGTGCGCAGCCGAATGCCGCATCACGGCCAGGGCCTCGGGATCTTTTTTCGTCAGCAGCCGCAGCGCAATCTCGCCGTCGGCCGGCAGCGGCACGTTGGCTCCAACTACCTTGCCGTTGACGCTAGCGGCCAGCGTGGCCTTGGCCAGGCCGGCGCCGATCTCGGCGGCGATTTCGATGGGTCGAATAGAACGGGAATACTCGCGAACACTACCGTCGGGAAGGGTGACTTTGAGCATGATTTCCTTATCAAAAACGGCCTGCGAATGCTCCGCTCGCCCGGCGCATCGAAACAAAGGATGCGCGGCGGCAGACAACGCAAAATATACCGGCCCGCCCCCCGCCAGTACAATGCAGAGGCCCGCGCACCGGCCTCGTATTCCATTCATCATCCAGACTACCAATTTCTGGACCTTCAATTCAGGAACACTAATCGGCGCTAATTGACACTGATCGAAATTAGCGGGAATTAGCGCAAATTAGTGTTCCGTTCCCAGTTGTCAGCCACAGGCTTTGGAACTGCTGTCATTCGTCATTCCTACTTCATCATGCCTTCCATGACCGACTACGATCGCCTGACTGCCGACCTTGCCGCCCTGCTCGCTGACGAGCGCGATTTCCTGGCGAACATGGCCAACTGCGCGGCGCTGGTGTACCACACGCTGCCGGAGCTAAATTGGGCGGGCTTTTATCTGCTCAAGCAGGGGCAGCTCGTGCTCGGGCCGTTTCAAGGCCGGCCGGCCTGCGTGCGCATCGAGCTGGGCCGCGGCGTATGCGGCTCGGCTGCTCAGCGGCGCGAGACGGTGATCGTGCGCGACGTCCACCAGTTCCCCGGCCACATCGCCTGCGACGAAGTCTCGCAATCGGAAATCGTCGTCCCCATGCTGGCCGGCCAGCACCTGCTGGGAGTCTTGGATCTCGACAGCCCCCGTCTGGCCCGCTTCGACGGCACCGATGCCCGCGGGCTGGAAGAACTCGTCCAGCTGCTACTAGTCGGCTCAGACTTCAATTGGGAGGGCGAGGCTCCTGCCGAGCCGAGCTCGACGTGACGGTACTCGTCGTTTCCGGCTCGGCAGGAGCCACGCCCTCCCCGACTCGTGCCGCGGAAGCGCGGAGGCAAACCGTCAGAATTGAATCTTGCACTGCGGTAGGGCCGCTTGCAGCTTGGCAATCGCCGCGTCGCTCAGCTTGATGTTGCGGAGCTTCAACTCCCGTAGCGACTGCAATGGATATAGCTTGGGCAGCCCGGCTTCGGTGATCTTGCTATCCGACAGATCAAGCGTGCGAAGCTGCGTGAGCACGCGAAGCTTATCGAGGCCGGCGTCGGTGACAGCCGTGAAATTCAGCCCCAGGATTTCAAGCTGCGGGAAATTCTTGAGGCTCGCCAGGCCGGTATCATTGACGCCGGTATTGGCCAGGTAGATGGTCGTCACGTTCTTCAAATTCGTGAGCGTCTCAAGGCCGGCATTCGTGACCTTCGGCAGATTGGAAAATACCAGCTCGCGCAAATTGACAAGCCCGCGAATGTTCGCCAGCCCCGCGTCCGTGACCTTCGTCGTATTAATGTGCAGGTGTGCAAGATTCGTCAGATCTTTGATGTGCTCCAAGCCGGCGTCCCCGATTGGCGAGGCCTCGAGCCGTAAATACGTGAGGTTCGTCAGCCCTTCGAGATGCTTGAGCGCATCGTCAGTAAGCTGTTTGTTCTGGAACAGGTCGATATGGACCAGCGCAAAGGGCTGGGGCGGCAACTCGGAGGCCAGTTCGATCGTCGCCTCGCCGGCAAGATACGGCGCCATGATGCCCACCTTGCCGCGCAGGCCCAGCACCCATTCGGCGGCCGCTCGGTCGCGGGCCAGTTGCTGGGCCAGCGTTCCACCCGCCGGGCGACGCGCAGCTTTGCTGGCCGCGGCGCCGGCTGGGCCTTCGAGCTGCTTGAGCCGCTGCTCGATTTTGGCCTTCGAAAGGCCGGTGGCGGCCGGCAGGGCCTTTGATAGCCAATAGCGAGCCCCGGCCTGGAGTTCCGCCTTGGCCTTGCTCTTGGCCGCATCGGCCGCCTTGGCCCAGGCCTCGCCCAGCTCGGCCTGACCGGCTGCGTCCTGCGGATCGGCCGCGCTTTTGGCCCCGAGATCCTTGAGCACCGCGTCGCTGCCTTTGGCCAGCTTGGCAAAGCCGGTCGGCCAGTCGCCTTTGACGAAGCACAAATAACGGCCGACGGCCAGATTGGCATCCGGATCGTCGGGCGTTTTGGCCAAGGTTTCCTTGGCTTCCTCGGCCGCTTCCCACTGCTGCTTGATCGTCGTCATGCCCTTGTTGCGGTCGATGGCACTTTTGAGCACCGCCGGATCCTTCGCCTTGCGAGCGGCCGAAAGGGCCACGTCGCTCAAACGCTTGGCCACCGGAAACTGATCGGCGGCCAGCGCATCGTCCACTTGCTCGAGCGCCGTTTCGGCAATCGACTTAAAGGCTGCCGAGGGATGCGATTTTTGGTTAGCCTTTTCCAGATCGTCCGCCAGCAGCTCCAGCGGGTCGACGTCGAAGCGCGAGCCCAGCTCCGTGGCGATCTTGGCCAGCAGCGGCGCATCGGCCGCGTCGATGGCCAGGCTGCGCGCTTGCTCCAGCATCGCGTAGGCCGAAGCCGCGTCGTCGCGCGTCTCTTGGGCCTTCTTCAACAGCTTTTCGGCCAGCGCCTGCTTGTCTTCCGCCTTCTTGGCATGCGACAGCTCCTCGCCAAACACCTCCTTGACCGCCTCGGCCGCCTTCCGCCGCTCGCTATCCGCCGGCACGGCCAGCCGGCCCGAGCGATCCAGCGGCACGACTGTTGTTGGCGCAGATGCGGCCGCGTGGGCAGGCTGGGCGGGCGACCACTCCACCTTGCACCCGGGCAGCGCAGCGCGCAGCTTCTCGTAGCCGGCGTTCGTGATTGACGGATCGCTCAGCGAGAGCTCCGTAAGCGACTTCATGCTGGCCAGTGTCTCGATGCTGCGGTCGGTGATTCCGGTCCCCTGCAGCCGCAGTCCCCGCAGATGAAGTGCCGCCAGTAAGGCGACGCCCCTGTCGGTAACAGCGGTGTCCTCCAAGAGCGCCACTCCCAGGCTTGTGCACATTGAAAGGCGTTTTAGCGCCCCGTCCGTTATCCGAGTCCCTTGGAGCCCGATGCGATCAAGTTGCAGTTGGCTCAGGTTGGCCACACCGTCGTCAGTGATCCCGGTGGATCGGAGCCAGATCGTTTTGAGCGACTTGATTCGCGCGAGGCTCTGGGCACCGCGGTCCGTAATGCGAGTGTTGCTCGCATCGATCAGTCTTAGCTGTTGGAGCGTAGCAATTTGCTCGGCGCCGGCATCTCCAAACGCAGTCGTCGGCACGAAAAGTGCCTTCAGCCAGATGTGGACACGAATATGCGCGCCCGCCGCGTCTGTGATTGGCGTGTCCCACAGTTCCAAGTTGTCCAAATGGCTCAAGCCGTCAAGATTGACGAGCGACTGGTCGTCAACCTGCCGCAGCTTGGAGAGGTTGACCGCGGAAACGGTGAACTGCTGTGCGGGGAGCGGATCGCCGCGCGTGAGCGGTATTACCTTCTCGCCATTTATGGCAATTTCCACCTTGCCGCCGACGCTCAGAACCCACTCAGCCGCTTTGCGCTCAATCGCCGCGCTGAATGGAATTTCCGGCAAGGCGCTAGCCCGCGGAGCGACAGCCGGAATAGAAACCGCGGGGACGCCGACCGGCTTGGGCGACCATTCGATTTTGGCGTTGGGCAAGGCCGATTTCAGCTCGTCGAAGCCGGCCTGCGTGATGTTCGTGCCTGCCACGTCCAACTCGCGCAGCTTGGACAGCGATTTGAGCACCGGAACGATCGCGTCCGAAACGCTTGTATTGCGCAAGATCAACATCCAGAGCTTGGGAAGCTTCGCCAGCGCGGCCGCGCTACGGTCGTTGACCGCAGCGTCTTTCAATCGCAGCACCTCGATCGAGCCGCTTTCGGCCAACTGCATCACCGCGGCATCGCTCACGCCTGTGTCGTCGATCGCCATATCGATCAAGTGCAAATCGCGCAGCTGCGCGATTCCCGCATCGGTGATCTTCGTGTGATTCAAATGCAGGACCACCAGCGCTTTGAACCCACGGAAAAGTTCAAGCGAGCGATCGGTAATCGCCGTTTCGTTGGCCTGGATCGCGTGCAAGTCCAAGCCCGCCAGTTGTTCGAAGCCCGCGTCGCCGACGGTCGTTCCCGACACTGCGACGTGCTCGAGGCTTTTGATGCCGGTCAGGTGCCGCATGCCCGCATCCGTAACGGGGGTCCGGCTCAAGTTGATGCTTCGGCAGCGGCGCAGGCCCTCGACCACCGCGAGCGAGTCATCGGTCACGCCCGAGTTGCCCAATAGATTGATGGCATTAACGTGCCACGATTCATCCCGCGGCAACGCGGCCGCCGAGCGGATCTCCACCGGCTTCGCGTCCCCCTCGGCGACGAGAATGTTGCCACCCAGGCCAAGCGCCCACTCGCCGGCGCGGCGGTCGGCGGAATTGGTTGTTGGCGGCGCACTCGTCGGCAGTGCGGCCTTCGGCGACATGGCCGCCGCTGTGCCGACTTTTTTTGTCGTTGGGGAATCGCTTGGTGCCGCGGGGGACTCCGGTCGCTGACGCTCCCGGCTCGCCACGGGGGATTTCGCGACGCTCGCCACGACGGAGTCTGCGGCGCTCGGCGTAGCGGTGGCTTCGGCTGTCGGTGGGTCGTCCACCGGGGCTTTGGAGAGCATGCTGGGCACAAGCCAGCCGCCGATCGCCAAGAGCAAGACTACGGCTGCGCCGGCCGCGATCAACGGCGTTTTCGAGCGGGCTGCCGGGGCCTTCTTTTTCTTCGAGGTGTGCGTGCCGCTGGGCAAGTCCGTGGCCGGGCTTGTGGGCAGGGCCGCGGCGACTTTGGGAGCCGGCGCAAGGGCGATTGGCGCGGCGGCCGCTGGGGCGCGGCCGGCTTGCACGGCTTCGAGCGCTTCGCGGACTTCACGCATCGTGGCGTAGCGCTGCTCGGGCCGCTTCGCAACCATCTTGCGATACACCGGCTCGAGCGCGGCCGGCACATCCGGCCGGGCTTGCGCCAGCGAGGGGATCGGCGCTTCGCGATGTGCCACGAGCTTTTTCATCGAAGTGTCGGCGTCGTACGGCTTTTTTCCAGACAGCAGGTAATACAGCGTACACCCGAGGCTGTAGATGTCGCTGCGGGCATCGGCGTGCTTCGTGTCCAGGGCCTGCTCGGGCGACATGAAATCGACCGTGCCCATCACGCTGCCGGCCGCCGTGAGCCCGTCGTCGGAGCCGCCCTCGGCCAGCGGGTTGTCAAACCGGGCCAGGCCCATGTCCAGAATCTTGACCGTGCCCTGCTTATCGAGCAGCAGGTTCGAGGGTTTTACGTCGCGGTGAATGATGCCCTGCGCGTGGGCGTGCTCCAGCCCGCGAGCGGCCTGCACGACGCAGCCGATGGCCTGAGCCACGCTCATCGGGCCTTGCGACTTGACGATGGCCGACAGGTCCTGCCCCTCGACGTATTCCATCACGAGGTAGTGCATGCCGGCCGCTTCGTCGGCGTCGTAAGCGGTGACAATATGCTGATGCGTGAGCCGCGCGGCGGCCTTCACCTCGCGCTGGAAGCGGGCCACGGCGTCGGGCGAGCCCAGCAGCTTCTTGGGCAGCACCTTGAGCGCCACGACGCGATCCATGCGGCGATGCCGGGCTCGAAACACCTGGCCCATGCCGCCGGCGCCGAGCTTATCGATGACCAGGTAATTGCCCAGCACGAGCGCTTCGGACCGGCCCTGGTAGACGGCTGCGGCCTGGAAGCGCGAGAGCTTGCCTTGCTCGACCAGTTCGCGGGCCAGCGCATCGGCATCGTCGCCGAGCTTTGCCGCCGAAGCCGCCCGCAGCGTTTCGATATCGGCTGGCGGAAGCAAACCGACTTGGGACAGCCCCTCGAGGAACTTTGCAATCGACAGAGACACGGCGCGGGCCCGCCTGGCTGAGAGGTCAATGCGGCAACTGGCGCGAACACGCCAAGGGCCGCATTGTAGCAGCGGGCGACTGGCAATTGAACCAGCTAGGTGGTGGCGAACCCCCACGGACCGCAGTCCGTGGGCTTAGCCGCGATTAGAACAACACGCTGAGGCCGGCTTGCAGCAGGTCGGACGACACGGTGTTGGTCACCGAAGTGCCGGGAATCGGCGCGTTGGCAGCCGTGTAGATCGGGCCGGTGATCGAATTCTGGAAGGCGTGCGAGTAGGCCAGGTTGGCCTTCACGTTGCTGACAATCAGCACGGAAAAACCCATGCTGATGATGTTCTGATAGATCAAGGGCGAGGCGACGTTGAACTCGGATTGCGAATTGGGAACGGGATTCGAGTTGTAGCTGTAGCCCATCCGCACGGTCCAGCGGTCGGTGAGCAGGTACTGGCCGCCCAAGGCCAGGCCGAAGACGCTTTGCCAACCCAGCCCGGCCACCGCACCATTGGACAGAAAGCCCGACTGGCTGAAACCGTGGGCATTGGCGTAATCGAAATACCGCAGATCAAGGTCCACGATCAGCCGCTGAAAGCCCGTGTAGGCCGTGCCGAAGGAGAGGACCATCGGCATTTGAAAGTCGAGCTTCGACTGCGTCGGGCCGCCCGCCTGATTTTGCGAGTTGATGCGGATGGGCTCGTACCACTGTGGGCTTTTGATCGTGGCGCCGAAATGCCAAGCGTCGTTGAGGATGTAGTAGGCTCCGAGGTTCACGCCGCCGCCCCAGTTGAACCGCGTGCCAAAGCCGGGGCCATACTGAGCCGCGCCGCCGGCCGCCACCGGCGGATTCGGCGGCGAAAATACGAGCGGGCTCATGTCGAGGTACGCGAGGCTGATCGTCGGCGTCACGCCGATCGACAGCCGATCCGTCACCGCGCACGAGATGGTCGGCGCGATCTGGTAAATCTGGCTCATCGCATAGACGGATCCCAAACCGGCGCCGTTGGGCGGTTGGGGCGTGAGAATCGGATTGCTGGTGGCGGTCGGGAACGGACTGGCCGGGTAATTGGTGCTGAAACCGCCCAGGCTGAATACGCCAATGCCGTACGTCCAGGCGCTGTCGTCGGATTTCTTGACGAAGGCCATGGTCGGGATGGGCATCACGCCAGGCTGGCTTTGCGTGCTGCCCGAGAAGGTTCCCACGCCGGGGATCGTGGCCGTCGACGCGACCGAAGTCGTCGGCAGCACCATGCCCAGGCCGAGCGACATTTCCGAACTTTGCAGCCCGCTGATCGACGCCGGGTTCCAAAACATGGCACCGGCCGCATCAATCGGTGCCGCCGTGGACGCTCCGCCCATCGACTGGTTGATCGGGCCGGCAAACGGCAGCAGGATACCCTGGGCCGAGGCACTGGTGCCGATGGCCATCAGCAGCGCAAGCGCCGCCAACGGAGCAATGTATTTCACGCCGCCCGCCTTCACCCGAACCAGTTTCATGATGCGTGCCCTAAAGATGCTTGGCGCAAGGGATCTACCGACCGCGCCGTAAATTCGGGAAATGGCGCCCCGGTAAGTGCATCGGGGTGCGCCGCGGCTGATCTTTAATCAGCCAAAAGCAAATGAAATGGCGCCGGCGCGAAGATTTAACGATCGCGCAAAGTTACCGATCGCTAGCGCGCGTAATTCGTAGCCAAGTGGCGGAATTCGTGAGAATTCCGTGGCTGGCTCATCCGCAAAATCCCTCGGAAGTCTCACGACTTCCGCTACGGCGAAGCGCGCGTAAGGCGAGCCCCCAGGCGTCAGCCGGGGGAGTCCCAGCGAATAGAAACCGCCGGTGTGCGGCTCTCAGCCGCTCAGATCTTGATAAAGACCCGTTGGCGATAGAGCCAGAAGCAGATCATCCACAGCACGGCCAACACGGCCAGGCTGCGGATGATCGGCGCATAGGCGACGTCGAGCAGGGCCGGCACCGCAATCGTCCCGAACGCACCCCCGAGCGCTTCCGGCCCGAAAATAGTGCGCAGGTTCGCCACGATCCAAACCGACATCAAAGAGCTCATCAGGTACATCAGGATCGAGTTGGCCCCGACCACCACCAGCGGATAGGCCCAACGGCGGAAACCGCGAACATCGATGATCCAGTACATGGCGGCCAGCAGCCACAGGGCCGCGGCCCCGCTCACCAGCGCCCAACTGGGCGTCCAGATCTTTTTGACGATTGGCACGATCGTCAGTCCCAACCCTAAGCCTGCGGCCAGGCACACGGCTCCGCCGGCGATCAGCCATAGCACTTTGCGCTGCTGCGTCTGGGCGCCGCGCAATAGTTCGCCGGCCATCAAGCCCAAGAGCATCGTGGCGATCGACGGAATGAAGTTCAGCGTGCAATAGCCGGCCGGATTGAATCGGAACGGCTCTTTGCGCGGAAACAGATTGAGGAACTTGCGGTCGACCTCGGCTGCGAAGTTCGTGTTCTTGCTCCAATGCCCCTGCTCGCCCGGCAGCAAATCTTTCGGCTGCGCGCCGACCGCGGCATAGTCGTAGTCGGGCCCCGGCAGCGGGTGCTGATAAAACAGGTAGCCGTAGCCGCCCAGCACGGCGACCAGGGTCAGCGTCTGCAAGATCATGCCGCGATTGACCAGCAGAAACACGAACAGATATCCCAGCCCGATTTGAGCCAGCACGTTGGTGAAGACAAACTCCGTCTGCTTGTGCCCCTGGCTTGCAAGCAGAATCGCCAACAGCACGAGCATCACGCAGCGCACCGCGGCGTGCCCCAGAGTACCAAGGTACGAGTTGCCCTTGGCTCGACGTGCCGCATACGAAAACGGCATCGCCACGCCCACCAGGAACATGAATGACGGCTGGATCAGGTCCCAAATCGCGCAGCCCTGCCACGCGACATGGCTAAACTGATCGGCAAGGCCAGGCCAGGGCGATGGTGGTTGGTTAGGATACGGCCAATATAGGAATCCCTTCATGTTCCAGATGACTGGAAACGTCTCGGCAACGAGCTTAAAACCAAAACCGGCCGATGCCATCAGCAGCATGACCAGGCCGCGATACGCATCGACCGACGTCAGCCGCGTGCCGGGCTTGGCCTCCTTGGCCGCGGCCGGCGGCTTGGGGCTGGCCTTGTCTTTTTCGCGATCCTTCGGCGGCTCTTTGCCCTGCTTGTCGGCGGGCGGGCTCGCCGGCTTGGCGCCCCCCAGCGGTTTGATGGTCGGGCCGCCAGGGGCCGGGCTGGTCAGCGGCGGGTCTTTCATCGCCATGGCAATCGCTCAACTGGCTGGAAGTGGGAGGCGGGCAGTCACGCCAATGTAATCCATCCCCCCTCCGCCTGCCAAAGCCGATTTCTCGCCCAAGCACGCTCCGCAGGCCCGACAAGCCCGGCCGTGCTATCGCCGCGCCACAGTCGATCATGCCTGCCGCTGGCCAATCGTGCCCAGGGCCGCTAAAATCCTCCCTTCCGGACCGCGACCGCAATCCGCCCTCTCGACATCCCGCGTCGAGCCCGCTAGCGACCGGTCGCGCAGTCGCCCGCACGTGTCCCCGTAGCTCAACTGGATAGAGCGTCGGCCTCCGAAGCCGAAGGTTACAGGTTCGAATCCTGTCGGGGATACTTGTTAGTTGAATTGCGGCGCACGTCGAATGGTCACCTCACGCAAGAGGAACCACCGGACCAACGATACGTTCGCGCCCGAGCCGACCCCAGCCGCTGCGCGGCTCTCTGGCATCACTCAGCGGCCGATGGTCGACCCGCAAATGCCGTGCAAGTTGGTCGGATGGCCGCCCGTTGGGCAGTATACGATAGCCCGTTAGCGCGCCCGTCGATCGGCTTTTAGAGTTCGGCTTAACTCGTGCCTGCGACGACATTGTGGATGGATGCCGAGTGCGGACGGCGGTTGAGGACTGTTCGGCATAATCCAGGGCACGGCCAGGCACCCGATTGCGCCAAGCCTAGCGTATCGGGACGTACAGACTTGTCTTGCTCGTTCGGCCGATCGCTGCTACCATAGTGAACAACTGAACAGGAGCGCGCCGTGGAGTCCGTTTCAACCGAAACACTAAAGCTCATCAACGCGTTGCTGCCCGGCTTCCTGGCGGCATGGATCTTCTACGGACTCACGCCGCATCCAAAGCAGACGCCTTTTGAGCGAACTGTTCAGGCGCTCATTTTCACTGCAATCATCCGGGTGTTGACGTGGATGATGCAACTTGTCGGGCTCTTGCTAGGCAAGCGATGGGCAATATCACTATGGACAGCCGACGTAGACTTGTTTTGGTCGGTAATTATCGCGGCGGCGGTCGGCATAGGCTTTTCATACTGCTCGAACAACAACATTCTTCACAAATGGCTCATTTCCTGGGGAGTAACCAAGCGACATTCGCTTCCCTCCGAATGGTATAGCGCCTTAAGCAAGGACGAGCGTTACGTGATTTTGCATTTGGAGGGAAACAGGCGCCTCCATGGTTTCCCGATCGAATATCCAGATCAATCTGATTCAGGCCATTTTGTCCTGGTTTACCCACAGTGGTTGCTCGGCGATAATGAATGTATCCCGCTCACGCATGTCGAGCGGATGCTAGTTCCTGCGAAGTCCGTAGAAATGGTCGAGATAATGAAATCCGCGGCAGAAGTTCAAAGTGAGGATACCGCATGAGTAGCAAAGTTCCACGAAGACCGCCTCCACGACCTTCGACCTGCGACGAAGCGGCCGGTAAGAAGGCGCCGCCCGTCTCTCCACCCCCACCACCTAAGCGATAGCGGAGTAGAGCGATGGTTGATGCAGGAAAAGTGCAAGCGAAAACCGATCCAGTAAAGGTTCAGGGGAGCGTCCATACGCCACCAGCCAAGCCAATGGTTAGCCAAGCCCGGCCAATCTCACCACCACCGCCAAAAAAGTCCTGAAAGAGACCATTTCATGATTGAGATACCGAGTTCCGTTGGGAAGTCGATTAATCGGCCGCCGGCGAAGCCGGCACCGATGCCGAGCATGGAGAGCCAAAATGAGCCGCCGAAGGCAAGCGCTCAGCCTCTATCGAAGGCGCCGCCTCCAAAGCGAAGCTCTTAGCCCTTTGAGCGACTTCCGACCGCCTCGCGCGCCGACGACCGTGATTGCCGGCCGCCCCTTCGGATCACAGAACAACGCTTGGGTGCTGCCCAATATCGCGGATTTGCGGTGCATGTTTTGTGCATGATGGACATCGGCCTCCGAAGCCGATGCTCCAATCCCTCTCGGGTACGAACCAGTACGGGCCGCGTCCGCCGCTGCCACTTTCAGCTTGGCCCGGCGCCCATTCTTCCTGCCAGGCTGGCGACGGTTACGATGAGTTCCTGGGACTCGATGGGCTTGGCCACGTGCACTTGATATCCGGCGATCATGGCCCGCGTTCGGTCCTCCGAACGGGCGAAGGCCGTCAAGGCGATCGCCGGAGTCCGGCCCCCTTGTCCCGCCGGAAGCGCCCGAACCTGACGGATGAACTGATAGCCGTCCGTCTCGGGCATACCGATATCGCTGACGATGATGTCGGGCCGAACCATCTTGAGCTGCTCAACCGCCTCGGCGGCCGAGGCTGCCACGGATACGTCGGCATGGCATTGCGCGAGCAAACGCCTCACCAATGCGCGGGCGTCGGGTTCGTCGTCGACGACCAGGACCTTGACGCCAGCGAGGTCGACCTCGCTAAAGTCCAGCGCGGCCGCCTTCTGCGTACGGGGATGTTCGCGTTTGCGGCCGTCATCACGCACCGGCGCAAGCGGCAACGTGACGATGAACGTGGCGCCCTCCCCCTCGCCCGGGCTTTTTGCCCGGACCGTCCCGCCGTGCAGCTCGACGAGATGCTTGACGATCGCGAGGCCCAGTCCCAAGCCGCCGTAAGACCGCGTGGTCGATGCGTCCCCTTGTCGAAACCGCTCGAAGATCACCGGGAGCAAATCGGGTTTGATGCCCATTCCGGAATCGTGCACGGTGATTTCGAGGTGCGAATTCACGCGCTCCAGGAGCACTTCGACTTTGCCTCCCTTGGGTGTGAACTTGATCGCATTGCTCAGCAGATTCCAGACCACCTGCTGGAGTCTCGTCGGATCTCCTGATACCGGTCCCGCGTGCGGATCGAGGATGGTGCGCAGCCGAATACTCTTGGCGTCGGCCGCCGGACGCAGGGAACTCACGGCCGCCTCGACGACGCTGGCGAGGTCTGTCCACTGAACGTCCAGGCGAATCTTGCCTGAGACGATGCGACTCATATCGAGTAGATCTTCGATGAGCTGCGTCTGCACACGGGCGTTGCGCTGGATGGTTTCCAGACCCTGCTCCAGGTCGCTTTGCGACGGGGTTCCCATCGACAGCACTTGCGACCAACCAAGGATGGCGCTCAAGGGCGTCCGCAACTCGTGGCTCAATGTGGCCAGAAACTCGTCCTTGAGCACGCTGGTGCGTTCCGCCTCGGCTCGCGCCGCTCGCTCGTTCTCGAGAAGTTGCTGTCGCTCCCTTTCCAAACGTTTACGGGCGGTGACCTCGCGTGTGACGGCCAATTGGGCGACTCGACCGTCGTCCAGGGTCAGCGGCACCGCGTGCGTTTCCATCCAGCGGCGCCCGCCTTTGAGTCCGACGATTTCGAACTCCCAGCTCAGCCGCTGGCCGCCGCACACGCGCCGATGAAAGTCGAGCCATCGTTCACGGTGCTCGGGGGCGATGAGGTTGACGACCGGGTGACCACGGACCATCGATTCGGAATCCGTTTCGACCATGCAGAGGCCCGCATGATTCATGAACACCAACGTGCCGTCGGGTGCGACGATTTTCACGCACTCGGGCGTTGCTTCCACCAGGGTCCGCATGCGTTCTTCACTGCGCTTGAGCGCCTCATGCGTCCGTTTCTGGTCGGTAACATCGCGGGCGATCTTCGAGGCGCCGATGATGCGGCCCTCGCGATCTCTGACCGGCGAGACCGTTAGCGAGACATCGATCGGCGTGCCGTCCTTGCGAAGGCGGATCGTTTGATAGTGCTCGACGCGCTCGCCGCGTTTCAAGCGATTGAGAATCGTCTCCTCCTCCTGCGTCCGATCCGCCGGGAAGAGAATCGTCACCGGACGTCCGATTACCTCGTCGGATTGATATCCGAACATTCGCTGGGCACCGCCGTTCCAGCTCGTGATGATTCCATCGAGTGTCTTGCTCACGATCGCGTCATCGGATGATTCGACGATCGCCGCCAGATGCGCGCGCACTTCTTCGGCGCTGTCGCTAGTGCCTTGAGGTTCTAGACGTCGATCGTGTCCCAAGCGAAAGTTCCTCCGGCCTGGCGGCGTGCGATTTCGATCGCGGCGCGGACTCGAATAAATGACTCCCGAGGGCTCGTGCTAATGGGTCAACGCAAGCCGTCGCGATGCAGCACTTGCCGTGCGCAAGTGGCTCAGAAAACTGACAGCCGGAGCGATCACATCGCGTAACTGCTGTGCCCGCAGATACTTACATACTTCATGGTGAATCGTGGCGAATGACGGATCGATGCGTGCATGGACGCCCGCAAAGCAAGATCTCAGGATGGAGATCGATCATGGGGAACGATCAGCAGCACCAGACACCTCCCCGAAGGCGCGCGAGGCTTGGGCAAACGTCAGTCCGCGTCCGAGGCAGCCACGACCCGGGTGCCGCTGGTGACTTGATCTCCAGGATGGACGATGACCAGATCGTGCTCGGCCAGCCCGCTTAGCACTTCCGCCTCGCGCTGGCCCATCTGTCCGAGCTTGATTCCACTCTGGGCTGCGCGTCCGTTCTCCACACGCAGCACGCACCACGTTTGTCCATGACGGAACAAGGCGCTGGTAGGAACTTTGAGCACGCTAGCGCCTTGCCAAACGACGATGCGCGCGTCGACCTGAAAACCGTCGCCGAGGAGCGGGCGCTTGGGTTTCGGATCGGCCAGGCCGACGATCACGGTGACGCGTTGCTCGGAGACGCCGAGTGCTGAGACGCGCGTGAACGCCGACGGATAGACGCGGCTCACAACGCCCCGCAGGTCGGCGTCGCCCCCCCAGTTTTCAATGAGCACCTCGGCTTGGGGACGGATGCGCACCGCGTCGCGCGACAGCACCTCGACCACGAATTCCAAGTCCCGGGGATCGCCAACTTCGGCCAGCGGGGTGCCCGCTGCGACCGGTCCCGCGCTTTCGTGCAACACGCGCAGCACGCGACCGCTGACGGGGCTGCGTACGTCGAGCGACTCCAGCCGGGGCGGGGTTTGATCGGGCGATTCGGCCAGCTGCGCCTGGGCCGCGGTTAATTCGTACTGGGCGATTTGCCGCGAATAGGCGGCGGCATTCAGCTCTTCGGCCCGGGTACGTTCGAGCAGCTCCGCCTTCTCGAGATCCTCTTTCGAGATCAAATCTGCGTCCTGTTCGCGCAGCAGACGTGCGCGTCGGAGTTCTGCCGCGGCAAAATCGTGAGCCGCGCGCGCGGCCTCCCAGCTCGAACCGGCCCGCTTCAGATTGACTTCGGCGACGTTCGTCTTGGCTTCGATTTGCGTGCGGACGCGCGCGTCGATCAAAGCCGGCTCGCCGGGCTCGATCCGCGCGATCAACGTCTTGCCGGCTTCCACCGGGTCGCCGGCTACCAGCTCGATCCGTTCCAGCCGGCCAGAGACCGGCGCCGAGATCAGCGTTCGCTGCTTGACGCGACTCTGCCCTGTCGCATCGATCGAGATTTGCAGCAGGCCGCGCTTGACGGGCGCCACCTCCACGCTCACCGGCCGCGGAATGAAGACCCAGGCCACGGCCCCGCACACCAAGAGCGCACCGATTACCCACATCCAACGCGGTTTCGAAAACAGTCCTGCCACGTCAGTCTCTCGCTTTGAGGATTTCGAGCAGTTCCAAGCGATCCAATTGCCGACGCACGACCAGCGCGGAAACGGCTGCCGCAAACACGATCGTCGCTACGGCTGCAGCGCAAGTGGCCGGCGAAATAACGAGCGGGATGCGCTGGCTCTCGGTATTCAACGCCCACACCGAAATGGCGGCAAAGCCTCGCCCCATTGCCAGGCCGATGGGTAATGCCACGAGCGTGAGCAAGGCCAGTTCTCCTAGCAAGATTTGGGCGACTTCGCCCCTGGAAAAACCCAGCACGCGCATCGTCGCCAGCTCGCGCTTGCGTTCCGCCAGCGAAATGTGCGCCGTGTTATAAACTACGCCAAAAGCGATGATGCTGGCGAACATCATATTAAAAACGCGCATCAGCGTGAGATTCTTGGCCTCGCTCTCGTGGAAGCTGCGCAGCAAGGCGCTGCGGATGGTGGCGCTGGCAACGCGGGGCGTGGCCTTGACCTTTTCGCAAAAGGGCGTGAGTTGCGTGGCATCGACGGACAGCAGCGCCCCGGAGCAGCAGGCGCCTTCGTCGAGCATGCGGTGCAGGGTTTCCGCTTCCACGTAAGCGTTCAAGCCCGAGTAGTCTTTGACCAGCGCGGTCACCATCAGATTGCGCACCGGGCGCATGCCTTCCAGGACCTCGACGGCGAGCGTGTCTCCCAGGCGCGCGTCGAGCACTTCGGCGAGCTTGATCGACAGCGCCAGGCCTTGGCGCAAGTTCGAAAGCGGCTGCAGGTGTTCGTCGAGCGGGCGAAACAGATCGCTGCGTGGCGCCAATCCCGTCAGGGCCACACGGCGCCAGCGGTTTTCCATTTGCAAGCGGACGGGAGTCGTGCGAACAGGTTCGCATCGCAAGACGCCGGGCCAACGCCGTAGTTCGTTCAGTGCCTGCGGCGGCCGGACGTCGACGAAGTTCAAGGTCACGTTTTGACGGCGCGTCTGATAGAACTCGTATTGGACGACGTAGTCGATGGCGTCCTGGATGAAGCTGCCCAGGATCATGACCGCCGTTCCCAGCGCGATGCCGAGGCAAGCCAGCAATGCCTTGAACGGATGCCGCTTCAATTGGCGGAGAATCATGCGCATGGGCTGTGAGAACCAGTGTGCCAGCCCCAGCGACTCGACGAGCGTCGGCCGAAAACTGGCCGGTGCTTCGGGCCGCATGGCTTCGGCCGGCGGCAACCGTACGACTCTGCGCACCGCGTCGAAGGCGCCGGCAATGCACGCGCACGCGGTCACGAGCAGCGCCGTAAGCACGATCCTCGGCTCAAAGTGAATCACCAACGAGGGAAACCGATACACCTTCTCGTAATTGGTTGCCGCGACGCCCGCGAGGCATTGCCCAATGACGGCGCCTGCCGTCGTCCCAACCAGGACGATGATGAGCACGAGCCGCAGATAATGTCCGCCGATCTCGCGGCCCGTGTAGCCGAAGGCCTTTAACGCCGCGATCTGCTCGCGCTGCGTGCCGATCAAGCGCGAAAGGACCATATGAACCAGGAACGCCGAAACGGCGAGAAAAATGATCGGCGGCACGATCGCCACGCTGCGGAGCTGCAAAATCGCGTCGGTCGTATGGCGATTGGAGAGCTGCGACTGCCGATCGTACGCGCCGGTGCCTCCGTAGGCAGCCGTCAGCCGGTCGATCTCGTCGATCACGTCGGCGGCGGACGCGCCGGGTTGCAGCATCACGGCCAGATCATTGAAGGCGCCTTGCAGATCGAAGGCCGCCGCCAGCTCGCCATAGTTCATCCAGATCACACCGAAGTGCTTGTCGTCGGGAACTCCGGCGCCCTCGCGCATTTGAAAAATGTATTCAGGCGAAAGAACGACGCCAACGATGGCCAGCTTCATCCGCCGGCCGTTGGCAATCGCGTGGATGGAATCGCCGATTTGCAAGTTTTGAGCTGCGGCGAATGCCTCGCTGACCAGCACCTCGCCCGTTGCATCGGCCGATGGCAGGCGACCCTGACGCAACACCAGCTCATTCAGATGCGTGTCGGTTTCGGGCGCCAGTGCGATGAGGCGTCCCACGGACGGCGCCGTGTCCCCGGGCAGATCAAGCGGGACGTCCATCACAATGCGCAACTGCACCTGCGCCACGCCTGGAACTTTGGCGAGGCTGTCCCCCAGGTCCAGCGGGGCGCGCCGCAGCCGCGCAAAGAGCTGGGCAAAGCGGTACTGCCGATAGTAGTCAGCCTGGGTGCGATCGAGGCTCGACATTAAGCTGAGCGACAGGACGAGCGTCGCGACACCGCAGGCCAGCACGGCCGAAACGGCCAGCAACTGCCCCTGCATGCGGAGCACGTCTCGCACGAGTATCCGATCGAGCGCTCGCATGCAAACCATTACCAGGAGAGTTGTCGCGCCTCGATGCGCTGAGAGTTGACCTCGATGTCAACGACGTGGCCGTTGGAAAAATGGATCACCCGATCGGCCATGCCACCGATAACCGCGTTGTGCGTGATCATGACGGTGGTGGTGCCCAATCGCCGGTTCACGTCGGCCATGACTTCCAACACGCGAATGCCGGACTCTACATCCAGAGCGCCGGTCGGCTCGTCACACAGGAGCACGTCGGGACGTTTGGCCACGGCTCGGGCAATGGCCACGCGCTGCTGCTCGCCGCCCGACAACTGCGAAGGAAAGTGATCGGCGCGGTCCAACATGCCGACCAGCTCGAGCGCATCGCGCGGGGCGATGGGCGCATGGGCAATCTCGGTGATCAGGGCCACGTTTTCCGTGGCGGTGAGGCTGGGAATGAGATTGTAAAACTGGAACACGAAGCCGACGTGGTCACGGCGGAACCGCGTGAGTGCCGCGTCGTCGAGGGTCGTCAAATCCCGGTCGAGATGCAGCACCTGCCCGCTGGTGGGCCGGTCAAGGCCTCCCAGCATGTTCAGGAGGGTCGATTTGCCGCTGCCCGACGGCCCCAGCAAGACCAGAAACTCGCCCGGCAGCACATCCAGGTCGACGCCTCGCAGGGCCCAAACCTCGACGTCCTCTCGACGATAAACCTTCCGCACGTCGCGCAATACGAACACGCGGTCGCCGAGCCCGGTCTTCTCGCCCGCCTGCGCAGTGGCTGGTCGATCCGCTTCCATACGCTGCCCCGAGAAAATGACTAAGCCCAGCGCTACAACCGTTAAAGCCTACGAAATCCGAGGCCCAGGAGCATCCGATTGCCGAGTCGTTTTCAGAATAACAGATTCTCGATAACTAGACAGGCGGGGGGAGCTTGCGCGCTTTTTCCCGCGATGCCCTGGAAACGACTCGCATGCGGCGACAACGGTCGAAACGAATGCTCCTGGTCTTGCACGCGGCCCTGGTTTTGGGCTGCGCGTCGGACCGCGCCGCAACGCATCGCTGCTGGACGCGGTCGAGCACCGCCACGACAGGCGTCGTTGCCGCAGAAGGTTTGGCACCGCGAGGCCAGATCCACGCGGACGTTTCGCAGGTCGGCTCCTGGCGGGAAGTTGATCGAAACCTGGCATCCGGCGGCCGTCCGGATCATTACATGCAGGTGTCGCCCGACGAGTGCCGCTGCCGTGCCGCGGGCTATGCCAAGGCCGCGTCCCTCCTGCAAATGGAGCGCGGCCTGACCGTGCAGCTCACGTCTGGCCACTGCGCCGGCAAGCAACACCTGGCCGCCGTCCAGCGGCAACTCCTGGCATTGCGGGCTGCCTCGCGGAGTAACGAAGCGGCCAGCCAGGCGCTGACGGCTTTTTACGAGCTGGCGGCGGCCGAGGCGGCGTGCGACGCCACGGATCGTACCCTGATCGAAGTGCGGAACATGATTGCCGATCACGAGCGCATCAAGCGGCTCACCGGGCAATCGCCGGGGGATATTGATGCGCTCCAGGATCGCGAAATCGTCGTCTTGAACCAGCGGGCCGAAGCCCTGACCACCGTCGCGCGCTTAAATATTCAATTGCGAAACTTATTGGCCATCGATGCCGCCGATCCTAGACCCATCTGGCCGCAGGCCGATTTGCGTCCGATCCCGCAATCGCCGGACGTCGAAGGCGCAACGGCGCTGGCTTTGGCACAGCGCACAGAGTTGCAGAGTCTGCGACTGATCCTGGGGGCGCTCGATCGCGATACACTTCCGGTGGCCCGGGCCGCATTGGGACAACAGGATAGTGCGCTGGGATCCGCGATCGCCGTCCGGCACATTCGGCACCACGAGCTCGAGGACCGCGAAATCGCGGTCCGCCGGCAGCAACTGGCGCAAATGCTCTGGGCAGCGCAGCAATCGGTGATCGACGAGATCCACGGCCAGGTGCTGGACGTGCAAATGCGCGTGCGCGATGTCGCCGCGGCCAAGCACGCTTTGGAATCCCGCCAGCGCGATTTAAGCCGCTCGGAAGCGAAGCAAGCGATCGGCGCCGCCACGGCCTTCGATCACGCCGCAGCGCAACTCGCCGTGATTCAAGCCGAACACGAGCTGACTCGCCGTGCGGTCGACTGGCGCATCGCCGTGGTGAAATTGCACCAGGCCCAAGGCTGCCTGGCGCTCGACTGTAATTGCGAAATGCCGCCGCCCAAGCCTGCCGAGCAAGAAAATGAAGTCGCCCGTTCGGTGTTCAACCTCCCAATGACTCGATGAGTTCGCAGCCCACACGCAGATCCATGGCGCCTTGCAACCGGTTGGCATAGTCGCGGCAGCGGCTCGCCACCTCCGCCGATTCGAGCAAGGCGGACAAGACTCGGGCGACCCTTGGGCCGGTGAAGTGACGCGGCGCCAGCGAGCGTCCGACGCCCAGACGTCGCAAGCGGGCCGCGTTGTCAGGCTGGTCGAAAGCCATGGGCATGAGCAACTGCGGCCGGCCGGCTCGCAGCGCGTCGGCCGCCGTGCCGATGCCGCCGTGGTGAATCATCGCGGCCGAGCGTGGCAGCAGCCACTCGAGGTTCACGAATGGCTCGTGCCGCACCTCGTCGTACAATGGCGGAATTTGATCCTCAAACGGCGTGAGTAGAATCCCGCGCCGCTTGAGCAGGCGGCAAGCTTCGACGCTGGCAGTGAAGAACTGCCTGGCATTGCGCGCTCCCGAACCCGGCGTGAAAACCAGTGGCGGATCGCCCGACGCGATGAACTCCGCCAACTCTTCTGACGGCGCCGCGAAATTCGATCCGTCGTAGAACGGAAAGCTCGCCATCCGCAGATTGGCAGGCCAGTCCGGCTGCGGTGCGGCGAACCACTCGGGAAAAAGCGGCACGACGGCTTGGGGAGAAAACCACCAATCACAAAGATTTCGAACCGGCGGCAGTCCGACGCTGGCTCGAAATTCGTTGACCGCTGGGCCCAAGGCCCGATCCATCGTTAAGCCGGCCGCGCCCATCGCCAGTCGCCTCACCCAGCGCGGATAACGATTAATGCCCGCCATAAAGGGCTGCAAGGTGGGTGACTCGTGCGTGCTGAAGAACAGGGCAGGTTGCAAGACTGCGGTGACCAAGGGGACACCCAACTTTTCCTGGGCGACCCGGGCGGCGAATATCGAACATGTCCCGACGATGAGCGTGCGCCGCGGCTCGTAACGCGCCTCGATTTCTCGATAAATCGTGGCGCTGATTAGCCGTGTGATTTCCGCCATCACCCGAAAGCCGCGGCGCGGATGCCACAAGTCTGGGTGCAGCGCCCACTTCAAATAATCGTCGGCACTGCCGACTTCGACGACCTCGAAACCCAGCCGCCGTGCCTGCTCCGAGAAGTAGCCCAAGGTCAGGAAGGTGATGTGATGGCCGCGCGCTTGCAGGGCCTGTCCTAAGGCAAAAAACGGATGCACGTCGCCGCGGCTGCCCAGCCCGAAGAGCAGCACGTTCAAAGGTGGAGAGGCCCGCTCGCGCGTCATGAGAGCTTTGGTCTGCGTGGAATCCAACGCGGCACCTCGGTTCGATAGTCGGCGTAGGACTGGCCGAAGCGCCGCAGCAGCAGCGGCTCCTCGAGGTGGGTCGCTTGCAGATGGGCGATGACCATCGACACGAAAAGCATCAGGAAGATCCCGGTGCTGGAAAGGGCCAGCGCTTCGCCGAGAATCATCGCCAGCACGCAGAGCGAAATGGGATTTCGCACCCAACGGTACGGCCCCACACGCACAAAGCGGCTCGGTGGGTCGAATTCGGCAAACGCCCCTTCACCTAGCCGGCTGAGCAACACGGCCGTGCAGACGTAAACGCTCAACGAAGCCGCGAACAGCGCCGCTCCCACCCACCGCCAGGCGCCAACCTCGATGTGGCATGCTGGCCAGATACGGTCAATTTGATAATTCAGCCCGGCAATGCCCAACAAAACCACGGCCAGAAAGAACATGCCATAGAACAGCATCCGCACGACGAGCGGAATACGCGCCAGGCCGCGCCTGGCCGCCACGTCCGATGGAGTCGGCATCACGGAAGAAATAGCTTCGGTCGTCATGCGAGTATCAGGTCCTGTCTAGTCACGTGGTGACGGGCGCCGCACGCTCGGGCGGGCGCGGCTCCAGTTTCTCAAAGCGGCCTAGCAGGTTGCTCGCGATATGCCGCGACATCCAGCGCGGCATCCAGAGCACCCAAAGCATGCACACGTAATTCCGCAGTCCTGGGACGCACCGCGCTTGTCGGCGTCGCAGGGCTTTCAACGAACAACGAACGACCGCTTCCGGTGTTTGCCACAGAATCTTGGGCACGCGCCGCTCATTGGCTCCGGCCCGGGCAAAGATATTGGTGCGCGTGAAGCCCGGGCAAAGAGCCTGCACGTAGACCCCGGTTCCGCGAAGCTCTTCGTACAACGACTCGGTAAAATTCGCCACGAAGGATTTTGTTCCGCAATAAGTAGCGATCGAAGGTATGGGCGCGAACGACGACAGCGAGGCCACGTTGATGATCGCGCCTTGGCCGCGAGCCAACATGGCTGGCAACGCCGCCTTGGTCAGCCGCACCAAGGCCACGACGTTCAACTCAATCAAGGCGACTTCGCCGGCAACTTCCAGGTCCGCGTGATTACCCCAGTTGGCGCTGCCTGCTGCATTCACCAACATGGACAAGCCCGGGTCGCTCGCGACGAGGCGAACGACGGTTGACTGGCCTTCCTTAGTGCTCAAATCGGCCGCGACCACCGTGACTTCCGATCCATGGCGATCGTGCAACTTCCGCGCGAGCTCGTCCAGCAGGCTTTTGGTCCTGGCAACAAGTATCAGGTCGTATCCCAAGCCGGCAAGTTGTTGGGCAAAAGCCGCGCCGATGCCGGTGCTGGCCCCGGTGACGAGAGCTCGCTTGCGTGGTGCAGCGGTCGGATTGGTATGAGGTTCAGCCATTAGCGCCCCGGTTCAACTCTAGCTCTGAAGCAACCGACGGAACCGCGCGCAACTCGCTGACGGCCCGCGCCGTCGGCCGCTTCACGTCCCACACGAGTCCGCAGAATTCAAGCATGCGAATCACCCAGGCGCTGAGGTCGGGCTCCCACCACCAGACGGCATGGGCGTGCGAACTGGGAAACGCGTGATGGTTATTCTGCAATCCCTCGCCAAACGTCAGCAGCGCTACGAGGTAGTTGTTGGCGCTGCGATCGCGCGTCTGGAACGGACGTGTTCCGAAGACGTGGCAAACCGAGCCCACGCACCAGCTTGCCTGGTTCACCATGAACATGCGGACCAGGCCGCCCCACAGAAGGCCTTGCAAGGCCGCCAGCCAGGTGCCACCGATCAGGCCGCAAACGGCCGCCGGCAGGACCAGGCCCAGCATGACCCACAGCGCGTACAGGCGATGCAGGCGAAAAATCATTCGATCTTGCAGCAGATCGCGACCGAAGTGCACCCAATCGGTAAGTTCGTCCGAAAACATCCAGCCGATGTGCGAATGCCACAGTCCCACGAGCAGGCCGGTCCAATCGCCGCCGTGCAAGTTGGGCGAGTGAGGGTCGCCTTCCTGATCGCTGAAGGCGTGGTGCCGTCGATGCGTGACCACCCAAAACAATACTGGACCCTGCGCTGCCATCGATCCCAGAACGATCAGCAGCGCCCGGCCGGCACGGCTCGTCTTGAAAGAATTGTGGGCAAAGTGGCGATGAAAGCCGACCGTCACGCCCAGCATGCAAACGAAAAACATGCCTGCCAGCGCGCCCAATTCCAAGGCACCAATCCCGACTCGCCACCAGAGTGCCACGGCCGCGACGACCCCGATGATGGGCAGCGCGACCACGGCCAGCGCAATCGACTGCTGCCAGCGCCGGGCAATTGGCCTGGCGCGCGCGACGCCGGGAATCGGATTGTGACTTTGCTGCCCCATCGTCCTGCTTACCCCGTTGAACTTAACCCATCTGATCGCCCTTAGCCAAAGACTGCGCCGCCTGGAAACCGCTTGGGCGCCAATCAGCCACGCGCACGTCCCAAACCAGGCCCACGGCTCGCAGGAGCTGAATCAGCCATCCCGACGGGTCCAATTGCCACCACCTCAACGAATTCAGCGCCGCGTGTGGAAATGCATGATGATTGTTGTGCCACGAGCCGCCGAGCGAGCTCAGCATCAGCCAAGGATTGTTGGTGCTCTGGTCGCGCGTGCGGAATGGCCGGCTGCCAAACGTGTGACACAGCGAATTGACGCTCCACGTCGCGTGGTGCACCAGAAACACGCGGACCAGCCCGCCCCACAGGCAGCCAGTCGCGGCTCCGACCCAACTCCCAGAGATCACGCCTCCCAGCACGGCCGGCAATAACAAACCCAACAGCACCCAAATCGGATAGAGGTAGCTCAGGTTAAACACCAATCGATCGCGCAGCAGATCCGGCGCGTAAGCAGCCAGGTCGGTCACCTCAAATTGAAATAACCAACCGAGATGACCGTGCCACAGTCCGCGCAGGCGTCCGCGCCAGCCCGCGCCCTGCGCGCGCGGTGAATGGGGATCGCCTTCCCGATCGCTATAGGCATGATGTCGCCGATGAACCGAAGCCCAAAACAGCACGGGCCCCTGCGCCGCCATCGATCCGAAGACGCCCAATCCAGCTCGCATCCAAGGAAACGTCTGAAAGGCGCGATGCGAAAAATGCCGATGAAGTCCCACCTCCACGCCCAACACGGTCGCGACGTACATCCCGACCAACAGCATGACGTCGAGTCCATCGACACCGCGACCCCACAGCATGATGATCGCCAGAACTACGCCTAACACCGGCGCGATCACCATGACGAGTGTCAGCCACTGTTGCAGCCGCCGCGCCGAGCCACGGGCTTGGGCCACGAGTGGAGGCGAATTCGTTTCAGATATCAACATTGCTACACGACTTGTTTCGCGCACTCGGCCAAATATTTTGCACGGCACGCTTGCCGTCGCTTCTTCCCGCTCGGGGTCTTCAAGATGCTTGCCGCCGACACCAATTGGACCGATGCGACCCGGGCTCCGTGCTGCTGAAAGACCGCCGAACGAATCGCTGCGACGATCTCGGGCGATTGCTCAATGCCCTCGGCCTCGCTGTCCAACCTCCAATCGTCGGTAGCGCCTTGACGCAGGTCGGCGCGACGCCGCACTTCGGCCACCACGACCAGTTGCTCCTCGCCGTCCATTTCGATGCCAAATGCCGCACAGCCATCGCGCCGGATGGCCGAATGGCATTGCTGCACGGTCTGTTCGATATCCTGCGGGTAATGATTCCGACCGGCCAGGATGATCAAATCCTTGAGCCTGCCGGTGATGAATAGTTGCCCCTCGCACAGATATCCCAGGTCGCCCGTCCGCAGGAACGGCCCTTCGCCCGTGGCGGCGAGTATCGCGCCGAACGTTGCCTGAGTAGCCTGGGGCGAATTCCAATAACCGGACGCGACGCTCGGTCCGCGAACCCAAATCTCGCCAATTTGATCGTTCTTCACTGGCCGCAACGTGTCTGGATCGACCACGAGGATTTGCTGGTCGTCCAGCGAATGGCCGCAGCCGACGAGTTGCCGACCGGCGGCATCGCCCGGCGACAACGGCTTGAATCGATTCGATTCCAGCTCGTCCGCGGAAACATTTTGGATAGCGATACCTCGGAGCTTGTTCGCTCCGGACACCAATAGCGTGCCTTCCGCCAGACCATAGCAGGGGTAAAAAGCCTGGCGGCGAAAACCGTAGGGTTCGAACGCCGCTGCGAAACGATCGAGGGTCTTGGCGGCCACCGGCTCGGCGCCGACAAATGCCACTTCCCAGCGGCTGAGATCGAGTCCCGCGCAATCTTCCGGTGTGATCTGCTGGGCACACATTTCGTAGGCGAAATTGGGACCGCCGCTCGTCGTGCCGCCGAACTCCGAAATCGCGCGCAGCCAGCGCACGGGCTGCTGAAGAAAATGCAATGGCGACATCAGCAACACCGGAAAGCCCGCATAAATCGGCTGCAGGATGCCGCCAATCAAACCCATGTCGTGATAGGGGGGAAGCCAAATCACGCCTCGACTGGCAGACGTGTGACCGAAACGTCGGCAAATGTGAGCCAAATTGTGTAGCAGATTTCGATGCGTCAGCACCACTCCGCGCGGCGCGGTGGTCGAACCCGACGTGTATTGAATCATGGCCGGCATGTCGGGCCGAACATCACACCCGAGCAACGCATCGGGAGCGTCCGGACTCGCGTGCCGATCAACCTCGAGATACGGCACGGCCAGCTCATGTGCAGGATTGGCGGCCGGCTGCGTTGTGAGGGCCGCGGCAGGCTCGGCAGAATCAAAAATGGATTGCCACCGATCCGTCCCACGCTGCTTACGCTGCATTTGGGGCGGAAAAACCGGTACGGCAATGCGCCCGCAGCCGACGCACCCCAAGAAGGCGACCACGAAGTCGAGCCCGGGCGGCGTTTGAATGAGGACTCGATCTCCTGGTCGCGTAGAAGCGAGCAACCAGGCGGCGACCGAATTGACACGGCGCGCCAACGCCGCGCAGGAGAGCAAAACTCGCTGACGCTCACCGTCGATCAGAAACGAATACAGCTCCAAGTCGGGAGCTTGCTGGACCCGATCGGCAATCAATTCCGCCAACGTCTGCCATGAGGGGTCGGCAGCGGCGATGTCCGGCTGGATGGGATTGGACGTCATCGTCGGCAAAGTCTAGTGAACTGCCCAATAAGACTCATGCCATGGAACATTCAACAGCCTAGTTGATTACTTTAGCGAAGCAAGAGACAATATGTTACGATCTCAGCCAAGGTGTTGGTTTGATTTCAGCTGAATTGGGGCACTTTCGACGAACTTCCGGTTCGCCACCGCTGGCGATGGACCGGACTCCTGCGCAGTGGCCGTGAGTGGTGCTGAGCGAGGACCCGTCCGGGCCGGACGCGATCGCATCGTTCACGTCGGGTTTGACCGCGCGCCGCGGCAACCTGAGAAGTGACGAAGCCGGTCCCTCTTCGGCGGCTTCATTGGGAGACCGTCGACCGTGTCTATCGATCGATCGCAAGATATCGAATCGGGTTCGATCCTGCGCAGCTTGTTACGGTTGCTGCCGCAGAGAAAGCCACCTGCGTGGCCGGCGGATAAGCCGCTCTGCGCCGAAACGCTGGAGGATTGGCTCGCGGCCCGCCTGGCAGCGGTGCTTGGCACGCCCGAGGCCGACATCGATATCCACACGCCGTTTGCGAGCTATGGCTTGGACAGTCTCGCGGCCATCAAGCTGTCGGGCGAACTGGAGCGCTTGCTGGGCCGGCGTCTTTCGCCCACGCTGGCCTGGGATTATCCAACGATTGCGGATCTCGCCCGCTTTCTTGCCCTGGGCGAGCAAACAGATCCAGGTGCAGGACTCGGTAGCGACGCGGAAGTATCAGACGAGGGTTGAGATGGAACCCATCGCGATTGTCGGGATGAGTTGCCGCTTTCCCGGCGCCGACAATCCAACTGAATTTTGGCGACTGCTTCGCGACGGCACCGACATGGTTCGCGAAATTCCGGCCGAGCGCTGGAATCACGACCAGTATTTCGATGCCGATCCAAAGGCCCCAGGCAAAATGCTGACCCGCTGGGGCGGCTTCCTGGGTCCGGTCGATGGTTTCGACGCCGCGTTCTTCAGTATCGCGCCGCGCGAAGTGCTGCGCATGGATCCGCAGCAGAGACTGCTGCTGGAACTCAGTTGGGAGGCGCTGGAAGACGCGGGCATCGTGCCCCAATCACTGGCCAGCACGGCGACCGGCGTGTTTATCGGGTTCGGAGTGCTCGAATATAGCTTCGCGCAAATCAAGGATCCGAACCTGATCGACGGATACACGAACACGGGCTACTTTCCGTGCATCATGTCGAATCGCATTTCCTATGCGTTCGACTTTCGCGGGCCGAGCATGTCGGTCGATACGGCCTGCTCATCGTCGCTCGTGGCCATTCAACTGGCCTGCGCGAGCTTGCGGAGCGGCGCGTCGACGGTCGCGCTCTCCGGCGGCGTGAGCCTGATGCTCGAGCCCGCCACAACGATCGGCTTCAGCAAGCTCTCGGCCATGTCGCCCGACGGGCGGTGCCACACGTTCGATGCGGCCGCCAACGGATATGTCCGCGGCGAAGGGGCGGGGCTACTGGTGCTCAAGCTGCTGTCCCAAGCGCAGGCCGACGGCGACGATATCTATGCCCTGATCCGTGGCGAAGCGGTCAACCAGGACGGTCGCAGCAATGGGCTCACCGCGCCCAGCGGTCGCGCCCAGGAAGCCGTATTGCGAACCGCATATGCCAACGCGGGCGTGTCGCCGGGGCAGGTGCAGTATGTCGAAGCCCACGGCACCGGCACCTTTTTGGGCGATCCGATCGAGGCCCACGCCCTGGGAACAGTCCTGGCCACGGGCCGGCCCGCCGGAAACCGCTGCTCCATCGGTTCGCTGAAGACGAATATCGGCCACCTGGAAGCCGCGGCCGGAGTTGCCAGCGTTATCAAAGTGGCCCTCTCCATGCGTCATGGATGGATGTTGCCGCAGCTGCATTTCAAGACGCCGAATCCGCATATCGCATTTGATCGGTTGCCACTCAAGGTGCAGACGGCCCTCGAGCCTTGGCCCAAGGGCTCAACGCCAATGTTGGCGGGCGTGAGCTCGTTTGGTTTCGGCGGCACCAATGCGCATCTGGTGCTCGAGGGCCCGCCCGTTGCCGAGTCGCAGAAACCTTCGCTGCCCGAGGAGCCGCGTGCCTGGCAGTTGCTGCCGATCGCGGCTCGCCATCCCGCGGCGCTCAAAGAGCTAGCGATGGCGTATGGCCGGCAGATTGCGGAGGCTCCGGGCAGTTGGCCCGCCATCTGTCGAGGGGCGGCACATCATCGCAGCCATCATGACTATCGCCTTAGCATCACGGCCGGTGATGCGGCGGGCGCTTGCGAAGCGCTCGAGGCATTTGCCGCGGGCAAGCCCAACTCGCGGGTGGCGTCCGGCAGGGCGGCGTCCAATCGTCGGCCGAAAATTGCTATGCTGTTTACTGGCCAAGGAGCACAGTACGTCGGCATGGGCCGCCGCTTATACGATTGCGAGCCGGTCTTTCGAAAGTCGCTCGAGCGGTCGTCCGAAATCCTTAATCCGCAACTGGCCCAGCCACTCCTTTCGGTGCTGTATCCCGAGGCGGGCGACACGTCGCCGCTGGACGATACCGCGTATGCCCAGCCCGCGCTTTTTGCGCTAGAGTACGCGCTGGCCGAATTGTGGGAGTCGTGGGGCGTTCAGCCCGTGGCCCTACTCGGTCACAGTCTGGGTGAATACGTGGCGGCTTGCCGGGCCGGCATGTTGAGCCTGGAAGATGGGCTCGCGCTGGTGGCGCTGCGAGGGCGGCTGATGTCGCAATTACCGCGAACCGGGGGCATGGCCGCGGTCTTTACTGATGCAGCGCGTGTCGCGGCGGTGTTAGCGCCCTTTGCGAACAGCCTGTCGATCGCGGCTTTGAATGGTCCCGAAAACGTCGTCATTTCCGGTGCTAATCCGCATTTTGAAGAGGTGCTGTCAACCTTCGCCTCGCAGGGAATCGCGACTCAACGCTTGAACGTTTCGCATGCGTTTCACTCTCCGCTGGTGGACGCGATGCTGGATGAGTACGCGCAGACAGTGCAGCGCATCAGGTTCTCGCCGCCGCGCGTGACCCTGATTGCAAACATCACGGGCCAGCCGTTGGATCGTGGCGAGACGCTCGACGCGTCGTACCTTTGCCGGCATACACGCGAGAGCGTGCAGTTCGCCGCGGGCATGCGCAGCCTCGCGGAGTTGGGCTGCGAAACTTTTTTAGAGATCGGGCCGGGGACAACTTTGTTGGGATTAGGTCGGCGGTCGGTGGCAGGCGACTCGCTTGTCTGGCTGCCCTCTTTGCGGCAAGGGCGCGATGTCGAACAGCAGATGACCGAAAGCCTGGGCGCTTTGTACACCCGCGGCGTGAACGTCCGCTGGGCCAACGTTTTTCCCGGCCCCACGTCACGGCGCCTCAAGCTGCCGGCCTATCCATTTCAACGCCAGCGCTACTGGGTCGAGCCCGCGGAACGTCGAGACGGGGCGAGCGCTGCCATCGAACTTCCGGCGGCTGGTCCCGCTCTCCATCCATTGCTGGGAACTCGAGCGCGGTCCGCCTTGCCCTTGTTCGAATCCCGTTTTACTCGAGCGGAAACTCCTTGGCTGTGGGAGCACGTCATCTTTGGCACACCGATTGTGCCGGGCACGGCCTGGTTGGAAATGGCTCGCGCGGCGGCCGACGCGCATTTCGGGCCCGGCGAACACGCTGTCGAGCGCGTCGTATTTCTGGAACCGATGAAACTACGCGACTCGCAGCCGGCAGTCGTCCAGCTCGTCGTGCTTCCGGATGGCGCGTTTCGGATTGCCAGCTTGGAGCAAAATGCCGGCACCGAGTCTTGGCATCAGCATTGCCAGGGCCATTTGGTTCGCGGCGGAACTTCCACGCAGCGTGCGGAACCGGCAAGCTGCTCGGCCGAGGCGGCTCGCTGCCGCGACGAAATCGACGTCGCCAGCCAATACGCAGCGCTCCAAGCGCGGGGCCTGGACTATGGCCCCGCCTTTCGTCGCGTAACACGCTTGTGGTGTGGCAGTGCCGAGGCGGTAGGCTCAATCGAACTTCTGCCGCCGGATACGAATCACGGCGACCGCTATCGTTTTCATCCCGCCATTCTCGATGCGTGCTTGCACGTCGCGGCGGCCGCCCTGTCTGCCGAGGGTGGACTGACCAATGACCAGCAGGCCTGGCTGCCGCACAGCATCGATCGTGCCACTGTTTTCCGCCAGCCAGACGGGACGCTTGTCAGCCATGCGGCGGTTCGCCCGACCGTCGCGGGCAACCAGGACACGCGAACCGTGGACCTGCGGATCTTCGATGGCGACGAGAATTTAGTAGCCGAGATTGTCGGGCTGAACTTGATCCGGACGGCAGGACTCGCTGCCCAAGCCGCGCCCAGCGACCCAATCGCGCAGTGGCTATACAAAGTCCAGTGGCAACCGCAGCCTCCTGCGCCAGCCGGCCCGGCCAAACGCCAAATCGGACCGCGCATCATCATTTCCGATGGCAGTCCCTGGGCCGCCACGCTGTGTGAACAAATCGCCGCTCGCCACGAAACGTGCATCTTCGCGAATGCGCAAAATTGGCAACGCGTGCTGAAAGACGTCGATCAGGCTGGCTCGCACCCGCGAAATGTCGTCTACCTGGCGAGCCCCGATCGTGAATCGATTTTCGCACAAGCTGGCTCGGAATTGTCCGCATCGGTCCAAGCTTCGTGCGCCGGCTTGCTGCATCTGGTGCAATCCCTGGAGCGAGCAACCGCCGACGTGCCGAATCTCTGGCTGGTGACCGGCGGAGTTGCCGCTGTGGGACCACAGGCTGTGCCGCAATCGCTCGGGCAAGCGCCGCTGGCCGGCATGGCGCGAACCCTTGCGCTCGAGGCTCCGAAACTGAATTGCCGGCATCTTGACCTCGATCCTGCCGGCACGCCCGACGAACTCGCGGCGGCGCTGCTCGCCGAGATGGACGCCGGCGGGGCCGAGAACCAACTGGCTTATCGCGCCGGTCAGCGGTATGCCGCTCGACTGGTTCGTTTGGCAGACGAGCCGGCGGAAACGTCGAGGCGGCTCGAGCTTCCCGCGGCCGCGGCGTGCCAGCTCGACACGGCTGGGCGAGGTGTGCTTGATCATCTCGTGTTGCGACCCGTCGAGCGGCGGCCTCCCGGACCGGGCGAAGTCGAAATCGAAGTGCGAGCCACAGGGCTTAATTTTCGCGACGTGCTCAATGCCCTGGGCATGTACCCGGGCGATGCTGGGCCCCTGGGCGGCGAGTGCAGCGGTGTCGTCGTCAGCGTGGGAAGCGGCGTCGAAGGCTTGCAGCCCGGCACTGAGGTGGTGGCCATTGCCCAAGGCAGCTTCGCCACCTTCGTGACCGTGCCCGCCTTGTTCGTCGCTACGAAGCCCCGAAGTCTCACGTTCGCGGAAGCGGCGGCGGCTCCGATTGCCTTTCTCACGGCCTGGCTGGCGCTAAACCAGCATGGACGCATGGCCGCTGGAGATCGTGTGCTGATCCATGCGGCCACCGGTGGAGTCGGTCTAGCCGCGGTGCAGCTCGCTCAGCGAGCGGCGGCCGTCGTGTTCGCCACGGCCGGCAGCGTCCTGAAGCGCGAGCTACTTTCGGCTTGCCGCGTTCCGCACGTGATGAATTCGCGGACGCTCGACTTTGCCAATGATGTTCGGCGCGCCCACGGCCAAGGCCTGGACATCGTCCTTAATTCGCTGGCCGGCGAGTTCATTCCACGCAGCTTGGAGCTGCTGCGGCTCGGCGGCCGATTTATCGAGATCGGCAAAACCGGCATCTGGAACGCGGCGCAAGCCAAAGCCCTGAATCCCGGCGTGGAGTATTTCGTGCTCGACCTGGTCGAGCTTAGCCACCGGCAGCCCGAGTTGATTCACGCCACACTCGCCATGCTGATGGCCGAATTCGATGCCGGCTCGCTGTCTCCGTTGCCTTGCCAGGCGTTTTCGATCCAGCAGGCACCCAGCGCGTTCCGTTGGATGGCTCAGGCACGCCATATCGGCAAGGTTGTGCTGACACAGCCCGTCGCGGTCAGAGCCGAGCCGCTGTTCCGCGACGACGCTAGTTACCTCGTCACGGGCGGATTGGGAGGGCTGGGGTTGAAGCTCGCGGAGTGGATGATCGAGCGCGGGGCCCGCCACCTCGTCCTGCTGGGACGAAGCCCGCCGACGCCCGCCACTACTGAATTGCTTCTCCGCCTGCGAAAGGCCGGCGCCCAAGTCGTCACCGTCCAGGCCGACGTGGCTGAGCCGGGCGACGTCGATCGCGTGTTTCGCGGCACGCTCTCGAAGCTCCCGCCGCTGGCCGGGGTGATGCACGCCGCGGGCGTTCTGGACGACGCCACGATCGCGCAGCAGTCGTCGCAACGCTTCGAGCACGTGTTGCGCCCGAAGGTGGCGGGAACCTGGAACCTGCATGCCGCCACGCGTGCGTTGCCGCTGGATTTCTTCGTCTGCTTTTCATCGATTGCGGCGCTCATCGGATCGCCTGGCCAGATCAACTATAGCGCCGCCAACGCGTTTCAAGATGCCCTCATCCACGAGCGCCAACGGCAAGGGCTGCCGGGCCTGAGCATCAATTGGGGGCCCTGGAGCGAAGTGGGCATGGCCGCGGCCCACGCCAGCCGGAACCTGGCCGGCTTGCAGCCGATCGCACCGGAGGCTGGCTTGCAAGCGCTGGAACGTCTGCTCGGTCAGCAGGAGCCGCAGGTCGCGGTCTTGCCGGTGGACTGGCCAAAGTTTCTCGAGCGATTGCCCCACGCGGCCGCGCCGCTGTTGGCCGCCGTTGCCTCGACGCCCCGCACGGCGAGCCTTGCCCAGCGCGCGGCCGGTGATCTTCGGCAGCGAATGGAAGCCGCGCCGCAATCCCAACGCGGCGCGGTCGCGATCACACATTTGAGCGAAATGGCTGCCCACGCGTTGGGGCTAGCCGACCCGCGTGCGATCGATCCGCGACAACCGCTGCGCGAGCTGGGACTCGACTCGCTGATGGCCGTGGAAATGCGTAATGCGCTGGAGGTGGCGATTGCCGCTCCCCTGCCCACGACCCTGCTATTCGATTACCCGACGCTCGAAGCGCTCGCCGAGCATCTCACGCAGCGAACCGCCGAGCATTCTGCCAATGGCGACGCGCGCGGTTCGACTGGTCCGGACGAGGCCGCCGATTCCGACCTGGAAAGGATGACCGACGACGAAATTGCCGGGCTGCTGGCCGGTGAATTGGCGACGCTGCGCCGCGCGGGGGGCGGCGCGCAAACACAAGGGGCCGGTGGATAAGCACATGTTAAAGCCGACGTCCGAACCGATCGATTATCGCGCCTTGATGCAAGATGCTTGGAAAGAGCTCAAGCGCCTGAACGCGCAGCTTGATGCCGAGCAACGCGCGCGGACCGAGCCCGTCGCCGTCATTGGATTGGGCTGCCGCTTTCCCGGCGCGAGCGATCCGGAGGCCTATTGGCAGATGCTGCGCGCCGGCCGATCCGCGATTGGCGAAGTTCCGGCCGATCGTTGGGATGTCGACCGGTTCTACGATCCGAATCCCGACGCGCCGGGCAAGATGTCATCGCGTCTGGGCGGCTTTCTCGAGCATATCGACCAGTTCGACTGCCGATTTTTTGGCATCGCCCCCTGCGAAGCGCGAAGCCTCGACCCGCAGCAGCGGCTGCTGCTCGAAGTTGGCTGGGAAGCTTTTGAACACGCCGGGCTGCCGCCGGACAAGCTGCACGGTACTTCCACGGGCGTATTCATTGGCATTTCGAGCAACGAATTCTCCCAGCTCCTGCGCCGCGATGCCGATGTCACGACGATCGATTCGTATTTTGGCACCGGCAATTCAATGAGCGTCGCTGCGGGACGGTTGTCCTATGTGTGGGGTCTGCAAGGGCCGGCCATCGCCGTCGACACGGCGTGCTCGTCCTCGCTGGTCGCGGTGCACCTGGCGGTGCGGAGTTTGCGCTCGGGCGAATGCCGGCTGGCGCTGGCCGGAGGCGTGAACCTGATGCTCGCGCCGGAGACCACGATCAACTTTTCGAAAGCCCACATGCTTGCCGCCGACGGCCGCTGCAAAACGTTCGATGCGGCGGCCGATGGCTACGTACGGGGTGAAGGCTGCGGCGTCGTCTTGCTCAAGCGACTCAGCGACGCTCGTGCCGACGGCGATCGCATCCTCGCGGTCATCCGCGGAACGGCCGTCAACCACGACGGCCGCAGCGCCGGCCTGACTGCGCCCAACGGGCCGGCGCAGGAAGCCGTGATCCGGGCAGCCTTGGCCGAGGCCCGGCTCGAGCCGGATCAAGTCGACTACATCGAGGCCCACGGCACTGGCACCTCGCTGGGCGATCCGATTGAAGTCGGAGCACTCGTGAACACGTTTGGCGCCCGTGCCGGCGGCAGGCCGCTGTTGATCGGATCGGTGAAGACCAACATCGGCCATCTCGAAGCGGCTGCCGGGGTGGCCGGATTGATCAAGGCAGTCCTGTCGCTTGAGCGTGGCGAGATTCCGCCGCATCTGAACTTCACGCGCTGGAATCCGCACATCCGGCCGGAGCAAGACGCGGTCGCCATTCCCCTGGTGCCGACGAAATGGCCCGAGAAGTCGGCGCCCAGCGTGGCGGGCATCAGCTCGTTCAGCTTTAGCGGCACCAATGCCCACGTCGTCATAGAAGGCCTTTTCAATGTTCCACCGCCGATGGCAGAGTCGCTCTTTCATGACTCGCAGGTGCTGACGCTATCTGCCAAAACGAGACCGGTCCTGGTGGAACTGGCGCTTCGCTATGCACGTTTTCTGGCCGAAGCAGGCGCGCCGTCGTGGCCGAACATCTGCTACACGGCCTGCCTGGGGCGTTCCCATTTCAGCCATCGCCTGGCGCTGGTTGCCGACTCGAGGGCAGCGGCAACGCAGTTGCTCGCGGGGTTTGCCGCTGGAGAACATTCGCCGAATGTGCTGGAGGGCGTGGTCTCGCCTGGCGCTCTGTCCGCCGGCGATGTCGCAGAGCCGGTCGATTCGTCGGACCCGGCGGCAAGCCACCTGGCGAGGGCGCGACGTTTTATTCGCGGTGCTGCGGTGGATTGGTCAGCCTGGTTCGGCGCGCAGCACGTTCGCCGCGTGAGCTTGCCGACCTATCCTTTTCAGCGAGAACGATTCTGGCTGGAAGCAAATGTCCAATCCCAAGGTTCGAGTGGGTTGCTGGGGCGGCGCGTCGACTCGATGCTGCCCACGTTCGAAACTTCGCTGGCGGCTCCCAATTGGGCATTTGTCGAAGATCATCGCGTCTACGGGGTCTCGGTGGTTCCCGGCGCGGCATGGCTCGAACTGGCTTTGGCAGCCGCTGCCACGCTGCCTGCAACTGCGAACTGGGAACTGGCCGACGTCGAGTTTCACCAAATGGCCGTCCTCCCCGCGGGCCGCGCGGTTCGCGTGCAAACGCTGCTGCTGCCCGAATCGCACGGCTCATTCCGATTTCAAATTCATGGCGCGCCCGCCGCCAGCGAGCATGCCTCCTCGCGCGCGATCCTGCATGCCAGCGGAGCCATTATTCCATCGCCCGCCGTGTCGGCGATCACTCCGGCCACGGAGTCACTCGCAGAAATTCGCGGCCGGCTCGTCCAGAGCATGGCAGCCGAGCAATTCTATGACCGGCTCGATCGCCACGGGCTGAACTATGGCCCTGGCTTCCGCTGCATTCAGCAAATTGAACTGGCCGACGGAGAAGCCCTGGGCCTGGTTGTTGCACCCGAAGGCGGCCCGCCGCTGTCCGAGGCCTGCCAGTTTCCACCGGCGTTGTTGGATGCGTGCTTGCAGACGCTTGCGGCGGCGATCTCTCCCGCGGCGCTCCAGGCCAGCGGTGCCAATGCTTATTTGCCGGTAGGCGTGCGCTCGTTAAAGGTGCACCGTGCGGTGCCGGATCGAATGTGGAGTCATGCACGCATCCAATCGCCCAGCCCGGATTCGCCACAATCGCTGCTGGCCGACGTCCGGATTTTCAATGAAAGCGGCGAACTGATCGCCGAACTGCTCGAACTGCGCTTCGAAGGTTTTCAAGCTCGCAGCGCCTCGCGGCGGAGTGCAAAAGCACCGAGCGTTCGACCCGATTGCAGTGCTCCTAACAGCTCCAATCCAGTCGCACCCAATGGCGATTCCACTGAGAAGAAGTTGACGCGCGCGTCGCTGCTGAGCGCGCCAGCCAGCGAACGGCAACATCTGCTAGAGCAGCATCTTCACAACCGGCTGGCTACGATCCTCGAAATGCCGCCGACCGCTTTGGGCCGCAATGAACCGCTGCTGAACCTGGGCCTCGATTCGCTGATGGTCTTCAGCTTGGGAACTCAGCTCGAGGTTGCGCTGGGCGTGCAAGTCGATATGCAGGACCTCCTGGCCGGCCCCAGCGTCGCCGAGCTGACGAGCCTGTTGTTGTCGAAGCTCGAAGGGACGAACTAGATGCCCGCATACATCACCGGGCTGGGATGCTGCCTGCCCAACGCGCCCGTCGGCAACGACGAAATCGAGTCGGTGTTGGGCGTGGTCGGCGGCAGGCCTTCGCGGCTAAAAGACGTGGTCCTGATGCGCAACGGCATCCAGTCGCGTCACTACGCCATCGATCGGCACACCGGCGAGCAAACGCACACCAACGCCGAGCTGACGGTCGCAGCCATCCGGCAGGCGATGGCCGCCGATCCGAACACGGCGCCCGTGCAACTGCTGAGCTGCGGTACCTCCTCGCCGGATCAGTGGATTCCCAATCATGCGGCCATGGTGCAGGGGCTGCTGCGCTGGCCGCCATGCGAGATCGTTTCCACGGCCGGCGTTTGTTGTTCGGGCATGACGGCCTTGAAGTATGCCTATCTCAGCATCCTCAACGGCGCGACGACTCGAGCGGTGGTGACGGGTTCGGAGCTGGCTTCGACCGCGCTGCGGGCCAGCCACTTCCAGTCGCAAATCGAGGCGCGTGTCGATGAGAACCCGTTTCTGGCCTTCGAGCACGAGTTCCTGCGCTGGATGCTTTCCGACGGAGCGGGAGCCATGCTGCTGGCCGATCAGCCGCGCAGCGGCGGCCCCAGCCTGAGGATCGATTGGTTGGATATTCTTTCCTTTGCCGGTGAACTGGAAACGTGCATGTATTCGGGAGCCGTGAAGCAAACCGACGGTTCGCTCCGCGGCTGGCGCGCCGAAACGCAGCTCACCGAATTGCTGGAGCAGGGCTATCTCAACTTGTCGCAGGACACCCGGCTGCTCGAGAAAAACATCGTCCCCGTCGCATTCCGCCGATCGCTTCTCGAAATCCGCGAGCGCCGGGCCATGCACGCGGACCAGGTGGATTGGCTGCTGCCGCATTTGTCGAGCGAAGTGTTTCGCCGGCCGATTGCGGAGATGCTGGCCGCCTGCGACTTTGCCATTCCCGACGAGCGGTGGTTTACCAACCTGTCTCGCAAAGGGAATACCGGCGCGGCTTCGATCTTCATCATGCTCGAAGAATTGCTGACTTCCGGCCGGCTCGAGCGCGGGCAACGCATCATGTGCGTCGTGCCGGAAAGCGCCCGGTTTACATTTGCGTATTTACACCTGACAGTGGTGTAACGCCGACGAGCTTCTCGCCGATGGCCTTGCTCGAGGGAACTTTCACATCCCACACCAGGCCGCAGCGCTCCAGGCCGCGGATCACCCACCAGGTGAAGTCCGCCTCCCACCAGCGCAATCCGACGCGTGCTGAACTGGGAAACGCATGATGGTTGTTGTGCCAACCGTCGCCCAGAAACAGCACGGCGATCAGCACGTTGTTCTTGCTATCGTCGTTGCTCTGGAAAGGTCGGGTGCCGTAGCGATGGCACACGGTGACAATGCCCCACCACAGCGCGTGCTGCCCGACAAACATGCGCATCAGACCGCCCCAGAGCAAGGCAGTCCAGGCTGCCGCCCAGGTTCCGCCGATCCATCCGCCCAGGCCAGCGGGAATGGCGAGGCCCAGTACGACCCAGAACGCGTACCAGCGATCGATCGCGACGAGCGTGCGATCGCCCAGCAGGTCTTTGGCGAAGTGGGCCGCGTGGGCTGCCGTGTATCGTGGGCGAAACATCCAGGCCACATGCGAGTGCCAGCCGCCCTTGAGCTGCTGCCACAGCGTCTCGCCATGCAGGTTGGGAGAATGAGGGTCGCCGTCGTGGTCGCTGTAGTTGTGATGACGGCGATGAATGGCTACCCACCAGATCGGCGGCCCATGCGCTGCCATGCAGCCACAGACGGTCATCAGGGCACGCAGCGCGGGCGTGGTTTTCAGCGATCGGTGTGTGAGATAGCGATGAAACCCCAGCTCGACGCCGAGCACGGTCACGAGATACATGACGATCGCCAGCGAGAGATCGACCGCGCTGATGCCTTGGTGCCAGAAGGAGATTCCGGCGGCAAACAGCCCGAGGATCGGTACGACCACCGTGGTCAACGCGACCAGAAAATAAGAGAGTTGCCCGGAGGAATTCTGGAGTGAGGCCGCGGAAGGCTCTCGCCACTGGGCTTCGTCTGCCGGCGACTCGAGCACGCGCGTGGTCAGCCGTGAGTCCATGCGTTCTCCAGCAGCGGCGACCGCGAAGCCCGGGATTTTGCCCATCGCTGGGCATGCCCCTAAAGTCCCCGGCAAGCGAAAGATCGCACCTTGTTCGATCTTTATTGGTCGCGGCACACAAGTCAAGCTTTGCGCCAACCGCCCGTTGCCGTCGGGCGCTACCAACCGCTGAAGCGCTGCTAGTCCCACCACCAGGGCTCGGCGTCGCCGGCGGGTTTCGCCTGCTCGCGCACCCGCTCGACCTGGTCGCTGTGCTGGGTGCGGCTGACGACGGATTCCACCGACAACTCCACCCCGCCGGAGGCAGTCACAATCCAACTATTTGCCCGACGGGCATAGCTGACTTGGGTGCTGGTGGTGCGCGGAGCGTTCATTTCGGCGACCGGCAGATTCACGTCGTCCAGCCACAGCGGCAGTTGGTAGCCGGCCAGTCCGCCCAGATCCTGCTTCACGATGAGCGCGGCGAGCACGGCCAGGTCCATGCAGTTTCGCAATTGGCCGAAGACCGTGTCCTTGACGGACAGGTCGTCGTATTTGTTCGTAAAGTTGTTGGCCCACAGTTGGGCCATGGGGTTCACCGTGCGCGTTTGGGTCTTCGAACCTTCCTTGCCAAACAACGTGTCTTGGGTGAGCGCCTTGACGCTGGCCCGGCGGATTTCCCAGGCCAGGCCCTTGTCGTCGGTCAGCAGCGGCTCGTAATTGGGCACCATCCACCAGCGCGGCGTCATGCTCTGCATGCCGCGGGTGCTGGGGCGAATCATGTCCACGTAGCTGGGCAGCCCCGGGATGGGCGAGGGATCGAGCTTCATGCCCAGCCGCTTCATGCGGTAATCGGCCGCGACCATCACGCGGGCAAAATGACTCGTGGCCGCCACGCCGCTGACCGAAATGGTTTGCGGCCCGAGCAGTTGCTCGATGGTCTGCGCTTCGCGCTGCGGATCGGTGATGGCCCCCATCGTGGCCGCGTATTGCTGCAGCCGGGCCAGGCCTTCGGACGTCGGATCGATCGAGCAACTAATCGTGCCGGTGCCGGGACGACCCGTGCGCAGCGCCACGATCAGGTCGTCCAACAGCATGACCGGCCGGCCTGTCGAAGCGCCGACCGTGTTGCCCTGCGCATCGATTTTCCAAGGCTCGGCATAACCGGCCACGACAATGTCGTTGTGCTCGGGATAGACGAACACAAAGCGGATGCGCTGCAAACCGGCCAGGTAGCGCATGGCGTCGTCCAGCGGCTCGCCGGACTTTTGGCGCGCCGCCAACTCGGCTTCCAACCGCCGCAGCGAAACCTTGCGCAACTCGGCCGCGCGTTTCAAGTCGTTGGGGATGGGCTCGAACGACTCGCGCCGCAACTGTTCCAGCGTTTGGACTTCGGCCACCGTGGGATTCTTCAGCAGCCCTTCGGCATCGATCAGCACGCCGCCCACCGAACCGCCGCCGCCAAAGCCGCGCTGAGCGAGCGTCGGCATCGGCCGGCAGAGTAACAGGGCGGCGCATAGCCCGAACGCGAGAAACAGTTTGCTTGGCGACGATCGATCCGCGCGGAATAACATCCGTTTTTCTCGTGGGTAGCACTGGGAAGACAGCAGCGGCGTGCTTTCGGCCGCGGATTGGTCAAATTCTCGTATCGCCGTTACAGAGCAAAGCGATACGCGACCTCGCCCGATGAGAAGGTGGGTTAGGACCGACCGTGAGACAACTTCCCTTTTCCCGGCCCCTCACTCTACCCTCTCCCGCGGGGGGACAAGGGTTGCAGGAAGTTGTTTTACGGTCGACCCTTAAAACAGTTTTGTACGGGCGAATCGACGTGAGGAAGGCCCCATCATAACTGCCGCAGAATCGCTTCGCAATTGAATAAGCGGCACTCTAATCGAAGAGCAAAGGCGCGAGCTGGATGATTCCCAGATCGACGGTTTTGCCGCCGGCAATGGCTTGGGTGAGCCGGCCTTTTGTCCAATTCGGCTTGGCGACCAGGTGGCCGGTGCGTTCGTGCCAGAACTGGAATTCCAGCGTCCCCACGGGCAGGTTTTTGATCCAAAATGTGCCATCCGTGGCGGTGATTGCCATGTAGGGATTATCGCGGACGAGAACGTAGCCCTTTTCCCAGGGATGGATATTGCACATCACCTCGAACGGCGCGGCCTGGCGCTTCTGGAACCGCCTTAGCGAATCCGCCGGCGGTAGGATTGGACAGATGCTGTATTCCAATGGCGGAGACATGTTGGTGTTGTGCGGTATGGGATCGTTGTTGGTCGTTCTCAAGGTCTGTGTCGTGCGCAGCAGCGTGATATGCGGGACCAGGCGGCAGCTCCGATGCGTCAAGACTACGGTGCCATTAGCGGCCGGGCCATACGACGAATGAACCGGCATGCCCTCAGTACGTAAATAAATCACGATATTGGCCAAGCCCCGCGCCTTTGGGTCGATCACGAGTGATTCGTTCGGCACCGCGTCGCCGCACGTCCTTCGATCCAGCCCGGCGGTGGGCAACGGCGCAAGGGTAGGCGGCGTACCGCCATAAACAAAGCGGCCCGTAAGATGCCCCCACTCGCCTGCATTCGTTCCTACCGGGGCGCAAAAAGCCAGCATTAGCAGAGCAATCAAGCGGCTTGAATCTCATGGTTCGTTCTCAAGCTAAGCAAAAACAGGTTCCTCGTAACACAACCTCTGCTGAATGCTTAGTTTAGTGGATCTACAGGGGCGATCCGCATGGGGCGGGAATCTGAAACAATCGAGCCGGGGCCGTGGCGGCGGGGATGCTGCCGAGCGCGCAGGCTTGGGATATCATAAAAGTTAAAACTCGTCCCGCAGATGGGAAAAGCTCGCCATGACTCTTTACAAGCGAATCGGTGGCAATCGCCGGGCAGACTATCGCCGGTCTTGCCGGTTGCTCTTGTTGTTGCTGACGCCGCTGGTCCTGGCCGGTGAAGTTCGTTCGCAGGCGCCGCCGGAGGTCAAACCGCTGACGCCGCAGCAGCAAGATCGGCTGCTGGAGCGGGACCGATTGAAAACGGCTGCGCAAAAAGCCCGCGCGGCGGGCAAGCTAGTCGAAGCGATCGCCCCGTTCGAGCAGGCTTTGGCCATCGAGCGCGAAGTGCTGGGCGAGAGCGACTTCCACACGTTCTGGTCGATGCGATCTTTGGCAATGTTTTGCGCCATCAATGGCGATTTCAAGGCAGCCCGCGGCTGGATTGAAGAAGCCCGCACGATTCAGGCTCGCGTCCGGCCCGGCGACTTCTGGACGCTCGGCGATGCGCGGCGCCGGTTGGACCTGGTCGAGCAGATTAACAGGCTGGGTGACAAGCAGCTCAAGCTGCTGCGCGAGGCCACGCGACTGTCCGCCGAAGGGGACGAGCTGAGTGATGCCGGGAAATTCAAGGACGAGATTCCCTCGGCCGCCCGGTCTGTCGAAATCTACAAGCAATTGTTCGGCCCGGCGAACCAGGAGTACCTCAACAGCGTCAGCTTCCTGGGCTGGCTGTACCGGGAGCAACGCGATTACAAGCGCGCTGAACAATTGGATCGCGAGGCGCTCAAGGGGCTCCACCTCCTGCTAGGCGAGGATCATCCGGATGTGGCGACGACCCACAATCGGCTCGGCCTGGTGTATCTCTACACGGATCGCTATGCCGAAGCGGAGGCACAGTTTCGGCAGGCCGCCGATATTCACGGACGGACGCTGGGAAAACTGTCCGAGACCTACGCGTTGAGTCTGACAAATTTGGCCGAGACGTTCATCAATACAAACGACTATCGGCGCGCCGAGGCTCTGCACCGTGAGATGCTGGAAATCTCCCGCCAGAGGCAGGGAGAACACCACAAGGGATTTGCGCGTGCGCTCATGGAACTGGCCCATATCCATAACCAACTGGGCGAATACGGCCAAGCCGAGCCGCTCTTGCGGCAGGCGCTGGCGATCTATGAAAAAGAACCCACGGTAGGTCCGAAGCACCTGGCTACGAGTTATTGCCTGCGCGAACTGGCCGAAACGTGCAGCGAGCGCGACAAAAAAGTTGAGGCCCTGGCCCTGCTGCACCGGGTCCTGGAGATTCAAAAGCAGAATCTGGCGCCGGATGATTCGAACCTGGCAATGACCTTCCATGCGATGAGCGAAATCTATTTACCCAACGAGGAACAGGATAGGGATTATGTCAAAGCCCTCGAATTCGAGCGCCCGGCGCTGGAGATCTTCCGGCAGGGCATGGGAGAAAAAAGCGAGATCTTCCGGGTTTGCGGACGGCAGGTGGCCTGGCTGTGCAGCGCGGTCGCGCATCAAGCCCGGCAGCGCGACGATTTCGCGGCAGCCAGTAAGGCAGTTACGGAAAGCATCGAAATCTTTTCCAGCCTGAAGGGGCCGGACCATTGGCTGGTCACGAATCTCCGCCTCGATGTCGTTCTGCTTGACGCCTTGAAAAAAATGACGACCGACCAGCGCCGGCAATTGGCCGAGGCCGTGAAACTTGTCGAGAAGGCCGATAAGCTCGTGGCCCGCAAACCTCGCGAAGCCCTGGCGCCCGCCGAGCAGGCCTGGGCCATTCGCCGCAAACTGCTGGGCGACGAGCATTGGCTCACGGTTGATTCAGAATCCCAAGTCGCCGGCCTGTACCGGGCATTGGGCGACTATGCCAAGGCCGAGCCGCTCTACGCCGCGCTGCCCGAGTTGATCCGCAAGACCAAAGGTGAACTGCATCCCGATTACGTCATCGCCTTGCAGAACCTGGCGAGTCTCGACGAGTCGCAGGGCAAGTACCAGGAAGCCGAGTCGAACTACGACATGGCTCTGGCAGCGGCGCGAAAATTCGACAAGGACGAAAACAGACAGGTGCCCATCGTTCTGGGCAACCTGGCGTATGTCTACATTGCGACGGGCCGGTACGAGCAGGCCGAATCGATGTTTCGCCAGGCCATAGCGATTCGCAAAAAATTGGAAGGGGCGCGCAGCCCTGGCTATGCTCAGGGTTTGTTGCAACTAGCCGAATTCTACATGTTCACGCTGAACGATCATGTCAAAGCCGAACTGCTGGTGCGCGAAGCGATCGACATCTACAGTTACAGTGACGAGGTGGGCAAAGAGGATCCCCGCTACGCCCGCGCGATCGATTATTTGGCCACGTATTACGTTCGTACGCGGCAATACGATCTGGCCGAGCCGCTGTACCAGCAAGCCTTGGCGATTTGCAAACAGTCGCTGGGAGAAAAGCACCGCCAGTATGGGATGTCGCTGAACAACCTGGCATGGCTTTACGTGGAGCGGGGCGATGATGCAGAGGCCGTGCCATTGTTTGCTCAAGCGCTCGAGATCCAACGGCGGATCACTGGCGGAAAAGAACCACAAACCGCTCTGGCATTGGCGAATCTGGCCCTGCCCTATACGCATACGGGCGACTACGCCAAGGCCGAGCCGCTGCTGCGCGAAGCCCTCGAAATCCGCAAGCAGACGCTCGGAGAGCATCATCCCGATTATGTCAACAACCTGAGCGAACTGGCCACGGTTTACTTGCTGATGAACGATCCCGCCCGCGCGGCGCCGCTGGCCCGCGAGGCCGTACACCTGGCCCGGGAACTGCTGGCTCGCAACGAGACGTTTCAATCCGAGCGGCAGCAACTCGCGTCGAGGACCACGCTCTGGCCCGTACTTAACCATTACATCGATCTCTGCGGCGTGGCCAAACTGCCGGCCGATGAAGCTTACGGCGAAGTCCTCAACTGGAAGGGCATGATCTCGGCGGGTCAACAGCAACTCCATCGGCTGCATCGCCAGCTCAAAGCCAGCGGCAACAAGGAAGTCGCCCGGCTGGAAGGCGAGCTCGAAGCCGCAACCGGCCAACTGGCCGCGCTGTACCGCGCCGGCAATCTGAAAAATCGAGAGCTGCAGTTTCGCTTGGACGAGCTAAGCCAGCGCGTCGAACAAATCCAGAAGCAACTGGCCGCGGTCAGCGTGGATTTTCGCCGGCAACAATCGCAGCAGCGCCGCAGCGAGGACGAGATTCGTGCCGCGCTGCCAGCCGATGCCGCGCTCATCGATCTGCTGGCCTACGCTCGTGTGCTCCGGCCCGACGAAGTCAAGGCGAAGGTCAGCCCTGTTGCCCTGATCGCCTTCGTGGTTCGTCGCGAGGGACCGGTGGAGCGCGTCGAGTTGGGGCCGGCGGGGCCGATCGAAAACGCCATCGCCGCCTGGCGACGCGGCTACGGGCGCAAAACGGCGGGCGAGGATCCCGCCGACCAGTTGCAGCGGCTCGTCTGGCAACCGCTGGAAAAACACGTCGCGGGAGCCAAACTGCTGCTGATTTCGCCCAACAGCCAGACGGCTCCGCTGCCTTGGCCCGCATTGCGAATCGCAGCGCCCGACGTCTGCCTGATCGATCGATATGCCGTGGCCGTCGTGCCCATCGCCCGGCTTCTGCCCGAACTCGTGGCCAGCGCGCCGGCAAACGAGTCGACGGCCGGGCCATCTGGCGTCTTGCTGGTCGGTGACGTGGATTTTGGGGCCACGCCGGGCATGAGTAATCTGCTGGCAACCAACCGCAGCGCCGCCCGCGGCTCGCAATCGGTCCAATGGTCGTCGCTGCCGGGCACGCGCGCGGAGATCGCCGCCATCAAAGGGTCGGTCGCCAAGCGCTTCGGCGATTCGGCCGTCACCGAATTGTCGGGCGACCGGGCGACGGAAAGCGCGATTCGGCAAGCGGCCGAAAAGCATCGGTATCTGCATTTTTCGACGCACGGATTCTTCGCGCCGCCCGAGGTGCCGTCGGCAGCCGGCAATGGATCGTCGCGGCAAGATGTGTCGGGCTTTCATCCCGGCCTTTTGTCCGGGCTGGTGTTGGCCGGCGCCAACCGGCCGGTCGAAGAAGGCCGCGAGGACGGCATCCTCACGGCCCTGGAAGTGGCCGAAATGGATCTCGGCGGCGTCGAGCTGGCCACGCTTTCGGCCTGCGAAACCGGGCTGGGCGCCACCGGCGGCGGCGAAGGACTGCTGGGCCTGCAACGGGCATTCCAGTCGGCCGGCGCCAAAACCGTGATCGCCGGCCTGTGGAAAGTGCCCGACGAAGCCACGCAAGTGCTCATGTCGCGCTTCTACGACAACCTGTGGCAGAAGCGGATGAGCAAGGTCGAGGCCTTGCGCGAAGCGCAGCTCTGGATGCTGCGCGAAGGCGGCCGGCCCCACGGCAAATCCACGCGCGGGCTGGCCAACGACGAAGACCAGCCGATCGACGCCGGGCAGCATCTGCCGCCCTACTATTGGGCCGCCTTTATCCTTTCCGGCGATTGGCGCTAAAGCCCACGGTTTTTTCTGGAGCAGGAGGAACATGCCGATCACGCGTCGCGAATTGCTGGCAATTGGCGCAGTGGGATTGGTCGCGCGGCCGGCAATTTCAAGGGCCAGCGCCGCGACTCCGCTCGAGCGGCAAGTCGGCATCACGACCGGCTCTTTTTCGCCGCAACTGCGCGAAAATCCGGCCCGGTTCCAGTTGCCGGAGTTGCTCAAGATCATTCGCGACGAACTCGACATGCGCGTGGTCGACGTCTATACGCCTTCACTGGCTTCATTCGAACCGGAATACCTCGACGGCATACGCTTGGCCGCCGAGCACGCGGGTTGCACCCTCACGAATTTGAAGCTGAATCAGCCTGGCCTCGAAATGGGCAGCCGCGACGAAGCGCTCCGCGAGCGCTCGCTGGCTGAATACGAACGCTCGATTCATGCGGCGGCACGCTTGGGCATGCGCTGGGTGCGTCCGCTGCCGGGCAGAACTCAGGGTGATCTCAAGCTGATCGTCGCTGGATATCACCGGCTGATGGACTATGCCCGGCCGCGCGGGATCAAACTGCTGGTTGAAAATTTCGGCTGGATGCAATCCGACCCGGAAGCAGTGACCAAACTGCTGGACGCGATCGGCGGCGACATCGCCGCCAGCCCCGACACGGGCAATTGGCAAAGCAACGAGGTTCGCTATGCCGGCCTGGCCAAGAGCTTTCCGCGCGCGGTAACCTGCGACTTCAAAGCGTTCAAAATGGCACCCGGCGGCGAGCACCAGGCCTACGACTTGAAGCGCTGCTTTACCATCGGCTGGGACGCCGGCTTCCGCGGCCCCTGGTGTCTCGAGCACGGAAATCCCGACACCAGGCAGCTCTTCTCCGAACTCCGCCTCCTCCGCGACCAACTGCACCACTGGATCGCCGAAAGAAGCTGAGTTGCGATGAGAAATCGGTCGTAAGTCAGTCTAGTCGGAAGGATTCCGCTGCTGGCGTGCGCGCAAGCCCTCCGGCGCACCAGAGCCTATAGTCGAATTTCTCTGGATGCTTCATGAGGTGTCGCGACCTTTGCTGCCAGAGCCGAATGTCCGGGTGCCGATACTCGTCGCCGCGCTGAATGAACGCTTCCACGATCGGACGCGCCATCGCCCGAAAGTCAGTTCTTAAAGCGTCGCCGACGACCAAATACAGAACACTCAGAAAGTATGCACGATTAGGGCAACGCGCGTCCGCAGCACACTCTAAAAGCGGCTTCTCATAGCCGCCCCGTGACAGCGCCAAGTCCCAGTCCTGGCACGGCTCAAGAGCGCCATCCGTATATGCCCATTCGCGTATTTCGTCCGGTAACGGATTCCACGGGTCGTTCATCCCACTAATCCTAACCGCCGGCGCATGGAAAAACCCGGCTGGCTGGGTAACGGTTGCCGGAAAATCGGTCGCGAGAACTGGCCCGCGCAGTCCGGTCGCTGCATTCTGCGAACTCGAGTACGCAGAACGATTGGCGAGGGATTCGAAAGAGCCTATGAAAATGCCTGGAAGCCGGGATGGTTCCCGGCTTCCAGGCTGCCGCTTGTCAGAGCAGGTTAATCACCCGATCGGCCAAACCCTTTTCGCCCAGCACAACGCTGAGCTTAGAGGCTGACGCGACTTTTTCCAGAACCTCCAGCTCGCGCAGGCGCATGAGCGTCGGGTTCTCCGCCAGCAGCTTGGCCGTGTTGGCCTGGCTGCGCATGGCGGCCGTTTCTTCGCGGCGGACGATCAGGTTGGCCTCGGCGGCCTTCTTGGCCTCCGTGACCTTGTTCATCAGGTCCTTCATCTCGCCCGGCAGGATGATGTCGCGCACTCCCACCGAAACGATCTCCAGACCAATTTCGCCCGCATGCCGCCGGATCTGCGCTTCGGCCTCGCTGGCCACGGCATCCTTGCCAGCCAGGAAGGCGTCCAGGTCGCGCGTGCCGATGATGGCCCGCAAAGCCAACTGGGCCTCGCGGTACAACGTCTGCCGCACGTCCTCGACATTGCTGACCGCCGCGCGAACGTCCGTCACCCGGTACGTGACGACGGCGTTCATGCGCAGCGTGACCTTGTCGGCGGTCATGATTTCCTGACCGCTGACGTCGATCATCGACTCGCGCACATCCACCGGGACGATCTTTACCTGGGCGATGTTCTTCCAGAACGCGTAGCGGCCTGGCAAGAGCGTTTCGACCAGTTGAGCGTCCACCAGCAGCACGCCCTGGTGGCCCTGCTCGATTGAACACACCTCCAGCACGCGCTCGGCCAGCGGCGAGCGCGTGATAACCGGCAGGTCCTTGTGCTCGAAGCGCACCTTGCGCGCATCGACCAGCTCGACCGTCACGTCGCGCAGGCCGGTCCAATAGGCGTACAGGCCCGGCGGCAGGATGTGGCTGAACCGGCCGTCGATCCAGACGAGCGCCCGCTGATAGTCCTTCAGATCCAGCACGACGGCGCGGTCCTTAAGCACGCCCGACTTCACGATCACATCGAGCTTCTCGTGTACCAGCCACGGATCGCGCTGCGAAACGACGCTTACCTGGACCTTGCCCATCGGGTCGAACAACCAGTAGCGGCCTTCGGTCAACAGCCGGCGGAACTCGCCCTCACGGAAGTCGAGGCCCAGCTCGTAGCTGCGAATCTTGATCTGCTTCAACAGGCTCATGGTCTGCCTCCTTATTCCGCGGCCGCTTTCTCGGCACGATCTTCGAAAAATGATGTTGATGGTTCAGACGCCTTTGGGCGGCGGAGCGATCGCCAGTCACACGCTCGCGTGCGGGGTACGGTTGAGCTTCCATCGTCGCCGGTCGTCACGGCCTCGACCAGGCAGCGGGTCGCAGCACATTGGCTGCGATCGTATCTGCCGGCTTCGGCAGTCCCTTATCGGTGACGAACAAAATCGGTATCCGCGTACCTCAAGGCACTCTCGCATGTTGCTGTCGTCGCGGCACTTCGGCCCTCGCCGCGGTCCGCCTCGCCCGAGCGCGCCGGAGCGGCTCGACCCAAGCGACCTGGTTCGGACCATTGCACTGCGACAGACAGCCGACCAACTCGACCCTCCGCCCCCCTCGGGCTTCATGGGGCGTTTTCACGCCAGGAGCGGTGTTCAGCCGCGGGTGGTGCAGGAGTCGAACCTGCGACATCCAGATTCAGGGTCTGGTGCTCATTCCAACTGAGCTAACCACGTTTGATGCCGCCCTCGTCATAACCCGTACGCGGAACGCACTCAGCCAACCGGATAACCAGGGCCTGGTGCGCCGCCGGCCAGGCAGCGATCAACCTTGCTTATTAGAGGCGTCGTGACGAAATAAAGTTCGCGTGGATTTTGCTGTCCGCCCATGCGAGAATCGCGCGCACAGTCCCTTGGCTCGCCCGATTTGCGAGGCACCGGCCAATCGTGTATGAAAGCCACTGAAATCCACTTCCTTGCTGGGCCGTTGGCCTGTTTTTCATCGAGCGATCCTCATGAGCCTGGCAATCGAAACGCACGGCCTGACGCGCAATTTTGACGATTTTCGCGCGGTCGACCATCTGGAATTGCGCGTGGAGCGCGGCACATTTTACGGCTTTCTGGGACCCAACGGGGCGGGCAAGTCGACAACCATTAAAATGCTCACCGGCCTGCTCGCCCCCTCGCGCGGCGAGATCCTGGTGCTCGGGCACAACATGCTCGATCCGGACCAGTCGCTCGAAGCCAAACGCCACATGGGCGTGATTCCCGAGGATCTGGCCCTGTTCGATTATCTCACGGCCCGCGAGTATCTGACCTTCATCGGCCGCATGCACTGCATGCCGCTGGACACGATCCGCAGCCGCATCGGCGACCTGCTGCCGCTGCTGGATCTCGGGGACGAAGAAAAGAAGCTCACGCTCGATTACTCGCACGGCATGAAGAAGAAGCTGGCCCTGGCCGCCGCCCTGCTGCCGAACCCCGACTTGCTGTTCCTCGACGAGCCGTTCGAAGGCGTCGATGCCGTGACCTCGCGCGTGATCCGCGACCTGCTCAAGAACTACGTGGCCCGCGGGTCGACCGTGTTCCTCACGACGCACATCCTGGAGATCGTGGAAAAACTCTGTTCGCACGTCGGCATGATCGTCAAGGGACGCCTGGTCGAGCAGGTGGCGCTGGAGGAAATCCGCCAGGCGGGCTCGCTTGAAGATCGCTTCCTGGCCAAAGTCGGGGCCGACGTCGAAGCCGTCCACAAGCTACCGTGGCTCGAGGAGAGTGCTCCGTGAATTGGGCGCATTTTCGGGCCTTCTTCTGGTTGCGCTGGCGGCTGCGCGTCAATCATCTCCAGCGCGGCGGGCTCACCAGCAAAGTGCTGCAAACGGTGCTGGGCGTGCTGGCGGCTCTGACGGCCCTGGGCTTGTTCGTCGGGCTCTTCTTGGCCGGGATGCTGATACCGGAGGAGGCTTCTCCGCTGGTCCTCATGTATACGTGGGACGGCGCGGTCGTGGTCTTTTTGTTTATCTGGACCGCCGGCCTGCTGGCCGAGCTGCAACGTTCCGAGGCGCTCTCGCTCGACAAGTTTCTGCATTTGCCCGTCTCGCTCAGCAGCGCGTTTGTCATCAATTATCTCAGCTCGCTGCTGAACCTGACGTTGCTCGTGTTCGTGCCCTCGGCGCTTGGCTTGAGCCTGGGGCTGGCCGTGGCGCGCGGACCCACCATGCTGCTGCTGGTGCCACTCGTGGTGGCGTTTCTATTGATGGTCACGGCGGTCACGCATCAGCTTCAAGGTTGGCTGGCGTCGGTGATGGTCAACCAGCGCCGGCGGCGCACGATCATAGCCTTGATAACCATTACGTTCGTGCTGCTAGCGCAATTGCCGAACCTGTTCAACATGCTCTCGCATCACGGTCCGGACGAGCAGATCATGCGACTGGTCGATCGCCGCGGCGAACTCGACAAATTGCTCGAGCAGCACAAGATGGCCTACCCAGAGTACATCCGGCAGTGGGAAGCAGCCCAGCACGAGCGGGAAGCCAGAATCGCGGAGGTCGACCAGCAGCGGTCCGAGTGGTGGGCCGGCAACACGCGGCTGGCCAATCTGCTGCTGCCGCCGGGCTGGCTGCCGCTGGGCGCATCGGCCGCGGCCGAAGGGCGGCTGCTGCCGCCGCTGTTGGCAATGCTGGGCATGGCCGCGATCGGCACGCTCAGCCTCTGGCGCTCCTACCGCACCACGCTGCGAATCTACACGGGCGACTTCACCGCCGGGCGCAAGCGAACGGCCGCAGCCGTGCCGCGCGTGGCGGCCCCGGCGACGTCGCATCTGCTCGAAAAGCGGCTTCCGTGGCTTTCGGAACCAACTTCGGCCGTGGCGCTGGCCACCTTCCGGTCCTTTGCCCGCGCGCCGGAAGTCCGGATCATGCTGCTCAGCTGGGTCATGATGCTGGTCATCATGGGCGTTGCCTTCGGCGGTGCCGCGCGCAGTTTCGACGCCGCTTCGCCGCTACTGGCGTTCGGAATCATGGCCGTCATCCTGATGGGCATGCTCCAACTGGCCGGCAATCAGTTCGGGCTCGACCGCGGCGGCTTCCAGGCATTTGTGCTGTCCGGAGTCCGTCGGCAAGACATACTATTTGGAAAGAACCTGGCACCGGCGCCCGTCGTGCTCGGCATCGGACTGGTGGCGGCGGCGATTTTGCAGTTCGCTGCGCCGATGGGCCTCGACTACCTGTTGGCGCTCGTGCCGCAGTACGTCTCAATGTACTTGCTGTTTTGCCTGCTGGCCAACTGGATGTCGATCCTCGCGCCGGTGCGGATACCGGCCGGCGCGCTGCGCGGAGCCAAGCCCAGCGCCGTGGCCGTGCTGCTGCAACTCGGATTCGTGATGGTGGTTTTTCCGCTGACGATGGCGCCGCTGCTGTTGCCGATGGGAATCAAGCTGATCGCGCAGCAATTGGGCTTTGGCAGCGGCTATCCCCTTTGCATGCTGCTGGCCATGGCGGAGCTGGGCGCGGTCGCCGGCATTTACCGCTTCGCGATCGCGCGGCAAGGCCGGCTATTGCAGGCGCGCGAGAAACTGATCCTGGCCACGGTTCGAAGCCAGCCCGAATGATGGTCAGTGGTCCGTTGTCAGTTGTCCGTGGCCCGTTGCAGGCAACTGACCACTGACAACTGACCGCCTCTAGAGCCGCTCTTTGATGCTCTTGAGCTTGTCGATCAATTGTTCGGCGTGCAGCAGGCCGCCGACTTTCATGACAAACTCGAAGGCGTTGTCCAGGGCCGCGTGGGCCGATACCGGCGCCGCCGACTTCGAACCGGCCTTCCGGCCCGGTTTGCGTCTTGTTTTGCGTCCTGGCTTCTTCGCGGCCTTGCCACCTTTATGCTTCAGCTTCGCCTTGATGTTGTAAACCAGCCCCGGCGTCACGCCGATTTCCTTGGCAATCTCGGCAGCGGATTTGTCGGGGGTTGCGGCCAGTGCATCACGGACTGCGGCAGACTTACTGGTCGTGGATTTTGCTCTCGCCATGTTGTTCATCTCGGTGTCGTGTATGGTCAGCCCTATAACGTCAATCTAACACGATAATTGGGCCGCTGGCCGATTGCTATAAATTCTGTTTAAAAGCAACCCACTGTATGGGTATTTGGGCGGGCAATATCGGGTAGACATCCCGCTCCGCCGGGATGAAGGACATCACCACCGACCATCCCAGCGTCGAGCCGAGTTGCGCGGGCTCGTCTCGCGGAGCGAGACGGCTACGGTGATGCGCCCACGGCCGGTGAACATGTGCAATTCGCCGCGGCCCGCGCTACCGCTTCTCGATGCAATACAGATGCTTCTCGCCACGCAGATAGATGCGGCCGTCGGAGATGGCGGGCGAGGCAAGGGTCTGGTCGTCGAGCTGGTTCGTGGCCAGCTTATCAAAACGGTCGCTGGCCGAAACGACGGTACACAGCCCGCGCATATTCAGAAAATAAACCCGGCCGTCGGCCGCGATCGGCGAGGCTTTGTAGTTGCCGGCCATCCGCTGCTTCCAATACGCGCGGCCCGTGCGGGCGTCGAAGCACATGGCGATGCCGTTGTCGCTGATTGTGAAGAGTAAGTTCTCGGAGATCACCGGGCAGCAGGTGTCGGGCGTGTTCGAATCGTAGCGCCAGGCGATCGAGCGTGGAGTCAGCTCGCCGGTTCCGCCCAGCTTGACGGCCAGCAGTTCGCCACGCATGCCCTCGGTGACATAGGCCAGTTCGGGGCCCAGAGCCGGACCGGTGATGGTGCGTCCGCCGACAATGCCCTTCAAGAACCAAAGCTGCTTGCCGGTGGCCGGGTCGTACGCATCGAGTTGGTTGCCGCCCATCACGAGCAATTCCGGCGGCGTAGATGCGGCGTGTACGATCGGTGTGGTGTAACTGTCGCCCTGCTCGGCTTCGGCGCCGGTCATGCGCAAGGTCTTCCAGACCTGCTTGCCGGATTGCTTGTCGAAAGCCACGAGATAGCTGTCCGCCGGTTTTTCCGCCTTGTCGGCCAGCGAGTCCTGCATGCAGACGCAGATCACGAGATTGCCGAACAGTACCGGGCTGTTGGCGTGACCCCACCAGATGCTGTAAGGGCCGAACGTCTCTTGCAGATTATGGCGCCACAACTGCTTGCCCGAAAAATCGTAGGCTGCCAGGTCGCCATTGCCAAAGTGCGCGATCACGACCTGGCCGTCGGTCGTGGGCGAGGGACTGGCGTTGTTGTGCAACTGATGGAACTTTTGCACGCTGCGTTTTTCGGCCTCGCGCGGCGTGACGGCCGTGCCCACCTGCTGGGTCCACAGCACTTTGCCGGTTTTCTTTGCCAGGCGCAGGAGCAGCAGCCGATCTTCGTCCTGCGTGGTGACGAACAAATCGCCGCGCCAAATGGCCGGTGTGCTGTTGCCCCAGCCGGGCAATTCGACCTTCCAGGCAATGCCGCGATCATCGTTCCAGACCAGCGGCAGATTTTGTTCCTGGCTAGTGCTGTCGCCGCGCGGCCCGCGCCACTGCGGCCAGTCGTCGGCCAGCAGCGTATGAGAGCCGGCCGCGGCCAGCAGCACAAACCAACCCAGGTGCCAGAACCCGTGGCGTCGAGCGATGTTCATCGGCGTCCTATTGAATTCGAAGTTTGAGGCCAGCCGGCCCCAAGCGCGAATCAACGGCTGGCGTCGGCGGCCGCGACGAGCATTTGGGCGGCAGTGGCGATCTTTTGATTACTCTGCCGGGCCAGATCCTGCAAGCGCTGAAAGGCGTCGGCTTCGCATAATTGGTTGGAACGCATCAGCAGCGATTTGGCCCGCTCCACGATCTTGCGGTCCCGCAAGGCCTGGCGAAATTGCGTGGATTGCTCGCGGACGATGGTAAATTCGCCGTAGCGCTGCATCACCAATTCGATCTGCTCGCGCAAGGCATCGCGCGTGATCGGCTTAATCAGGTAGCCGACAATCTGATCGGCCATGGCCCGCTCGAAAGCCTTCGGATCGTACACGCCGGACACCAGGATAATCGGGCGCGGCTTGTCGTGATAAACCTTATGGGCCGCCTCGATCCCCTCCATGTCGGGCATCTTGATGTCGGTGATGATCAGGTCGGGATCCAGGTGCCGGCACTGCTCGACGAGTTGGGTGCCGGTGGACACGATGGCCACGGCCTCGTGGCCCAAATGCGCGAGCATTTGGTTGTAATAGCTGCGAATATCGGGATCATCGTCGGCGGCAATAATGCGGAGACGCGGCATGGCGAGCGCTGTGTGACTGCGGGCGGGTGGCGTGCGAAACGTCGGCGGCCGGTGCTCGACAAGCAGTGCGCACGGTCCGGCCGCCGAAGAAAGGATAGGCGCCCGCCCCGGTTTAATCCAGGAGGAAAAGGCGTGGCACGGCCGGCGTGAAGATTTTCACAAACCTTTCAGACACCATCGCATCTGGCGCAACGCGAACATTCGGCACCAGCGCGCGCTGAAAATGCGAGCTTTCGCCAATTTTATTTCGGCCGCACCAGCGCCATCGCGACTTCGAACGCAATCAACATGATTACGATCCACTCCAGTGTTTCGGTGCGCGTGACGGCGCTTTGATCGGAGATGACCTGGTAGGCGTTTTCCGCCACCTCGAGCGCCTCCTGGATATTCTGCCGCCACTCTTGCAGATGAAATCGCGTCGTCAACAAATGGTAGACGCGCGCCAGGTACGGGTCGCCCACGAGCTTCAGCACGTTGCCCGTGCGCTCGTACACGTCGTGTACTTCCATGCGCAGCTCGCCCAGCTCGCGAAGCTGCCGGCCGGGGCGCCGCCAGAAGGGGAGCCAGCGGTTGGACAGCGGCCGAATAAAGCGATAGGCGCGCGCCAGCCGGTCGTCGAGCCGGTTGTCGATGTGCCGGAACTCGAGCAACTGCAAATTCGCAAACGCGATCGTCTGCAAGGTCTCGTCGCAGTCGCGGTCAACCAACAGGGCGGCCGACCATTCGGGCACAAATACATCTTGCGGCGTGTAGCTGATGCGCAGCCGCAAGGCCTCGGCCACTTCGTCGGTGCTCAGCGGCTGATCTTCCAACCGCACCAGGCCGGCCGCCCAGGCCGATTGCTCGCCCAGCAGCCGCGATGGCTGCACGCCGGGTTGATCGGGGTCGAAGTGAAAAACAAAATATTCTTCGCTCAGCTCGCTCCAATTCGGCTGCTCGATGGCCGGCAAGAGCCGTTGGTTGAGCGGACCGGCCGCCTTGACCGCGGCGGCGACAATGGATTCCGGCGCGGACAGCTCGCCGGCCAGTCTTGAAATCTCCGACGGTCTGAGCCGAAACGGCAAGTGCAAGGCCAGGCTCACCGCGGCAAAGTCGAACACCGTGGCGTCCGCGCTCGCTTCGACCACGCCCAGTTCGGGCAATTCCAACGCCACGGGCGCCAGTTGGCAGCGCAGCGGGGTCGGTCGATAGGTGATCGACGACGGCGTGCGCGAGCGTCGCGCCAGGGTCAGCCACTCGCCGGGCACCAATTGCCGGGCCTGCGCCAGATCCACTTCGTCGCCCCAGTCCAGCGCCACGTGTACGTGCAACGTGCCCGACAGCGGTTCGTCGGCCACAGGCCCGGTGCTGGAGGCGGCAGGTTCGGCGGTCATGCGGGCACTGCTTCGAGGGCCGTCCGCTATCGAAAGAAAACGAACGTGACCAACGCGAACAGCGGCAGCAGGATCGCGCCGGAATAGAGTATGTATCCGAAAAAGCCGGGCATGCGGACGCCATGTTCTTCGGCGATGGCTTTGACCATAAAGTTCGGTCCGTTGCCGATGTAACTGTTGGCGCCCATAAACACCGCGCCGCAGGAAATGGCCGCCAAGGTTGCGGCCGCGCCGGCGGCATCTGGCGAGGCCAGCAGCGTGGCGAGGTATCGGCCATACAGCGGCACATCGTGAATACCGCACGCCGTGGCGGCAAACGCCAGATAGGTCGGCGCATTGTCGAGAAAGCTGGAGAGGCCGCCGGAGGCCCAAAAAAATTGCCACGGCTCGCGAATGCCCAGTGCCGCGCCGCGCACGTTCAGGATCAACAGCGCGGGAGTCATCGTGACGAAGATGCCGGCGAACAGCACGGCGACTTCCACGATCGGCCCGAAGCTGAACCGATTGCTCTGGTGCAGAGCGGCCGACGTGGTGAACCACGACGCGGCAGCCAGCGCGAGCATCAGCACTTCCTGCACGCCAAACGGCCACGCCTGGCCGGCATTGCCCAGCCCCGTGCCGGCCGAATAGATCACGACCACGATGCCGGCCAGCAGCAGCAGATTGTGCAGGCCTTCGATCCGCAGCGGCTCGTGCTCGTGAATCGCTTGTTCCAGGTGCGAGGCCGGCCGCTGCCGCTCTTCGCGAGCCAACAGCACCCGGTCCCAGACGTTGAAGATCACCAGCAGCGAGGCGTTGACCAGCAACCACTGCGGCCAGAGCCGCAGCGTCCAGCCGAAGGGAACGCCATTGAGAAAGCCAAGAAACAGCGGCGGATCGCCCAACGGCGTGAGCACGCCGCCGCAGTTGGAGACGATGAAGATAAAAAACACGAACACGTGGGCCTGTTGTCGTCGCGCGTGATTCGCTTTGAGCATCGGCCGCACGAGCAGCATCGAGGCGCCGGTCGTGCCGACGAAGTTGGCCAGCACGGCGCCGCAACCGAGCATGAACGTGTTGACCGCCGGCGTGCCGGCTAGCGATCCGCGAACGTGAATGCCGCCGCTGGCGACGAACAGCGCCGCCAACAGAATGATGAACGAAAGATATTCGCGCGCGGTATGCGCCAGTTCGTGCAGGCCTTCCTGCTGCCAGCCCACGATCAGATACGCCGCGACGGGAAGTCCCAGCACGAGCGAGACGAGAAACTTGTTGCGGTTTTTCTCCCACCAATGCCCGGCCGCCAGCGGCAGCAGCGCAATGGCGGCCAACATGCCGGCAAACGGCAAGACGCTGAGGGCCGGCAATTGGGTGCCCAGGCGCAGCTCTTCGGCCGCCGAATCGAGCGGTGCCGGCCCCTCGGCGGAGGCAAGCGTCGTCCAGGTGCAGCCGCCGGCCAGTACCGCAAAGAACACGAGATAACGCATGGTGCGGTTCTCAGAATGTTGTGGCCGCCTTAGCCAGCCCGCGCCTGGTTCTGCGTGTTATATGCCCTTTGGGCTCCACGTCTAGAGCCCGCCGTGGCGATGTGTTGCCGGTGCTTAAAAATCTTGCGGGCCATGCTTAAAGGCGCGACGGCCGCTTCGCCACCTTTCGCGCCGCTCGGCAAAATCGACTTTTTTGCTGGTACAGGCTTACAAGACTCAGCGATCGCTATGTGCCATGAAACCAAAGTGTTACGGCGATCGGCACCACCCAATGGCAGTCACCGGCTCCCCCTAAAGCGGCAAGCTTGGCACAAGGGCTGCTATCGCGAAAAACCAAGTGCTGGTTGGCCCTCGGATCCGGTGGCAACTTCCGGAAATGAGACAGCGATTCGCATCGCACGTGCGCGTCGTGCCAGCCGAATACGGCGCGAGAACTCTGGCGGTTAGGCGATGCCCACCCAGCTTTGCCACACGGCCGCCTCCCAGATGTTCTCTCCGCGAGTGCATGTCGGTGACAGACAGGCTCGTACGCCCGGTTTGGTCAATTTTTTTGAAGCCTACGGCAGCGCTCATGGCCAGATCGCTGCCTGTCGGCTTCCGCGCACACACCCCTTATAGAGAGTCCAACTGATGAGGCTGCCAACCCTGTTTCGCACGCTGGTCTTGTTCGGTCTGTTGTTCGGTCCAGCCCATGTTTCATGGGCCCAAGAAAAAGGCGTAGAAACCCCGCCGTCGTCGCCGGCTGAAACCGCTGCGTCGCCGATACCGGATTACTACTCAGGCGCGGATCCGAAAAAGTGGCCTGATCCCGCCGGCGGCAATGCCGGCGTCTGGACCACGCCTTCGTACACAGAGGGTCCGCCGCCTGCGGGCGATGGTGATCCCAGCAAGCTGACGCCCGCGAACCTCTACGATCGGATCGTTCACAACCTGTTCTCGATCAATATGATGTGGACGGTGATCGCCGGGTTCCTGGTGATGTTCATGCAGGCCGGCTTCGCGATGGTCGAGGCCGGGCTATGCCGCGCCAAGAACTCGGCCCATACCATGGCCATGAACTTCATGGTCTACCCCTTGGGCTGTATCGCCTTCTGGGCTTACGGCTTCGCCTTGGGCTGGGGCAACTGGTTCAATGGGCCGGTGCCCGGAGGCTGGTACTCGCCGCTGGGGCCGGGCCTCTCGGTGCTCAATTCGGGTATCTCGCTGGGCGACGGCGCCTATGGCATCCTCGGCACCAAGGGCTTCTTCCTCGCTGGCATCGACGACGTGAGCGTCATGGCGTTGTTCTTCTTCATGATGGTCTTCATGGATACCACTGCCACGATTCCCACCGGGACGATGGCCGAGCGGTGGAGTTGGAAGAACTTTTGCCTTTACGCAATCTGGGTGGCCCTGCCGTATTGCATCTTCGCCAACTGGGTCTGGGGCGGCGGCTGGCTGGCACAGGCCGGCAAGAACTGGGGCCTGGGGCACGGAGCGATCGATTTTGCCGGCTCGGGCGTGGTCCATGCCATGGGCGGTGTCATCGCACTGGCCGGTGGAATTGTGATCGGCCCACGCATCGGCAAATACATCAATGGAAAACCGCAGGCCATGCCTGGGCACAATATCCCGATGGTCGTGGTGGGCACGTTCATCCTGGCCTTCGGCTGGTTCGGGTTCAATCCCGGGTCGACCTTGGCCGGCACGGATCTGCGGATCTCCACAGTCGTCGTCAACACGATGCTGGCCAGCATCACGGGCGCCATCTCCACGATGGTGTTTTTGATGGTTCAAGGAATGAAGCCCGATCCCTCGATGCTCTGCAACGGCATGCTAGCCGGGCTGGTGGCCATTACCGCACCGTGCGCCTTCGTGGATAGCTGGGCGGCGGCACTGATCGGCGCGCTGGCCGGCGTGTTCGTAGTAGTCAGCGTCTTTTTCTGGGACCGCATCGGCGTCGACGATCCGGTCGGCGCAATTTCGGTTCACGGCGTCAATGGCTTGTGGGGGCTCATCGCGGTAGGCATCTTCGCCAATGGCAAGTATGGCGCCGGCCTCAATGGGATCGTCCGCGAGGACATGGTTACCAAATATGGCAGCGACGGCGTGCGCGGCATTCTCTTCGGGGATGCCACGCAGCTTTATGCCCAGCTATTGGATGCGGCAGTCGTGGCCCTCTTCGGCTTTGCGATGGCCTTTGCCTGGTTCAAGTTCAGTAACCTCATTACGCCACTGCGCGTTTCGGCGGAAGTGGAAATTGCCGGTCTCGACGGCCCGGAAATGGGGGCCCACGGATATCCCGACTTCGCGCTCACCGGCCACGCGGCCGATGCGTGAGCGGATCGTCGGATCGTCAACGCAGGCGGCAGGGACGCCGCCAGCCGTCTTTCAATCCGGGCCGGGCGCAGTGCGCCCGGCCCGGATCAGACGGCACGCGGGAGCGCTGCCTGGCTCGCGCCTGCCTCCAACGGGGGCCTCCCCCTATCGAAAATCCCGCCCGGCGAGCTACAATCTGCCTTGGCAATGCTCGGGATCGTAAGCCCGAAACGATCCCGCCAAGCTTAGCAACACCGGCCCCCCGCGAATGAGTCCAGGGAGCACGCGCTGGACTTTTGAATAGCGCAAGCACATGAGTTCAGGTAAACCGACGCAAACGGGCGATGGCACGGCGGGCCAGGGGGCAAGTGATTCTAAGGGCGCGCCGGCTCCCGAGCGTACCCCCTCGAAGGCCGAAGGCGCGCCAGCCGACAACGGGGCTCCGGCGGACAGTGGCGCTCCGGCGGACAATGGTGCCCCGGCCGATAATGGCGCTGTGCCCGACTTACCATTGGGCGACCTGGCTCCCGGTCAGTCGGCGGACGACGACAAATTGCCCGCCATTCAGGCCAAGCTCAAGACCCTGATCATCGGCAAGCCCCGCGATATTGCCGATCAGTCGATCTTTCGGCATGTCACGCTCGTAGCCTTCCTGGCCTGGGTCGGTCTGGGAGCCGACGGCTTGTCGTCCAGTTGCTACGGCCCGCCCGAGGCCTTCGACAATCTCGGCAAGCACGCCTTTCTGGCCGTGTTCCTGTCGATGGCCACGATCTTTACGGTCATCGTCATCTCGGCCTGCTATAGCCATATTATCGAAGAATTTCCCAGCGGCGGCGGCGGCTACCTGGTGGCCAGCAAATTGCTGGGCCCGCGCGTCGGCGTCGTGTCGGGCTGCGCGCTGCTGGTCGACTATGTGCTGACGATCACCGTCTCGGTGGCCGCGGCCGGCGATGCGCTATTCGGCCTGCTACCTGCGGCACTTTTGCCATGGAAGATCTATTTCGACGTCGCGGCGATCGTCGTGCTGATCCTGCTTAATCTGCGCGGGGTCAAAGAATCGGTCATCGTGTTGCTGCCGATTTTCATCATCTTTCTGATCACGCACGCACTCATTATCGTCGGCGTGCTGGGGATGCACCTTCCCGACGCCTTTGCCGTGGCCGAACACGTGGGCCACGAAGTCCGCACCAGCGTCGATAACCCGAACTTCGGCTTGTGGGCCATGCTGGCCTTGCTTTTGCACGCCTACTCGATGGGTGCCGGAACGTATACCGGAATCGAAGCGGTGAGCAACAGCATGCCCGTCATGCGCGAGCCGCGCGTGCTGACCGCCAAAAAAACCATGGTCTACATGGCCGTGTCGCTGTCGCTGACGGCGGGCGGCTTGATGCTGGCCTATTTGCTGTTGGATATCCAGCACATCTTCAAGGCCGGCGAAGGCAAAACCATGAACCTGGTGCTCACCGAGCAGTTCATGGGCAGCCTGGGCATGAACAACTGGGCGGGCGAGGCCTTCACGCTGATTACGATCTTCGCCGAAGGCGCGCTGCTGATCGTGGCCGCGCAGGCCGGCTTTATCGACGGACCGCGCGTGCTGGCCAATATGGCCCAGGACTCGTGGATGCCGCACTGGTTTGCCAACCTCTCCGAGCGGCTGGCCACGCACAACGGCATCATGCTGATGGGCCTGGCCGCGCTGGCCGCGCTGCTCTATACCGGCGGCGACATCGTGATGCTGGTGACGATGTACTCGATCAACGTGTTTCTGACGTTTTCGCTCTCGATGCTCGGCATGTGCCGCCACTGGTGGGCGGTGCGCGACAGCAACCCGATCTGGCGTCGCCGTTTTGCGCTGTTTGCCGGCGGGGCCCTGCTGTGCGTGTCGATCCTGGCCGTGACGATCTACGAAAAGTTCGACGAGGGGGCGTGGCGCACGCTGCTGGTCACCGGCTGCCTGATTGGATTGTGCCTCTCGGTCAAGCAGCATTACATCGGCGTGGTGGCCCGGCTCAAGCGGCTGGACGAAACGCTGACCCAGCTCAGCTCGTATGGCAACCCCGTCACCATGCCGCCCGACCCGGCTTTGCCCGCCGCCGCGATCCTGGTCGGCGGCTACAACGGGCTGGGCGTCCACACGCTGCTCAACGCCATCCGCTTTGCGCCTGGGCATTTCAAAAGCCTGATTTTCCTCAGCGTGGCGGTTGTGGATTCGGGTAATTTCAAGGGTGTGGGCGCCGTCGAAGACTTGCAGCAAAACGCCGAAAACTCCCTGGATCGCTACGTCGATCTGGCCAATCGGCTGGGCATGCCGGCAGCCAAGTACCTGGGCATCGGCACCGACGCCGTCGACGAGTTGGAACATTTGTGCCTGACTATTTCCAAGCAGTTTCCCAAAGTGATCTTCTTTGCCGGCAAGCTGGTCTTTCAGAAGGACACCTGGTTCCAGCGGCTTCTGCACAATCAAACGGCGTATTCGCTGCAACAGCGGTTGCAATGGTCCGGGCTGCCGATGGTCATTCTGCCCACCCGGGTGCGCTAAACGGCCAAGCGCCGCGGCAAAGCGCTCTGTCTTGCAGATGGGCGAATGGCATAAAATAGAGTGCCATCGGGTCACGCCGTTTTCGTCATTCATCGATCATCATTCCGCATTCATCATTGGTCCCCCGTGAACGAGTCCGAGGGCGTCTGGGGCGTGAGTCTTGCCGAGCTCGAGGCGGCCATGCGCCGCGTCGACCCGCAGGCTTTGCTCGTGCCCGGCCGGATCCTGCGCCGCGTCATCAAGCAGGACCGACAGGTGGCCGGTCCCGGCCTGCGCGTTCCGCACCGCAAGACGTATGTTGTCGCCCGCGACCGGCTGTTGAAGATTGTCGATCTCTCGGAGCTGAACCTGTCGCCCGAGGCTCGACTGCCCGACCGGCTGATCCTCATTGGCCGGCCCGAGGTCGAAGTGCTGGCGACGATGGTCCGGGCGCGCGCGCTGCAAAAGTATTGGCGGCTGCTGTTTCACGCCCGCGTGCATGCTGCACTGGACGATCGGGCGGCGGCCGGCCACCTGGACGCGGCGGCCGTGCGGCGGCGAATCGAGCGGCTGGGAACCATCCCGTTTCACGAAGCGCGCAGCGTGCTTCGCGGAGAAGATTTGCTGCTGCCCCCGGTCGACGAGACTTCGGCGTACGTGGAATTTGCCGCGGTGTACCTCGAGCTGCGCTGGTTCGCGCCCAGCTTGCTGCCGGATTATTTTCCGTCGCTCGAGCAGGGCCGGGCCGTCGATGAACTGCTGGCCGAAGACCTCGATGCGGCCGCGATCTTTGCCGAAACCCGTTTGCCCGGCGCGCAAGAGCCCGACGAAGACGAAGCGGCCGACGAGGAAACCTGGCAGGGATTCCGCCTCGGTGACGAATCGGTGCATCCGCAAAAGCAATCCGAGCGCCGCCATTGCCGGCTGATGGAGCGCGGCGATCGGGCGCGGAGCCGCGGCAATCACGTCCGCTCGGCCATGGTCCGCTGGCAAGCCGCGCTGGTGATCGGGCCGAAGCTGGCCCGCAGCGCGCGCAGCGAAGCCCGGCACGACATCGAGCGGCTGACGCAGCGGCTCGAGGCGACCCTGGGCATGCCGCCGGACGCGAGGACCAGCGCCTGGGCCGACGCCCTGTCGGCCTTATTGCCGCCGGCCATACGCGGTATTTGGACCGCCGAAGCCCGGCTGCTCTATGACTTGCAGAAGGTGTGCGTCGACTACGAGCGGGGCGTGTACGCGCTCGACTTGCTGGGCTGGCTGAAAAGCTGGGGCCGCCGACCGCTGAAGCGGCCGGTGCCCTGCCAGCGCGAGGTGCTGATGATTAAGCACTTGCACGCGGCCGAGCGGCGCTTGAAGAGCGTGCGCATTTCGCCGTCGGCCAGGCGGCAATTGGCCTCGCTGCTGGAAACGGCCGAACAGCGAACCCAGGCTCGCATGGCCGAGGTGCTGCGTCCGCGGCTGGTGGCAACTTTGGAAGAAGTGGGCCTGGTGCCTCGCAATCTGCCCGAGCGCGTGGCGCAGCGCAAAGTCGTCGAAGAGCTGCTCGACCAGATCACCAATCGCGGATACCTGGCGATGGGCGACCTGCGGGACACGATCAGCCGCAATAATCTCAAGCTGCGCGATTTTCCCGGCTTCAGCAGCCTGTTGTCAGGCGATCAGTTGCTCGAAGCCGATCGCCGGCTGGCCAATGCGCTGGCCGGCGTCTACCGCCGCGGCGAGATCTATCTGCGGCTGCCGCAATCGCTCAGCTCGCTGGCTTTCGGCACGCCGGTGGGAAGGTTCCTGACGCGCTATGCGATTCTGCCTTTCGGCGTCCCGTTCATCGTGCTCTATGCCCTCGAGCACCTGATCGATCTGGCCGCCAAGCGGCTGGGCACCAACCCAGTCGAGCTCTGCACGACCGGCTCGGTGCTGCTGCTGGGCCTATTCACGCTGGGGCTGCTCTATCATCCGGCATTCCGCGACGCATGCCGAGCCGGCATTCTGAACCTGTATCGTGTTGCCCGCTGGCTGGTCGTAGACCTGCCGGCCATGGCACTGCGGCTGCCTTGGATCCGGCGTTTTGTCGAAAGCGCTGCGTTTCGGCTGCTCCACCGTTACGGGCTCAAGCCGCTGATACTCAGCGCGCTGCTCATTGCCGTTCTGTCGCTTGTCGCCCGGCACAATATCACGTTGCGCACCGACGCAATCATTTTCGTCAGCATGAACCTACTGCTCAATTCCCGGCTGGGGCGCGACGTCGACGAACTCGTGACCGATTGGGCCGTGCGCGGCTGGCACCACTTGCGGATGCGGGTTTTTGCCAATTTGTTTCGCTGGATTGCCGATAGCTTTCATCAATTTCTCGAGGGGGTCGAGCGATTTCTCTACAGCGTGGACGAATGGCTGCGCTTTCGTAGCGGCGAGAGCCGGCCCACGGTGATCTCGAAGGCCGTGCTCGGCGTGCTCTGGGCCATGATCAGCTACGTGGTGCGGCTGTGCGTCAATTTGCTCGTTGAGCCGCAGATCAATCCGATCAAGCACTTTCCCGTCGTCACGGTCAGCCACAAGATCCTGCTGCCCACGATCGAAAAGATGGGCGAGTTCATGACGGCCCAACTGGGGCCGCTGGTGGGCACCGTGGCCGCATTCGCCACGGTCTTTGGGCTACCCGGCGTGTTCGGCTTTCTGGTCTGGGAACTCAAAGAGAATTGGCGACTGTACGGCGCCAATCGCCCGCGCAATTTGCAGCCCGTGATGGTCGGCTACAAGGGCGAAACGATGATTCGATTGCTGCGGCCGGGGTTTCATTCCGGCACGCTGTCGAAGGTCTTCGCCAAGCTGCGACGGGCCGACCGCAAGGCTCAGATCACCGCCAAGTGGACCCGCGTCCGCAAGCAACGCGACCACCTGGAACGCGTGCGGCTAGAGGTGAAACATCTCATCGAGCGCGAGTTCATTACGCTCATCGAGCTCAGCCCGCGCTGGCATGGCGGCCAACTGGCGGTGGGCCAGGTGCGGCTGGGCGTACACAGCATTCGCATCGAAATCTTGGGCTCGATTCCCGAGCAGGAGAGCCTGTGGCTGGAATTCTGCGACCTTTCCGGCTGGCTGCTGGCGGGCATTGAGCGCGTGGGCTGGCTTGCGGCGCTAGAGCCAGGCGACATGCAGCTCGTAAGCCAGGCCTTGGCCGGTCTCTACAAGATGAGCGGCGTCGATCTGGTGCGCGAGCAAATTCAATCGCAAATCGGGGCCGACACGCACTTCGATCTTTGCGAAGCGGGCCTGGTGCTCTGGCCCGCCGGCGACTCGTCCCGGCGCGTCGTGTACTCACTGCGCGATCCCGATCCGCTAGTGCCGCACGCCATCGAGCCGGGGTCCATCGCCTTTGGGCCGGTGCTCCAGCAGCAAAAGATCCTGTTTGGCAAGAACGAGATCTCCTGGTCCCGCTGGCTCGAAACCTGGTCTCTAGCCGACGCCCCTGCCGATCTGCCCAGCGCCGCCACTGCCGACATCCTAATCGGCCCGGCGCTAGGAGCGCCAGTCGACGTCGAATCGCAATCGCCCGGCGCGGCCTTAGAACCGGGCGCGCAATGATCGACTGATCCACGGCGAGCCGGGAGCGTCAGCGGCCGGAGCTCTTTGATTACTCCGGTCGCTGACGCTCCCGGCTCGCCTTAAGCAGTTCGGCATTTCATTTGCTTGTTGGTCTCCAAAGCGGCGTACCAGCGCCGTCCCTCCGGCTTACCAAGGGCATTCACAGGAGATGCGTCTCATGGCGACCCCGACACTCGAAAAGACTTTGGCGCAACAGAGTTGGCTCGAACCGGTCGACTCGGCCTTGACCGCGGTGGCCAACGTGGCCATTCCGAAAGCGAGTTGGCTGCGAAAGGTGCGGAACTTTTTGCACGGCACCTGGCTGGGTCATCCGCTGCATGCGGCGATTTCCGACGTTCCGGTGGGCGCCTTTACGGTCTCGACGGTCCTGGACGTGATCGAAATGACGACCGATCGCACGGACCTGGCCCCGGGTGCCGACGCGGCCCTGGCCATTGGCCTCGTCGGCTCCGCATCCGCAGCGATCACGGGCCTCAACGATTGGCAGCATGTCGACAATCCGGTCCGGCGCGTGGGCATCATACACGCCGCGATCAACGGTTCGGGGGCGAGTTTGATGCTGGCGTCGCTGGTCATGCGGCGCCGTGGCAATCGGCCGGCGGCTCACGCGTTGGGCCTGCTGGGCTTCGGCACGGTGCTGGCGGGCGCTTGGTTTGGCGGGCGAATGGTCTATGAGGACAAGGTGGGCGTCGATCATTCCAAGCGCGAGGAATTGCCCAAGAGCTTTGTCGACGTGCTGGACGAGGCCGACCTCAAGCCCGATCGGCCGCAATGCGTCGAGGCCGATGGCGCGTCGATCGTGCTGGTGCGTCGCGAGGGGCGGATCTTTGCCCTGGCCAACGCTTGTTCGCACGCCGGTGGTCCGCTGGCTGAAGGCGAATTGGAAGGGAACAGTCTGCGTTGTCCCTGGCACGGTTCACGCTTCTGCCTGGAGACCGGCCGGGTACTGGACGGCCCGGCGACGATCGCCCAGCCGCAACTCGAGACCCGAGTTCGCAATGGCCGAATCGAGGTCCGAGTACCGCCGCAACAGGCCTGAAGCACGCAATCTCCTGCTCAATTCGGGCAGTAACGGCCGCCTTGATGCCGCGAAAGCATTTGATTCGCTGCCGATTTTTTGCGAGGCTGATACAGCGGCCGACGGCGAGTGGGAGGCGCAAGCGTCCCGACCGCGAACGAGCTGCGCTGTTATCCTAATCGTCAGAATCCACCCCGGCATGTTCCATGAGCCGTCATTGGCAGCCGCTGGTGCAGCTTGTAGGCCGGGCGTGCTTGGGACTGGTATTCCTGTCTTCGGCGGCCGCCCGGTTCCGTCATTTTCACGAGCACAGTGCGGAATTGGCACTCGCCGGCACACCGCAACCCGGCATGGTGTTGGGCTGCTGGATCGCACTAGCGTTCCTCGGTGGGCTGGCCGTGGCCCTGGGGTGGCGAACGCGAACTGGCCTGGCGTTGCTGACGATTTGCACGGCGCTGGGGCATTGGACCGACGGTAAGAGCAGCCCGGCAATGTTTTCACTCGGCTTGTCGCTAGGGGCGGCCCACCTGGCACTGTTGGCCGCGATGGTGACGCTGCTGGCGACCGGGCCGGGCGCCTGGTCGTTTGACGCGGCCTGGAATGTGCCGCCGACCGAGCTGGGCGATTCGAACGTGCTCGGGTAGCCCCCGCGCCGGCTGAAGCCGGCGGCTAGATGCGCTGCGTGCGACTGCCGCACCGACCCAATAAAAAACGGCGGCCGGCTCCTTTTTAGGGGAACCGGCCGCCGCGATTGCTAACCAGGCCCTCCTCTGACCGTCAGAAGAGGACGAACGCTATCAGTCACCCCACACACTATTGGCAGCAGCAAGGATTCGGGCAGCAAACCTGCACCGGAACTTGCGTGCAAATCACCTTCGGCACGCAGCGGGTGACCGTGTAGGCGACCTGCTTCGGCACACAACGCATGACCTGGATGGTCTTGGTGTAGTGCACCGGCTTGCAGACGCAGTACGGAACCTGCTTCGTGTGCTTCTCAGCCACCATGTGGCAGACGCAGTAGGGCACCTGCTTCGAGTGGCATTCTTGCACCATGTGGCAGACCTGGTAGTTGCAGGTCTTCGTGTGCTGCTCGGGCACCATGTGGCAGACCTGGTAAGTGCAGGTCTTCGTACGCTGCTCGGGCACCATGTGGCAAACCTGGTAGCTGCAGGTCTTGGTGCGCTGCTCGGCGACCATCTTGCAGACCGTATAGTTGCAAGTCTTGGTCCGTTGCTCGGGCACCATGTGGCAGACCTGGTAGGTGCAGGTCTTCGTACGCTGCTCGGGCACCATGTGGCAGACCGTGTAGTTGCAGCTCTTGGTGCGCTGCTCAGCGACCATCTTGCAGACCGTGTAGCTGCAGGTCTTCGTACGTTGCTCGGGCACCATGTGACAGACCTGGTAAGTGCAGGTCTTCGTACGCTGCTCCGGCACCATCTTGCACACGGTGTAGGGAATCCGCTTCTCGTGGCATTCCTTGACCATGTGGCAGACCGTGTAGTTGCAGGTCTTCGTACGCTGCTCGGCCACCATCTTGCAGACGGTGTACGGGCAGTTCTTCACAACCGTCTCGGCCACGTACTTCACGCAATTCAGCGTCCGCGTCTGGACCTCGGGCACCCAAACTCGGCAGCAAGTCTTGATCGGCGGGCACTGCACCTGCACCTTGCAGCACGGGCCGCACTTGTACACGCAACGGCAGCAGCACGGATCCCACACCCAGCAGCCGGGCTGCTGGACGCACTTGGTGACGATCCGGCCCGGGCACTCGCTCACGCGGGTATCCCAGTGGCCGCAGCAGACGTTGATCGTCTTGGTGTAGTGGACCGGCTTGCAGACCGTGTAGCAAATCTGGCGCTGGCAGGTCTCATACACCGGTTTGCACACGGTGTAGCAAATCTGCTGCGTCTTCGTCTCGTAGACCGGCTTGCAGGTCGTGTAGTAGCAGACCCGCTCGTGGGTCTCGTAGACCGGCTTGCAGACCGTGTAGCAAGTGGTGTGGGTCTTGGTTTCCCAGACCGGCTTGCAGACGGTGTAGCAAATCTGCTGCGTCTTCGTCTCGTAGACCGGCTTGCAAACCGTGTAGCAGTGGGTTTGCGTCTTGGTCTCGTAGACTGGCTTGCAGACCGTGTAGCAGTAGGTCCGGGTCTTGGTTTCCCAAACCGGCTTGCAGACCGTGTAGCAAGTGGTGTGGGTTTTGGTTTCCCAAACCGGCTTGCAGACGGTGTAGCAAATCTGCTGCGTCTTGGTCTCGTAGACCGGCTTGCAGACCGTGTAGCAGTAGGTCCGCGTCTTGGTCTCGTAGACCGGCTTGCAGACCGTGTAGCAATACTGCCGGGTCTTGGTTTCCCAAACCGGCTTGCAGACGGTGTAGCAAGTCGTGCGGGTCTTGGTTTCCCAGACCGGCTTGCAGGTGGTGTAGTTCACCGTGCGGTAGCGGGTCTCGTAGACCGGCTTGCAAACGGTGTACTCGCACGTCCGATAGGCCACCTCCTGGACGTACTTGACGCAATTCAGCGTCTTCTGTTCACATACCTTCTCGTAGCAGGTCTTATAGCAGGTGTAGTTCTGCTTTTCGTACACGACCTGCCGGCACGTCTTCATGACCGTGCAGCACTGCTGCTTGCAGCAGGCATAGCTAGTCGTGTCGCAGCACGCGGCGCAACACTTGTAATTGGCGGCTCCGCACCAGCGGGCATCCGCCGTGTTGGCCGAGAACGCTGCGACCACGACAGCGATTATCGGCACTCCCAACAAAGCTCTCATGTTCTTGCCTCCTCCAAGGACACTCATCAGATTGAACGGGGCCTGGTTTCGCACTCTTGAGCTGGCGAAGCCTAGAGCGCTAATAGGGCTATTCGGTCTGCACATTCAGCGTGCATTAGCTGTGTTGCGTAATTTGCGCTTAACGCGTGACCCATTGACGCGCCTTCATACCACGCAAATTGCCGTCACAGCGGCCGAATGCTGCTAGTATCGGTAGCATTGCGACGACTGCTTTATCTCGGAGGCCTGCGCAGGACCTACTCCGTGCGAACTCACGGTTCTTTGGGTGCGTTGTGCACGTCGTGCCGCCTGTAACCGTGCAGCAGGCCGGCAACGGTCTTTCCGACCTTGCCGCGCTGGCAACCGCCTCGCCGCGGTAGGCCCAGCGGGGTTGGCAACGGTCGGGAGGCCCCACGGCCGCCGGCCACTTGTCCGGCTGCCGCGGTTTCCTTACAGTGTTACCGCACCCGCCAAACACCAGCGGCCGCCCCCCCGGATGCGCTGCCGATGCCCGAGGACTCGCCGAAAAATAGCCCTGTCTTCAAGCTCCTCGCCGCTTCTGGACGCTGGAGGAGAGCCTGAGGAAATGAGGAACTGGAACGTTATTTTTCGGTACATCGGTCCATGAGCGATCCCAAAGGCAAACCAGGCGCTTCAGGTTCCGAAGGGCCCGTGCCCAAGGCCGTGGTTACCCGGCTGAGCCTCTACCTGCGCGAGCTGGAGCACCTGGTCCGCGACGGCCATTCGACCATCAGCTCGAGCCAACTCGGCGCCCGGCTGGGTTTTACCGACGCCCAGGTGCGCAAGGACCTGGCCTATTTTGGCCATTTCGGCTACCCAGGCATCGGCTACCGCTGCGAAGAGTTGATCGCCGAAATCAAACGGATCATGGGCACCGACCAGCAATGGGCCGTAGCCCTGGTGGGCGTCGGCAACCTGGGGCGCGCCTTGCTCGGCTATCGCGGCTTTCAGCAGCGCGGGTTTCGCCTGGTGGCGGCCTTTGACTCCGACCCGGATAAAGTCGGTGCGCGCATCGAAGGCGTCACGGTCTACCATCTCGATCAACTGCCGGAAATCGCCCGCCAGGAAAAGATTCGGCTGGCTTTGCTCGCCGTTCCGGCCACGCAGGCGCAAATCGTGGCCGAGCGGCTGGCGGCGGCGGGAGTCGAAGGCGTGTTGAACTTCGCACCCGTCACCATCACGCTAGGCGACCAGGTCAGCCAGATCGGCGTCGACCTGGCCATCGAGCTCGAGCAGCTCTCCTTCTCCGTCGCCAACCGCGAGTCGGCCACCGCGCCCGACGACCCGCCCGAAGCCGACGCATGACCCCATAAGGCCGCAACCGCCGGTCGCGGGGCCACGCCCGCCCATCACTCGCCGGGTGCACGGCTCTTGGCTTTTGCCCCATTCCGCCGGTATGATACGGCGGCCAGCCGGGCTCGAAAGGGTCCGGCGACCACTACCCGGTGGTGTAATGGTAACACTGGAGATTTTGGCTCTCCCATTCTAGGTTCGAGTCCTAGCCGGGTAGCTTTCGGTTGGTCAGCAGACTTCCCTGCCCTCCACATCATCGCGCAGGCGGTCGCCGGATCGAAATGCGGCTGCCACCGCCGTCCTTCGTAGATGCCGCCAGCGACACCTGGGCTCCGGCGCACTCAAAGATGCGCAACGCCGGCAAATAATTACGGCACTGTCCGCGTCGTATCTCTTGTCGCGTCGCCCCGCCACAATCCAGGTACACCTCCATGCTTCGCACTCGATCTTGGGCTTTGCCGCCCGCCCTGGCCGTTTTCGCCGTGCTGTTGCAATGGTCCTTCGCCACCGCCGCTGACCGGCCGAACGTGCTGTTCATCGCGGCCGATGACTTGAACGATTGGGTCGGCTGCCTGGGCGGCCACCCGCAGGCCAGGACGCCGAACATCGACGCGTTGGCAGCTCGGGGCGTGAATTTCGCCCATGCGTACTGCGCCTCGCCGGTTTGCAATCCCTCGCGCAGCGCGCTGATGACCGGCCTGCGCAGCTCGACCAGCGGGGTTTATGGCAATGGCATCGATCGCCGCAGCACGGTCGCCAACGATGTCGTGCCGCTGAATACGCACTTCAAGCAGAACGGTTATCACGTCGTCGGCTGTGGAAAAATCTATCACGGCGACGGCGATCAGTTCGGCCAGTGGGACGAATACGGCCCGAAGGCCGATAAGGACCAGCCGCCCGGCAAGGGCGAAAACGAGGGCGTCGGCGGCATTCGCTTCGCGCCGGTCGACGCCAAGGACGAGGAACTCGGCGACTATCAAACGGTCAGCTATTGCATCGAGCAACTCCACAAGCCGCACGACAAGCCACTGTTCCTGGCCTGCGGGCTGCACAAGCCGCACATGGCCTGGAACGTGCCGCGAAAGTATTACGACATGTTTCCGCTCGAATCCATCCAACTGCCCAAGGTGCTCGAAACCGATCTGGACGACGTGCCGCCGGCCGGCGTGAAGATGGCGGCGCCGCAAGGGGACCACGCCAAGATGCTCGCGTCGGGGCGCTGGAAGGAAGCGGTGCGCGGATACCTGGCGGCCGGCGCTTTTTGCGATGCCATGATCGGCCGCTTGATGGCCGGCTTCGACAAGAGCCCCTACAAGGACAACACGATCATCGTCTTCTGGGGCGATCACGGCTGGCACCTGGGCGAGAAGCAACACTGGCGCAAATTCGCGCTGTGGGAAGAAGCGACGCGTGCCCCGCTGTTTTTCACCGTGCCTGGCATGACGAAGCCGAACTCCGTCTCCCCGCGCACGGTCGACTTCATGAGCATCTATCCGACGCTCTGTGAACTGTGCGGCCTGGACGTTCCGTCGCATGTCGAAGGGGTGAGCATCAAGCCGCTATTGGCCGATCCGCAGGCCGCCTGGGACAGGCCGGCGCTGACCACGCATGGCTATCAGAACCACGCGGTTCGCAGCGAGAAATGGCGATACATCCGCTACGCCGACGGCGGCGAAGAGCTGTATGACGAACTGCAAGACCCGCAGGAATGGACCAACCTGGCCCGAAAGCCCGAGTACGCGGCCACGAAATCGGAGTTGGCCCACTGGCTGCCGACCAAGAACGTGCCCTCGCCCGAGCGCAAGAAGAAGGAAGGACCAAACAAGAAGCAAGCTAAGCGCGCCGCACGCAATGCGGCGGCCAAGAGCGCTGCTCCTGCTGAATGATTCTGGCCAAGCCGCGCTTGTGTTATAATTAGGATTAGGTGCGGCGATGGATGCGGGGCTTGCGCCCAAGGGACCACGTAAATGACGGTTCAAACTTTCCGTGATCTTCTAACTGCCCGGCCGTTCTTGCCATTTCGTCTGGTGATGTCCAGCGGTCAATCGTACGAAGTGCGTCATCCGGAGATGGCTTTCGTGACGAAATCCGACATCCTCGTGGGCACCGACGTCGAGGACGGCGTGCCGGCCGAGTTCAAAATCTGCTCGTTACTGCACGTCACAGCAGTCGAGCCGCTCGCCCCGCGGGTTTAACACGAGCGACAGCAAGGGCTCAGCCTTGGTCGCCCGCAGTTGCCGGTTCCCCTGGCGGCGACCATTCCAGCTCGGTCATCAGCAGCAGATCAACGATGCTGGCCGCGCCGTCCGGCTGATAGATCACGACCGTTCGTCCGGCGGGCGAAATCGACAAGAAATCCGGATGCGGAACCGGAAACGCACGCCCATCGGCCATTCGGATCTTAAACGGTCGAAACGGGGTCGCACGATGCGCCGCGCGGAGTTGCTCAGTCGTCATGGGAGCTCTCACTGGAGTTCGTTGCGATCAACTCTCATTGTAGTTTCATCCAGACGGCACGGGCAAATTGGCCAGCGTACACCACCGCGCCAGCGATTGACCCTCTGCCGCTAACCCGCTATCATGGCGGACTTTCCGGCCCCAACGGCCAGGGCTGGAGGGCGATGTCTGTCGCCCCGATTTTTAGGCCGCAGTTTCACCTTGAACGCCGGCGCCATGGCCTTTTGCCTCAAATACATTTGAGGCCGCAAGCGCTTGCCGGCGTGCCACTTATCGATTGGAGCGCTTAGTGCCCCCGGTTCTTGTCAAGCAACTCATCGAGGCGGGAGCCCACTTTGGCCATCGTGCCAGCCGGTGGAATCCCAAAATGCGTCCGTACATCTACGGCCGCCGCAATCTGATCCACATCATCGACGTCCGCGAGACGATCCGCGGCTTGATCCGCGCCCGAAAATACCTCACCCAAGTGGCCAGCAGCGGCAGCCTGGTGCTGTTCGTCGGCTGCAAGCGGCAGGCGGCCGAGACGGTCGAACGCGAAGCAGCCCGCTGCGGGCAGCCCTATGTCAGCGATCGCTGGCTGGGCGGCACGCTCACCAACTTCCGCACGATTCGCAGCCGGCTGACGCGTCTGGAAGAACTCGAGCAGATGCGGACGACCGACGAGATTTCGGCCTACAGCAAGAAGATGCAGTCGGCCCTGAATCGCGAATATCGCAAGATGTTTCGCAATCTGAACGGCATCCGCACGATGAACCGCCTGCCCGAGTGCATGGTGATCATCGACCCCAAGAAGGAAAAGAACGCGGTCAGCGAGGCCCGCAAGCTGGGCGTGACGACCGTGGCCTTGATCGATACCGACAGCGATCCGGATCTGGTCGATCTGCCGATTCCCGGCAACGACGACAGCATTCGCTCGATCGAGCTGGTGTTGCAGCAACTGGCCGATGCGGTGATCGAGGGCAAGGCCAACTCGGTGGACGCCGGGCCCAAGTCCGGACCGGCCGCTTATTCCGCCGGTGGCGACGACAAAGACGCCGACTAGATGCCGGCGGCAACGATGGCCGTCAAGCGGATGACGAAATGTCGCCCGCTACGAGTGTCCAACCACGTAAAAAACTGGGCCGCGCTGGCCGCCCACGGTCCGGCCGATGACCGGCATGCGCCGGCGCGCCATCGGCCCTGCTCGAAACAGTGCAGCCCAACATTTAATAAATCAAGTCAATCAAGACAAAGAGGAGCGAACATGGCTGAGATCACGGCCGCGGCGGTCAAGACGCTGCGCGAGCGGACCGGTTTGCCGATGATGGAGTGCAAGAAGGCCCTGCAGGAAACCGGCGGCGACGAAGACAAGGCCGTCGACTGGCTGCGCAAGCAAGGCATCAAGACCCAGGAAACTCGCCTGGGCCGTGAGACTTCTGCCGGCCGCATCGCCGTGTATGCCGACGACAAGGTCGGAGCCATGGTCGAAGTCAAATGCGAGAGCGCGCCGGTGGCCAGCAGCCCCGAGTTCACGCAGTTCGCCAAGGACGTAGCCAAGCAGTTGGCGACCGGGCCGGGCGCGAAAACGGCCGCGGACCTGCTCCAGCAGCCAGCTCCCGGCAAGCCCGGCAGCACGCTGGGCCAGCAGAAGGACGACATGTTCAACCGCATCCGGGAAGTGTTCGATCTCGGCCGCATTGTGCGCTTCGACGCGCCCTCGGCCGGTTACGTGCACCACACGGGCGACATTGGCGTGCTGGTCGAAGTCAGCGGCGGCAATGCCGAGGCGGCCAAGGACGTGGCCATGCACATCGCCGCCAAGAATCCTGAGGCGGTGAGCAAGGAAGATCTCGATCCCAAGAGCATCGAGAAGGAGCGCGAAATCCTCAGCGCCGCGGCCCGCCAGGAAGGTAAGCCGGAAAACATCATCGCCAAGATGATCGAAGGCCGGCTCAAGAATTTTTTCGCCGACAAGGTGCTGCTCGAACAGCCGTTTGTCAAAGACGACAAAAAGACAGTCGGCCAGGTCGCCAAGGAAGCCGGCATGCAGGTGAAACGCTTCGTGCGCTGGCAGTTGGGCAAAGAGTAATATCGCCTAAGAGCAACATCACGCATCCTGGGAAAACGGCAGTCATGAGCAGTCGAACGATAGCCGATGGGTCGCCTCCCGCCTTCCGGCGCGTGGTCTTAAAACTTTCGGGCGAGAGTTTCTGCCACGCGGGCGAACGCGGCATCAGCATGGACGCCGTGCTGCACATCGCCCGCCAGACTTGGCGCGCCGCGCAGCGCGGCGTGCAGATCGCCATCGTCATCGGCGGCGGCAATATCCTGCGCGGGGCCCAGTTCACGGCGGCCGCCAGTTGCGTCCAAGAAGCCACGGCCCATTACATGGGCATGCTGGCCACGGTGATCAACGGCCTGGCCTTGCAAGACGCGCTGGAGTCGCTGGGCTGCGAAACGCGGCTTTCGACCGCCATTCGCATGGACGGCGTGGCCGAGCCCTATATCCGCCGCCGGGCCCGCCGGCACCTGGAAAAAGGCCGCATCGTGATCCTGGCCTGCGGCACCGGCAGTCCGTTTGTCACCACCGACACGGCCGCCGCGCAGCGGGCGCTGGAACTCGAGGCCGACATCCTGCTCAAGGCCACGCGCGTCGAGGGCGTCTATAGCGACGATCCCGAAAAGAATCCGCACGCCGTGCTGTACAGCGAGTTGAGCTACCAGGCCATTCGCGATCAGAACCTGCGCGTCATGGATCCCACGGCCATCGCCCAGTGCATGGAGCACGACATGCCCATTCTGGTCTTCAACTTCAAGAAGGAAGGCAATATCGAGCGGGCCGTAGCCGGCGAACGGATCGGCACCCGGGTCACCAGCGGCGTGGCGACGCTGACGTGAAGGAAGTGATGATTGCTGATCGATGAATGATGAATGACGGATAGGAACAGAAGATCGGAAAGAGCGCGAAGGTAGTGAACGCTGCGACCTTTTCTTCTTCCTTCTCCTGCTTTCTTCGCGGTCTTCGCGCCCTTCTGTTCAAAGAATTGTTTTCACGAGAATTCCCGAGAGGGTCTGGGCGATGAGTGCTGACGAAATCCTGATGGACGTAGAAGAACGGATGGAAAAGGCCGTCGACGTGCTCAAGCACGCCTTGTCCGGCATCCGCACCGGCCGCGCCAATCCCGGCCTGGTCGACACGCTACGGGTCGAAGTCTACGGCTCGCCCACGCCGATCAAACAGTTGGCCTCCGTCGGCGCGCCCGAGCCCACGCAAATCGTCGTCCGGCCGTTCGATCCGGGCACGATCAAGGACATCGAAAAGGCGATCCAGGCCAGCGGCCTGGGCTTCACGCCCATCAACGACGGCCGGGTCATCCGGCTCAATGTGCCCCCGCTATCCACCGAGACGCGCCGCAAGCTGGTGGGCCGCATCAAGGAATTGAACGAAGAGGCGCGGGTAGCCGTTCGCAATGTCCGCCGCGACGGCAACAAGGTGGCCGACCAGGAACAGAAGGACAAGACGCTGTCGGAAGACGACTGCGACGGCGTCAAGGAAGAGATCCAGGAACTCACCAAGAAGTTCGAGACCCGGGCCAACGATATGGCCAAGGCCAAGGAACAAGAGGTGATGGAAGATTGACGCGCCCCGCCTCGGCCCGCGAACTGGTGGCCGCCTCGCGCGTGCTGGTGATTGCCCATCGGGGCGATAGCCGCCAGGCGCCGGAGAATACTCTGCCGGCCTTCGAGTCGGCCGCGGCCTTGGGCGTCGACTTCGTCGAGCTGGATTATCTGGCTTCGGCCGATGGCGTGCCCGTCGTGTTTCACGACGAATTTCTGGATCGCACCACCGATGCCTGCCGCCGCTGGTCGGATCGAAAGATTCCGCTGGCCGCAAAAACCTTCGCCCAGTTGTCAGGGTTGGACGCCGGCAGTTGGTTTGCCCCCCAATTCATCGGCACGCGGTTGTCGAGCCTCGAGCAGGTGCTGGCGGCCATTGTCCCCCGGGCATGTTTGATGATCGAGCGCAAGAGCGGCGATGCGGCCAGTTGCGTCGCGCTGTTGCAATCGCTCGGCGCCCTCTCCCGCGTCACGGTGCATGCCTTCGATTGGCATTTCTTGCGCGAGTGCCACGAGTTGGCTCCCGAACTGCTGCTGGGCGCCCTGGGCAATAAGCAGCCAAACGACCTGATTCTGGACGCTGCCCGCGCGTTGGGCGCCAGCCTGATCGGCTGGGAAGCCGCGATGCTCGACGAGCCGGCGATCGCCGCGATTCACGCGCGCGGGCTCAAAGCCTGGGCCTGGACCGTGGACGACCCGGCCGAAGCCCACCGACTGCTAGCGGCCGGTATCGACGGGCTGATCAGCAATGTCCCCGGCGTGATGCAACGCGTCGTGGCCGAGCGCTAGCTGCCCGGCCGCTGGCCTTGACCCTGTGATTGGCCGTTTCTTATACTCCCCCGCCTTCCTAGGCATGCGCCACGCGCCGGTTCGATCCCGAGCCGGCCGACAGCGGGAAAAGGAGAGACCGCCATGACGACCAAGGATTCGGTCGCAGCGCCGGCAACGAGCCGCCGCAAACAACGCATCGGCATGATTTTGCTCGGACTAACGGTCCTGGCCGTGTGCGTGGTCGTACGCATCAACTGGCAGCCGCCGCCGGCCGCAGCCCGCGATCAGGCGCTGCCGTCGACTGCCCAGAACGAGCCTCCGCGCGGCCCGGACGAAGAGCACAAGCTGCAAGTCGTGGCCATCGTCAACGGCGAGCAGATCGGCCGCAACGACCTGGCGCGCGAATCGCTCGACCATTACGGGCCCGACGTCCTCGAGGCCATGATCAACAAGAACTTGATCGTCGAGGCCTGCCGCCAAAAGAACATCACCGTCAGCAATGACGAAGTGGGGGCCGAAATCGATCGCATGGCCGAGCGTTTCAACCTGTCGCGCGACCGCTGGCTGAAAATGCTCGAGGATGAGCGGGACGTCAGCCCGATCCAGTATTCGCGCGACATTATCTGGCCGTCGATCGCGCTGCGCAAGCTGGCCGAGTCCCGCATTCAGATCAGCGACGAAGATGTCCAGCGCGCCTACGAAACGCAGTTCGGCCCAACGGTGCAGGTCCGCATCATCGTGCACAGCAAGCTGGAGCAGGCCCGCAAGATCTACGACCTGGCCGTAAAAACCCCCAGCGATTTCGGCAACCTGGCCAAGCAGTTTTCCGAAGACGTGAACAGCGCCAGCGCCAAGGGTCTCGTGCAGCCGATTCGCCGGCACATGGGCAATCCGAAGCTCGAGCAAGTCGCCTTTGCCATGCGCGAAGGCGACATCTCGGACGTGCTGGCCGTCGACAACCAGTTCGTGATTCTGAAGTGCGACAAGCACCTGCCGGGCCGCAGTGTCCCGATGCAGGAGGTGCATAAGCTGCTGGTCGACGCCTGCCGCGACAAAAAGCTGCGGCTAGTGGCCGGCGAAGTCTTCGAACAATTGCAGCACGAGTCGCACGTCGAAAACGTGTACGCCGATCCGCAAAAACGCCAGCAATATCCCGGCATCGCGGCCATCATCAACGATCGCCGCATCACGATCCTGGAACTGGCTGAGGAGTGCATCGAGCGCAACGGCAAGCAGGTGCTCGACGGCATGATCAATCGCCGCGTGATCGAGCTGGCCTGCAAGGCCCGGCAAATCGAAATCACCGACGCGGACCTCGACGCTGAAATCGCCCGCACGGCAGCCAGCATGGGCAAGACCAAGGCGGACGGCTCGCCCGACATCGACGCCTGGCTGAAAGAAATCTGCGACAAGCAAAAGGTGCCGCTGGCCATTTACCGGCACGACGTCGTGTGGCCTACCGTGGCGCTGAAAAAGATGGTCGTCGACCAGGTGAAGGTCAGCGAAGAAGACTTGAAAAAAGGTTTCGAGGCCAACTACGGTCCGCGCGCCAAGGTGCGGGCGATTGTGTTCAGCTCGCAGCGCAAAGCGCAGGAAGTCTGGGAGATGGCCCGCAACCGGCCGACGATCGACTACTTTGGCGACCTGGCCGAAGAGTATTCGGTCGAGGCCAGCAGCCGCACGCTCCGCGGTGAAGTGCCGCCGATCCAGGCCCACGGCGGCCAGCCGCTGCTGGAGAAGGAAGCCTTTGCGTTGCAGCCCGGCGAGCTGTCGAGCGTGCTCCAGGTTGGCGAGCGCTACGTGATCCTGCTCAGCGAAGGGGTCACCAAGCCGATCGGCGTGCGATTTGACGAAGTTCGGGACCTGATCCACGAAGACGTGATGGAGAAGAAGGTCCGGCTGGCGATGAACAAGGAGTTCAACCACCTGCAGGACAACGCCCAAATCGACAACTTCCTGGCCGGCACGACGCAGTCGCCCAACAAAGGCAAGAAGGCCGGCGACTGGTCGCCCGGCCAAAGCATTTCGCGCGTGCCTAATTCAAAAACCCCCGACACGCTCCGCCACACGAAATAGCCCTTCGCCACGGCTAGCGGACGGAGATTGAACAGAAGGCCGCGAAGAACGCGAAGGAAGTTGGCGGGGGCCTGCGCTCGGCGATTGGCTGCTGATCACTTCTGTCGTATTTCTTAGCGTCCTTCGCGTCCTTCTGTTCAATCGATCGTAGCTCAATCTTCCACGTCGCGAGCATTCAACACGCTCGGTGTTGGGCTCGGCGTGAGGCTTTTCGGAATTCTCACGAATTCCGCTACCCCAGCAGTGGACGGTGCCGGATAGTTGACTTCGCCGTCGGCGACGCTATGATCGACCTCTGATCGATCAGTGATTGACCGGACGAAATTACCATCCGGTCGGCCGCTTTGCGAGCCCGCCCCCATGCCTACCCGCCAGGCCCCACGCCGTAAACAGTCGCTCGCCGGCAGTGCGACGCTGGGACAAACGGTCTTCGAAACGTTGCGCTCGGAAATCGCTTCCGGCGTACTCGCGCCAGGCGAGCCGCTGTCGCGCCGGGCCATCGCCAGCCGCTTTGGTTGCAGCTATTCCACCGTCGTCGAGGTCATGGTCCGCTTGGAGAGCACCGAGCTGATCGAAGCCGAGACGGCGCAGATCGCGCGTGTGGTGCGGCCTTCGATCGAGCGCATTCGCGACGTCCACGTGTTGATCGAGGCGATCGAAACCCAGGCGATCCGCCTGGCCTGCGACGCGGCCACCCAGGCCGATATCGACGAGCTGTATGCCATGGCCGAGGCGCTCGAGAAGCGGATCGACGCTCGCGACCCAGACGACCGCCAGGTGCCGCTGCTGCACGTGCAATTTCACAAGCGCATCACCCAGGCGGGCCGCGCGCCGGCACTGCTTCGAGCACAGGAGCGAAGTCAGTTGGTGGTCTGCTGTCACCGGCATGCCATCGTGACGGCCAAGGAATTGCCCGACCCGCCGCGGTGGCATTTGGTGCTGGTCGACGCCATCCAGGCGCGTGATCCGCTGGCGGCCGACGCGGCCATGCGCGCCCATACACGTCGCGGCATGGAAAAAGATCTGTTGGCCTACCAATTGGCCGCCGTGCAATAAGTCGTGCGTTGGCCACGCGGCTCCCACCCCCGATGCTCCCTATCGACCGGAGGATTTGACCATGCGATCCCTGGACCCGAAACACAAGCGTGGACGGCGCCATTTTCTCAAAGGCGCGCTGGCCGCGGTAGCTACCGGCCCACTAATCGGTCGCGCGCTCGCGGCTCCCGGCACCGGTTCACCCCAGTCTGAGAATCCCTCGACCAAAGCGATCGTGGCGCTGTACCAGTCGCTCAGCGCTCAGCAGCGGGCGCAGGTTTGCTTCGATTGGGATTATCGCGTCAACATTCGCTACGGTCGCAAGCCGCTGTGGCATGCCGATCCCAAAGGCGTGTTGCTGCGCACGCACGTCTCCAATGCCTGGCATATCACGCCGCAACTGCTCGGCAGCGAGTTCTACAACGACGAGCAGCGACACCTGGTGCTCGAAGTCATGCGCACGGTGCTCACCCCTGCCTGGGTCGAAAAGCTCCAGCGACAAGCCTACGACGACAGCGGCAAACCCTGGGGCGGCGATCAGGCTCTCGCCATCTTTGGCGATCCCAGCAGCGGCCGCTGCCAGTGCGTCGTCACGGGCTTTCATCTCACGGTTCGCGCAACCACCGAGCCGCGGCCCGCGTCGGCTTTTGGCGGCCCGCTGACGCATAGCCATCAGCCGAGCGGCTTCTACGAAAAATTCGGCCATCCCGGTAACATCTTCTGGAACCAAGCTTTAAAGGCCAACGAAATCTACAAGCTGCTGGATGCCCAGCAGCAGAAGCAAGCCTTGCTCACGCGGAATTTGCCGTATTTTCAATATCTCGGCGAAATCGATCGCACCACTATCGTCCCTGAAACGCCTTGGGATGAACCGCGGCGCGAGTCGGATATTCGCTTTCTTCAGCCTGGCTTCCCCGCGACCGGCTTGCCGCTGGCAAAGATGGGCGGCGAACAGCGTCGGGCAATGGAGGCCATGTTAGCCAGCCTCATCGCGCCGTATCGTCAGCAGTACCAGGACCAGGTGCAGGACGCCCTGCGGCGGCAAGGAGGGCTCGATCAATGCACGCTCAAGTTCTATCGCCAGCATGATTGGGGCGAAGACGGCGTCTGGGATAACTGGCGGCTGGAAGGCCCGTCGCTGGTCTGGTTTTTCCGTGGTAGTCCGCACGTTCACATTTGGATTCATGTAGCCAGCGACCCAAAGGTTCCCTTCTCGTCGTACTTCGGTTGAACCCGGCAGGAAAAACACCATGAGCGACCCCCTTCGCGTCAGCCGCCGGAAGTTTGTCCAGCAGGGCGCCGGTTCGACGGCAGCCATGCTCGCCGCGCCGTTTGCACTGGCGGCTCCGTCCGCTGCCCGCGCCGCTCGGCCGGCGGCCAGCGATCGCGTCGTGGTCGGGTTGATCGGACCCGGCGATTTCGGCCGCCGACAGCATTTGAAGAAGCTGCTGCTGCCGAATCCGCGCGTCCGCGTGGCTGCTGTCGCCGACGTCGACCAACTGCATCGCGAACAGGCGGCGCTGGACGTGCAGGCCCGCACCGGTCAGAAGATTTCCATCTATAAAGATTTTCGTGACCTGCTCGACCGGCCGGACATTGATGCGGTGGTAATTGCCGTGCCCGACCATTGGCACGCGCTGGCGGCGATCGCGGCCCTGGAAGCCGGCAAGGATGTGTACTGCGAAAAGCCGCTGTCGCTCACGATCGAGCAAGGCCGCGCGATGGTGGCCGCGGCGCGGCGCTATGGACGAGTATTTCAGACCGGCAGCCAGCAGCGTTCGGACACGCATTACTTTCGCCAGGCCCACGAGTTGGTGCGCAGCGGTGCGATCGGGCGGCTGACCAAGGTGGCCGTGCACATCGGCGGAGGACCGGCGGGCGTCTGGCAAAGGCCACAGACTCCGCCGCCGAGCCTGGATTGGAACTTCTGGCTCGGGCCGGCCCCCTATGTCGACTACACGCCCAACCGCTGCCATTACTTGTTCCGCTGGTTTGCCGACTACTCCGGAGGCAGCATCACCGACCACGGGGCGCACCAGAACGACATTGCCCAGTGGATCATCGGCGCCGACGACTCGGGTCCGACCAAGGTCGAAGGCACCGGCACGTTTCACGAAAATGGCCCCAGCGACGTGCCGGCTAGGTTTCACGTCGAGTTCACCTACGGCCGCCACGGCAATGTGCCGCTGATTTTTACTTCCGATCCGTCACCGCGCGGCGGCAACCTGGAAATCTACGGCACCGACGGCTGGCTCTCGGTGTCGCGGCGTCGCATTCTGGCCGAACATCCCGAGGTGCTGACCGCCGATCCGCTGCCGCACGATTATCAAGCCCGGCTCACGGACAGCTACGTCCGGCACTACGCCAACTGGCTGGATTGCATTCAGTCGCGCGAGCGGCCGGTTTGCGACGTCGAGATCGGTCACCGCTCGGCAACGATCTGTCACCTGGCCGGCATCGCCTTGCGGCTGCGGCGGCCATTGAATTGGGATCCCACCGCCGAAGAATTCATCGACGATGCACCGGCCAATCGCCTGCTAAACCGCCCCATGCGCGGCCCGTGGCACCTTTAGCCCCGGCCACAAGGCGCTTTAAAAAACTCCAGCCCGCGGACACGCCATGACCACGATAAGCGAACTCGTCATGCAACTGGCCAGCGACGACCAGGTCCAGGCTTTTCACGCGCGGCGCACGCTCGACCAGCAGATTTATCAGGCGAGCGACCCTCGCAAAATGGGCCAACTGAGTGCGCTGGCCGACGAACTGGCGGCCGAGCTTGTCGCCGCGGCCGATCCATCGACGGTCAAGCCGCCGATGACCAATGTGCCCGACGACGTGTCGGCCGCGTTCACTCCCAAGCATTCGGCCAAAGTCCGCCGCGTGCTGTGCCAACTACTGGCCCCGATCGCGACCGATACCCAAGTGCCGGCGCTGGCCACCGCGCTCGTGGATTTGGAAGTCCGCGAGACGGTCCGCGGCGTGCTGGGGCAGATTCCCACGCTCGTTTCCACACAAGCGCTGCTTCGGGCCGTCAGCCAGGTCGGGCCCGAATTCCGCGTCGGCGTGCTCAATTCGCTTGGGCTCGAGCGTTGGCGCGAAGCCATGGCCACGCTGATGCGCATGGCTGCCGATCCCGATCTCGAGATCCGGCTGGCGGCGCTCGAGGGCCTGGCCAACTTTCCGGAAGTGGACAACGACAAGCATTTTGTCGCGGCGACGCAACTCGCATCGCCCCGCTACCGCGCTCGAGCCTTCAAAGCCCGGATTCGATTTGCCGAAACCCTCCGCCGCTCGGGCGAGCCCGAAAACGCGGCGGTGATTTATCAATCGATCGCCAGTGCCATGCCTGTCGGCCCCTGGACGATCGCTGCCCGCATCGGGCTGGAGAAGTCGAAAGCACAGGCCGGCTGAACGCTGCCCGGCCGGCCTCGCGACGACTGCGCGGCAACTTGCGCCCTGCCCGGCCTCGCCTCTGTGCGGCGGGGCCGTTTCCACAAGCGGGGCGGCGGGGTATCTTAATAGTTACGTCGAACCCGACGCAGCACCTCACCGATCTCGATTTTTTGCCCCGCAGCATGAGCCCACACGAACCGACCGCCGAGAACAATGGTGCCCCCGAGCCTTTTAAGGTGGAGTTGGCGGCCCGCATGCAGCGTCTGCCGCCCTATCTGTTCGGGCGAATCAATGCCATGCTCTACCAGAAGCGGCGCGACGGCGACGACGTGATCGACCTGGGCATGGGTAATCCGGCCGAACCGCCGCACGAGCAAATCATCGAAAAGCTGATCGAAGCCGCCCGCGATCCACGCAATCACGGCTACAGCCAATCGCTAGGCATTGCCAACTTGCGGCGCGAAGTGGCCAGCAAATACGTCCGCAAGTACGGCGTGCGGCTCGATCCGCAACGCGAAGTCGTGGCCTGCCTGGGCTCGAAGGAAGGCTTCAGCCACTTGTGCCTGGCACTGATGGGGCCAGGCGACACGGCGATCGTGCCGGCTCCTTACTTCCCCGTACACGTGTACGCCGTGGCGCTGGCCGCCGGCAACGTGATCACGCTGGAAGTGGCCGACAGCGAAAAATTCCTGGCCAACATTGCTTACACGTGCGAGCATTTGCAGCCCCGGCCCAAGCTGCTGATCATCAACTACCCGCACAACCCTTCGACCGTGACCATCGAGCCCGGCTTTTACGTGGAAGTGGTCAAGCTGGCCCGCCGCTACGGATTCATGGTGATCAGCGATCTGGCCTATGCCGACATTGCCTTCGACGGCTATCAGCCGCCCAGTTTTCTGGCGGCCCCCGGTGCGGCGGAGGTGGGCGTCGAGTTCACCACCATGAGCAAGGGCTATAACATGGCCGGCTGGCGAGTCGGCTTCTGTGCCGGCAATGCCGACATGGTCCGGGCACTGGGCACGATCAAGGCCTATTACGATTACGGCATGTTCCAGGCCATCCAGATTGCGGCCATCATGGCCTTGCGAAATGGCGAAGCGGCCGTCGAAGCCCAGGCGGCCATCTACCAGTCACGCCGCGACGTGCTGTGCGAAGGACTGCGACGCATCGGCTGGCAAGTCACGCCGCCACGGGCCGGCATGTTCGTCTGGGCCAAAGTGCCCGACGTCTGGGCACGCCGCATGAGCACGCTCGATCTGGCCATGATGCTGCTCAAAGACGGCGACGTGGCCGTGAGCCCCGGCACGGGCTTTGGCCCTGCCGGTGAGGGGTATCTTCGCCTCGCGCTCGTGGAAAACGAGAACCGCCTGCGGCAAGCCGTGCGACAGATCGGCCGCTGCCTGGCCAGCGAGCCAAAATCAGCAACCGCGCCGACGGCGCACTGATCGCTGCCCAAGCGCACGAACTGCGGTCCGTGGGGGGTGTTCACGAGCCGATTGTCCGCCCACGCCACGAGCGGCTATAATCGGTTGCACCCGAGCGCAAAAAAATGGGGGCCCTTGTTCGCCGGGACAAGGACCCCCTCAAGGCTGTCCGGAATCAAATAAGCCAATGGCTCATTTGCCCGGAGACCCACAGCCATTAGAAGCTATCGGGACATGCTGCTGTGTGACTTGAGGCGGGCCGTCTTGTTCCCTCGATCCGCTGCCGCCGCCAGCGTGCTGACCGGCGCGCGGTGAGCCATCGGCACAAGCCCAACATTTTCACTAATCCGCATTCACCGCTGAAGCGCAAACAGGCCACTGCCAATGCAAAACGTTGCCAAACTCGCCCTGGAAGATGGAACGGTTTATACGGGCCGCTCGTTCGGGGCCCAAGGTGAAGTCGACGGCGAAGTTTGTTTCAACACGTCGATGACCGGATATCAGGAAATCCTTACCGATCCCAGCTATCGCGGCCAGATCGTGGCCATGACGTATCCAGAAATTGGTAACTATGGGGTAAACGCCCACGATGTCGAAAGCGGCCAGCCGCAGCTCTCGGGTTTTGTCGTCCGCGAGTTGAGCCGCCGCGCAAGCAATTTTCGTTCAGACGGCACGCTCGACGAATACTTGCGAGCAGCCGGAATCGTCGGCTTGGCGGGCATCGATACCCGCGCGCTGGTGCGTCGCATTCGCAGCCGCGGGGCCATGAAAGGCGTCATTTCCACGGTTGATCTCGACGACGCGCGCCTGGTGAACAAGGCGAAGAACAGCCGTGGCCTGGTGGGCCGCGACCTGGTGCAAGAGGTGATGCCCAGCGAAGCGCGTGCGTGGGACGAATGCTTGAACCCCTGGGCGCGGCTGCCCGGAGCGCAATCAATCCCGCAATCGGCAACAGGCCCCCATATTGTGGCCATCGACTACGGCATGAAGTGGAACATTGCCCGGCACCTGTTCGACATGGGCAACCGGGTAACAATTGTTCCGGCCAAGGCCAGCAGCCAGCAAATCCTCGAACTTGAGCCGGATGGGGTATTTTTATCAAACGGCCCCGGCGATCCCGAACCGTTGGATTACGCCATCGAAACCATCGGCGGCTTGCTGGGGCGCACGCCCATCTTCGGCATTTGTCTGGGCCACCAGCTTCTGTCGCTGGCATGCGGGGCCAAGACCTTCAAGCTCAAGTTCGGCCATCGCGGCAGCAACCAGCCAGTGCAGAACCTGGCGACCGGGTGCGTGGAGATCACGTCGCAGAACCACGGCTTTGCGGTCGACGAGCCGTCTTTGCCGCCGCAGTTAGAGGTCACGCACCGCAATCTGAACGACGGCACGATCGAAGGCGTCCGGCATCGCGAGCTGCCGGCTTTCAGCGTGCAATATCATCCGGAAGCATCGGCTGGTCCGCACGACAGCAGCTACCTGTTCGCCCAGTTCCGCGAACTGCTGGCGGCAACTCCCACGTAAGGCTGGCCTCAAGCGCCCAGCAGCACGTTGATCACGTCGATGGCCGCGACGGCCAGCGAAGGATTGTGGATTTCTTCGCTTGCAAGGCAGTCCTTCCAGACGCTCATAGCGTGCCGCAAATACTGGCTCCGCGATTCCTCCAACAGTTCGGGCCCCAGTTGCTTGAGCGTCGCCGGCCAAACGAGCCGAAGTTGCTCGATCGCGCCGGGCTTGCCGGCAATCGATTCGAAGACCAGGTCATCGAGGACTTCGAGCCGATCGAGAATCGCGGTGAAGCCGGGAGCCACCGGCTGGAGCGACGGGCTCAGCTCGCCCATTCCCAATTGCGACGTCACCGAGCGGTCGCGGCACGGATGGGCAGCGTCGGCTCGCCGTTCGGCCGGCCCGGGCTGCTCGGATGGTTCGTTCATAGCGTGCTGCCCTCTTGCGCGGCCTGGCCGCTGGTGGTTGCGTCAATCTCGTTCTGCAAGCTTTCCAGCCGGGCGACAATCTGATCCAGACTGGCATCTTGATCCAGGCAAGCCTCGCTGGCTTCGATGCAGTGCACCGGCCTGTCGCGCGGCGAACTGCCGAGCGTGGGCCGTTCGATGGCTTGCCGCAGGCGCTTGATTTCGCCCAGCCACACGCGCCGTTCGTCGGCCCGGGCACGCACGTCGCTTTCAGCCTGCTGCTGAAGCTGGCCGCGGACCAGGTCGAGTTCCAGGGCCAGCCGCGCACGCTCGCCTTCGAGTTGCTGGATGCGGCTGCCGGCGGCGGTGGCAAAGTGCCCCTTGGCCTCGGCCAGGCGATTGGCCTGCTTCATCAATCGCGTCTGCAAGCGCACGATGTCGCGTCGGGCTTCGATTAGATCGGCCGCAATGCCGGCCATCGACGCCAGACGCGTTTCGGCTTCGTGCAACGCGCGCCGCAACTCGGTCGCTTCGGCATTCGCGGGCTCGTCGGGGTGCGTGCCGGCCGCGGTGGCTTCGGATCGCATCCGCGCCAGACGATCGGCCTCCTGTTGCACGCGCCATGCACCTTGCTCGGCCAGTTGCCGCAAGGCCGCCAGGCTGCGACTGCGATGCTCGAGTTGCTCGGCCTGCTCGTCGAGCGATTGCTGGCGAGCGTCGAGCTGCTGCCGACGCTCATCGAGCTGGACGCCGATCGCGGCCAGGGCATCGAGCTGCCGCTTGACGAACAGATCCAAATCCTGGCCGGCGGCCCGCAAGTCGTCAATCAGCTGGCGTACGCCGCTGGAGTGGGGACAATAATCGGAATCAACGGTTGTCAAAATCGATGAGTCCAGACAGGGGGCGATGTTGTCCGCGACCGCGTGGGACACGCGGCCGAGAGACAGCCAAGAAATGAGCCATCAGAAACGTACGTCACGTCCAGGATCGGGGCAAATCGGCACTCTTGATTGAAATCACGCCACCTACGAGTGCGCGCCGCCCGATCGGCCTAATTGACAAAAACCGTGCTGACACAGCGGTTTGGGTGCGAAAGTTGCTGATTTGGCGGGCCACGCCCGGCCCGGGGTCTTGCAATATGCGCTGGATATGTCATTCTTGGCGCAGAACTTGTACTCTCCGGGTGTGCCATTTTGCACCCGATGCTGTTTGTTTCTCGAAGGAGACCCAATCGCCATGAAAACCTTTAATCGCCGACTCCAACTCGTCGCCGTGACTTCGGCGCTGGTGCTGCTGGCCAGCGCACAACTAGCCGACGCCGGCATTCTGCGAGCCGCACTGAGCCAGGCTCAGGCGCCCGCGGTCACCGAAGTGCCACCCGGACCGGCCACGCCTGGGCCAGCAATGCCCAGCCCGATGATGGTCGACCCGTCGTACGCTGCCGGCGGCGTCTGCTGCCCAGCGCCTTGTATCTCGTATCGCCACTGTGGCCGGGTGTGCAAGTCGCTCTGCTGCCAGCCGTCGCTGGAAACCGTGTTGTCGGTCAAGAGTCCCTGCTCGTGCTCCGCCGTCTGCGTTCCGGTGTGCCTGCCGGCCTGCTGCCTCGAGTGCGCTCCGGCCGTTAGCTGCCGCCACGGTTTGTTTGCCCAGGGCATCGTCACCTATGACTATGCCTGCGGCGTCAGCGTGACGGTCCGCTTCAAGCACCACGGCGAAATCATCGTGACCTACCGCGGCGTCTAGTTCGCCGAGGGCCATGACGGCCGGTAGATCCGAAACTCATCAAAACCATCGAGCCTGGCGGGGATTTCCCCGTCAGGCTTTTTGTTTGGCTACGGGTTATAATGGCGGCCGGCACGCACGGGGCACTGGATTACGACGCATCGAGAGCCACTGCAAACACACGAGGGCCTTCCGCATGAACAAACACGTCAAGCGCCGCAATCCACGTCAGGCGGTGGTAAATCATCGGGGTATCGAATCACTGACCATCGGCTGGATGCTGATGGTCTTCACGACGCTGGCCTGCGAGCTGGCGGCGGGAATGGCATATTTGTACGTCATCGAGTTCGACCGCCAGGCCGCCGGCATTCAGTTGCTCTGCACCCTGCTGACGTTCGCCGCATGTTTGATCGGGCTGTTGTCGCTGTTGGTGTGCCCGGTCGTGCTGCGGACGCGCCGCGTGCCGCCGCCGCCGCGGATTATCGTGTTCTCAGTGATTGTGGGCTTCGCTCCGCTGATCGCCGTGATGTTCGCCGCAATCCGCTAAACACGCATGCAAGAATCCGACTATTCGCGGCAGACGCATCATGAGTTCGAGGCCGCCAGCCGCTTGGCGATGGCCAATGCCAGCCTGCAACATGCACTGGGCAATCTGGGCCAGACGCTGGGCCGCCGCAACCGCGATGCGTTTGCGGCCTATCCCGACAGCGATGCCCAGCGCGATCGGGCCCGGCAGATCAAGGACGCGACACTGGCCGAGCTCGACCGGCATTTGGAAACGCTCGAAGCCAGCATCGTAGGCCGCGGCGGGCATGTGCATTACGCTGACGACGGAGAAGCGGCGTGCCGCATCGCGCTGGAGATTATCCAGCGGCGCGGAGCGAAGCACGTCGTCAAAAGCAAGTCGATGACCAGCGAAGAGATTCATCTCAATCACGCGCTCGAGGCCGCCGGCGTCGAAGTGGTCGAAACGGATTTCGGCGAATACATCATTCAGGTTGCCGGCCATCGGCCTTCGCACATCGTCGCGCCTGCCCTGCACTTGCGGCTGCACGACATTACCGAAATCTTGAGCCGCGATGCCGGTCGACCGCTGCCCGCGGAGGCCGAGGGTCTGGCCGCGTATGCCCGCGAGCGACTGCGCGGTGCCTTTGCCGCGGCCGAAGTCGGCATCACCGGGGCCAATTTCGCCGTGGCCGAGACCGGCAGCATCGTGCTCATCAGCAACGAAGGCAACGCCCGGCTGACGACCAGCCTGCCGCCAGTGCAGATCGCCATCATGGGCATGGAAAAGGTGATCCCGCGGCTGGCCGACCTGCCCGTGTTTCTCAACGTACTGGCCAGGGCGGCCACCGGACAGAAGTTGTCGATCTATACGTCGGTGATCACCGGCCCTCGCACGGCCGACGAACTAGACGGGCCCGAGGAGTTTCATCTAATCATTCTCGACAACGGCCGATCGAAGATCCTGGGCGGGCCGCTGCGCGAAAGTTTGTTCTGCATCCGCTGCGGCGCGTGCTTGAACGCCTGCCCCGTGTATCGCTCGGTGGGCGGACATGCCTATGGCGGCGTGTATTCCGGGCCGATCGGCGCGGTGCTGACTCCGCTCTACGACGGCCTGGCGGCCAATCGGCATTTGCCGCATGCTTCGAGCCTGTGCGGCGCCTGCCAGGCCGCCTGCCCCGTGCGCATCGCCATTCCCGAGATGCTGATCACGCTGCGTGAACAACTGCACCACGACCCGGGCAGCAAGGGTCGGCTCGAGAGCCTGGCCTATCGAATGTGGGCGGCCGTCATGGGCCGGCCGCGGCTATATGGCTGGGCCACGTGGTTGGCCACGCGGACCGTCGGTCGGATCGTGCGCCAGCGCTGGCTGCGGCACTTGCCGGGTCCGCTGGCCGGCTGGACGGCGGCGCGCGACTTTCCCTCGCCCGCTCCGCGGCGCTTTCGCGACTGGTGGCACGAGGAGCAGGCATGAGTCGCGAGTCGTTTCTGGCGCGGGTCCGCGCAGCGGCTGCCGCCGGCCGAGCGCACCGCGTCTTTGCCGCCGACAAACCGCTGCCGCCCATCGCGCCCAGCCGCACCGCGGCCGCCGATCTTGTGAGTCGCATGGCCGCCGAAGTCGACCTCGTCGGCGGGCACAGTCACGTCGTGCCCGACGCACCGGCCGCGGCGCGCGTGCTGGCCGAACTTCTCGATCAAACGGCCGCGACCAAAGCGCTCTGCTGGCGCGATCCGCTGCTAGAGCGGATTGGGCTGACCGAATTGCTGCGCCAGCGCGGCGTGCAGTTGCTCGACTACGATGCACTGGTGCGCGAGCCGGTCGAAGCCCGCAGACCGCTGATCCTGGCCGCCGAGATCGGTATCTCCGGTGCGGCCTGGGCCGTGGCCGAAAGCGGCAGCCTCGCAATGGCCTCGGGCCCCGGGCGCGAGCGTCTGGCCAGCCTGGCCCCGCCACTGCACGTGGCCGTGATCGAAGCCCGGCAGATCGTGCCCGACTTGTTCGCGCTGTTTGTGCATTACGAAGGTGGCGCGCTACCGAGCAACCTGACGCTGATCACCGGCCCCAGCAAAACCGGCGACATCGAAATGGAGCTAACCACCGGCGTTCACGGGCCGGGCGAATGGCACGTGGTCATCATAGACGGCGCATCGACATAAAGCCGCGACCGTTGGTCGCGCGCGATTCAGCGCCCACTATGCCGCCGCACGCACCGCGACCACCGGTCGCGGCTTGATGGGGCGATGAGCCGCCAGGCGCGGCCAAAGTTCGCGCCAGTTCGCGCGCACGTAATCGCCGCGGAAGTAATAGCCGACAAAACATTTTTCCAGCCAATGCTGAATGTCGCCTTGGTCGAGATGCTGACCCTCGATGACCGGCGTGTAACCGTCGAAGCGGCTGAAATCGAAGTTGCTGATCCGCGGCTTCATGGCTTCGTAAAAGGCCGTGCCCGGATACGGCGTTGCCACGTTGAAGTTGGCGAACGTGGGATTGAGTTGTTTGGCATAGCGGCGCATGGCGCGGATGCTGGCTTCCGTGTCGTCGGCAAAGCCGAGCATGAAGCCGGCCACCGTGCGAACACCCAACTGCCGGCAGTGCTCGACAAACGTCCGCTCGCGCTCGGCCGACAGCGCCGCACGCGCATGCTGCCGCAACAAGCCGGCATCGGGCGTCTCGACGCCGAACGTCACGCTGGTCAGCCCGACACCCGCCAACGCAGTCAATAGTTCGTCGGGCAGCAGATCGATGCGGCTTTCGATCGAAAACTGCACCCGCGTCGGCAACCGGCCGAGCAGATCGACCAGCGCCCAAGCCCGACTACGATCGGCGCCGAACAGCGGATCGCGGAATTTGAACGATCGAAAACCGTGCCGGGCAGTTAGCAGACGGATTTCATCGGCCACCAACTGCGGCTGGCGATGCCGCAGGCTGCGCCCACCGGCAATGTACGGGCAATAGTCGCACGCCAGCCGGCAGCCGCGGCTGGCTTGGACCAGCGCCGTGGGGAAACGCCAGAAATCATGCCGCAACCGAAACCGGCCGGGCCGAAACGGCGACCAATCCGGCAGCGGCAAGGCGTCGAGATCCTCCACCGAGCCGACGTCGACCGTTTCGCTATCGCTGGAGAGCACCTCGTCCAGCTTCCACAATAGTTGCTCCGCTTCGCCCCGCACGAGCGTCACGCCGCGGCCGGCAAATGCCTCCGGCAGATGCCGGGCCAACGCGCCCACGACCAGCACGTGCGGCCGAGGCTGCTGGGCCACGGCCGCGGCCATCGCCGTGCGCTCCAGGTCGATTGTCATCAGCGCCGGATTGAAGATATACAGGTCGGCGCCCGTCGGAAGACGATCTTCGCAATACTCAACCTCGTGGCCCAAGCGGCGAAAGATGGCTGCCAGGTGCGCGTACAACAAGCTCACCGGCCGATGTTCGCGGCCGATGAAATGCCGAATGATGCCACCGGCGACGCCGCGCGCGGCCGTATAGCGGCCCACGCCGAAGCCGCCGGCAAAATCCTTGGTCACTCCGCGCCGTTGGGTATCCCACAGGACAACGTGCATGCGGCCACTCCCCTCGTATCATGCGCTGGCGGGAATGCCCAATGGCGGTTGCTGCGCGGATGCAAGCCGTCGCCGCCCACCATGTTCGACCGACATGACCACTCCGGCGCCATCGACCCGATAGCCGATGTGCCGCCAGCGCACACGGCGCCCAAAAGCCGCTGCCAGCATGACGCACAAAGTAATCACTGCGGTCAGCGGGCCGGAAAACGTGTCGAACCAGCCGACAATGGCCAGCTTGCGGCCATGCTGGGGAAAGTAGCGGCTCGCCAGGGCGGCCCGCAACCGGCCGCGTGCCACGTTCAAGCCATACACCGTGCCGATCAGCCCGAGCAGGACCCACGGCCATTGGTCCGTCTGGCAAAACACGAGCAGGCCCACGGCCAGCGGTCCCCAGAAGCCGCAAACACCGACGAGCATGGCTGCGAGCATGGCCAGCGACCAGCGCGGCGCATAGCGCCAGAGCATGAAGTGCTGGCGGTATAGAAACTCGAACATCGAGACCCAGCCGCCGTCCCAAGTCGAGGCAAGCATGCACGTCGGCTCGAACTTGATGCGCAAGCCCGCGCGATGAATGACACGGCTGGCTGCCACGTCGTCGCTGAGCACGCCACGCCAGGCGGCGCGGATGTCGAGGCTTTCGAAAAGTTCGCGGCGGATCGCCCAGCAGCCGCCCCAAAGCAAGTGATGGCCGCCGGAAGTAAACAGCGTGGCGATGGCGCTGTTGAGGCTGGCGAGCACCAGGCTGGCCGGCCCATGCCGCCTAGGTAGCAGCCAGCGATAGCCGGTCACCGCGCCCGTGTCGGCGCGGGTTACCAGGCGCTCGATCATTCGCCGCAGCCAGGTGGCCGACGGCCGCACGTCGGAATCTGCAAAAGCCAGAAATTGCACGTCCGGCGCCAGCCGTTCGGTAGCCCGTAACAGGTTGTGTACTTTTTGTCCGCAGTTGCCGGCTCGACCGGCGACCAGCAGCCGCGCAGCGACGTGCGGATGCTCGGCCATCAGCGACCGCACCAGGCCGCAGGCTGGGTCCTCGCGCGATTCGACGATGAACACAAGGCGATAGTTCGCGTAATCCTGCGCGAACAGCGGGCGCAAGTTGTCGGCCATGCCCAGGTCGAGGCCTTTGCAGGGCACGAACACGACAGCCGGGCCGCCCGGCCGCAGTTGGGGAACGCTCGCCAGCCGTTGGTACAAATAGCGGCGATGCTCGAGGGTTTGGACCACGAGCAGCACTGCTTGCACCAGCGCCAGCACCCCGGCCATTGCGGCCAGAGACTCCAGCAAATCAAGCGCATCCAGGCTGGCCAACAGGCAGGACATCGGCAGAATTCTCCGCGGCGCGCGCAAAACCGGGCGGGCAAGCACACTAGCGCCGCAGGAACATAGCCCGCCCCGTCGAAATGGGTCAAGGCGAGTCGGGATGGAGAAAAGAAAAAGGGGAGGAACCACGGATTTCACGGATGACACGGATACGAAATCATCCGTGTTATCAGTGTGATCCGTGATCCTGTATTCTTTCGTAATCTCGAAGGCAGACCGCGGAATTTAGAAATCCGCGTTGCCGGGCGTGCGGGGGAAAGGGATCACGTCGCGGATGTTGGCCATGCCGGTGATGAACTGGATGATCCGCTCCAGGCCCAGCCCGAAGCCCGAGTGCGGCACCGTGCCGTAGCGCCGCAGGTCGAGATACCACCAGTAGCTCTCGGGCGACAAGCCTTGCTCGCGCATGCGGGCTTCGAGCACGTCGAGGCGTTCCTCACGCTGGCTGCCGCCGACGATCTCGCCCACCTTGGGCACGAGAATGTCCATCGCCCGGACCGTGCGGCCGTCGTCGTTGACGCGCATGTAAAACGGTTTGATCGCGCGCGGATAGTCGTACAGGATCACCGGCGAGTGGAAGTGCTGTTCGGCCAAATAGCGTTCGTGCTCGGCTTGCAGATCCTGGCCCCACGTCACGGGAAACTCGAATCGGGCGCCCGACTTTTTCAGGATCTCGATGGCCTCGGTGTAGGGCAGGCGGCGGAATTCGCTGTTCAGAATCGATTCCAGCGTGGCCAGCACCGTGTTGTCGATGCGGGCATTGAAAAACTGCATGTCCTCGGCGCATTGCTCGAGCACGTCGCGAAAGATGCGCTTCAGAAACTTTTCGGCCAGGTGCATGTTGTCGTTCAGGTCGAAAAACGCCATCTCGGGCTCGACCATCCAGAACTCGGCCAGGTGCCGCGACGTGTTCGAGTTCTCGGCGCGAAAGGTGGGGCCGAACGTGTAAATCTTGCCCAGCGAGCAGGCGAAGATCTCGCCCTGCAACTGGCCGCTGACCGTCAGATAAGCCGGGCGGTTGAAAAAGTCGTGCGAAAAATCGACGAGCTTGGACTGCGTCGGCACTTTGGCCAGGTCCAGCGTCGTGACCTTGAACATCTCGCCGGCGCCTTCGCAATCGCTGGCCGTGATGATCGGCGTTTGAACGTAGAGAAAGCCCTGCTCCTGGAAGAAGCGGTGGATCGTGCGCGACACGCAATTGCGCACGCGGGCAATCGCACCGAAGGTGTTGGTGCGCGGGCGCAGATGCGCGATCGTGCGTAGGAACTCGAACGAGTGCTGCTTCTTTTGCAGCGGATAGGTCTCGGCATCGGCCGAACCGAAGACGTGCACGGCCGTGGCCTGGACTTCGGTCTCCTGCCCCTTGGCCGGCGAAGGCTTGATGAGCCCTTCGATGCCGATGCTCCAGCCGGCGGCCAGCTTCTTGATCTCGCTCTCGTAGTTGGCCAGCGACCCGTCGGCCACGATCTGAATGTTGCCCTGGCACGAGCCGTCGTTGAGCTCGATGAAACTGAATCCGCCCTTCGAGTCGCGGCGCGTGCGGACCCAACCTTCGAGCTTCACCTGGCTGCCAACCGAAGACGCCAGCCGGGCTTCGGCCACACTCATCTTTTCCACGCGTTCGCTCCCTGTAGCGGAAGTTGTGAAACTTCCGAAAAATCCCGGACGGAATTCTCACGAATTCCGCTACTCAATGCCCGTGGTGTTCGGCCAGCCAGCGCTCGGCGTCCAGCGCGGCCATGCAGCCGGTGCCGGCCGACGTGATCGCCTGGCGATAGTAGTCGTCGGCCACGTCGCCGGCGGCAAATACGCCGGGCACGCTGGTGGCCGTGCGAAACGGCGTCGTGTACGCGATGTATCCCTTCTTCGTCAGCGCCACCTGCCCGTCGAGGAAGCCGGTATTGGGCGTATGCCCGATGGCCAGAAACACGCCGGCGGCGGGCATTTCGCGAATTTCGCCACCGGCCGTGCTGCCCAGCCGCACGCCGGTCACGCCCTCGCGCGGCGTGCCCAGCACTTCTTCCAAGGTGCTGTTCCACTCAAGCTGGATCTTCGGGTCTTTTTCCGCCCGCTCGGCCATGATCTTCGACGCCCGCAACTGGTCGCGGCGATGGACCATGTGCACCTTGCTGGCAAACTTGGTGAGATACGTGGCCTCTTCGCAGGCCGAGTCCCCGCCGCCGACGACGACCAGCGGCCGATTGCGGAATCGCGGCAGGGCGCCATCGCACACGGCGCACGCGCTGACGCCGCGATTCTTAAAGGCATCTTCCGACGGCAGGCCGAGATAATTGGCCCGGGCGCCGGTGGCAATGACAATCGAACACGCTTCGATCAGGTCCAGCTTGTCCTCTTCCAGGACGCTGCGGGCGACCAGCACGCGCGGGTAGACGGAAAAATCGACCTTCACGATGTCCTGCGTGCGGATTTCAGTGCCAAAGTTACTGGCCTGCTGCCGCATCAACTCCATCAGTTCGGGGCCGGTCACGGTGTGCTTGTGGCCGCCCTCGGTCTCGTCGCGCGGCATCGGGCGACGCTGCGGATCGAGCGCATTGTCGAGATAGCTTTGCATGTTGCCGGCCGGAAACCCTGCATAGTTTTCCACCTCGGTGGTCAGCGCCAACTGCCCAAGCGGCAGCGTGCCATTCAGGCGGTTTTCTTCGCTAATGGCCCCTTCGAACACCAGGGGCTTTAGCTCGGCGCGGGCCGCGTAGATCGCCGCCGACCAGGCCGCCGGGCCGCTGCCGATAATCACGACTCTTCTGCACTCGGTTGCCAAGTTGTGAATCCCCCGAAAAGACGACTGCCAGTTCAAGTCCGGATGGTGAAAGAGAGAATTATAGGCCCGCCCTCCCCCCCGTAAATGGTCCCGGCGGTGCATCGAGTGGCTAACGCCGCATGTGAATGCGAAAACTCCCCGGGCTGACGCCACGGGGCTCGCCAACGACACCCCCCCGGCGGCGAAGACTTGGCTGCCAGCGGCCAAAGGCCTATCCTTGAAATAGCCGACCGCGCGGGCGCATGCGCTAGGATCCGAACCTCCACTGGGACCAGCGCCGCGCCCGATCGGTCGACTTTCCCAACGCCGGCCGCTACCCGCTCGACACTGTCGCCGGCGGTTTCTGTTTTGGTTCGCTCTGGCCAAAAGGAGTTGCCGCATGGTTGGCGCGTCGATCGAAACTGGCTGGCAGGGACGCTCGTTTATCGGTGGCGAGTGGTCGACCGATGCGTCGAGCCCGCAGTTCGCCAACAAGAATCCGGCCCGTTTCGACGAAGTGCTGGGCTATTACCCTCGCGGCACTGCCGCCGACGTCGATCGCGCGGTAGACGCGGCCCGGCGGGCATTCGTGCCTTGGCGGCACACCAGCCGCATCAAGCGGGGCGAGCGCTTTGGGCAGCTCGCCAGCCTGATCGAGCGGCACGTCGACGAGCTCGCGGCGGTGCTGGCCCGCGAAAGTGGCAAGGTGCTGGACGAAGCCCGGGCCGAAGTCGTCGAGGGCCTGCACATGGTGCAATACGTCTATGGCACCGCGCGACAGCCCATCGGCGAGGTAATTGCCTCGGAGATCGAGGCCAAAGATTTGTACGTGCGCCGCAAACCCCGGGGCGTCGTGGCCGTGATCACACCGTGGAATTTTCCCTTCGCGGTGCCGCTGTGGATGCTGGCCCCTAGCCTGCTGGAGGGCAACACCACCGTCTTCAAGCCGTCGGAAGAGACGCCCGAGATCGGCCAGCGGCTCGTGCAACTCTTTGCGGCTGCGGGCTTTCCGGCCGGCACGGTCAACCTCGTACACGGCCTTGGCGAGCAAGCGGGGGAGGCGCTGGCCGGGCACGACGGCGTGGACGTGGTGGCTTTTACCGGCAGTTACACGGTCGGCTCACACATTCGACAGTTGGCTGCGGCCAGCGATCACAAAACCTGCGCTTGCGAGATGGGCTCGAAGAGCGCGGTGATCGTGTGCGAGGATGCAGCGTTAGACTTGGCTGCCAATGCCGCGGTGCTCAGCGCGTTCAAAACGGCCGGCCAGCGCTGTGTCTCGGCCGGCCGCGTGCTGGTGCATCGGCGGCGGCTGGATGAGTTTTGCGGGCAATTGGTCGAGCGCGCCAGGATGCTGAATTTTGCCGATCCGTTCGCACGCGGCGCATTTGCCGGGCCGCTGATCAACCAGGGCAGTGTCGACAAAGTGGAGTTTTACAATCGCCTGGCCGTCGAAGAGGGCGCGCGCGTGCTGCTGCCCGGCGGACGCATGACCGACGCCGAGCACGCCGGCGGCTACTTCATGTCGCCCTTTATCTATCAGCAGGAATACCGGCCGGGCGTCCGCACGATTCGCGAAGAAGTGTTTGGCCCGCACCTGGCCGTCGTGCCATTTGAGAGCGACGAGCAGGCGATCCAGATTTACAACGATACGCCTTATGGGTTGTCGATGGCCGTGATTACCGAGGATTATCGCCGCTGGCGGCTGTATCGCGACGAGTGCGACTACGGCATGGGCTACGTGAACCTGCCCTGCATCGGGGCCGAAGTGCATCTGCCCTTTGGCGGCGTGAAGCGCAGCGGCAATGGCCAGCCTTCAGCTGCCGGCCTGGTCGACGCCGTGACGCACAAAACGGCCTTCACCGTGAATCACGAGCGCGGGATCACGATGGCCCAGGGGATGAGTGCGCAGGTGCCGGAGAAGTGATGGGGAAATGATGAATGCGGAATGATGAATGATGAACGGGGGAAGGCGAGCCCCGACCGTTAGGGAGGGGAGTGGTGAAGCGAGGGGGGCGGCGGTGGCAACTTTGAGAATTCTGCTTTTGCGTCGCTGGGAGGAAATGACATGGCGAGTACAGCCTGGTCGGATACGCATGCTCCCGCACTCGTGACGGAGCTGCCGGGGCCTAAAGCGGCTGCCTGGATCGCTCGCGATGACCAGGTGATGTCGCCCTCCTACACGCGCGACTATCCGCTGGTCGCCGCGCGCGGCTCGTGGTGTTTCATCGAAGATGTCGACGGCAACCGCTTCCTCGACTTCACTGCCGGCATCGCGGTCACCGCCACCGGCCATTGCTACGCCAGCGTCGTCGAGGCGATCGGTGAGCAGGCCGGGCAGTTGATCCACATGTCGGGGACCGATTTCTATTATCCGGCCGAAATTGAATTGGCCGAACGGCTGGCGAAAATCGGTCCCGGCGACGCGCCCAAGCGCGTGTTCTTCACCAATAGCGGCACCGAGACGATCGAAGCGGCACTGAAACTCGCTCGCTATCACACGCGCCGGCCGCTGGCAATCAGCTTTTTCGGCGCGTTCCACGGCCGCACCTACGGCGCCATGTCACTGTGTGGTTCGAAGTCGGTACACGAGCGCGGCTTTGCGCCGCTGCTGCCCGGCGTCCACCGGGTACACTTCGATTGCCAGCGCGCCGAACTCGACGAGCTGTTCGCCACCGTGGCCCCGCCCGACGACGTGGCCGCCATTTTCGTCGAGCCAATCCAGGGTGAAGGCGGCTACCGCGTGCCGGGGCCCGACTTCTTCCCGATGCTTCGCAGCGTTTGCGACCAGCACGGCATTCTGTTGGTCGTCGATGAGATTCAATCGGGCATGGGTCGCACCGGTCGGATGCTGGCCGTCGAGCACTTTGGCGTGGTGCCTGACATGGTGTGCCTGGCCAAAGGAATTGCCAGCGGCATGCCGCTGGGAGCGCTCATCGCCCGGGCAGACGTGATGGACTGGCCGCCCGGCAGCCACGCATCAACCTTCGGCGGAAATCCCGTGAGCTGCCGGGCCGCGCTGGCCACGCTCGATGCGCTGGACCAGGGCATGTTGGCCGGCGCCCTGGTGCGCGGCCACCAGTTGCGCGCGGGGCTCGAACGCCTGGCTGCCGAGCAGCCGCGTGTCGCCAGTCCGCGCGGACTAGGGTTGATGCAAGCGATCGACATCATCGGACCCGAGGGTCCGGATCCGCGGCTGCGTCAGGCCGTGATTCACGCGGCCTTTCATCGCGGACTGCTGCTGTTGGGCTGCGGCAAGGCCGGCATTCGTTTCTGTCCCGCGCTGTGCGTCACGCCCGAGCAGGTGGACATCGCGCTGGAGCTGCTGCGTCAATCGGTGCTAGAGCCGCACGAGCCGGCCGCATAAGCGGCACCGTAGCCGGCACCTTGCTACTTTGACGCGGCGTCAGTGGGGGCCGTTTTGGGCGGGGGAGCACTGGCCAACTCGATGCGGATGGCCTTGTGCGCCTTGTGCGCGCCGGCGCGGGCGCGAAACTTGTTCACGCCTTCGACAAAGACTGTGAGCGGCTGGTGAACGTCTTTTTCCGTGGTGATGATATCGCCGACGCGCAGCTCCAGCAGTTCGTGCGTCGTGATGCGGGTTTCGGCCAGCATCACGACCATCTCGACCAGCGAACCGTGCAGGTTCTTGCCAATCTGCTCGACACTTTGCGGCGATGAGTTGCGACGGCCGTACGTGACCCAGCTATTGGCCGAAAGCTTGCTGCTGATGCGCTCGATGGCGTTATACGGAATGCACAAGTTCATCATGCCGCGCACGTCGCCGATCGTCAGCTCAAAGCTGATGAGCACCACCACTTCGTTGGGCGGCACGATCTGCACGAGCTGCGGATTGCTCTCGACGCGGATCACCTTGAGATCGAGCGGCAGCACGTTTTCCCAGGCGCGGCGCATCTCTTCCAGAAACAGCGACGTGATGCGGCTCACTAGCCGCAGCTCGATTTCCGTCAGCGGGCGGCGGGTAAGGATGCCCGTCTCGCGGCCGCCGCCCAGCAGGCGATCGATGATCGGATATAACACCGACGGATTGATGTCGAGGATCAAACTCCCTTCGAGCGGGTCGGCCTTGAGCAAATTGAAGCACGTCGGGTTTTCGAGGCTGAACACGAATTCGCTGTACGTGAGCTGATCGACGCTCGTAAGCTTGACCTCGACGATCGATCGCAGCAGCGCCGACAGGGCCGCGCCGAAGTTTCGGCCAAACCCTTCGTGCAGCGTCTGCAACGCCCGCATCTGCTCTTTGCCGACGCGCTCGGGACGGCGAAAGTCGTAGGGGCTGACTTTGTCGCGGCCTTTGGCTGCGATTGCCGGAGGCCCGCCCGGCCGTTTGGCCGCCGGGGGCGTGACGCCCGCATCCATGGCCGTCAACAGGCTTTCGACTTCAGCCTGACTCAGTACGTCTCCACTCATCGCTGCATCCTTGCTGGCGAAAGGGGCCGATCGATTTCGGTGGCGAGTTGATTCCTCCGGTCGCTAATGCTTCCGGCTCGCCCGATGATTACTAGCTGGGGATTACTCGCGTATCTGGCCGTTGCCGTAGACGACGTACTTGTAGCTGGTCAGTTCCTTAATGCCACACGGACCGCGGGCGTGGAACTTGTCGGTGCTAATGCCGATTTCGGCGCCCAGCCCGAATTGGCCGCCGTCGTTGAACCGCGTGCTGGCGTTGACGATCACGGCCGAACTATCAATCCGGGCAGTAAACTCGCGGGCCGCAGCCAGGTCGCGGGTGACGATCGCCTCGGTGTGTCGCGAGCTGTAGCGGTTGATGTGCTCGACGGCCTCGTCGAGCGAAGCGGCAATCTTCAGCGAGATGATCGGGCCCAGGTATTCGGCCGCGAAATCTTCGTCGCTGGCCACCTTGGCGGTCGGAAGCAGCCGCCGGGCCGCTTCGTCCGCGCGAATCTCGATGCCGCGAGCGGCCAATGCCCGGCCAATCCGCGGGACAAACTCGTGCGCTACGCGCTGGTGCACGACCAGCGATTCTGCCGTATTGCACACGCCCATCCGCTGGCACTTGGCGTTGACCACGATGCGCTCGGCCATCTCCAGGTCGGCCGCGTCGTCCACATAGACGTGGCAATTGCCGGCAAAGTGCTTGATGACCGGCATGCGAGCTTCGGCCGCGACGCGACGAATCAAGCCTTCGCCGCCGCGGGGAATGGCCACGTCGATGTATTGATCGAGCGACAGCAGATGCCCCACCGCCGCGCGATCGGCGGTCGCGACCAGTTGCACGCAATCGGCCGGCAGCCCCGTCGCTTCGGCCGCATCGACCAGCAGCTTGGCCAGCGCCTGGTTCGAGTGAGCCGCCTCCTTACCGCCGCGCAGGATCACGGCGTTGCCGCTTTTCACGCAGATGGCAGCCGCGTCGGTCGTGACATTCGGGCGAGACTCGTAGATGAAGAACACCACGCCCAGCGGCACGCGCACCTTTTGCACTTCCAGGCCATTGGGCCGGATCGATGATTCGATGATCTCGCCGATCGGTTCGGCAAAGGCGGCGATCTCGGCCAAAGCCGCCGCCATGCCTGCCAGAACTTTCGGCGTCAGACGCAAACGATCGACTTGCGCATCGGTCAGGCGATAGTCGCCGGCCGCTTCCAGATCGAGCGCATTGGCGGCCAGCAGTTCGACCTCGCGCTCGCGCAGCAGCCCGGCGGCTTCGGCCAGCCAGGCGGCCTTTTGCGCGCCGCTGGCCTGCCCAAGCTGGGCGGCGGCGCGCTTGGCCCGCTGTGCCAAGTCAAGGCAATACGCGTCGAGGTCGGTTTGGTCGGCAACGGCCATGGGAAATGCTGACGCTGGGAAAAGGAAACTCGCCGCGGGGGGCAGACTCGCGGGCGGCTCTTTGAGTATCGCTGCGGCGACGGCTTGCGTCAACGCCGAAATGACTCGCAAGGCAAGCTGGCAAAGGGTTTAGGGCAATTGAACAGGCTGGCCCGTTAGGCCGCCGACAGCTTCGAAAACGGCCAGCGCATGGCGCACGGCTCGGACATCGTGGACGCGGACGATTTGCACGCCTTGCAGGGCCAGTGCGATGCTGGCGCCAATGGTGCCCGCCGTGAGATCGGCCTGCTTGTCGCCCATGACTTTGGCCAGAAAGCCTTTGCGCGAGTGGCCGACCAGCAGCGGACAGCCGAGCTCGTGCAAGCGATAGCAGTTGGCCACGATCTGCACGTTGTGGCCGTGGGTCTTGCCGAAGCCCACACCAGGATCGAGCGCGATCCGCTCGAGTGGTATTCCTACGCGAATGCAGGCGTCGCGCCGGCCGGCGAGGAAGGCGGCGATTTCGCCGATCAAGTCGTCGTATCGTGGATCGTCTTGCATGGTTTGCGGCGTGCCGCGCATGTGCATCAGGCACACGCCCGCGGCGCTCGTAGCTGCCAGGCCGAGCATGTCGGGATCGCCGGCCAGGGCGGTCACGTCGTTGATGATCTCGGCCCCCGCGGCGAGGGCTTCGCGAGCAACGGCGGCTTTCGAAGTGTCGATGGAAATCGGCACGCCGGCCCGCTCGGCCAGGGCCCGCACGACGTCCACCACGCGCCGCGCTTCTTCGTCGGGCGGCACGGGCTGGGAATACGGCCGGGTGCTCTCGCCGCCGACGTCCAGCAAATCGGCCCCCTCGGCGGCCAAAGCCAAGCCGTGCTCGATCGCCTGCTGCTGGGCGAAATAGCGGCCGCCGTCGGAGAAACTGTCGGGCGTCGCGTTAACGATGCCCATCACCAGCGGGCGCCGCGGCAAATCGAGCCAGCGCGAGCGCAGCCGCCAGCGCGTGGCTCGAGCTGGCGACAGTGGATCACCGGAAGCGAATGGGGCGGACATAGCCCGCAACTTACCACGGCGATTCCATCAACGAAACGATTTGCTCGGCCAGCCGTTGGATGTCCTGCATTTGGGCCGTGCTGACGGACTGGCCGGTTTCCGGGGCGAACTGCGACTGCTGGTCGATTGTGGCCAAGGTCGAGGGGATGGGAACGCCGTTGGTCTGCTGCACCAGGCCGCCCTTGCGATCCAGCCAACTGACTTCGACGCGCATGTTGTATTGCAGGTAGCGGGCTTCGCCGGTTTGGGCCATCGTGAGCGCGCCCTTGGCGTCGTTGACGATGCGGCCGGTGAGCACGCTGTCGGCATTGGCGTCGTGTACCACTTTGAACGGGGTCTTGAGCTCGATCTCCTTGCAGACCGCCTCGGTCAGCCGCTCGCCAAGCCAGGGACGAAAGCTCGTCGAATCGAACATCGGCACGTACACGGTGCGGATGTCGGGGGGATACAACGTGGCATTGCCCACCTTATAGCAGCAGCCGCCGGCCACAGTTGCCAGCGCCAAACAAAAGATGGTGCGTGCCGTGGGCGTCATTACATCATCCCCATGCCACCGCCGCCCATGCCGCCCATTCCACCACCACCCATGCCGCCACCACCCATGCCGCCACCACCGCCGCCACCTCCACCACCACCGCCGCCACCTCCTCCGCCACCACCGCCACCCATGCCGCGGCTACCACTGCTGTAGCGCAGCTCGCTATTTTTGCCGCGCTCGCCGAAGATTCGGCCGAGCCAGGCAAAGTAGTTCTTGGGCACTGGCGGATAGTTTTTGGTTTCTTCCAGCCGTTTTTGCGCCAGCTCGGCGAAACTGGTGTCAGGAAACTTCTTGAGCAGCTCGTTGTAGTACATGCGGGCAGCCCGGTAATACTTGCGGTGGTAGTAGTACTCGGCGTTGCTCCACTGGCGTTCGGCCTTCTGCGACCGGATGGCCGTTTTAATGTGCAGCAGCCGTTCGCGTTCCTCCGGAATGTCGGCCACGAACTGCACCAAGGTGCTATCGATCAGTTTTTCGGCTTCGACCAGCGGCCGCTCTTCGTATTCGGCCCCTTGGTAGGTGCGGAGCTTGGCCCGCAGGCCGATCAGGTGGGCCGCTTGCTGATGTTTGCTGCGTGGATATTCCTTGCGGAGCAGGTCGAAGTGATAGTCGGCATCCTCGAAGCGGCCGCCGCGGTAATAAGCATTGCACTCGGCGAACAGAGCGTCGTCGGCCAACGGTCCGGTGGGATCGTTGATGCGGATGGCCTCGTAGCAAGCGATGGCGTTGCCGGTGAGATCGAGGTACGGCCGTTTTTTGTCGGTAAAGTTCGGCAGGTAAGCCAGGTGCTTGTCGGCTTCTTCTTCCCAGTAGCGGGCGAGGGCAAAATACCGGACCACTGCCTTGTCCAGATGCCGTGAGTTCTCGTGCTTCTTGAGCATCATGGCATAGGTGTCATTGGCCTTGTAATACTGGTCGGAGAAGAACAGGGCCTCGGCCCGCATGAACATCGCGTCTTCTTCCAGGTCGGTATCGGGCCAGCGCTTATAGGCCTTTTTGTAGAGCTTGGCAGCTTCGGCGAATTGGCCATGCTGAAACAGCTCGTTGCCATCGGCGTAGGCCTGGCGCGCGATCGTTTCGTTCGGCTCCTGGTGGATGAGCTTTTTCCATCCCTTGCCGATGTTCGAGGGCTTGAACGAGGTCCACCAAGGATCGTCGGACTTGCTGCCGTCGTCTTCTTTCGGTTTGACATCCTTGACGCTGGTGCCGACGTCGGAATCGATCTTGGGGCCCGGCTGGGCGAAGGCGGCCGGCGTGATCGACGTGCCATCCGGGTTCGCCGAGTTATTGCGAACCGGCTGCATGTCCGAAAGCTGGCTGAAGGGCACGTTCGAGAAGTCGGGGCCCTTGCTCTTGCAGCCGGCAAAGCAGCCGGCAATGACCAGCAACAGCAGGCCTTGGCGCGCAAGCACGTTGATCACCAGGTGAGCCCCGCATGGACCATCAGCGCAGACCTGCGGACGCCGACGCGGCTGCGCCGGTCCAATGACCGTTCTCAAAGGTCTACAGAGCCCAGCAGAGACCATATTCAGTTTGGGCATCAATAAGGTCGTTATCCTGACAAGATGCCCAGGTAGCCGTGGAGTTTTGGCCGGTGACCCAGCAGTTGATACAAATATTGATTCAATACGCCTCGCAGCTCGCCCAGCGCGCGGCGCTCGGGCGGCTCGTCCGATCCGCCCTTGCTGGCAAATCGCTGCAGCAGCCGCAACGCCTCTCCGCTGATCGAAACCACATGCCTTTTTCCGGGCCGGCAACGGGCGCAGAGCACGCCGCCGGCCAATAGTCCAAATGCCACCCGCCCCTCTGAACCGACCGCCGCCCCACACTCCGCGCAGGCCGCGAGCGAGGGCAGATGCCCGAGCAGCGCCAGTCCGGTCAATTCGAAGCGGAGGACATGCCCGGCGACCGTTCCCTGGCCGGCCGCGAGCGCCGCCAGCGTATCGCAGGCAGCGTCGAACAGCGCCGGGTGCGGATCGTAGTCGTCGGTCAGATCGTTCAACAACTCTGCTACGTAATAGCCCGCGTAAAGACTTGACAGGTCACGGGCTGCCGCGCGGAATCGCCGCTCCAGCTTGGCTTCGGTCAACAGGTCGAGAGCGTCGGATGATTTGCGGAGGAAGACTATCCGACACACGTTCAGGAGGTCAAGGGCAGACTCGAACGGCCCTTTGGGACGACGGCCCCCCTTGGCCAAGGCCCGTATTTTGCCGAACTCGCGCGAGAACAGCGTCACGACCAAGCTTGTCTCGCTGAAGTCGACCAGCCGCAGCACAATCGCAATTGCTTTCTCAGCAGGCATGGGACGCTATCGACGAATACACGAAGAATTTGAACAGAAGGCAGCGAAGGACGCGAAGACGAAGAAAGGGAAGAAGAGAACGAGGAAGAAGAAATGGCGAAGAAAACTGGCCGGCGGCCATTCCGCGATGCTGATTCACGTGTCCGCGCCACGCAGGACGAGGCGAGAGATTCCGTCGACGAGCTTGACTTCGTGAAAATTCAAAAGTAATCCCAGTGGGATGTTCATGAGCTTCATGTAGCTCAAAAGCTGGGCCTTGTGGACCGGATGGACTTCCTCGACCGCTTTCAATTCCACCAGCAAGCAGCCTGCAACCAGTAAGTCGAACTTAAGCTCCTCGGTGAACACGATTCCTATGTATTCGATTTGAACTCGATCTGGGGTGATGGACGAAATACCGCGCAGTTCTAATTCTCGGACGACGCACTTTTCGTAAATGCTTTCGAGCAGTCCAGGTCTCAAGCACCGGTGAACTTCGATGGCCGCCCCAATCACCTGGCAGCTCAGCCTATCGGCTTGTTCGAACTCAGGATGCACTCGCATGATTCCTGACATAGAAGGACGTGGCGGAACTGATTAAACAGCCTCGCAGACTGAGCCCTTAGATTGGAACAAACCGGCCCGGCCAGTGCAAAGGTCATCAGCCGTTTGTGACCTTCCTCCTCCCTGTCTTCTCTCTGTCCTCCCTTCTTCGCGCTCTTTGCGATCTTCTGTTCAATTGCTTCGGAGCGTCTGTCCCTTTCGTAGATGAGTAACTCGCGGCTCGTTACCTTGTCATTCGGGCTCCGGTGGCGAGAGCCCGAAATGGGCCAGGTGGCGCCGCTCGGCTTGCCGCATCAGTTGGCGCTGGTCGTCCTCGAGGTCATCGTAGCCGACGAGGTGCAGCACGCCGTGGACCACGTACAGCAGCAGTTCGTCGGCGGCGGGCCAGCCCAGGCGCCCGGCAACTTGCCGGGCCGTGTCGGCGCTGACGATAATTTCGCCTTCCAGGGCCTCGGCCGAGCGCTCCAGCACGAAGCTGAGCACGTCGGTCGGACAGTCATGCTCGAGAAACTCGGCGTTGAGGCGGTGAATCGCGGTGTCATCGACGATGGCCACGCTCACCACGCCGCGCGCCAGGCCGGCTTCCGCCAGCACGTTCGCGACGGCTTGCCGCAGCCGATCTTCGTCGGCCGCGAAATCCGCATGCTCGTTGGCGATCTGAACTTCGATCACGCGCTGCGCTGGTTAGGATACTTGATGCGGCCGTGGAACACGGCGGTCAGCGACTTGATCAGGCTGTCTTCGATCGTGCGCAACTGTTCGAGCGTCAGGCCGCACTCGTCGAACTGGCCGTCGAGCAGCTTTTTCATGGCGATATCTTCGACCAGGTTTTCCAACCGCGCGGGCGTGGGCTCGACCAGCGAACGGCTGGCGCTTTCGCTCGCATCGGCCAGCATCAGCACGGCCGATTCGATTGTTTGCGGCTTGGGGCCCGGATAGCGGTACGAGCTCTCTGGGATGTCGCTGGCATCGGCGCCGCGCTGTTCGCTGGCGCGGCGATAAAAATACTCCACCAGCGTCGTGCCGTGGTGCTGCTCGATGAAATCGATGATCGGCTCCGGCAGATCGTGCTGCCGGGCCAGGTCGGCGCCGTCCTTGATGTGCGCGATGATGATCAGCGTGCTCATAGCCGGCATCAGCGCGTCGTGCCGGTTGGTACCCGGCACCTGGTTTTCGACGAAATAGTCGGGCTTGAGCATCTTGCCGATGTCGTGAAAGTACGCGCCGACGCGGACCAGCAGGCCGCAGGCTCCAAGGCTTTCGGCCGCGGCTTCAGCGATGCTCGCCACGTTGATTGAATGGTTGTAAGTGCCCGGCGCGCGGCGCACCAGTTCCTGCAATAGGGGATGCGACACGTCGCCCCATTCGAGCAAGCTGATTTCCGTCAGCACGCCGAAGAAGTTCTCGATCATCGGCAGCAGGCCGGTGACCAGGAAACCGGCGGCCAGTGTCCAGAGCGCGTTGCGGCCGGCGGACCTGATCAGCATCATCCCGGCCGGCTGATCGCCGATCAGACCCATGCACAAGGTGAGCACGAAGGCGGCCCCGGCCGAAATCACGCCGACTTTGATTAGCTTGCTGCGGCTGCGAATCCGCCGCAATTGGGCCACGGTAAGCGTGACCACGCCGGTCCAGACGATGAACTGTCCCAGGCTCTGCCCTTCGGTCATGGCCAGAATGATCGCTAGGGCCACGCTCAGTACGATCGCCACGTCGCGGCGATAGGCGATGGAAAACGTCATGCCGAACAACAGCAGCGGAATCAGCGCAGCGCGCCACGGATCGATGGCCACCCAGTGCACCAGCGCCACGGTGCCCACGACCGCGGCCAGCAGCGTGAGCAACCGCTTCGTGTCATTCACCAAGCGCGGCTGACGGTAGAACAAGTAATAACCGCACAAAGCGAAGGTCAGCAGGATCAAGCCGAGCACGGCCGTCGTGCGGTCGAGTTTGCTGGCCAGCGACGACTGCTTGACGCTGCTCTCGTGCTCGACTTCCAGCAGCGCCATTTCGGCCGGTCCCAGCGGCTTGCCGGCAGGCGCGAGCAACTGGCCGGGTTCGAAATACGTGAACTGCTCGGGCACGGCGGCGACGGCGGCTTCGCGGGCCTTGAGCGTGGCTTCTTCGTCCAGCGTGAGCGTGCCCCGCAACCGCGGCGGCTTGAGCCACAGAAACACGCGTTCGGCCACCGGCGGCGGCAGATTTTCCTTGAGCTGCCGCTCGATCGCCTGGCGCTGGCCGATCAGCACGTCACTGACTTGCACCAGCGTTTGGTTCTTGGGATGCCCCAGCGGATAGACGGAAATTTCCTTCTGGTTGCCCTCGCCGTGTTCATCGGGCAGTTTTTCGAGCAGGCCTTGTTGCTCGAAAGGGGCTAGCGCCTTGGCCACCGCCTTTTCGAAGTCGGGCAACCCGGCCGGCCCGCCAAGTGCCTGGCGGAAGTCGGTAAAGTCGGCCTCCTGTTTTGTCGGCGGCGGCGAGCCTGCCTCGGCGGGCGGCTCGAACTGCTTCCAGACTTCAGGGTTCAAATCGGCAAACTTCGGCGCTTTGACGATTTCAGCCACTGCGTTTTGCAACGCGGCCCGCAGCAGGATCAGTTGATTCGCATCCTGGCGGTAAACGATCGGCTGCTGCTGAAAGGCGCGGGCCTTGGCTTCTTCCCACGCCCGCGGATTCGGCTGGCGAAAGGCGACTTTGGCCGTGATGTTGCGGTCGGGCACGTAACCCAGCTGATATTTCAGCGGCGGCGACCACGACTCGGTGACGGCCCACACGGCCACGGCCGCCACGACCGCCAATCCCAGCTTGGTCAGCACGTCGCCGCGCTGCAAGTAGATCAACGTCCGGGCCAGCCGGCCGGGCGGCAGATCGAGCGAGACGACTCGCCCGGATCGAATGCGTTTACGGTTCACCGTCGACATGGATACTTGCTTGCCTTAGCGCGGGTTTAATGCCGGCGCAAGGGCCCTTCTTCGTAGGCGCGCACAATGTCTTGCACTAGCCGATGGCGCACGATGTCGGCGTTGGTCAGCATCACTTGCGTCAGTCCTTCAATCCCCTGTAGCCGGCGCATGGCATCCACCAGGCCGCTTTGCGTATGGGCGGGCAGGTCCACCTGCGTTGTGTCGCCGGAAACCACGATTTTCGAGCCCCGGCCCATGCGAGTGAGAAACATCTTCATCTGCGCAACCGACGTATTCTGGGCCTCGTCCAGGATGATGAACGCGTCGCTCAGGGTACGGCCGCGCATGTAGCCCAGCGGCACGACTTCCACCACGTCCTGATCGGTGAAACGCTTGAGTTGGTCGTAATCCACCATCTCGCGCAAGGCGTCGAGCAACGGCCGCAGGTACGGATTGATCTTGGCCTGCATGTCGCCCGGCAGATAACCCAAACTCTCGCCAGCTTCGACCGCGGGTCGCACCAGCACGATTTTGCGAACGCGCTCCTGTTTAAGCGCTTGCACGGCCATGGCCACGGCCAGGTACGTTTTGCCGGTGCCGGCAGGCCCCACGCAAAACACCAGGTCGTGCTCGGCGATGTGCTTCACGTACCGGGCCTGGCCGGCCGTGCGCGGCTGAATCTTGCGGCCCGCGTGCAACACCTCGATCACCGGGTAGGCCTCGGGCGGCTGCTTGCCGTTGAGCGTCGCCAAGATTCGCGCCACTTCGTCCGGGGCCAGCTCACCCTGGCGATTCACCAGGGTCTTGAGCTGCTCGATCGCCTTGGTGGCGCGGTTGACGGCCTCGGGCTCGCCTTCGATATGAATCTGGTCGTCTCGCGCCAATATCCGCACGCCAAGCGCATCGCGAATTTGACGCAGATGCTGGTCGCGGGGCCCGAACAAGGTCAACAATGCCTTGGCATCGACGACCGAGATGTTGGCTTCTGACATGAACGGAGACCGCCGGGGCTCACCCGGGCGACCATGGGCGGGGCGTCGCAAAACGACTTGGGTATTGTAGCTTGCGACCGCCATCGAATGAAAGCGAAGCCATCACGATTATCGCAAGTCGTTACATTGAATTGACTTACGATAGTCGGCTCATGGCCAGCCACCAGACAAACGCCGGGGGGGCGGCCAGGAGGATCGAGTCAATGATATCGAGCACGCCGCCAAAACCGGGCAGCCAAGGGCTCGAATCCTTGCAGCCCAGGTCGCGTTTGAGCAGCGATTCGGCCAGATCGCCGAACATGCCGGCCAGGCCCACCAAGACGCCGTAGCTCAACCAATGGACGGCCGAGAACTGCTCGGCAAGTCCAGTGCTGGCCAGCGGCCAAAGGACGCACAGCCCCAGCCAGGCCCCGAAACAGGCGAACACCAGCCCGCCGACGGCTCCCTCGAGCGTTTTGCCCGGGCTGAGGAGCGGGGCCATGCGATGACGGCCGATCAGCCGGCCCACGGTATAGGCACCGATATCGCCCAGCTTGACCGTCATAATCAGCGAAACCAGCACCATCACACCTAGCGCGCCGGAGGCCAACAAGCGAAGCTGCACGACGAATGACATCATCAGGCCGATATAGGTGAATGTCAGCGATGTCGCGGCCAGCCGGGCCGTGGCGATGCCAGGAGCCCGATATCGTTGAATCTCGCTGCCGAAGGCCAGCAACACCGCTAGGGCCAGCGTGGCCGATGCCCAGATGGCCTGGGCGCCGGGCCATATGATGCGGTAGCTGCTAATGAACGGCAGCCAGTTGGAGCTGACGATCGCCGCATTGCCCACCAGCGCGACCCAGGCGACCGGCCGGCTGGGCCGATCGCCGAGCATCCACAGGATTTCGCCGGTCGCCGCCAGTGTGGCGACCAAGGCCAGTGGAAACAGCCAGACGCCAGGAATCATGGCCCGGCTATCGAGCCAACCCAGCAAGGCCACCAGCGCGACCAGCAGCGTTCCCAACAGCAACCGCCAGCGAAGCATGAGCCCTGCTATCCCTTAGGCGCTGTTATTGGTTGAGTCCGCCGAACCGCCGGTCGCGCGAGGCGAACTGGCGAATGGCATCGTGCAAATCGGCTTCGCAAAACTCGGGCCAGCAGCGCTGGGTAACCCACAACTCGGCATAGCTGATCTGCCAGAGCAGGAAATTGCTGATTCGCATTTCGCCAGCCGTGCGAATCAGCAGATCGGGGTCGGGCATGCCGGCCGTATACAGATGCTCGCCGATGGTCTGCTCGCTCACCGCTTCCGGATCCAGACGCCCGGCCTGCACTTCCTGGGCAATTGCTCGCACCGCGTCGGCCAGTTCGCCGCGGGCGCCGTAGTTGATTGCCAGGCACAGGCACATGCCGGTGTGCTGACTGCTCAGCTCGATGGTCTTGTCCATTTCGCGCTGCACCGAGGCTGGAATGCCCTCGCGCCGGCCGATGACTTGCAGCCGGATGTTCTCTTCGGCCAGCGTCTTGCGCTCTTCGACCAGGTACTGCTCGAGCAGATGCATGAGGAAATCGAGCTCGCGCTGCGGGCGTTTCCAGTTCTCGCTCGACAGGCAATACAGCGTGAGCTGGCCGATGCCCAGCCGCGCGCTCTCCTCGCTGCTGCGGCGCACGCTGGCTACGCCGCGGCGGTGCCCCTCGATGCGCGGCAGACCGCGCTGCTGGGCCCAGCGTCCGTTGCCGTCCATGATGATGGCAATATGGTGGGGCCGCTTGTCCCGCGGGACTTCGAGCGTGTCGTGCGTGGGGCTGACGCCGGTTTGCATCGGGCCGGTTTGCCTCAGAAATGTGCTCGCTAGCAATCGCTTCAAACGCTCATCGCGGCGCTGGTCAGATCGGCGGCGAACATCGTCTGTTCGCGATCGGGGCCCACCGACACGATTTCCACCGGCGAGCCCAGCAACTCGGCCAACCGCTGAAGATAACGCCGTGCGGAAGTCGGCAACTCGGCCATGTGCCGCACGGTCGACGTGTCTTGTTGCCAACCGGGCAGTGTCTCGTAAACGGGCTTGGCCCGCCGCAGGCAATCCACCTGGCTGGGAAAGATCGTCTCGCGCCGGCCGTCGATTTCGTAGGCGGTGCAAATCTTGATTTCCGGCAGCTCGTCGAGCACGTCCAGCAGCATCACCGCCAGCGTGTCGACGCCGCTCAGCCGCGCTGCATAGCGGGCGGCCACCGCGTCGAACCAGCCGCACCGCCGCGGCCGCCGCGTGACCGTGCCGTATTCGTTGCCTCGGTCGCGCAGATGCTGGCCCAACTCGTTGTCTTGCTCGGTGGGAAAGGGGCCGCCGCCCACGCGCGTGCCGTAGGCTTTGACCACGCCGATGATCTTCTTCAAATACTTGCCCGGCACGCCCGAGCCGGACGAAATGCCCACGCCCGAACTGTTGCTACTGGTGACGTAAGGAAACGTGCCGTGGTCGATGTCCAGCAGCGCTCCCTGGGCGCCCTCGAACAGCACGCGCTTGCCGGCTTCCAAGGCGTCAAGCAGGTAGGTGGTCGTGTCGGCCACGTGCGGCTTGAGCCGCTCGGCGAACTTTGCATAGCGGGCGTAAATCTCGGCGCCGTCCAAGGGAACGAACTTCTCGCCGGCCAGGACGGCCAGCAGCAGGTTCTTTTCCTTCGTGATCCGCTCGACCGTGTCGCGAAAGCCGTCGCGGTACATATCGCCCAGGCGGATTGCACAGTTGCGGCCCACCTTGTCGCCGTAGCAGGGGCCGATGCCGCGCTGCGTCGTGCCGATGGCCTCGCCGCCGGACGCCTGAGTTTCGATCAGCCGGTCTTCTTCCAAATGCCACGGAAAGATGACATGGGCCCGATCGCTGATGATCAGGTTGCGGCCGACCTTGATATCCCGGGCGAGCAGGCCGTCGATTTCGGCCAGGATGCTGGGCGGATTGAGCACCACGCCGCCGGTAATTACGCACTGCACGCCAGGCCGCAGGATGCCGCTGGGGATCAGCGAGAGCTTATAGGTCTGGCCGCCGGTGACGACCGTATGGCCGGCATTGGCCCCGCCCTGGTAGCGGACGACGGCATCGTGGGCCTCGGTGAGCAGGTCCACGATCTTGCCCTTGGCTTCATCGCCCCATTGCAACCCGACAACGCAAGTCCCCGGCACTGGACATGACCCTCGAGAAAGGTAAGTGGCTCGGTAATCTTTATTCCAAACTAGCCAGTTTACGGTGCAGCCGCGCGCGGAACAAGGCGGTAGGAAAGGGGTGCTGGGGCGTGTGGAATTGCGGCGCGCGCTTCGCGGAAACAATGCGGGTAGGATTAAATACCCTTGGCGGACGGCAAACAACTGGAGCGACGGGATGAATCCGGCAGATTATTCGATTTTGCTCGAGGGACTGAGCATCGCCGAGCGAATCCTGCTCGTCGAGGAAATCTGGGATGGCATTGCGGCCGAAGCGGAATCGATGCCGATCACGCAGGCCCAACGCGATGAGTTGGATCGCCGTCTGGCAGCCGCCGATGCGAATCCCGCTGCCGGACAGACATGGCAACAAGTTCGAGCCGCTCTCCAGTAGGTGCCGCGAGCCGAGCGGCACCAGTAGCGGGCGACTGCAACTCGCGCAAACGGCCTCGGAGAAAGGGGTCGGGAGTCATTTCCAAGAAAGACTCCCGACCCCATTTTACCACGCGTCATACGCCGAACCGGGTGCCGGCAAGTTGGCAGCCAGCCGGTTCGTGAAGTTATAAGCTGTCGATGCCCGTGTCGACGACGTACCACAGGCATGCGGCGAGGTAGATCACAAAGCCAAGACCGACCTGCACGGCGACCACGACCATGCGGACGGACAACCGCTGAATAGCTCTCGTGGCGCGCCAGAGGAATGCAGCGCCGGTGATTCCGAGCATAATTGGAATCCCAAACCAGACGAAATCAGGCATTGGGTGCCCGGGACCGCCAAGCCAACCGTAATACCTACGAGACGCGTAATCCGTGGCGGCGAGAATTACCAGGCCGACGAGGAATTGCAGCCAAGCGAGTAGTGCGAGTTTCACTGGTTACATCCTCGATATCCGCTTTGCGCACCGACCACTGTACTAGCATAGAACCATTGCAACCCTTCCCCGCGACGGACGGGCGCCGTCAAAGGGTTCATGGAGGCAGTGCAATCCACCCGGCAGATGGGATCCGCGGTCGGACCGGCCACGAATCGGTGGATAAACCGTTCGCAGTCATGCGGGGGGCGGTTACAATACTCGCTCGACCACGTCAGGGTCCCGTCCGGAAATGGCCTGTTCGGGCCACCGATCCTCCTTCGCGCTGATCCACCACATGAGCACCACCGGTCGCTTTTCCATCGTTCTGCGTTGTTTATTCGTCCTAGCGCTGCTGGCCCACCGACCTGCGTCGGCCGCTACTCTGGAACGGGCCATTGACGGGGTCAGCAGCAAGCAATTGCGCGAATATGTCGAGGTGCTGGCCAACGATATGTTCGAGGGCCGCGAGGCCGGCTCGCGCGGCGGCATGGCGGCCGGCAACTATCTGAGCCAGCAATATCGCAAGTTCGAGCTGGCCGGCGCCGGCGATCAGAACAGCTATTTCCAGGCCTTTAACGGCGCCAGCCGCAATCTGCTGGGCCAATGGCCCGGCAGCGACCCGAAACTACGCGAGCAGGTCGTGCTGCTGGGGGCCCACTACGACCACGTGGGCTACGGCACGTCGAGCACCAGCAACGGGCCGTTGGGCTACATTCACAACGGCGCCGACGACAACGCCAGCGGCGACGCCGCCTTGCTGGAAGTGGCCAAGGCCATTGTCCAGCTCGAGCCGCGGCCCAAACGAACGATTGTCTTTGCCCTGTGGGACGGCGAAGAGCACGGGCTGCTGGGCTCGAAGCACTGGGTGGCCCATCCCACGATCGCGCTCAATCGGGTCGTGTGTTCGATCAATATTGACATGGTCGGCCGGCTGCGCGACGACCGGCTCACGATTTACGGCACGCGGACTTCCACCGGATTGCGGAAGCTCGTGAGCAGCCAGAACGGCCCCAGCAATTTGCTCCTCGATTTCGATTGGGAGATCAAGGCCGACAGCGACCACTACACGTTTATTGAACACAGCATTCCGGCCTTGATGTTCCACACGGGCTTGCACTCCGATTATCATCGGCCGAGCGATGACGCCGACAAGATCAACGTCGCAGGCATGCAGCGCATCACGCGGCTGATGGTGGGCGTCGTGGCCGCGCTGGCCAACGAACCCAGCGTAGGCGGCTTTCGCCCCAGCGCGCGGGCTGAAAACATCCAGTACAAGCACCAACTCGAGCAATCCTTGCCGCCGCTGCCCAGCCGGCTGGGCATCACGTGGGATGATAAGATGGGCGGCCGGCCCGGCGTCAAAGTTTTGGCGGTCACGCCCGATTCGCCGGCTGCTAGCGCCGGCTTGCAGGCTGGCGATTTTATCGTCGGCCTCGAGGGTCTGCCGGTGGAGAGCGCGGCCGATTTGATTCCGCCCGTGCTCGCCGCCAGTGGGCCGGTGAAGCTCTCCATCGAGCGGACCGGTATGCAAAAGCCACTCGAATTATTAGTCACGCTGCGCGGGCTGCCGTACCGGTTGGGAATCGCCTGGCGCGAGGATGTCGCCGAGCCGAGCAGCTTGCTGATCTGCCGGGTGGTGCCCGGCACCGCGGCCGATCTGGCGGGAGTTCGCGTGGGCGACCGCATTAACCAGGTGGCCGGCCGCTCCTTCCGCGATGGGAACGAATTTCAAAAGCTCGTAACCGAGTCCGGCGAAACGCTGGAACTGCTTGTCGAGCGCGACGGCCGCGAGCGACTGCTGTCGCTGCCGATCGGCCGAAGGCCGCGCGGCGCTTGACGAGCTGCTGCCAAGCTGTCAGTGGTCCGTTGTCAGTGGTCCGTTGTAATTCGTGTGCAACTGACAACGGACCACTGACCACTGACGCGCAGCTGCCGAACTCGCCTTGCCTCTACCCGCCGCTTGCGGTATTCCTACGCCGCCTGTCGTCAGACGCAAAGAAAATGCGCTTATAGGTTTTAGTGCGGCTGGCGAGTTTGCTGCTTGCGGTTCCGCAATCGGCATGGGCAGTCCCTTCGCGTGTCTCTTCTCAATTTTTCGTCGACCAGGTCACGGAAACACGTGTTCATGGCCGGTGTTCGTCGGTCTCGCGCGGTCGGTGTCAGCGCGGCGATTATCGCTGTCCTGCTGACGCTGCGCGCCGATGTCTGCCGCGGCCAGGGACCGCTGACCGTGGATCCCGACGGCGGAGCGCGGCACCGTTACGGCACTTCGGCGGTGACCAAGCCCGACGCGTCGATGGAGCGCGAAAAGATCGTCGACGTCCGCGTGGTTGGCAATCAGCACGTCAAGCTGGACAAGATCACGCATGAGATCCACACGCGGGCGGGCCGGCCGTTCGATCCCCAGATGATCGAAGAAGACGTCCGCCGGCTGACCAAGACGCGGTTGTTCGTCAGCGTCGACACCACATACCAGCGCGCGCCGACCGGCGGCGTGATCGTCGTGTTTCGGCTGCTCGAACGGCCCACGCTGCGCTACGTCAAGTACGTGGGCAATACCGTCCGCAAACGGACCGTCGAAAAGCAGACCGGGCTCAAAAGCGGCGATTCGCTCGATCCCTACATGGTGACCGAAGCCCGCCGCAAGCTCGAAGAATGGTACGTCTCGAAAGGGTATTCCAAGGCCCGGGTCACGATCATCGAAGGCGACAAGCTGGGCGATGCCGGCGTCGTGTTTCTGATCAACGAGGGGCAAAAGCAGCGGATCTACAGCGTGCAGTTCGTCGGCATTACGATCGCCGACGACGCCCGGCTGCGGACCCAGGTCAAATCCAAGAAGCCGCTCTTGTACTTGTTCAAGGGCGAACTCGACCGCGGCAAGATCGACGAGGACGTCGACCGCCTGACCACGTACTACCGCAGCCTCGGGTTCTTCCGCGCGCAAATCGGCCGCGAGCTCGAGTTCAACGAAAAGCAGAATTGGATCACGCTCACCTTCGTCATCAACGAGGGGCAGCGTTTCAAGGTTCGCGACGTGGCCCTCATCGGCAACAAGAAGGTCACGTCGGAAAAACTGCTCAAGGACCTGCAACTGACCTCCGGCAAGTTCTTCGACCAGGCAACCATGGACAAGGACGTGACCTTCCTGCAGAACAAGTACGGCAGCCAAGGATTTATCTTTGCGGCCGTCGAGGCCGACCCCCGCTTCCTGGAAGAGCCGGGCCAGCTCGACCTGATCTACCAGGTGCAGGAAGGCGATCGTTACCGTGTCGGCCTGGTGAACGTGAAGATCAACGGCGACAGCCCGCGCACGCGGCGGCACACGATTCTCAATCGCATCTCCGTGTTCCCCGGCGACATCGCCGACACGCGCGAATTGCGCGACAGCCAGCGCCGCATGCGGGCGGCGGGCATTTTCATGAACAAGCCGCAGGACGGCATCGAACCCAAGATCACCTTCCGATCGCCGGATCTCGACGGCTCGGACACCGAAACGGCCGACTCGACCAATGCACCGCGCCGGCGGAAGATGCGCGGCCAAAGCCCCGACGGTGCCGGGCCTGCGCAGCAGTCGCCACCCGGTGCAGGGCACGTCACCATCCGCGGTCAAAGCCCGGACCCTGCCTACTCGGCACCGCGTGCTACGCCCGGCTTTGGCGATCCCACGTCAGCCGGCCAGGTGCCGCTGGGCCAGACCGGGCCCGGCACGATGCCAACGCGAACCGATGCCTGGCGCAATCCGGGCGGCAATGTTGTCCCCGTGCAGTACACGCAGCCCGTGCCAGGCGCGCAACCGTACGCCCCCTATTCCCAGGCACCCGCCGCGGGCCAGCCGGGAGCGCCGGGCGCTTACCCGCCGGGCGCTTACCCGCCGGCCGCGCAGCCGTATGCTCCCAGCCAGCCGTACGCGCCCGCCACGCCCTATAGTCAGGCTCCGCCGCCCGCTCAAGCAGGCGCGCCGGGCGCTTATCCGCCGGCGGCACAGCCGTATGTCCCCAGCCAGCCCTACGCGCCGGCCACGCCCTATGGCCAGGCCCCGCCGGCCGGTCAATCCGCAGCGCCGGGCAGCTATCCGCCAGCCACGGGATATGCGGCGCCCAACGCCTACCCGGGCAGCGCACCCGGCCAATTGCCGCCGGGGCAGGGGCAACCGTTTATGCCTGGCGTGGCGCCGATTACGCCGGGCGGACCGGGCACGCCGCCGGGCCAGTTGCCGCCGCCGGCCGGATATGACAGCGGCAATCAACTCTTTCCGCCGGACAGCATTCCCGCCGACCCGAACGACGTGATTCGCCAGGCGGATGTCGATGTGGGCGTACAAGAAGCCCAGACCGGACGCTTCATGATCGGCGTGGGCGTCAACAGCAGCGCGGGTTTGATCGGCAATATCACGCTGGACGAACAGAACTTCGATTGGCGCCGCTTTCCGACTAGCTTCGAGGACATTCGCAACGGCACGGCGCTGCGCGGCGGCGGACAGCAACTGCGCATCACCGCCATGCCCGGCACGCAGCTCTCGCAGTATTCGGCCACCTTCCGCGAGCCCTATCTGATGGACTCGAAGGTGAGCTTCAGCCTCAGCGGGCAATACTTCATGCGTTACTACCAGGACTGGACCGAAGTCCGGGCCGGCGGCCGGACCGGCTTGGGCTACCAGTTCACGCCCGACTTGTCAGGCACTTTTGCCCTGCGCGGCGAAGCCGTGAACGTCAAGAACCCGACCGTGCCCACGCCGCCCGAATTGGCCGAGGCCCTGGGCATTCACCCCTTGTTCACGGCCCGCTGGGACTTGATCCACGACACCCGCGACAGCACGTTCCTGCCGACCGAAGGTCACTATGTCGACCTGTCGTTCGAGCAAGGCTTCGGGCATTTCGATTTTCCGCGGGCCATCGTCGATGCGCGGCAGCATTTCCTCATCCACGAGCGACCGGACCGTTCAGGCCGGCAGGTGCTCAACCTGATCAGCACGGTGGGCTTCACCGGCAGCAATACGCCGATCTTCGAACACTTCTTTGCCGGTGGTTACCAGACGCTGCGCGGGTTCTACTTCCGCGGTGCGTCGCCGCTGGATGAGAACGTCCAGGTCGGTGGTACGTTCGAATGGCTGAACTCGGTCGAATATATGTTCCCGCTGATGCCCGACGACATGCTGCGAGGCGTGACGTTTGTGGACTTCGGCACGGTCGCGCCGACCACCGAGCTGAAATGGGACGACTATCGCATCGCGCCCGGCGTTGGCCTACGCATCAGCATTCCGGCCATGGGCCCGGCGCCGATTGCACTGGACTTCGCCTGCCCCGTGCACCACGCCCCCGGCGATCACATCCAGAACATCAGCTTCTTCGTGGGCTACGCGCGGTAGCAGAAATGATGAACGCGGAAGTATGAATGATGAATGCCGGAGCTGGAGTTAGATCCCCTGCCCAATTCATCATTCAGCATTCCTACTTCCGCATTTCCCCTTACTGCTCCCGGATCAGGCCCAGATCGCGGTGTTCGCCGTAGTATCCGGTGTGACTCCAGCCTTGCGGCGAGTTGTGGGTGCCGAACCAGCCCCAGGGATAGACGGGCGTGGCCGGACGCTGTTCGGCCCAGAGCATCGGGCTGCCATACACGCCATGCTTGCTGGGAACCGGCTTGGGCGTCACGACGGCATACCCGCGCACCTGCGGGGCATACACGGTTTGCGGCGCTTGCGTTTGCGACGAAGAGCGCCACCAAGGGAAGCCGGCGTTTACCGGTGTGGTGGCCAGCAGCCCGATGCCGACGAGAAGTGCCGTCCGTGAGACAAACCGTGACATGCTCGGCCTTTGATTCCGTTGAGCCGCCCACCGATCTACTGGCGTCGGCCGCGTTGCGGCCGCGGTGGGCAATGGCCGACCCGGCGATCGAAGGTGGGTCGCTCACTATTCTCGTATCGGATCGCGCCGGCAAAAGCGATTAATCCGAACAGCGAAGCTCTGTGGCCGCGCAGCTACCAGTAATAGCAGCCGCCGTAGCCACCGTACCCACCATAGTACGCGCCAGAGCCGCCGTAGCCGCCGTACCCGGCATAGTAGGGCGAGTAACCCACGCCACCCCACGGGCCGAAGCTGCCGCCACCGCCAAACGGATACCCGGCGCCCGGCCAATAGAACGACGAGTACATCGCCGGCCAGCCATAGCCATAGTTGTAGTTATACGGATAAGCATAACTCTGGTAGTACGGCCGAAAGGCGTAGCCGTACAGCCCGCCGTACGGATATCCAAAGCCGACGCCATACGGATACGAGGCATACGGAAAGTAATAGCGCGGCCGATACAGCCAGGGATGGTACTGGCCATAGCCGTAGTACATGCGCGTCAGCTTAAAGGGCGAGGGCTCGTTGCCGCCCTTCACGCGGCGATAGATGGCCGTGTGGGTCGGCGCGGTGCTGGCCGACGCGGCATAGGGATTGGTGGCAACCCGCGGCTCGCCAGCCAGACTGTTTTCCGCGGCCCAAATCCCAACGACGCCCACGATCACGGCGGTCGACAATCGCGCAAACATGGCAACCTCCCCTAACGCAAGAGCCCACTAGCCCCCTGGGCGCTATGCTAGGCACCGGCCGCGCCGAAAGTCAAGCAAATCGACGATTTGTAATGATTTAAGGCTACTAACAAGGACGCCGATCGTGCCCTGCCTACCGGCGGGTGCTCAAATTGAAATGAACCAGAATAGCCACGGCAGGCGCCTTTTCATGCGCCGGCCGGTATAGGATCCACGGTTGAACTTGCGTGCCGCGCAGCGCGATTGGATTCGACGAGGTGCCCATGACGGACGACCACATGGAAAAGCTGCTCGACAGGGCGTCTGAGCGCGCGTTTGCCGCCTACGAAGAAAACGGCCGAAAGATGGCCGCACTACCGCGGCCGCTTCAAATCGTCGTCATCATCTACTCGGCTCAAGGGATCATCGACAACGGCGGGCTGCAGTACTTTTACGAATCGGATTGGCCGGAGCAGCCTCCGTACTCCGTCTTCATTGAAGCCTATCGAGCGATCGGCGCCTTGAACGTCGCAAACTGTATTGAACAAACCGCGGCAATGTTTCCATTTCCCGAGCCGCACCTCCATCAGCCGCGGCGGGATCAGTTTCTCACCGAGCTCGACCAAGGCCATGAATTTCACAAGTATTCCGACAACTCTGTAGGAGACGAGTCGGTCTTGGATAACCTCGCGGAGTACGTGTCCGCGCATCTCGACGAATTCAAGGATGCCACAGGCGGCGGGAACTAGAACGCCGACACGGGACGATCGTCCATCCGCTTCAATGCACGAAGTCCGGGTACACGAACCGCACGTCGCGCTCGTCTTCCGCGTCGAGCGCCACGCGCCAGAGCGGCCGGCGCTTGAGCACCGCCTGAATATCGGCGATCAACTCGTCGGTGAATTGGCGCTCGCCGTATTTGACCAGGACGCGTGTCCGGTCCCACTGCATGCCCATAATAATGCGGGTAAGCCAGAACAGGTTGCGGCGCGTTTTGCTCGTGTCCGACAGATCGCTTTTCACCCACACTGGCCCATGCCGCTCAAGGGCCGGCAGCAGGTCTTTTTCGAACTCCAAGTATTCGTCGGTCGACAACTCTTCCGAGATCGGAACCGTGGTGAAGACCGGCCAGTCGTCGTTCGCGATACTCGGCGTCGCGTTGTAAATGATCTTTGCTTCCCAAAGCCGTGGCGGGGATTCGAGCCGCAAGCCGGGCCGGTCGACGCACGCGTACCGATCAAGCAGGCGCTCGTACGAGTGTTTGTGCGCATTGGCCCGGAGCAGCGTTTTCTCCAGCGCCTCACCGGGCGCGGCATCGCTGTTGCGCCAACAGTTCGGGTACACCAGGATTGCATCATCGTGCATCGGCGCTTCGACAACGATGCGCCACAAGCGAAGCGGCCCTCTCAGCAACTCTTGGAGATCGAGAATCAGTTCGACCGTATATTCGGCTTTGCCGTGCGCCGCGACTTCGGTCATGCGATCGCCGCGGAACTGCTCCGCCACGTGAAAATAAAAGTCCCTTACCCCCGGCTCATCAGTGTCGAACCCGTAGCGCTTGTTGTGCTTGACGATCACCGGGCCAATGCGATCAAAGAGCTCATCGTGCTCGTGCTCGTCCTCGTCGATCGGGGGGATATCGAGCTCGCTCTGATGCACCACTTCGCCCGGCTTGCGCTCAGAATCGGCAATGTTGTAGCGCAGACGACACTCTGCGTATGAGGGGAACTGCGGACAATTGTCGTGTGGCATGGCGGCGGCCCCCCCCGAGACACGCGGTGACGGCTTAATTGCGGCGATCATAACGCGCGGCCAAAACGCAGTCGAGAATGCGTCAGCTAATTTCGACTATCCGGGTTCCTGCGTGGCCGGTGGCGGCTGCGAATCAACGTAAAGCGGCCGCCTGGTCACAGCGCTTGCGAATCAGCCACGCTCAAAAGCCTCGAATCCATCGGGAACGCCGTCAACGTGGTTACCCCTCTCGATCGTACGGAATTGTTCCACCCGCGCCTTCCATCTGTCTTGGAGGATTAGAGCCTCCTTCTCATAGCCGGCGAGGAGGATTGCGTTCAGCAAGTTGTTTGCCCCGGAACCAACGCCGCCGCCGCCACGGACCGCCCGATCGGCCGCCCTCCAGTCGCCCTTCGTAAGTGCCTCCGCCGCGGCGTTGTAGTACCGCTTTACCTCTACGCTCCTGTCCAACTTGTCGATTTTTTTGAACTCGCCCAGACCTCTGGCTACGATGCTGCCCAGTGCGAGGAGGCGCAGCGATTGAAGCACGTTTTGGTTGAACTCGTAGACCTTACGATCGCCGAATCCGTCCTTTTTGATCCGCGCCACAATGTACTCGGCCTGGTCCCTCGTGAGCTTTCCGCCTACGAGTTTCTCGGCGCGCGCCAGGCCCGATATATGGTTTCTCACCAAAATTGCAACCCGGTCGTTGTACTCCATGTGCTCGCGGCTATTCCCGTGCCACTCGGAATACGGATTGGTCGTGATTTGCTTTTTAAAGACTCGCTCAGCCTCGGCAGATAGGAGCTTGGCGATCGCTCGCCTGAACGACTGTGGGATGTAATGATGCCCGTCTGCCACGCCGGCTCCTTTCGCGTAAAACAAAAAAACCCGCCGTGGAGCGATAGCGCTCCAGAGCGGGCTCTTGGGATACCGTCTTCTTGACAGCTCTGCTGATACCTCGGTGGTGAGGAAGTTACCGCAGGCGCTGGCCCATTTTCAAGAAAAAACTGCGCTCATCGCGGCTCCGGCGTTAGAATGGCGCACCGTGTTCGCCGTTCGCGCGGAGTGTCGCGCGGCACAAAGCCCCGCGTCTGTGCATCAGCTACCGTGGAGCTATGCCAGCCCGAAGCGTCCGTCGATGGGCTGCTGGAATGCGCGGACGCGGCCGGTGAGGACGTCGGAGACCGCGATGCGGCGGCCGGCGTGGTGCGATTCGAGAATGGCAAACGCGGCGGCCAGGTCGCGCAGGCCTTCGGCCCCGCTGGTTTCGCTCTGACGGCCGGCGGCAATTGCCTGCAGCCAGTCGAGCTGGTTGAGCGCGAAACTGTCTGCGAGGCCGTGCGGAAAATCGTGAGCCTGCTGCTCGGGCGTGGCGATCGAGGCGTAAATCTCGGCGAGTTTTACCCGCCGGCCGTCGTCAAAAATCGCCTCGTCGCCGCTGGCCATGCCGTGCTGACCGTAGTAGGCCATGCCGTCGCCGGCGAGCGTCGGACCACCGTGACCGGCCCAACTGGCAAACAGGTTGGCCGGCGTGCCCGACGCGGTTTCGGCGGTGGCGAAAAAGGTGTCGTCGGCGTCGCAATCGATCGCCTGGCCGGCGCGGCCTTGCTCGTCGAGCATCACGCGGCGGGGTTCGAGCGTGGCGACGCGGGCGGTCACGTGCTCGATCTCGCCGGCCAGAGAGCGGATCTGATCGAAGAAGTGGACGCCCAGGTCGAGGCTGATGCCGCCGGCATCCAGCTTCGAGTGCCGCCAGGGAGTTCCGGCCACGATCTGATTGGGCGCCCACCACAAGCCGGCATAGCCCACCAGCAGCATTTGCAGCGCGCCGAGCGGTCCCGCCCCAAAAGCCGCCAGCAAGTGTCGCGTGCGCGGCGCGTGGCGAAAGTTTTCGAACACGCTGAAGGTCAGCCCTGCCGACTCCGCGGCCGCACACATCCGCCGGCCTGCCTCGATGCTGACGGCCAGCGGTTTTTGTGTGAGCAGATGCTTGCCGTGCTTAAAGGCCTCGGTTGCCACCTGGTGGTGCAAGGCGTGCGTGCTGAAATCGTTGACGGCGTCGATCGGCCCTTCGGCAATCATTCGCCGAAAATCGGTAAACACTTCGACGGGCTCGCCCGGCTGAAAGTCGGACAGGTATTCGTCGCCGATCGCCAGCGGGTCGCCCGGCAAGCGGCTGACCGCCGGGCGTTGCGGCGGCCCCGAGCCGCGCTGGACGTACATCCGCGCATCGTCCTCGCGCCGGGCGCACAGCGCCGTGATGCGAAACGTGTCGATGCCCGCGGCCCGCAGCAGGCGATAGCCGCGCAAATGGGCCGCCAGGATGCGGCCGCAGCCGACGATGCCAATCCGGATCGCCGTCATGGTTGCGTCAGTCGTATTGCAACAGACTGAATGGGTTGTACTTGGCCAGCCGCGCGGCGCCGTTCAAGCCGGTGAGCTCGATCACAAACGCACACCCGGCGACCACCGCTCCCGCATGCTCGACCAGCCGACAGCAGGCCTCCATCGTGCCACCGGTGGCCAACAGGTCGTCGACCAGCAGCACCCGTTGGCCCGGAGCAAAGCCATCGACGTGCACTTCGAGCGTGTCGGTCCCGTACTCCAGGGCATACTCGAAGCTGTGCCGATCGAACGGCAGCTTGCCCGGCTTGCGGACCGGAATGAAGCCGGCGTTCAACTCCAGGGCCAGCGGAGCGGCAAAGATGAAGCCGCGGGCCTCGGCCGCCGCCACCAGGTCAACATTGGCGTTCTGATAACGCCGGGCCAGTTGGCCGATCGCCTCGCGAAAGGCATCGGCCGACGCCAACAGCGGCGTAATGTCGCGAAACAGGATGCCCGGCTTGGGAAAGTCGGGAATCGAGCGGATAAAATCGCTCAACTGGACTGCGGCAGCAGGATTCATGCGCGAAAGGTTCCCGAGGTCGATTCGTTCGTCAGCAGGGGACACCGCCACCGCATCGCCTGACTGCGGCGTATGGAATATAGGCATTCGGGCCGATCGAAGCCAGCCAGAAGCAGCATCAAACAAGCCAAAGCACGTGCCCGGCGAGCCCCATGGCGTCAGCCTGGGGAGTTCCCGGCAGCCGACCCGCCATTCACGGCGGCCGGGGGCGATCGCTGGTCAGGTAGCCGAGCAGATCGCGCAGTTCGGCCACGCTTTTGACAATGCCCTGCGGCATGGGCGATTGGTCGCCCCGGCTGCGATCTTCAATGTCGCCCGGCCGTAGCGTGCGGCGCGAACCGTCGGCCAAGAGCAGCTCGATGCTATCGGCCGACTCGGCCACGATCAGGCCCGAGAGAACCCGCCCGTCGTCCATCACCAGTGTGGAAGCCCGAAACGGCTCGGCGACCTGCTTGCTCGGCAGGAGAATCGACTCGACCAGATGGGCCAGATTGAACCGCCGCCGGGCCTCGGCCAGGCTGGGCGCGCCGCCCCCGGCCTGCTCGGGCGAAATCGCATGGCACTTGGCACACCCTAGCGTCGCGAATAACTGCCGGCCATGCCCCACGTCGGCCCGACGCACTTCCGCCGGCCAGTCGGCCTCGGCCAGTTCCCGCGGGATCGCAACCCCTTTACCGCCGGCCGCCGCCTCGCGCAGCCGCTCGGCCAGCAGCGCCCCGGTGATCTGCTCGGGCAGTTCGGCACTAATACCTCCGGCCGCCGTGCAGGTGATTGCCAGCGAGGCCGGGCTGCTCCGATCGCCACTCAAGTCCATGACGACGTCATTGCTGCCCGCTTGCAAGTCGATCAGGGCCTGCCGACTGCCTTCACCGGATTTGTCCCAAGCGATTGGCCGGCCGCCCAGCCGCATCTCTGCAAACCCCGGCCATGACAATCCGAGGATTGCCTTCTGACGCTTCTGGCTTTGCAACGTGAAGGTGCCATAAACATGCCAGGGGCCGGAGCCGTGCGCGGCCACGATCGGAATCCCATTGCCCGCGCCCGCCGGCACCTTGCGCCAATGCTGCGAGCCGTCCGGCGTGGCATAAGCGGCCGCCAGATCGATCGTGTTTTCGTTGAGCTTGACGGCAGCAGCGGCATCGGCCGCCAGCGGGCCAAGCAGCCAAATCTGTTTAACCGCAATGGCCGGGTGCGGCCGCAGCCGATCGCGCCAGACGCGCTCGACCGTGCTCGCCAGTTGCGGCTCGCTGCGCGGATCATCGAGCAGGTGCAGATAGTGCACCGCTTCCAGCGCGACGCGGTCGTCTTTATCCGCCAGCGCGGCGTCCAGCAGCTTGAACATCGCCTGATCGGCGGCCGGCCCCAGTAACTTCCAACGCTCGGAGGTCATAAAGCCGCCGATCGGGCCGAATTCTCGCAAGTCGATCGGCTCGCCAACATCCGCGTACTTGAGTTGGCTGCGAAAGAACGCATTGTCCTGGGGATAGAAAAGCTTGATCGCGGCCAGCGTCCGCTCGCCGGCGGGCGGCGTTGTCAGCCGCATACCGGCCGCCAACACGGCAGCCAAGCGACTCGCAGCCTCGGCTCCTTGGGACAAATCCCGCAGTTCCGCGTCCGCGGCTCGGAGGCTCAATAGCCGCGCGGCAATCTGCCGTAGATAGGTATCCGCATCGGCCGCCAGCCGTGCGACCGGCTCCAGCGGCAGCGGCTGTACCGAATCACCAGGGCGATCGGTGAAGAAGAATTCCAAGGCCGCCAAACGCACGGCCGCATCGGCATCGCTCAAGCGGCTCTCCATCAAGGCCCGAGACGGCTGCAATGCCGGATACTCCGTGAAAATTCGCAGGGCTTGCGCCCGTTGTCCGGCATCGGCCGAAGCAGCCATTCGCGACAACCGCGCCGCCACGTACTGCCGACCGCTGCGGCCGGCCAGCCAGGCCAGGTTCAAGAACTCGGGGGCGGTCTCATCGGCCGCGCAGAATCGCCGCGCAGAATCGTCGAGCAGCCCGCCGCCGCGACGCAGAATCTCGTGATGCGCGCGCCGACGACGCTCCCAACCGCCGGCGGCCAATTGCTGCCACAGCTCGGCGTCGGTCAGCTCGCTCGTGTCCTTGCCAGGCGGCTGAGGTACTCCGGTCGGCAGCGCTCCCGGCTCGCCAGGCACGATCATCACCACGTCGCTGGCGCAGTGCGGCGAGGCCGCGTTGCCGGCCATGTACAAGCTGCTGACAAACATCCGGCCCTGCGGATCGACGGTGATCCCGACCGGCCGGGCGTTCTCGCTGCCCGAAAGGAACACTTGCTCGTTGGTGCTGAAGCTGGCCCCGCGGGGCACCAGCGGATAGCTGCCGACGATCGCGCTGCCCCAGCGGCACATCAGCAGCCGCCGGCGATATTCGGCCGGCCACGACGGCTCGTCAAAATACAGCAGGTCGCACGGCACGCCGCGGCCCAAATCGGCCGTCATCGGCTCGATCAGATCGGCCCGATCCGGATTCTTCGAAGCCATCCAGCCGCGTGGCCAGCCGAAATCGACGTGCGGCACCACGTGCAGCAGCCGACAGGGGGCAAACTGGTCGGGCCGGCTTTCGTGGTCGTTGTCGTTGGTGAACAGATCCCAGCGATCGTCGAAGGCCAACCCCACCGGGCCACGCAACCCGCCGGCAATCGCCTGCAACCGGTCGCCGTCGGGCCGCATCCGCAGCACGCCGCCGGCACCGTTGTAAACCAATGGCCGATTTTCGCGGCCGGCAAACAGCGTCCAGTGCCCCCAATTGCCGGGCCGTTGCCAATTCACGTAGCTCAGCAGCGGATCGCCATGATCGAGATACAAATCGCCCTGCGGTCCCCACGCCAGGCAATGAAAGCTGACGTGCAAGTCGAGCGGCAAACCCCACAGAATTCGCCGCGGCTTCAGCCCGGTGCGCCGCGTGCGTCCCTCGGGCACCACATACAACGCGCCGCCGGTCATCACGTACAAATCGTCTCCGCGCAGTTCCAGCCCGATGATGATCGAGTCTTCGCCGAAGCGCAGCAGCGTTTGGCGCGGGCGAAATCCGCCGTGGCCATCCGGCTCGAAGACGAACACCGCCTCGCGTCCGCCGACAAACAACCGGCCCGCCCCGTCGGCCTTAAGCGCCATGTAAGCCTGGTCGGGCGAGCGGTCGATCAATTGCATTCGCAGCCGGGCATCGGTCGATGCCAGATGCATGCCCGGGGGCGGCATGGGCGAAGTCTCGACGCCAGTCGTCCGCCGGGCCGGATTGTGCAGAGGCGAGGCATCGGCCACTTGCTCGGATTTGGCTTCCGTAAACTTCCACAATCCGAGCGTCGCCGGCCCCGGCAGCGCGGAACCCGCGCCATGCCGAGCAGCTTCTTCTACAACTCCGCGCAGCAAATGCAGGGAGCGAACCTCGCCGGCACAATCAATCGTGCCTTCCACCAGCCGGCCAACTGCCAGCGGACCCGGCTTCGACGCCCGATTCGTGGTCTCCATCGCTTGCTCGGCGACCACCTTGCCGTCAACCAACAGCCGCGCCCGCTGGGCTTCGAGCATCAGGCCCACGTGGTGCGGCTTGCGGTCGCAGACGTTTACCTTGGAATGCACATGGTCTGGCCGCATGCCGGGCAAATAAGCGGTCAGATAGCCGCTGCCGGGCATCGTAAACAGTTCCCAATGCGTGCCCGAGTTCTTCGTATCGCAAGCGGCAATGATGTTGTACGTGGCGTGCGGCTCGAGCTGCACCGTGCAAGCCACAGTAAGCGGCTGCTGGCGATATTCGTTGCGGCCTTCGATCATCCACTGGTTCGGTTTGCCGGCGGATGCCGTTTTGCCGGCAGGCGCGCGGCGCCAGGTGCGAGGCTGCGGACGTGGGCCGGCCGGCTGACCTTGCAATTGCTTAACCAGCCAGTCCAGGCCGTCGAGATTGTCGAGCAGCCGCTGCTGGGCATCATCCATCGTGTGGCCCAGAATGCCGATCGGCCCCGGATAGCCGCTGGCCACAAGCGTCTTCAGCAGCTCCAGGTCGAGCTTGCCTTGCCCCAGCGGCATGATCTTGTTGCCATGCTGTTCGGCGTCGCGGTCCATGCCGTTCAAGTTCACGCACAACAGGTGTGGCTGCATCTTGGCTAGCAGCTCGGCGAAGCGATCGACGTGGGCATGGCCGTGGTGCAGGTTGTAGACGAGGCCCACGTTAGGCAGCTTGAGTTCGGCAAGAATCGCCAATTGATTTTCCGGCTCGCCGAACCAGCCGCCGTGGTTGTAGAGTCCAACGGTGCAGCCGATGCGGCCGGCCGCTTCCGCAATCGGTCGCAGCCGGGCAGCCTCGGCCGCGACGCGCGCCCGCTGCTCGTCGGGCGAGTGCGTGGGGGCTCCGCCGCCGGTCACCCAAAGCTGCGGCTTGAGCTGATGCCGCGCGAGCAGATCGAGAATGACCTTTGCATGGGCGTCGAGCGCGCCTGGAAACCAAAAGGCATCCAGCGCAATGCCATGCCGCTTGAGAGCGGCCAGCTCGGCATCGAACGTGGGAATGTGCTCGGCCCGCCAGTCGTAGGCAAAATGCTTGAGGCCCAGGCTCTCGAGCATCGCGGCACGTTCTTCCGGCCCGCGCTTCTTCGCATCGAACGGAACAATACACCAGGCGATCAGCCGGTCACGGGCAAACAGCGCTGCCGGATCCGTTTTGGGCTTAGCCGCCGGTGGCGCCGCGGCAGACGCCGACTGCCAGACCGCCGTCAGCAAGGCCGAAAAAAACAGGCAGGCACGCAGGATGGGACTGGTCGCAAGCATGTAGGATTACTCTGACGAAGTAGGTGAAAGGAGCTTTCGATCCGCTGGCTCCGGCGCCGCGGCCAATTCGCGCAGGACAACCTCTTTGCGCCGGCGAATGTGTGCCGTCATGGCCTTGCGCGCGGCGGCTGGCTGGCGTGCCTCCAGCGCGTCGAGGATGGCCAGGTGCTCGCCAAAGGCCGCTTCCAGGTTCTCGCGGCTGCCGGTCAAGCGGCAGAACGAGCGGACGAGCCGGCGATAACGCTCGATGTCGCGAGCCAGCCGCCGATTGCCAGCGCATTGGGCAACCGTGTCGTGAAACTGCAAGTCAAACTCGATTGCCTGCGTGGCCCAGTCCATAGAATCTCGCGCGGCTTCGATCTGCGCGGCGCGCGTGCGAAGCATGGCCAGCATGGCCGGATCGATGCGGGTGGCCGCCCGTTCTGCGGCGGCGGCTTCCAGGTGCAGCCGGAGTTCGTAAATTTCGTCAATATCCTGCGGAGCCAGCCGCACGACCCGCGGTGGATGGTTGGCCGTCTGCACGACCAGGCCATCGTGTTCCAAACGCTGCAAGGCCTCGGTCACGGGCGTGCGGCTGACCTGCAACTGGGCCGATAGGGCCACCGCGCTCAATTCTTCGCCCGGTGCCAATCGGCCCGTGACAATCGCCTCGACCAGGGTTTCGAACACCGAATCGGCGAGCGACTGCCGGCGAATGGGTCTGCCGGCGGCAACAATGCTTCGATCACGCATACGCGTCTGCTCCGATCGATTGACAGGCGGGAGTCGTCCGCCTAAAGTGCCTGCACGCTCCATGCTGCATGCAGGATGCAGCGTAATCCGGCCGATGCGTTGCGACAAGATGTCGCTGCGCGAAATCGGCCGAGACTGCGAGCCTGGGCCCCGTTCCATGATTGTCAGCCATTGGGAAGGTCACGACGCCACGCTTGCCTATCGCCGCTGCGGGCATGGCGACACGTACCTCGTGTTTTTGCACGGAGTGCTGCGCCGCGGCGACACGTTTCTGCCGCTGCTGATGCCTCTGGCGACCCATTTCACCACCATCGCGGTCGATCTGCGCGGACATGGCGGCTCGTCGCATCCGGCCTGCGGCTACCGCGTGTGCGACTATCTTTCCGACGTGGTCGATTGGCTGAAGGCTGACGTCCGGCACCCGGTGGTGCTCTACGGCCATTCGTTGGGGGCGATGGTGGCAGCCGGCGCGGCCGCGCAGCTTCCCGACCAGGTGCAGGCCGTAATCCTGGAAGACCCGCCGTTTCAAACCATGGGCCGACGGATCCGCGAGACTCGCTGGCACGGCTATTTCAGTGCGCTGGCTCCGCTGGCTGGCTCGCGGCAGCCTCTGCCGCAACTGGTCGAGCAACTTGCCGCCGTCAAGTTCCGCGACCCGGCCAGCGGCGAGGATTTTTGCCTTGGCCGGATGCGCGGTCCAGTTGCCCTGCGATACATGGCCGATTGCCTGCGCGGAGTCGCGCCGCAAGCGATCGAAGCGATTCTGGATGGCGGGTGGCTGGCCAGCTACGATGAGCGTCAGGTTCTCGCTCGGCTCACGCGACCGGCACTGGTGTTGCAAGCCGATCCGGCGGCGGGCGGCATGCTCACCGACGGCGACGCCGAGTTCGCCCACTCGGTCGCAGCCGATTTGAGTCTGATCAAACTCGCCGGCGCGCAACATTTGATGCACAGCACGCGGACGCAGGAAGTATTGAACCTCGTCACGACCTTTCTCTCCACGCTCGGGCCACCGTAGGATCGACCGAAAAATAACTTCTCCGCAACCCCTCGCCCCTTGCGGGAGAGGGCAGGGTGAGGGGCTAAAAAAAACGGAAGTTATTTTTCGGTCGATCCGTAGGCACTTGCGCGCGGGGTCAGGGGACGCCTTCAGGAGTTTTACATGCAAGCCGCCACCGGCTGGCTACGCGTCGAGCACGGCCAACTGATCGACGGCACCGGCGCGCCGCCGATCAAGGATGCGGTGCTCATTGCCCGCGATGGCCGCATCCACTATGCCGGTCCGGCTGCGGCCGCTCCGTCATTGCCAGCTGAGGCCCAAAGTCCCCAGATCCGGACAATCGATGCCCGTGGCGGCACGATCATGCCGGGCCTGGTCGAGGCCCATTTCCATCCCACGTACTTCAACGTGGCGGCGCTCGAAGATCTCGACATCAAGTATCCGGTCGAGTACGTCACGCTGCTGGCCGCCTGCAATGCCCGGCTGGCGCTGGAGTGTGGCTACACGGCGGCCCGCAGCGGCGGCTGCCTGTTCAACGTCGACGTGTGGCTGAAGAAGGCCATCGAGAACGACCTGGTCCCCGGCCCGCGGCTGGCTGCCAGCGGTCGCGAAATCTGCGGCGTGGGCGGGCTGATGGATTGGAACCCGGACTTCCGCAAGATCGGCATGGACGGCCTCGTGCTGCTCGTGAACGGCGCCGACGAAGCTCGGGCCGCCGTGCGCAAGCTGGTCAAGGACGGCGTCGAGTGGGTCAAGACGTATCCCACCGGCGACGCCGCCGCCCCCGACGCCAACGACCATCACACGCTCTGCATGACGTTTGAAGAAATGCACGCCGTGGTGCAAACGGCGCACAATCACGGGCTGAAAGTCACGGGCCACTGCCGGGCGAACCAGGGCATCAAAAACGCCCTCCGGGCCGGCTACGACACGCTCGAGCATGGCACGTTCATGGATGCCGAAGCCCTGGACCTGCTGCTGGAGCGCGACGTGCCGGTGGTGCCGGCCCTTTATTTTGAGTTGGCCAGCATCGAGCGCGGGCCGGAGTTCGGCTTTTCGCAGCGCGTGATCGACGGCCACAAGGAGACGCTCGAGGGGGGCACCGAAAGCGCCCGGATGATCTTGCGGGCCGGCGGCCGGCTGGGTTTGGGCGGCGACTACGGCTTTGCCTGGAACCCGCACGGCGATTACGCCCGCGAACTGAGTTTCTTCGTCGACCATGTCGGCTTCACGCCGCTGGAAGTGATCCGCTGCGCCACCCAGACCGGCGCCGAGATCCTCGGCCGCGCCCACGAACTCGGCACTCTCGCCGCCGGCAAGCTGGCCGACATCCTCATCGTCGACGGCGACGTGGCCGCCAACATCCACCTCCTCGAAGACCGCAAGCGCTTCATCGCCGTGCTCCAAGGCGGGATCGTGAAGGCCGGGGACACTGCGTCTAACTAACGGGTAAAGGCCGCTCGCAGCCCCCCCCTACATGACTACGCCCGCCACGTCATGAAAAACGCCGCGGCGATGCCGGAAATACTATCTTCGCCCGCCGTGGCCACGTAGTATATATACTACGTGGCCACAAGCAAAAAGTTAGCAGGCCGGCCGTCAACGGGGGAACTCGATGCCGCAGGTGCCAAGTGGCGAGCGGTATATATACCGCTCGCCACTTGGCACCTGCGGTCAATGACTCCATCATCCGATGGGCGAGGTATGTATACCTCGCCCATCGGATGATGGAGTACGCCTGCGCATGCCTAAACTCCCACCCAAAACCCGGCTTGCGATCAAGCGTACTCTCGCGGCGCTCGACGCGGCGGTGTTAACCAAGTCAGACCTTGAAAGAGCCGTTCTAACGCCGGCTAACCGAGCGGCGTGGGGAA
>DATATB010000136.1:0-10069 GCA_036268995.1 Pirellulales bacterium | reverse complement strand
TGTCGGGGGTTTTGACGCAATCAACACTGCGCCCGGCCAGATTGACCAGCCCGGCCGCACCGTCCAGCTCGCGCTGCCACTCACCCAGCGTACGGCCATCCCAGGTTACGTGCCGCCACGGCCCGAGTGCTTTCGGCGCATGTCGCGATAGAATGACGACCGACGCCCCAAGTTTCGCCAGATGATTCGCGAGCGAAACGCCCAAAAATCCGCTGCCGCCCGCAATCACGAACTGCCCCGATTTCGGCATTCCTGGCTTCCAATTACGCTGCGTACCCCTCGTGCGCCCTCCGCCGCTTCCTAACCCGTAGGCCGCCGTCGGGATTAACTTGGAAGAACCAAGGCTTTTGAGGGGCGTGGTGAAGTCTTTGTCGGCGCGTCTGGGTTGAGACCGGAAGGCGGCGAGTTCGAATTTAGTCGCCAAAAACAGTCAGGCGGCGCTGTTGGCGCGCTCGCGACTTGACGCGACGACGGGTTACCAGGTCGGGGGCAGTTTTTTTGTTGTCGTGGCGATTAGAACCTTCTCGTCGGGTCGCCACTGAGTCAGAATTCCAACCAGCAGGCTGTCGCTTGGCTTCCATTCGCGCGAGGAATGACCGCTCACGCCGATCCGCCAAACAGGGCTGCCGGATAGTCCGTGTGGATCGACGAGATCCTGGATGGCTCCTGTTTCGTTCACCATCCCAACTGGATCGTACTCGACCGCGAACTGATAAGGCTGGAGGTTCGGCGGCAGGTTTTCGAGTCGCTGCATCGCTCCATATGGAAGTGACTTACTGACCACGCCGCCCAAAAGACGCGAGGGATAGCTTGCCTTGCCCGGAAATCCATGAAGGAACAGGTAATCTGTGGCCAGTTTGTCCAGCGAATGGTCGATTCTCGCGGACGGCCAGAAGCTCTCCTCAGGGCACGGGTAGTCGGCGGGCAAAAAGTAAACGGCCAGGTCGGCAATTGGGTCGATATTGACGGCGCCGTGAACAACATAGGGCGGTTCGCCGAAACCAGTCGAAACGGCCAGTCCGAGCGGTTCGTTTTTCGCTGCTTCGATGACATGCAGAGCGGTCAAGATGGCTCGTCGGCCGTTGAGCATGCACCTGAGCGCCGAGCCGTAATGGCGGCCCATTCTCGAATCGGAAACGCCGATCACACTGCAGACGAAGCCGAATGTATGCTCCGCCATTGAGGCTAGGGCGGTGCGGACAAAAGCTTCTTTCTCTTGGAACGACAAGCCGTGACTTTTCGTCGTGTCTTGCATGTTTTCAACTCGGGCCTGCACCCTCACTCGACTCTGCGAGACGGATCGGCGAGAGCGGCGACGATCGCATCGGCCGACTGGCAGAGATTTTGAGCCAACTCGCGCGCCGCTGCCAGCAGCGCTTCCTTTGAACTGGGCACCGTTTTGCTGACCGCAGACGATATGCAATCGCCGATCTGTTCGCCACTGACATCCGCCTCCACGGTCACACTCTGCTCGACCGATGTGAAAGTGATTCCGACGACCACTGGGTCGAGTGCCGTGTCGGGCATGGAAAAGGTGCGGTAAGAAAAGAGATAAAAATGCCTTCCACTGGTGTGGCCCGCACGCACTCGAATTCCGGGCATTTTCTGGCGAACATCGGCTTCAAGGGACATGAGTTGCTCTTGGACCTCGTCATGCACTGTGGTCCACAACTCCGGAGTAAAGGCCGGTCTTGGGGGCAAAACCCCGAGACGATCCAGATATTCGTTTCGAGCCACTGGCGGAAAAGAAACGACGCTTGCCAAGGTCACTGCGTACCTCCAGTAGCATTTGGTTGCACTACTGCATTGAGCAATAGCTGCGTAAATTCGTGTGTTCGGCCCGTGCCGCGTGACATTGCCCAGTCCTCCAACTGCCTGAGGTCAACCGCGCCCAGCTCATCGGTGGGAGCAATGGCAAAATGTCCGGGTGTGCCGCCTCGCTCGATATTGTCCGGAATCGCTCTTAAGGGAGCGATGAGCTTGGCGATGTCGATCCCTTGTGCCTTTCTGCCAGGTGGGATCACGTCCGACGCGGACAGTCCCGCTTGTTGCCCTGGCCGGCCGATCGTGTCCTTCCCCGCACGGGGCGTAAAATTGTCGGCCGTCAAGTTTCCCCAGATATAGACGACCACGCGTCGTTCCATTGTTGGATAGGCGTGACCGCTTTCAGGCACCAATTATAGCAGATCGCAGCACTCGGAGATGGTTGCTGATTCACCTTTCCACCCCTCGGCAAGGGCCAACCCCTGCCGGCTTCGCAGGCCCACCGGCCGACCAACCGATGCTTATTAGCCCTCTTGCCGCACCGATTCGTCGGCTCCCTTCTTAAGCCGCGGGCCGCTTACGCGAATAGCAGTCTGCCTGATGCCAAACGCTGCCCTTAGCGAGCTGGTTGATTTTTACCTCGCGCCTGGCGTACATTGCCTGCTACGCATGGCGGCGCAAAAGCCGCAACCGACCGATCATCGGCCTAGTGCATTCAGGAGCCGCCCCGTCATGAAGACCTCTGCCCCGCCGGTCCGTGCGAGCGATCGACTCTCGCTGAAAGATCGGCTCTCGCGGCTGAACTTTACAGACGTCTGCAAGCTGTTGGGCCCCACGGGCAAGACGCTCATCCGGCGGCATGCCAATGCCTGGGATTTCAAGCTGGCCGACGATGTTTATCTCGGCGCCGATCTATTCCGGCTGCGTTTTCCCGGCGAGACGGCCAGCGGCGCGCCGCTGACCGTGAACATCACGCTGATGGCCGAAGCGCGCAATCGGCTGCACTGGCAGTGCACCGGCTGCCAGCGTATCGGCGACCGTGCCGTGTGCGAGCATGTGGCTGCGGCGTTTTCGCTGATTCTGGAAGAGAAATCGGCGCTGGGCCTGGCCGAGCCGCCCCCGCCGCCGCGCGCGCCGGTCGAAAGCCTGGCCGAAGGCGACCTCGTGGCCCGGGCTTTGGCCGAACGGGCCGAGCGGGCCAAGACCGAAAGAATGACGCTCAAGTCCAGCGACGCGACCACTCCCTGGGCCGATTACACGGTGACCAACGCGCTCAGCGGCAAAACCTATCGCGTCGCTTTGCGCGGTATGGAGCCGGGCCAGTCGTATTGCTCGTGTCCCGATTTCCGCACCAACACGCTGGGCACCTGCAAACACGTGATGGCGGTGCTCAAAAAAGTGCAGCGGCGCTTTTCGCCACAGGCCCTGCGCAAGCCGTACGCCCCGACGCAACTGGCCCTGCACTTGCGCTATGTCGGCGGCGTGACGCTCTGGCTGCAATTGCCGCGGAAACTAAACGACGCGGCGGCCAAGCTCTTCGCGCCGCTCGCGGATCGGCCGATCGACGACATGCACGATTTGCTCAAGCGGCTGGCCAAGGCGCAGCAACTGGGCCAGGACGTGATGCTGTACCCAGACGCGGAGGAATTCATCCAGCAGCGGCTATCGCAGGACCGCATGCGCGGCGCCACGGCTGCCATCCGCCGCGACCCGCACAACCATCCGCTGCGCAAAACCCTGCTTAACATTCCGCTGCTGCCGTATCAGCTCGACGGCGTCGCCTTTGCCGCCGGCGCGGGCCGCGCCATCCTGGCCGACGACATGGGCCTGGGCAAAACCATCCAGGGCATTGGCACCGCCGAACTGCTGGCCCGCGAGGCCGGCATCCGCCGCGTACTGGTCGTTTGCCCCGCCTCGCTCAAATCCCAGTGGCGGGCCGAAATCGAGCGCTGCTGCGGCCGCTCGGTGCAGATCGTCGGCGGGCCCGTGGCCGAACGGGCCGGACAATACGACAACGATTGCTTCTATACCATCTGCAACTACGAGCAGGTGCTCCGCGACATCCTGGCCGTCGAGCGCGTCGGCTGGGACCTGATCATTCTCGACGAAGGTCAGCGGATCAAAAATTGGGAGGCCAAAACCAGCCGCACCATCAAAGGCTTGCGTTCGCGGTTCGCCTTGGTGCTCTCTGGCACGCCGCTGGAAAACCGGCTCGACGAGTTGTTCAGCGTCGTGCAGTTCATCGACGATCGCCGCTTGGGGCCCGGCTTCCGCTTTTTCAACCGGCACCGCGTCACGGACGAGAAGGGCAAAGTGCTGGGCTACAAAAACCTCGGCCAGCTCCGCGAAACGCTCAAGCCCATCCTGCTGCGCCGCACGCGCGACAGCGTGCGGCTCGATCTGCCGCCGCGCACCATCGAGTTCGTGCGGATCACGCCCAGCGAAGAGCAGGTCGCACTGCACGACGCGCACATGCGAGTCGTGGCCACGATCGTCCGCAAAAAGTTCATCTCCGAAATGGACCTGCTGCGCTTGCAAAAAGCCCTGCTGATGTGCCGCATGGCGGCCGACAGCACCTTCCTGGTCGATAAGCAAGCGCCCGGATACTCGACGAAGCTGGCCAGGCTCGACGAATTGCTCGAGCAACTGTTCGACGAGCAGCAACGCAAGGTGATCGTGTTTTCCGAATGGACCACGATGCTCGACCTGATCGAGCCGCTGCTGGCCAAGCGCAAGCTGGGCTTCGTCCGGCTGGATGGCAGCGTGCCGCAAAAGCAGCGGGCCGAGCTCGTGCATCGCTTCCAGACTTCGGCCGATTGCCGGCTGTTTCTCACCAGCAACGCCGGCTCGACTGGTTTGAACCTGCAAGCGGCCGACACGGTGATCAACGTCGATCTGCCCTGGAACCCCGCGGTGCTCGAGCAGCGGATTGCCCGGGCGCATCGCATGGGCCAGAAGCGGCCGGTGCAAGCGTTTGTGCTGGTCACCGAGCAGACGCTCGAAGAGAACCTGTTGGGCACGATCGCCGCCAAAAAGGATCTGGCCCTGGCCGCGCTCGACGCCGAGTCGGACGTGGACGAAGTCGAGCTGGCCAGCGGCATGCTGGAGCTGAAAGGGCGTTTGGAAGTCTTGCTGGGGGCCCGGCCCGAGGCGCCCGTCGACCAATCCATCGAGCGCGAAAGCGAGCAAACCGCGCGCGGCTTTTCCGATGCCCACCGCGATCGCGTGGCCGCGGCCGGCGGCGAACTGTTGGGGGCGGCCTTCAAGTTGCTCGGCGAGCTGATGGCACCGCAGCAAACGGCCGACCCTCCGCAGGCGTTGGTTGCCGACCTCCGCGCCGGACTGGCCTCCTACGTCAGCGACGACCCCAACGGCAAGCCGCGGCTGACGATCACCCTGCCCGACCAAAGCACGCTCGACACGCTGGCCCAATCGCTCGCCAGGCTGTTGGTGGCGGGCCAAGCTCCCGACGCGTAAATTTCGGGCCTAGGCCTTGAAGTTGGTCTCGGCACGCTGCGATACGGCCGTGCGTAATCGAAGGGTGACATAAACCCCGAATAAAACCGACGCGACAAAAAGAAATACGCACAGCCATCCAAGTAGACCAAACGATATTTCAAGGTTGGGCCACTTCCCGACGCAGCGAGCCACTGCCCAACTGGCAATGGTCGCAATCGCCGAACACACAGTCACGGCGCGCGGCGCGCGCAACCGACGGTCCGAAATCCGCCACAAGGCATCGGCAATGGTGCCCCGGTTTTCAACGATCACGGCCCCGATTAAGTCGCCGATCATCTTTTCGCCTCGCCGACAATTCTCTACGCGCTCGGCCATTGTCGGCGATCGCCGCTTATTTGCCGTTGCTGTCGCCCTGTGGCCGTGCTTGCAGCTCTTTGACGAGAAAGTCCCAGATGTCGGAATACTTTTCCGAGGGGTGGCCGAGATATTTGAGGTAGCAGATGGCGCCGCGCTCTTGGGCGAGCTTCTGAAAGCCGATGCCCCAACGCGGCGAATGGACGTCGTAATTCTCGACCTTGATTTCGTCGGGCTTGGTCAGCCCCCATTCGTTCTCGAAGTACATCGGCGCCGCGTACTTGGTCACGAGCGCGTCGGGGGACCAGGCTTGAATCTTTGGCAGCAGTTCTTTGCGACGTCTTAACGACTCGTCGAAGTTGTAGCCCAGCGCCGGGGCTCCCCACTTCACGCCCGGCACCCACGCTTGCATTTGTTTGGGATCGATGCTCGGTTGGCTGCGATAGGCACCGACGCACGTGACCTTGGTCGAGACGCGCTCGATCGGGTCGATCGCGTCCGGATTGGCACGATCGCCCTCGCAGCCCAGATAGAGCGCCGGCAGGGCGCCTTGCGAACCGCCGGCCACGCCGATCCGGTCGGGATCGAGGTTCCACTTGGCGGCGTTCAGCCGCACGAATTGCAGTGCCCGCCGGGCATCGAGCAGGCAGACCGAAATCGGCGGGTCGATCTTCTCGTCCGTCGCGTCCTTCATCGTCCGCATCTCGACGGCGACCGCCGCGCAGCCGTGGGGGAAAAAGTGGTTCAGGTCGGGCACGTGTTTACTGGGAGCCCAGAGCCCACCGAACCACATCACCACCGGAAACGGCCCTTTGCCCTGCGGAGGGACATAAATGTCCAGCAGTTGATGCGAGTGTGGGCCGTACGAGACGTCGGCCTGGGTCGGCGCGGGCTTTTTCGGAGCCGGCCTGATGGCGGTCTTGGATTGTGCTAAGACGTCGGCTGGAGACGTTAAGAGTGAGCAGCAAGCGACGAGCATAAACTGGCGGGAGGCTTTCATCGGCGGGAATTCCCAATTCAGCGGGCGGTTCGGCAGGCCAAGGAGTTTGAGATTGTAATCTCCGCAAGCGCGACGAGCGAGAGTGTGGTGGGCGCCCTAGCACCGGAGTAAGATGGCCGGCACGTGCAAGGCTCGATCGCCGGCGACTGTGGAGATGAAATCATGCGCCTATTGTCTTTCAGCCGCAACGCCTTGGGCTGCCTGGCCGCGATGCTCGCGCTAGCGAGTTGTGCAGCGGGCCAATCGCCAGCGACCCAACTACAACTCGAACCGACCTTTGCCGACGTGTCGTATGGCCCGGCCAAGCGGAACGTGCTCGACTTCTATCAGGCGGCCAGCGACAAGCCGGCTCCGCTGCTGGTGCATATCCATGGCGGTGGCTTCGTGGCCGGCGACAAGCGGCAGGGGCTCAATCCCGGCATGGTCAAAATACTGAATACCTCAGGCATTCATTTCGCCTCGATCAACTACCGCTTTGTCGATGGCGACAAGGTGATCTTTCCTGCTCCGCAGATGGACGGTGCGCGGGCTGTGCAGTTCCTGCGCACCAAAGCCGGCGAGTGGAACATTGATCCCGAGCGGGTTGCGTGCTTTGGCGGATCGGCGGGAGCGGGTATTTCGATGTGGATCGGTTTTCATCCCGACCTGGCCGACCCGAGCAACTCGGATCCCGTGCTGCGTGAATCGACGCGGATTTGCGCCGTCGGCAGTTTTGGCGGCCAGCCGACCTATGATCCGATCAAGATTCGCGAGTTGATCGGCGGCCGGGCGTGGGAGCATCCGTCGATCTTCAAGATCTTCGGCCTGCACAATGCCGAAGAGGCACTACACCCGACGCCGGCCCAGCAGAAGCTGTACGACGAGTCGGCGGCCATCACCTGGCTGACGAAGGACGATCCGCCGGTGTTCATGGTCTACAACGAACCCGACGGCCCGCTACCGGCCGATGCCCGGCCCGGCCAGGGCATTCATCATCCGAACTTCGGCAAGATGCTGAAAAAGCGTATGGACGAGCTGGGCATCCAGTGCGTGCTAATCAGCACCGGCGACGGCAACGCCAAGCGGCCCAACGTCGGAGGCGAAATGCTCGAGTTCTTTAAGCGGCACTTCGGGATGAGCCGGTAGCTGTAGCGGGATTCGTGAGAATTCCGAAGCTGCGCGCGATGCATCGGAAGTCTCACGACAGTCTCATGACTTCCGCTACGTCGACCGGACCCCACGGACCGCAGTCCGTGGGCTTGTTCGCGGCGCGCTTGCGCTGGCTTTAGCCGGATGAGCCTTGCAGGTTTTCGGCCAGCTTGCCGAGGGCTTCGGTCTCGATCTGGCGGACGCGCTCGCGGGTGAGGCCCAGTTGTTCGCCGATTTCTTTCAGCGTGCGCGGCTCGTTGTCGTCGAGGCCGAACCGCATTCGCAGGATCGTGGCTTCGCGGGCGTCCATGGTTTCCAGCAGTCGCAGGACCTGCGTCACGTCGTCGCCTTCCACCATTTCGTCTTCGGGGCTCTTGGCCCGCTCGTCCATGATCATTTCGCCCAGCGACCAGCCGGCTTCGGCCTGATCGGTTTGCGGGGTGGAGTTGTAGATGCGGATGGCCTTCTTGATGATCGGCAGCTTCTTGCGGGGCAGGCCGAGCACGCGGGCCACTTCTTCGGGCGTGGGGGTGCGGCCCAGTTCTTCGGCCAGGCGGCTGGTGGCCCGGCGCCATTTGCTGAGCAGTTCGACCATGTAGGCCGGAATGCGAATCGTTTTGGCCGTGTTGATCAGCGCCCGCTTGATCGACTGCTTGATCCAGTAGCTGGCGTAGGTACTGAAGCGCGTGCCCATCGCGGGATCGAAGCCTTCGACGGCCCGCAGCAGGCCGAGGTTGCCCTCTTCGATCAGGTCTTGCAGAGCGAGCCCCTTGCCGGTGTAGCCGCGGGCGATGTTCACCACCAGCCGCAGGTTGGCGCGAACCATGCGGTCGCGGGCCGGCACGCTGCCCTGGCCGATTTCCGTGGCCAGCTCCTGCTCGTCGCGGGCCGTGAGCAAGCTGGTTTCGTTGATCTCGCGCAAGTAGGTTTCCAGCGGAGACTGGACGGCCGCGGAAGATCTGCGTCGGTTTTTCATCGTGTCCGCCAGGTGGGTACGTATCGGGGCTAAAGCGATGCTCTGACCGGCCGTGCGTGGCGACGGAATTTGCTCGCCGCCGGCGCTGGGCCAACGGCGCGGTGGGTACAAAGCACACACCAGTTGCCCCCGCGGCCCAGTCATTGGGGTCCGCGGCGCGGGCAACTCAGCAAGCCTCGCACAATTCGTAAACAAGTCGTAAGTTGACAAACACAAGTATCGACGTAGACGCTAGCGTTTCTGCAAGCACGCGTCCGGGCGGGTGAGTACGCCGAAAGTGAGCGTCGAGCGGTGGGTAGCGAAAAAGAGGCCCCGCCGGAACGTGCCGGCGGGGCCTCGGGAACGGTTGCGAGTGTCGTGCGGAACGCGCGACCGGCGGTCGCGGCTTTATGCCTAGTTGGCCGGTTCTTCCGCTTCGGTCTTGCGGGGTTTGATGAGCGGACCGCTCTCGCCGCCAATGCCGCCTTTGAGTTCGGTGGCCGGCGTGCTGGTCGTCTGGCCGACCCCAGCGGACTCTTGGCCGCCGCCCTCTTCGCCTTCGCCGTCGTGCGTCCAGTCGACGCGCTTGCGCGACAGCCCGATCTTGCGCTCGTCGGTGTCGACCCGCAGGATCTTCACCTCGATTTCGTCGCCGACCTTGACCACGTCTTCGGGATTCTCGACCTTGTGATCGGCCAGCTCGGAAATATGCAGCAGGCCCTCGAGCCCGTTCTCCAGGCCGACGAACACGCCAAAGTTCGTGAGCTTGGTGACGGTGCCTTTGACAATCTGGCCCGTCTGATACTTGTTGGGAATGTCGCTGGCCCAGGGATCCTCGTGCAATTGCTTGAGGCCCAAGGCGATGCGGCGCCGCTGCTGGTCGACCGAGAGCACGCGGCACTCGATCTTCTGGCCCTTCTCGACCACCTCGCTGGGATGGCTGATCTTGCGGGTCCACGACATGTCGCTGACGTGCAGCAGGCCGTCGATGCCCTCTTCGATCTCGATGAAGGCGCCGTAATTGGTGAGGTTGCGCACGGTGCCTGTGACGGGCGTGCCGGGCGGATAGCGCTCGGCAACTTTGTCCCAAGGATTCTCCTGGGTCTGCTTCATGCCCAGCGAGATTTCCTGCTTTTCCTTGTTGATGCCCAGCACGACGACTTCGATCTCGTCGTCGATGTGCACCAGTTCGTTGGGATGGCTGATGCGCTTGGTCCACGACATTTCGCTGATGTGCACGAGGCCTTCGATTCCCTCTTCGAGCTTGACGAAGGCGCCGTAGCTCATCACGTTGACCACATGCCCCTTGTGCGACGAGCCGACTGGATATTTCTCTTCGACTTGGTCCCACGGGCTGGCGGTTTTTTGCTTTAGGCCCAGGGCGATTTTTTCGCGTTCCCGATCGATAT
>DATATB010000135.1:0-23805 GCA_036268995.1 Pirellulales bacterium | reverse complement strand
GCGCCGGAGGCGGTCGCGGCTCGGGCCGATTGCGTGTTCGGCTGTCTGCCGCATGGCGTGACGGCCCAGGTCGTGCCGCAACTGCTGGCCGGCAAGACGCGCGTGATTGACCTCAGCGCCGATTATCGGCTGCGCAGTCCGCAGGTTTACGAGCAGTGGTACAACCTGCGTCATCCCGATCCCGAGCGATTGGCTTCGGCCGTGTATGGCTTGCCCGAGCTGTTTCGCGCCGAGATTCCGCGGGCGCGGCTGATTGCCAACCCCGGCTGCTATCCCACTTCCGCGATCCTGGCACTGGCGCCGCTGCTGAAGCGCAAGCTCATTCAGCCGGACAGCATCATCGTCGACTCCAAGAGCGGCGTTTCGGGAGCCGGCCGCACGCCCAAGCTCACGACGCATTATCCCGAGTGCAACGAGAGCGTGTCGGCCTACAACGTCGGCCGGCATCGCCACACGCCGGAAATCGAACAGGTGCTCAGCACGGCCGGCGGCCGGGAAGTGAGCGTGATTTTCACGCCGCATCTGATCCCGATGGACCGTGGCATCTTGACCACGACGTATTCGGTGCCCGAGCAGCCGGTGAGCGAGGAACAGGTGTTGGAAACGCTGCGCGATTTTTATGCCGACGAGCCGTTTGTGCGCGTCGTCGACCATTTGCCCGGCACCAAGGATTCCAACAACAGCAATTTCTGCGATATCACGGCCCGCGTGGTGCGCGGCCGGGTGCTGACGATCAGTTGTCTCGACAATTTGATCAAAGGCGCCGCCGGCGCCGCGGTGCAAAATTTCAATTTGATGTTCGGCTATCCGGAAACCACGGCGCTATGACACCTCCGGCCGATTCGCATTCGTCCTCTGCACCACGCGTACCGGCCGGCTTTCGCCTGGCGGGCGTGTACGCCGGCATCAAACGCAATACGTCGAAGCTGGACGTGTCGCTCGTCGTGTCCGATCGGCCGGCAACGGCCGCGGGCGTCTACACGCAGAACCTCGTGTTTGCCGCGCCGGTCGGCTGGGACCGCCGCCATACGCCCAGCGCGGACATTCGCGCAGTGGTCATCAATTCCGGCAATGCCAACGCCTGCACCGGAAGCCGTGGCGATGAGGATGCCGCCCGCATGGCGGCCCTGGCCGGAGAAACGTGCGGTGCAAAGGCCGATCAGGTGCTGGTTCTGTCGACGGGCATCATCGGCGAGTTCCTGCCGGTGGAAAAAATTCGGGCTGGCATCACGGCCGCTGCCGGACTTCTGACGGCCGACGAGAGCGGTCTGGTGGCTGCCGCGCGCGGCATGCTCACGACCGACACCACGCACAAACTGGCCGGCCGCACATTCAACGTCTCGGGCAAAGCGGTCCAGATCACGGGCCTGGCCAAAGGCGCCGCGATGATCGGCCCCAACATGGCCACGATGCTGGGCCTCGTGCTCACCGATGCCGCGCTGACTCCGCAAGCGGCTCAACAGGCATTGGCCGCGGCCGTAACCGACAGCTTCAATTGCATCAGCGTCGACGGCCACATGAGCACCAACGACACGGTGCTGCTGCTGGCCAACGGCGCGGCGTCCAGCACACCGCTGGCTGGCGGCGATCTGGAAACGTTTCGGACCAATCTCAACGAAGTGTGCCAGGAACTTGCCCGGGCGATTCCTGCCGATGGCGAAGGATGTACGCATCTGGTGACGATCGACGTGCGCGGCTGCGCCTCGCGCGAGGCTGCCCGGCAGATTGCCAAGACCGTGGCCGAAAGCGCGCTGGTCAAAACGGCCGTGGCTGGCGCGGATCCCAACTGGGGCCGCATCGTCTCGGCGGCCGGCTATGCAGGCGTGCCGTTCAATCCGGCCGGCGTCAGCCTACGTCTCAACGGCACGCTGCTCTATCAGCGCGGCGCGCCGGTGGCCTTCGATGCCGCCGCGGTGAGCGAATCGATCCGCGCGAACCGCGACACGGCGATCGAGCTCGATTTCACCGATGGCACCGCGAACAGCCGCTTCTGGTCCACCGATCTCACCGCCGAATACGTGCGGCTGAACGCCGACTACCACACGTAGCGGAAGTTGTGAAACTTCCGGCCGGCGGCGCGACGCGTCGGAACTCTCACGAATTCGGCTACTTGCGTGCCTGCTGTCGGCGCAGGCGCTGGCTGCTGCCGATGAATTCGCTGGCACTCCGTGTGGGGGACGCGCAGCGCAATTGGCGTTGACGCGCCCCGCCAATTTTCAGAACCTCGCGACCGCCGCACACGTAGCACATCCAGACGATCTTCTCGTTTTTCTCATTCTGCACTGCACGCCCGAGCGATTGTTTTGCCGTCGGCATTTTCGCGCTGATCGGCCAAGGACTGGCCCTGGAGAGATAAGTCGATGCGTCACCCCGTGGATCTTTCGATTGCTTATTCGGCCGATGGCTACGATGCCTTTCATTACTGGGCCTTGCAAACCGGCAGGCTGGCCTCGACCGATTTCGAAGTCAGCGTTCATATCGGCGCGATCGACGAACTGGACGCGGCCGCTGCCGAGCGCCGCTACCAGGTGAGCACCATTTCGGCCCTGGCGTATCCGCACCTGGCCGACGACTATCGCATTCTGGGCGTCGGCGCGTGCGTCGAACGCGGCGAGGGGCCCATGCTCGTCAGCCGCCATTATCATCATCCGGCCCAATTGCAGTTTCGTCGCGTTGGCGTTGCCAGCCTCACCGGCATGGACGGGCTGCTGGCTCGCTGGGCATGTCCCGATGCCGAGTTGATTGAACTGGATGCCCAGTCCATCGGCCAAGCGGTCGCTGCCGGGCAGGTGGACGCGGGCGTGCTCGCCGCCGGACGACTGCCGGCAGGTGGCGAACTGCACACAATCGCCGCGCTGGGCACGCTCTGGCGCCGACAGACTGGGCTGCCTCTGCCGCTACGGCTGAAAATCGTCGACCGCCGATTGGATATCGAATCGGCCGGCCGCGTGTGCGACATGCTGCGTGGCAGCCTGCGGCTGGCGCTCGAGCACCGGGCCGAGGCCCTGCTGTTCGCGGCCGCCTTTCCGGGCGAACATAGCGACGAGCAACTGACGCGATCGGCCATGCGCGACGGCCTGGCAATGGCGGACGACGTCCGCATGGCGCTGGGCCTGATGTTCTCGCTGGCCAAGACCGGCGCACAACCTGCCGCGCTGCCGGACATCGAAATCGTGGATGGCGCCACGGCTGGCAGCCTGGTCGAGCTGCCCACGGCCTGAACCGGCCGGGGCAGCGGTTGCCAACGATCAGCCTGCGATTACTTACCGGGATCGGCGACCTGGCTGGGCGCCGCTTTCGCGCGCACAGGATTCGCGGCGACCTCGTCGGTGCCGGTTTGAATAATCATCTGGCAGGTGAAGATAATCGGCACCAGCGTCGTGCCGCCTTTGGCTGCTTTTTCCGCCTCGACTGCGGCCACCTTCGCGTGCTCAGCTTCGAGCACTCCATGCGGATCATCAAAAAAGCCGGGCCCGGCCTGCATCACCTTGGCCGTGGTCTGTGCCGCCACGTCGAACAGCCGCCCGCGCACCGTCAGCTTCTGACCCGGGCGCACGGCACTGACTTCGGCCACGTCGACCGTCATGTGCGGATTGCTCGCCAGCGCAAACTCGAAGGCGTTGAACTTGCACTTGCGCGCCGGCCGCATTTCCCACAGGCCGCCGATCTTGCGAACCAGGCAGCCGGCAATGAGATGACGAGCGCCGGGCGTGACCAGCGGCATGTCGTCGTTCTTTTGCGGCGTGTAGAACTCGAGTTGCGAAACCTTCTCGGTCACGTGTCCCGCCTCGTCGATCTGGCCGGCGAAGCGCACCCACTTGCCGAGCTTGAGCATGTCGGGCTCGGCCGGCCCCACCACGTGCACGTCGCTGACTCCGCGGCTGGGATAGATGATCATCATCGTCCGGTGGCCGCTGTCGTCGACTGCCTCGACCATGCCCGCACTGGCATTGGTGACGCGGCCTTCCCACGCAGCCTCCGGTAGAGCATTCACGTTGAACTGCGAGTGCTGGTCATACCATTTCTGATAGTCAGCGCTCTTTTTACACAGCCCGCACCAACCCATCGCGTAGTATTCCGCCTTATGAGTCGGCGGCAATTTGTAGAGCACCGGCCAGGTCGAGAGCGTGGAGTTCGGATCGCGTGCGTAGGGGTCGCTCACGAACAACTGCGCCAACGCCGTCTGGCCCCAGAGGCAAGAACCCAACACAGCCAACCAAGCGATGCGCCGCATAACAACCTCCGCCGAAAACACGGGTTTGAAACGATCGTGCGGCCTTTATTGTCATTCAAGGCCAGTCAGGAAGCAAAACATTTTGCACCCCGCCGGTACTTGATTGTAAACGGACCGAAAGATTTCCGTGGCCTGGCCCTCAAGGGCTGAGCTACGGAAAATGCTGCCTTCCACAGCCCATAAGTGGGCGCCCATGAACCGGCCCACGGACCCGGTTTCTGGCCCCAAACCGCCAGGCAGAGCATTTTGGGATCATTGTTCCCGCGTCGGTTGGCCCGTAGGATGAAGACTTACCCCCTGGTGGGAGGCGAGACTTTGTCCGGGCGTTCGATCCAGCAGCGTTTTTTGCTACCCGTCGTGGGCGTCGTGGCGGTGGCGCTGACCGTTTCGGCCGCCATAACGGCGGCCTGGCTGCATCACACGGTGCAGCAGCGCGACCAGCAGCGGCTGGCCCGGGTGGTGGCGGCACTTACAGCCCCGGGGTTCCCGCTCAACGAGCCGGTGCTGGCCAAGATGAGCGGCCTGTCGGGGGCCGAATTCGTAGTCCTTAACGCCCACGATCGGCCGGTTGCGGCCTCCTTGCAACTCGACGAAACATCGATCGACGGCCTGCTCGTGGTCCTGGCCGAGCAGCATGGACCCGGCGCCGTGGCGGCCGTGACTCTGGGCGAGCGGCCCTATCTGGCCGAGGCGATCGCGCTGGTCCCGCGCTGGGATGAAGGGGGGCGGCGGCTGGTCGTGCTGTCGCCGGCCGACCCATTCTGGACGAGCACCGGCGGCATCGTGCTGCCGCCGCTGGTCGTGGGCCTCGTGGCTTGCGTGCTGTTGGTGGGTCTGGTCTCGGCCATTGCCCGGCACACTGCCCGGCCGATCGAACAATTGGCCGCGCATGCCGTGCGGATCGCGTCGGGCGATTTCAGCCAGTGCGCCACTCGGCCCGGCTGCCGCGAACTGGACGATTTGGCTGCCGCCATGAACGATATGGCCGGCCGGTTGCGGGAATATGCCGATCGCATTCGCCGCAACGAACGACTGCGGACGCTCGACCAGCTTAGCGGTGGCATTGCCCATCAACTGCGCAACGCGGCCACCGGCGCGCGATTGGCCCTCGACTTGTATCGCCGCGATACGGCCGATCCGGATTGCGAGCCGCTGGCGGTGGCCGATCGGCAGTTGCAGCAGATCGAAGCCTATTGCCAGCGTTTCTTGAGCCTGGCCCGAGGGACCCAGCCGCGCGAGCCGCGGAGTTTTGTCCGCCTGGCATTGGACGACGTGGTACGGGAATCCTGCTCGATGGTGGCGCCATTGGCCCAGCATGCCGGCACAACAATCGACTGCTCGGCCATCGACGGGCCACTGGAGATGCTGGGCGATGCCGAAACCTTGCGGCAAGTGCTGATCAACCTGTTGGTCAACGCCGTGGAAGCGGTGCGGCATCCGGACGTCGTCGATAAAAAGGTGGCGATTGTCGTGCGGCAATCCGGCAAAAATCTGGTGGTGCGCGTCGGCGACACGGGGCCGGGGCCTTCGTCTCTGGTCGGCGACGTGTTCGAGCCGCTCGTCTCGGACAAGGCCGAAGGCACCGGGCTGGGTCTGGCAGTGGCGCGCGAGGTGATCGCCGCCCACAGCGGCCGCGTCCACTGGCAGCGCGAAGGCGGCTGGACCTGGTTCGAAGTGCATTTGCCGGCAGCACAAACGAGCGAAACGTCACGAACTCCGGTCGCTAACGCTCCCGGCTCGCCGGCGATCGCCTAACCGGCAATATTCTTCACTTTTCACTTTTCACTTTTCACTTCCGCCATGCCTGACTGGTTGATCATCGACGACGAGCCGACCATTTGTTGGGGACTCGAGCGCATGCTTAAGTCCCTGGGCCACCAGACGGCGACCGCTTCGACGGCCGAGGAAGGCCTGCGCAAGGCTGAGAGCCGGCGCTTCGACGGCGTGCTGCTGGACGTCCGCCTGCCGGCGATGGACGGCATCACCGCGATCGAGCATCTGCAACAGCGGCTGGGGCCCGTGCCGATCGTCGTGATTACGGCTTTCGGCGATTTGGACACTGCGGTCGAGGCACTGCGCCGCGGCGCGTTCGAGTACCTGGTTAAGCCGTTCGACCTGAAAGTGGCCGAGAGCGTGATCAACCGCGTACTGCCGCGGCCTGCCGTCCCCGCGACGGCCCCTACGACCGCCCGGCCGACAGCGGATAGCCTCGTCGGGCGCTCGAGCCGGATGCAGGATGTGTTCAAGCAAATCGCCTTGGCGGCCGAGAGCAGCGCCGCGATTTCCATCTGCGGCGAAAGCGGCACCGGCAAGGAGCTGGTGGCCCGGGCCATTCACCGCTACAGCCGGCGGTCGCAGGCGCCGTTTGTCACGGTGCACCTGGCCAGCTTGAACGATTCGCTCGTGGAAAGCGCCCTGTTTGGGCATGTGCGCGGCGCCTTCACCGGCGCCGACGAGTCGCGACCGGGCTTGCTTGAGCAAGCGCACGGCGGGACCGTGTTTCTCGACGAAATGGCCGACGTGCCGCTGGCCGTGCAGGCCAAATTGCTGCGCGTGATCGAGTATGGCGAAGTGCTGCCGGTGGGCGGGCAGCGGCCGGTGCACGTCGATTTTCGCGTCATCTCGGCCACGCATCGCCAGCTCGACGAGCTGGTGGCTGCCGGCTCGTTTCGGCAGGACTTGTTGTTCCGCCTCAATACGTTTGCCATGCAGTTACCGGCTTTGCGCGAGCGAAGGGACGACATTCCGCTGCTGGTCGAGCACTTCGTGCAGCTATTGTCCGGCTCGCCGGGCCGCCCGACGATCGCGGCCGCGACACTGGCCGAACTCGAGCGGCGGCCGTGGTATGGCAACGTCCGCGAGCTGCGCAATGCGGTGGAACATGCGCTGATGCTGGCTCGCGGCGGCGCGGTGCTGCCGGAGCATCTTCCCGCCCCGGCGACGCGACCGGTGGCCGAATCACCGGACCTGGCGGCCACGATTCGCGGCGGCTTGCAGACCTGGGCCCAGCAGCAATGGCAGGCAGGCCAGCAGCCGGACGACCTTTATCAGCGGATGCTCGAACTGGTTGAACCGCCGGTGCTGGAGGTGGCCATCGATCAGCATCGCGGCCAGATCGCGGCGGCCGCCCGCAGCCTCGGCCTGCATCGCATCACGCTGCGCAAGAAGATCGAGCAATATGGCCATCCGCCGCAATCGAACGCCTCGTGATTCTAGGGCGCGTTTCAACCGGAGCTAGTTAGGCGGCTGGGAGCCAAGCGGAGGCTCATTGCCCGGTTTGATCGCGCAAGTGCCCCAGCTCACGGCGCCATCGCTAAGAATTCCGAATCGCACGTGGCCGGGGCGCAGCTCTGTCTTGAAGAATCGCTCGCAGCCAGCCAATGTCGTGCTGAAGCCGGACAGCACGTCCGCGGCCGATACGGGCAGAACGGCGATAGCCGCCCAGCCCTGCCAGTTGCATTCTTCTAGGACTGCCATAATTTCGTCGTCCCCCGCCTGGGCGACGGCAATTTTCCTGGCGCCTTCGTCGCGAACGTCAAGGATCAGGATCGCCGGATCGATCATGCCGGCGGCGATCGCGTGCTGGTAAGCCGCTTGCATCTGTGGCAGCTGTGATTCAAATAGCTGCCGGTGTTTTTCGCTCATTGTATCTTCTCGAAGTTTGGCCGCGCCGGCTCGCTCGCTCGCAACGCCCGGCGCGGCTTGTTGGTGGGCACCGATTCTACCGGGCCAGGACCGCAAGCCGCCAGGACCGCTCCCTGCTGCCGCCTGGTTGGCGAGTGCGCTGCGGCTGTTTTATACTCATGCTCGGGTCACGACAGGCCACTGAGGAGTCGGGAGAATGACGAACAATACCCTGCGGTGCGCGATCCTGCTGGCGATCTGGCTGCTGGCCGGAGCCCATGCCCGGCATCAAGCACTAGCCGACGACAAGCCCTCGGCGGAAGAGACATCAAAAGCAACCACTGACGAACCAACCGCCGAAAAGCAGGCTGGGAAAAACGCGCCCGCGGGCGAGAAGGAAATCCCGGTCCGTGTGGCGGCCGCTTATCGCGACCAGCTCCGTCAAACGGTGCCCGGCCTGCTGGCCGATCGCAAGTTCAAGGAAATCGACGCACTGGCCGACGACCTCCGCGCCAAGCAATCGCGGGTGGCGACCGGTACGCTGAAGCTGACCCAACTGTACGAAGTTCTGGGGGACACGCCCGGAGCAGGCAGGCCGGCCGATTACGACGAGCGCATCAAGTTGCTGGAAGGCTGGGTCGAGCAGGAGCCCGAGTCGTTCACGGCACGCGTCATGCTGGCCAGGGTCTGGGAGCAATACGGATGGCTGGCCCGCGGCAACGGCTACGCCGACACGGTCAGCGAAGAGAATCACGATTTCTTCAAGGAACGCTGCACGAAAGCGGCCGAAATTCTCCAGCAAGCCGAGCAGTTAAAGGTCAAGGATCCCGAGCTGTACGCCCAAGGCGCCCGGCTGGCGATCGAGCTGGGCTGGTCACCCGAGGTAGTCCAGCGGATCTGCGACGATTCCGTAAAACTCGACCCAACCTTTCTGCGGACCCTCGTCGTGGCGACCCGGTATTATCTGCCGCGCTGGTACGGCGAGACGGGCGACTTGGAGAAATTTGCCTTGGATGCCATGAAGAAAACGGAAAAGGCCTGCGGCAAAACCGTATACGCCTGGATCGTTTTCGAGGCCGAGCGCAATCACGGGTTCACGGTGTTCCAGGATTTCCAGTTCGACTGGAAGCTGGTCAAGCAGGGGTTCGAGGATTGGAATCGCCAGTATCCCACGGATCAATGGCGCTTGCAGGCCTACTGCCGGATGGCGTGCATGGCCCGCGATCGCACTACGGCGCACGCGCTGTTCGAGCAGATCGGGCCCGAGGGATTGGACGCCATTTGGGCCAAGCCTAACACGTTTCGATTTTTCAAGCGCTGGGCCGAGCCGGATTTTGCCCAAGGCGACCAGCGGACGATCATCGAAAAAATCTGCGTCCCCATCAACGGCCTGACGTGGACCACTTCGCCCGACTGGCTGGCGGTGGTCGAGAGTAGCGGGCCGATTTCGTATCTGCATCCGGCCACGCAAACGCGGGTGGTCTTTGGCCAGACGTGGCCGGTCAGCTTCGGCCTATGCATCGATCGCGCCAACGACGCGGTGTACACGGCCGGCTATGGCGGCCGCGTGTGGAAATTCGGACCGAGCGAGCAAGCCGCGCCAGGGCTGGTGCTGGGCAATCACGGCGGCTTCGTGACGAGAATCGTCCTGGAACGCGGGGCCAAGACCGTGGCCACGGCCGGGCAGGGCGGTGCCATCAAGCTTTGGAACACGGAAAAAGCCGGGCCGCCAGAGCTGCTGACGACCGACGGCAAACGCGTCGGCAGCATCGACGTGGACGCCACGCACAACCTGCTGGCCGCCGGCATCGACACGGGCACGGCGATGATCTGGTCGCTGAACCGGCGCACGGCGGCGGCCACTTGGAAGGCCCATCCCACGTCGGTCGACGCGGTGGCCTATTCGCCCGACGGCGTGCTGCTGGCCACGGCCAGTGCCAAGGAGGTCAAGCTTTGGAACGCCGACGATCAAAAGCTGGTAGCCACTCTCGCCTGTCCGCCGAATGTCAGCAATCTGATCTTCACCCCCGACGGCAAGCAACTCGTCGGCGGCACGGGCACCGCCGACGCGAGCCTGCCCGCCGTGGTCGTCGTTTGGGAGGTTGCCAGTCGCCGGCTGGTGAAGACGCTCTCCGGCCACAAGGGGCCGATTACGGCCATCGCCATTTCGCCCGATGGCCAGACGATCGTCACCGCGAGCTGGGACACCAGCATCCGGCTCTGGGACACGCCGAAGTCAACACCGTAGCCATCCCGCTCCGTCGGGATGAACCGGCACGACCGTCGACCCGCCCAGCGTCCAGCCGAGTTGCGCGCGCTCGGCTCGGCGGAGCGAGCCGGCTACGGTGGCGCATCCGGCGGAATCCGTAGGCCCGGCGCGCCGAGCCGGGCCAAGCAGCGCAAGTGGTGTTCCCAGTGCCGCTGGAGTTCGCGGCACCTACGGCTTTCCACCGTAGCCATCCCGCTCCGTCGGGATGAACCGATACCACCCTCGACCCGCCCAGCGTCCAGCCGAGTTGCGCGCGCTCGGCTCGGCGGAGCGAGCCGGCTACGGTGATCAGGCTGCCGCGCTGCTCGCGGCGGGCCGTTTGAACGTCAAGAATGCCAGGCCGATGATCACGAGCTGGCTGAGGACAAACAAGCCGAGCTTCATCAGCACGCCTTCGGTGAAGCCGTAAGAGTGCAGGCCGACGCCCAGTTCGTTGACGCCGAACCAGCTCCAGCAGACGGCAATGTTGCCGGCCGTGGTCAACATGGCCAGGCCGCGGTCTTTGACCATGCCGCCCCAGCGGGCGTGCAGTACCAGGGCATTCCAGAGCACGATGATCAGGGCGCCGTTTTCCTTGGGGTCCCAGCCCCAGAAGCGGCCCCAAGAATCGTCGGCCCACAGTCCGCCGAGCACCGTGCCCACGAAGCTGAAGAAGATGGCAAAGCAGAGCACGCCGTACATCATGCGGATCAGTTCTTTGCCGTTGGTGGCGATGAAATTCTTTCCCAAAATCCCGCCGAGGATGTAGGCGCAGCCCAGCGCGCCGGCCAGCAGGGTGGTGGCGTATCCCAGCGTGATACAAACCACGTGGGTGCCGAGCCAGAACTGCGTATCGAGCACGGCTTGCAGCACGACCAGCGTATCGCCGTCGGTGGCCAGGCGATGGGCGACAAAGAGCGTCGCCGCGCCGACCACGGACGAGACCAGATTGCCGATGCCCAGCCGGTAGATCAACTCGAGCACAATGCCCAGTAGCACGCAGCCCCAGCCGATAAACACGGCCGAGGAGTACAGGTTCGTCACGGGCGGCCGGCCCGAGAGCTCGATGCGAATGGCCAAGGCCAGCGTGTGTACGACGAGCGTTGAAACAATCAGCCACAGCGCCGTCCGTTCTAGCGGCCGGTTCCAGAAGAGGAAGCCCAGCACGGTGAGCACGAAGGCAAACAGGTATAGCCAAATGCAATAGTAGAACGGGGCCCAGTGGTTGAAGAACGATTCGAGCTGGGGTTTGCCCGGCAGCGTGAGATTGAACAGCGCCAAATCGAACGTCTGACGCGCCGCATAGTCGCGCGGCGGATGGGCATTCAGATCGGCCTGGTAGGCGGCCACTTCCTGGTTAAATTCGGCGGGCTTGCCCTGTTCGTAGGCGGCGAAGATGCGCTCCAGCGCCGCGGCGGCCTGATTTTCCGGCTTGTGCCGCGCGCGGTCGACGAAGAATTTTGCCGTGGAGCTGACATAGGGCAGCCATCCGCCTTCGGCATCGGCATCGGGCACGGCACGCGGCATCTGCCCCAGCGGGCCGGAGGCATTGGCCGTGAGGATCAGCCGATTTACGAGCGCTTCGGCCGCCTTGGGATCCTTGCTCAACTCGTCCAGATCCGGCGGATCGAACGTCTGAAACGAAGTCACCAGGGCCATGTAGGCATGGCTCTGATTTTGCAAATGCTTGAGCTTGCGCTGAAATTCGTTCAAATCCTTGGGCTTGCGGCCCTTGATGAGCGCGAGCTGACGCTCGAACTCGTCGACATTGGCACGCAGTTCGTTGACGCTGTACAGATGGTTCTCGCGGCGCGGCAAGCGCAGCACGTCGAGCACCTCGGGATGATCGATGCGAAACACCTCGTAATCGCCGTCGCGCCCGGCAATCACGTCCAGCAGCCAGCGGATGGCGGGCTGCTTATTGCCGTCCTTGTCTTTGAACTCCTGCCGGCCGCCGGTAAGGATTTGCAGCGTGTTGATGGCCAGCGTGTCGAACGGCTTGACGCGCCCCTCATAAACCAGCGGCAGCCTGCCGAACTCGTACAGGTCCATCTTTCCGGCCGGATGATGCACGATGGCCTTGCTCGCCAGCCAGCCCATGCAGCCCAGTACGACAAGCGCCGGCACCAGCCGGGCAATCCACGACTCGGCCGTTTGGGAAGCCGTGTCACCCGCCTTCACGCGGCGCAGGAAACGCAGCAGCGTGACGCCGAAATGGGCCAGCATGCCGGTGGCCACGATCATGCAGGCCACGTAGGGGATCATCCAGCCGCGATTGCTCACGACCGACAGCGTCGTGGTTTCCACGCCCGTCTGCGGGTCCTGGTGATAGCCGCTCTGATAAAAGGTTTCGTCGGCGAAGCGCAGCGGATTGTTCATCCACGTATGCACTTCCTTGTTGATCCCGCGTGAGAGGTCGATCAGCCGCAGCGTCGAGGCGTAGCTCCGCGGCGTGTCGGTGCCCAGGTAGTCGTCCTTGACGACGTTGAGCAGTTGAAACGAATACGGCTTGTAATGGCGGCGGAAGCGCATTTCCACGTCATACGTCTTGCCGTCGACTTCCACTCGATTGGGCATGGGCTGCGTCACGCTGACCAGATAGGTGCCCAAGTCGCGCGAGCCGTCCTTGGTCGAGAGCTTGACGTAGGCGGCAGCCAGGTCCACCCGGCCGTCGCTGTCGGTGCCGGTGGCTGCCGGCAGCTCTTCGGCCACGGCCTGCAGGCCCAGGCCGGCGGTGGCCGGGCTGTGCTCGTCGGACTTTGCCCGCCGCAATTCGGCATTTTTGTAGAATCGCACCAACTCGACGCGGAAGGGAAGCTGGTCGTCGGACAGGGTTTTGCCGCTCAGCAGCAGCCCCTCGGGAATCGCCGAAACCTGGTCGTGGTCCTTGGCCGAGTTGTCGACCACGGCCAGTTCGACCGATCGGATGTCTTGCACGTAGTTCGTGGCCTGACCTTCGGAGAGTTGCATCTGCGACTCGACGGCATAGCTGCTCACCAGCACTTCGCTGAGCATCACCAGGCCAATGCCGCCGTGCAGCAGCACGACGCCGGCCCGCTTCTTGAAGGCCAGCACGCAGCCGGCCAGCAGTACCAGGGCCGCGGTCTCACCTTTGATCAACTGCCACAAAATGCGCATGCCCGAGTCGTTGAGTTGCGCCGCCTGTCCGTAATACACGAAATACGCCGACAGGCCGCCCAGCGCCAGGCTGACCATTGCCACCAGCCAGAACTCGAGGCCGCGCCGGGCGCGAAGGATGAAAAGCCGCGCCAGCGACAGCAGCCACATGCCCACCAGGCCGACCACGAACAGTTGCCAGATCGTGGCGTAGCTGATCCAAGGCAATTCGAGAATGCCTTCTTTGTTCGAACCGCTCTCGACCACCAGCCACGTGACCAGCGAGCCCAAGGCAATGCCGGCGATGCCCGCCAGCAACCGCAGCCCACGGGCTTGCAGCTTGAAGCGGATGCCGTGCGCGGCCAGCAGGTTGATCGCCATGAGGCCGCCGATGAGCTTGCCGCCGGGGAACCAAAAGCCGCCGGGAACCGTCGGCCGGTCCGGGAAAAAGGCGGGCGGAAAAAAGACCTGCAAGTTGATCCAGGAAAACCAGCTCAGAAAATACTCGTGCTTGACCTGCAAGAAGTCCTTTGCCACCTGGTCGAGCGTGGCCACCAGGATGATGAAAATTGCCAGAGCCATCAGCCCCACGGTCAAACGCAGCGAGGCCAGCGGCTTGATGACGCGAGCCAACGCCTGGAGCCAGGGCTCCTGCGAGGTGGGCGAAAGGTTCATCAGCTCAACATCATGGTCCGTCGTTCTAGTTGCCATTGCTGGCTCCCTTGGCCTCACCAAAGTGCAGGCTCTTTACAAAATGTTCGAAATGCGGTTTCTCGCGTCGGACGATCGACGCGTCGCCGCTGAGCTTGACAAACCAGTTCTTGCCGCCGTGCTCGACCATCACGGCCAGCGTCCCCTGCCGCGGTTCGACCGTGGCCAGTCCGAAGAGCTCGATATATTGCCCCTTTTTTTCGTCGACGGGCAATTGCTTGACGTGGCTGTGCAACTCGTCTTCGCTGATCTCCGGAAGTTGCAATTGCCCGCGCCAGCGGTTGACGTTTGCCAACAGGCCGCCGGCCTCGGACCCCAAGTCGATGACGGTCACCAGCGCGTGTTTTTCCGGATCGCCAATGTCGAACGCGGCCTTGCGCATGCCGCCGGCAGGCGCCTGCTTCCAGCCCGGCGGGGTGTCGAAGTGGATTTCGGCCGGTTGCTCGCCGCCGGCCTCGCTGGTTTCGGCAGTCATGGGCGGATGCGGTGCTCGCCCTTCCGCGGTCACGTCGCCAGAAAACGGTCCCCGGCGCCGACCGGCAAATGGTCCGCCCATGCCGCCGCCGGACGCCATTTCACCCTCGAAATCCACGAGCGACGCTTCACCCTCTTTCAGCTTGAGCGTCGTGATCTGTTTGGGCAGTTCAGCTGAGACTGTAGGGGGCAGCCCCAGTTGGCTCCGCCAGCGGTTGATGTTGGCCAGCAGGTATTGGTCTTTGTCTTCGTTGTCGTTGGGCAAATTGATCACGCTCAACTCGAGCGAATGCTCTGCCGATGGGACGCGAATGGTGGCAAACCGCATGGCCGTGCCCGGCTCTTCGCGCCAGCCGGAGGGGAGCTCCCACTTGGGCAGGGACCGCACGAAATGCAACGATTCGACAAACTTGCGAAAAGCGGTCGCCTGGTCTTCGATCGCCTTGGGCGGGCCCGTGAGCTTGAAAAACCATCCCTGGCGAGCGTGCAACACGACCGCCGCCAACATCCGGGTCGGCACGGGTTCGGCCGGAGCGCGGGCCTGTTGCTCGCCGGGCACGATGCCGTGCTGCCGGTCAATGGCTTCTGGCTTGGGAGTCGAATAATGGTCGATATGCTCGCTGCCACCGCAGCCGGCGAGCAGCAGCATGCCGGCCGCCGCGAGCGTCCAGCGGAGCGCGGCGTTTGCCCGCGCCTGGCGGATCGGTAGGCGGCGCCCGGGACGGCCTTCGAGTGCGTCGTTCAAAACCATGCGCCAGCCATGCTTAAGAAAAAAGAGTGGGTTGATCGCGGTCGGGTCTGTTCAGCTTAACGCCAATCCGTCGCCAAACGGCCGTACACGCCCGGAAAAAAATTGCAGCCAGCGCTGGTTGGGGTCGGAGCTGTCATCCCATGCCCCTGGCAATCTTCCGACCAGAGGCGCTGTAAAGGGTGCCGGCCGAGCATCTTCAGGCAGGATACGAAGTGCCCAAACCGGTAAGAGTCGCAATGCTTTCGATTATAATGCCGCCTGAGCGAAAGAACAGCTTTTGTTCGAAGCCAATCGGCCCTCGCCGCACCGAGGGAATCCAGAAATAAAGAAAAATCCCCTTGGCGCTAAACACGGTCTCGCAGCCGCCGGACATTGTCTCAGCCGGCATCAACTGGCAACGGACCACGGACCACGGACCCGCTCAGGCGGCCTGCGACACGCGGCGCTTGCGGCGGGTGTCCTTCCAGCGGCGGTGCAGCCACCAGTATTGCTCGGGCGACTGGCGGATGGGGCATTCGAGCCGGGTGGTGTACCACTGCGTGAGCGATTTGACGCTGGCCGCCTCGGGCGGATTGGTTGCCAGATCGCTCGAGCCGTACAGCTCCATCGAAAAGTGCATCGGCCGTCCGTAGCGGCGGGTGCTGCCCACCATGAGCTGTGCCTGGTTATCCAGGGCAAACAGGGCGATGGCTTTGTGTACCGAGGCCGGCCGGCCGAAGAACTCGACCCAGCAGCCTCTGCTGCCGGCATATTGATCGGCCAGGAAGGTCATCATGCCGCCGCCGGCTAGCACCCGCACGATCTCTTCGTAGCCCCCCTTTTTGGGAACCATTCGCTGCCCGGTGACGCCGCGAAAGCGATTCAAAAACGCATCCAGGTCCGGGTTGTCCAGCGTGCGGGCCACCGTATGCGTCGGGAACCCCAACACGCCCAGGAAAAAGCCCCCCAGCTCGAAATTGCCGAAATGGGCCGAGACCAGCAGCGAGGGGCGCTCTCCCAGGGCGATATCGGCCAGCACGTGGCCGCCGGAAAACTCGACGAAGTCACGCCAGTTGGTTTCGTGGATCTTGCGCGGCGCGTGGGCAATTTCGACAATGAACAGAAACAGATGCTCCCACATCTGCCAGGCTAGCCGATCGCGCTGGGCCGGCGATAGCTCGGGAAACGCCAGCCGCAGGTTTTCGTCGACGACCGCCCTGCGAATTCCCAGCCGATCGTGGCAAAGCGTGGCCAGCCAGCGCGCCACGGTCGTACACGACTCGAGCCGGGCAGCTTGCAGGATGCAGATGAACGTCCGCACCGCGAGATACGCGAGCCACTGACGCAGGCGCTGAATGCTTCCGTGCATGGCCGGCATTGTGGCAAGAACCGGCCACCCGGCCAAGATCGGATGGCCGTAGGTGCCGCAGGTAGATGCCGCGAGCCGAGCGGTATCTGGAGTGCCGAGCGGCATCTGGAGTGCCGAGCGGTACCCCGCCCGGCTCGGCTCGCCGGACCTACGACGCAGGCGTTTTGGGTTTGCCGTCGGGCTGGAGATTCAACAGCCCGTGGAACGTGGCCGAGTCAAGCGTTTCACGCTTGAGCAGCTCCTGGGCCACCAGTTCGAGCATGGGGCGATGCTCGACGAGCATTTGCTTGGCCTGGGCATAGGCCTCGTCGAGCAGCTTCTTGACCTCCACGTCGATTTCTTCGGCCGTGTGCTCGCTGCAATCGCGCTCGAACCGGCCGTCGAGCCGGGCCATCATCTCGCGCTGCTGGGCGCAATGGGTCAGGCCCACCACGGCGCTCATGCCGTAGAGGCAAACCATTTGCCGCGCCAGCGCGGTGGCTTTTTCCAGGTCGTTTTCGGCACCGGTGCTGACTTCATTAAATACGACTTCCTCGGCGGCACGGCCGCCCAGCAGCCCACGGATCCGGCCGACCAGCTCTGTTTGCGTGAGCAGGAATTGCTCTTCGGTGGGAAGCTGAAAAGTGTAGCCCAGCGCGGCGCGGCCGCGGGGCACAATGCTGATTTTGTGTACGCGGTCGCCGTGGGCACTGTACGTGGCAACCAGGGCATGGCCGACCTCGTGATAGGCGACGCGCCGCTTTTCTTCGTCGCCCAAGCGGCGCGTGTGGCGCTCGGGCCCGGCCACGACTTTTTCCACCGCGTCTTCCACGTCGCGCTGGGTGATGGTGACCCCTTGTCGCCGGGCCGCCAGCAAAGCGGCTTCGTTCATTGTGTTGGCCAGATCGGCTCCGGAAAAACCGGGCGTCACCTGGGCGATGCGCCGCAAGTTCACCCCTTCGGCCAGCGGCTTGCCCCGCGAATGGATCTTCAAGATCGCCTCGCGGCCGTCCAGGTCGGGCGCATCGACCACGATCTGCCGGTCGAAGCGGCCCGGACGCAGCAGCGCCCGATCGAGCACCTCGGGCCGATTGCTGGCAGCCAGCAGGATTACGCCCACGTTGGCTTCGAAGCCGTCCATCTCCACCAGCAACTGGTTGAGCGTCTGCTCGCGCTCGTCGTTGACCGCGCCGACATGTACGCCGCGCTCGCGACCGATGGCGTCCAACTCGTCGATGAAAATGATGCAGGGGGCCGTGCTCTTGGCCTGCTGAAACAAATCGCGCACGCGCGATGCGCCCACGCCCACGAACATCTCGACGAACTCGCTGCCGCTGAGCGAGTAAAACTTGACATGCGCCTCGCCGGCCACGGCCCGGGCCAGCAGCGTCTTGCCCGTGCCCGGCGGACCGATCAGCAGCACGCCCTTGGGAATCTTGGCTCCCAAGGCCACGTAGCGGGCGGGATTTTTAAGGAAGTCGACGACTTCCTCCAACTCCTGCTTGGCTTCCTCGCAACCGGCCACGTCGGAAAACGTGACGCCGGTCTCCGTGTCGGCCACGATCCTAGCTCGGCTCTTGCCGAAGCTCATGACGGATTGGCCAACCGAGCCCAGCCGGCGCGACAGAAAAAACCAGAACAGCACCATGATGCCGATTGGCAGAATCCAGGCGAACAGGAACTGCGAGAGCACGCTCTGCCGCACGCCCTGGAAGACGACGCCGGCCTGTTCCAACTGGTCGACCAGCTCGGGATCCTCAATTCGCACCGTGCGAAACTCGAAGGGCTTGTCGGGCAGTTCGGTTTTGTCGGTTTCGGTTTTTTCGCCCGCACCGGCGGCTGGCTTGGTTGGCTCGGCTTTGTTCGTTTCGGGCTTAGCCGGTTCGGTCTTGGTGGGCGCGGGCTTGGCTGTTTTGCCGCTGGTGCTGGCCGGGGCCGGCTCTTTGGGCGCAGCCGATTTGGTTTCCGCGACGGCTTTGGCTGAAACAATCGCGACATTTGGGTGGCGCGTGGGATCGATGCGGCCCTCGATTTCCTCTTGCTCCACCTCGCACTCGACCACTTGCCCCCGCGCCAGAAACTGCTTGAACGCGCTATAGGGGAGCGTGTGTACGGCCTTGAAGTCGACGATGTCCTGCCAGATCCAGACCACGAAGTAGGCGAGCATCACGTAGGACAGAACACGCCACCAGGTGGGCGTTGTCGGCGTGCCGGATTTTGGATCCGGCGGAACTTGAGGAGGCACAGAAGGCATGCTGGAAAATCCGCTGTTAGACGATGACGGTCTTATGGCTGTTGCTTGACGCTGGGGAGGCCGTGGAAGTCCAGCGGCGGATGGCCGCGAGGCTGGCCCGGGCGACTTGGTCGAGATTCTCTTCGCTGCCGCCGCCGCGCACCGGCGAGCACATTTCGTAGGCCACGTAGCCTTTGAAGCCGCCGGCGGCCAGGCCGGTGAAGAAGCCGGACAGATCCTGGAAGCCCTCGCCCAGCGGCACGGCTCGCACCGCGTCGGTGAGCCGCTCGTAGTTCACCAGGCCTGGCTGATATTGATAGCGGGGCAGACGGACGTAATCGGCCAGCGTAGTTTGCACCATCCGCGGCGCGAGACGCAAAGCGCAGCTTCGCAGGTCGTCGCCATGCAAGGCCGGCGCCCAGGGATCGAACATCGCGCGGCAATTCGGATGATCGACTTCATCCAGAAACTCGACATAGCCATCGACGCCCACGCCCACGTCGTGATGATTCTGCACGCCTAGGACAATGCCGTAATCGGCCGCGATCTGGGCACACTCGCGCACCGCGCGGACGCAGATTTCCCAGTCCCGCTGAAAACCCTGCTGATCGACCAGGTAGCCGGTGAACACGCGCACGATCTTGGCGTCCAGCCGCTGGGCCAGCGCGGCCAATTGCCGCACGTAGGCCAACTGGATTTCGACGGCCGGAATCTCGGTGTCGCGCCCCAGCGTGAAGTTCGTGTAGGCGGCAATCGTGGCGATCTCGACACCGGCCGTGGCGGCCGCCGCGCGGATTTCGTCGATCGAGCGATCGTCGGCATCGAGCACCGAGAGATGCGGCCGCTTGCCCATCAGCTCGACGGCCGGATAGCCCAAGGCGCCCGCCTTGGCGAGAAAGGCTTTCAAGTCCAGCCGGCACTGGCCCCAGAAGCCGGCATAGCTAACGGAAAACAAAGTGGGAATCATCGGCTTGTCCTTCAAAGCTGCTGAGCGATCAACCGCTGGGCCAATCGTCACCAATCAACAACGCATCCGCGCCGGCCGGCTGAGCATGCGATTGGCTTCGTCGTCGCCGACGATCTGCTCGGCCTCGGGGTCCCAGCGGATCTTGCGCTTGACTTGCATGGCGATGTTGCCCAAGTGGCAGATCGAGGCGGTGCGATGGCCGACTTCGACCGGCTCGATCGGATCCTGCCGGCTCTTGACCGAGGCCAAAAAGTTGGCGACGTGGTCGGGCAGATAGTTGCTGTACTTGCTGTCGGTGCGTTTGGGATTGCTGCGCGGCAGTTGAATCTCGTTGGGTCCGATCTCGCTGGTGGCCAGCGACTCCGGGCTGGTGCGCACGCCCTTGCTGTCGACGTGGACCCAGCCTTCGGTGCCTTCGAAGCGCGTGCCGCCCTGCTTTTCGCTCGTCTGGCAGATCAACTCGACGCCGTCGGCGTATCGCGCGCGGAAGGCTACCTTGGTGGCCGTAGTGAACAGCGAGCCGGTCTCGGGGAATTCCGCGCCCGTGTCTTCGAATTCGACGGGGCCGGTCGTATCCGAGCCGTGGCCCCATTGCGCGATATCGAAATAATGGGCGCCGAAATTGGTGACTTGCCCGCCAGAGTAGTCGAGGATGAAGCGGAAGCGGTACAGGCAACGATCTTTGTGATACGGAGCCAGCGGCGCGGGGCCCAGCCACGTGCCGTAATCAAAGCCCTCGGGCACGGGCATCGGCTGCCAGCCCGGCCCAGGGCCGACGAAATTGTTCTTCGGCAGGTATACCTGGATCCGCTGGAGCTGGCCGATGCGGCCGTTGCGCACCAGTTCGCACGCATGCCGCACCGCGGGGCCCGAGCGCCAATGGCTGCCGGTCTGCAAGATGCGCTTATGCTTGCGCACGCCTTTAATCATCCACTTGCCCTGATCGACCGTCAGCGTCATCGGCTTTTCGCAGTACACGTCCTTGCCATTAGAAACGGCCATGCCCGTGAGTTCGGCATGCCAATGGTCGGGCACGACAACAGCCACCACGTCGATATCGGGACGGGTCAGCATAATGTCGAGCGAATTCGCATAGGCTTTGCAGCCGTCGTATTTGCCGGACTTGGTTTTGTCGGCGTAGAACTGGTTGACTTGCTTCAGCGCCGGCTCGCGGCCGAGAAAATACTTGGGATCGTTGTAGCCGTAGCTGCCCGTATTCACATCGCAGACGGCCACGACTTGCACGTCGTCGTTATTCAAGAATGCCGGCAGGTCGATCCGGCTTTGATTGCCGCAGCCGATCAAGGCCACGTTAATCCGGTCGCTGGGGGCCGTGCGGCCTAGCACGCGGCTGGAGACAATCGAGGGCAGGCCCAGCGCGGCGGCGGCTGAGGCCGTACCCTTGAGAAACTGGCGGCGTCGCATGGGATCGGCCTTTCTTAAATGATGGATCGCGGGCACGCCAACGGATGCTTTGCGCGGCGAAACCTGGCGGCAATGGCCGCAGGCCCAGAATACGCACCCCGGCCTTCGGCCGCAATCAGCCTGGCCGATTGCCCTGGCGAACGCGCATGCCTGGAATCTCGGGCTTGATATCGACGACCAACTCGGGCTGGTAGTCGGCCAGTTCGCGCGGCGGCGGATCGCCGCTGACAAGATGCCGGATTTCGAAGCGGCCGTCTTTTTCGAGCAATTGCGTGAGCAAATCGCCCAAGCCCGTGTGATCGTCGACGATCAGGAGCTTGCGTTTCGGGCCTTCCAAAGCCTCGGTGGGCAGGCCGTAGGATCGCATAAACTCGAGCAAGGCGTCGCGAGGGATCCGGCGGAAGCGGCTGCCAGGCACCCGGTAGCCGTGCAGCTTTCCGGAATCGAAGCAGCGGATGATGGTCTGCAAACTCAGATTGCAGAGCTTGGCCGCCTCGCCGGTGGTGTAGACGGTTTTCATCGTCGGCTTGCGTTTGGCCGTAGATCGGCTGTCAGTGCACCTCGAACATCATCCCCAACTAACCGAATTTATGCTATCGGCATATTTAACTCAGTCAACTAAATTCACCCAATCGACCCGGCTCCGTGTTGGTTCTCAAGCTTTAGGGAAGAAACTCCCGCGCCCGAAGCCGGCTTGTTTCTGTAGCCCAGCCCTTCAGGGCTGGGCTACGGAAAATGCCAGCGTGCGCTTCCCACAACACGATGCAGATGCCCTCGTTCACAGCACGTAAATCTGGGCGATGTGGAAATAAATATAGATGCCGGTCACGTCGACGAACGTGGCTACGAAAGGACTTGAGGCAAAAGCCGGGTCGAAGCCGAGACGCCGAAAGATCAGCGGCAGGGCCGAGCCGACCAGTGTTCCCCAGAGGCAAATTGCGGCCACGGCTTGCGAGATCACCAGCGCAATATCCCAGCGGTTGGCGTTGCCGAGCACTTGCTGCGGCGTCAAAGCGGCCCGGACAAAGCCGATCACGCCCAAAGTGAGCCCTAGCGTAATGCCCATGCCCAGTTCATGGCGAAGCACGCGCCAGGTGTCGCGGTTCTCGACCTGTCCCAGGGCCATGGCACGCGTCACCAGGGTGGCGGCCTGTGCCCCAGAATTGCCGCCGGTCGAGATGCACAGCGGCACAAACAAGCTGAGTGCCAGGACGCTGGCCATCGCGTCTTCAAAATGGGCGAGCATGCTGAACGTGAGCAACTCGGCCACGAACAGGCACGACAACCAGCCGGCCCGTTTCCACCAGACCCGCACGAAGCTGGCTTCCAGGTAGTTTTCCACCAGCGGCTGCACCGCGCCCAAGCGTTGCACCTCGTTGGTCGCTTCCTGGACCACGACGTCCATCACGTCGTCGTGCGTCACAATGCCCACCAGCCGGCCATCGGAATCGACGACGGGCACGGCCAGCACGTCGTAGCGAGCGAGGGTTCGCGCCACCTGCTGACGGCTCTCGTCGACGCGCACCGTGGCGACGTCCCGCTGCATGAGCTGGCCAACCAGGATGTCGGGCTTGGCCAGCACCAACTGGCGAAGCGAAACGGTGCCCAGCAGTTGACGCTGGGCATCCAGGATCCAGATCGAGTAGATCGTTTCGCTGTCGGGAGCCTGGGCTCGTAACCGGCACATGGCCTCGCTGACCGTGATTTCGGCCGGTAGCGTGGCGTATTCGGTCGTCATGATCGCGCCGGCACTGTCCGGCGGATACGACAGTAACTGCCGAATGTCGTGGCGTTCGGCCTGGGCCACCAGTGGTAATAGGCTTTCGACCAGGGCCGGATCGAGCCGGGCGAGCAGATCGGCCCGATCGTCGGGGGCCATCTGCTCGATCAAGCGCGTCATGTGCTCGCGGCCCATGCCTTCGATCAGCTTGACTTGCTTGCCCGGCGGGAAATAAGGCAGAATCAGCGCCTGCCGCTCCAGCGGCGCGTAGTCCAGCACTCGCCAGATCTGGCCGACAGTCAGGCCTTCGGTGAATTCCGCGACGCTGGCCGGGTGAAAATCGTTGGCCACGGCCCGCAGCCCCGCCTCGTCGTTTTCGGCGAGCATGACGCTGATTTCCGACTGTAGTAGAGGGTTGATCATGGTGCGAGTCTGCCCCGGGGTGGCTTGTTTGGCATCAGTGGAGGAGTCGCCGTGAACTGCTCGAAAAGCTGGCTGCCCGGCGTACTGCTGGGGTTCTGGACCTTGTGGTTTGCGGTGGTCTCCGCCAGCAACCTGGCCGACCTGGCCCGATCGCTTGGCTGGCTGCCTGGTGGCTGGCGGTTTGCCTCGGGCAATTATGCACTGCTGGAGAAGACGACCGCCATCTATTGGCTGCCGGGCTGGGCCAACCTGGCCCTCTTTATCGGCGTGATTGCCTGGGAAGTGGCGGCGACGTGGCTGCTGGCCCGGAGCCTGGCGGCCGCCTGCGGCGGAGGCCTTTGCGCACGGCCGCTGGATCGCGCTTTTGCGGTGGCGGCCGGCTTGTTCGCGGCGTTCGTCCTGGCCGACGAGCTGCTGATTGCCTTTGCCACCGGCCTGGAGGCGACGCACTTTCGAATCCTGGTGGCGTTGCTGGCCACGCTGCTTGTGATTCGGCCGACAGCGGAATCGTAGCGGGAGATCGCCGGTAGCGGAATTCGTGAGAATTCCGG